>JAEUIT010000016.1 GCA_016795035.1 Phycisphaerae bacterium | reverse complement strand
TTGTCCTCGACGACGAGGCAAAGACCCGCACCGTCCGCGGTGCGCGAGGCTGCAACGCAGACACGACCGTTGCCTTGGTCGCGCACGGCATCCGACGCGTTCTGCACCAGGTTGAACACCGCCTGCGTGAGACGATGTCGTGACACCGGCAGGAGAGGCAGGTTCTGCTCGAACCGCTTCTCGAGCTCGGCCCCGCGCGGGAGCGTGTTTCGAAGGAACGTCTCGATGTCCGCCCACCATCGATCGAGATCGGTGTGCTCGGTGAGATGCGCCTGGTCCGGATCGAGCGAGAGAAGGCGCAAGCCGTTCGCGAGGCGCTGCAGATACTCCGCGCACTTGCCGATGGCCTGGACATCATCCTGAAGCTCGAACGGAATGCCCTTCAGCGCCATCGATTCCAATCGCAGGCGAACCGGCAGGAGCAAGTTGCCCATGTCATGGCCGAGGCCCGCGGACATCGTGCCGAGCGCCGCCATTCGCTCTGAGATTCGAAGCTGCCTATGCGTGCCCTCGAGCGCGGCGGTGCGAGCTTGGACGAGATCCTCAAGACGCGCGCGATAGCGGCTCAACTCCTCTTCCGCCTGTCGCCGTCCGGTGACGTCCTGGATGACCGCGATCAGATGGGTCGCGCGGCCTCGCACGTCGTAGTCCGCCGTGATCGAGGTGGCGCCAAAGACGGGCTTTCCGTCTTGGGTCACGAACTCGAACTCCTCCGTCATCGCGCCCTGTTCGCTTCGGAGAACCGACTCCAACATAGATTCGGCGCGCGGCCGCTCGTGCGCCGCAAGCAGCTCGACGAACGGTCGCCCCGTGAGGTCAGCGGCCGTCGCCGCGAACATCTCGCACAGCCGACGGTTGACGAGCTGAAAGCAACCGGTCGACGGGTCGATCTCCGCCTTGCCGACGCCGGCGCATTCGAAGCTCCGGCGGAACGCCTTCTCGCGCTCTCGGATCGCGAGTTCCGCGCGGCGAATCTGCGTGATGTCGACGAGGGCGGCGACGCATCCCCGAACGTTCCCCTCGGCGTCGACGAGCGGCGACGCTGACGCATAGATCGTGCGCATCTGTCCGTCGACATCGTCAAACTCGAGTTCGACCGGACCCACCGGGCGGCGACGGTCCGTGGCCGACGTCATCGGGGCGGAGCAGATGCGCAACGCGGCCTCGAACGCCGGATGCCGGTCCTCGCTCGTGAGGTGCCGGGTGCCTCGAGGAAGCGCGAGACACTCCGCGGCCGACGCATTGATCCGAACGTCGTCGCACGCGGTCGATCGGGACACCGCGAGCCCGATCGGCGCCGCCTCGAGGACCGTCTCGAGCTCCTGTGCACGGTCGAGCAGACGCCTATTCAACACGTCGACGGTCCGTTCGGTCGAGCGGAGGCGGCGGCACTGCTCGATGTCGTTGACGAGCGACTCGAAGAGCTTGAGCGCTTCGGGGGTCGGCGCGAACGTCACGGCGCGACGGAGCTCGAATACATAGAAATGCGATCCCGTCCGGTCTTCGCCGCCGGTCACGGGAAGCGCGAGCGCGTGCTGCACGAGCCTATCTTCGCCTGCGTGCTGACCCGCGATCGGAGCGCCCTCGCGCGCGCATCGGCGGACGAGGTCGTCCCCTATCACGCCATCGGCGACGCGACGCAGCACGAATGCCTCGGCCCTCGCGTGTCGGCGCTGCTCGCGGGGAGACGGTCGTTCCCCGTCGCCCTTCATCGAGCCGCTCGCCACCGACGCGACGGCAGTCACCGTGCCGTTCACGGACCACGCGATGCCCGCCTCGCACTCCAGCTCGCGGACGAGCGCACGGAGAATGTTGCTGATCGCTTCGGCGTCGCCGGCCCTGCTGCCGGTCGAGCGGAGGACGGCGTCGCGCAGCGCGAGCTCCACGTCCTGGTGCGCGATTCGAAACTGCACCGCTTGGCGCGACTTCACCAATCGATCGATGATGACCGACAGCACGATGCACTGCAGTCCGAAGAACGACATCCGGATGATCTGCGTGTCGCTCAGGACATACTCGAGCCCGCGCTCGGGGAGGACGAGGAAGTACTGCACGATCCCGATGAGGAGAAGCGCATGTATGACGCCCGGTCCCCAGCCGCCGAACCAGGACGAGGCCGCGACCGTCAGCGCCGCAAATAGGAACGGCATGTCGGCGATGTTGACCACCGGTCCGAGGTACGACCGGATCACCACCGAGATAAGGCAAAGGCCAATTGCAAAACCGTAGCGTCCGACGGCCCTCGAGCGCAGGTATACGAGAAGTCGTGCGGCTCCCCCTTTCGGGGGCTTCGTGCTGACAGCACCCGTCCTCACACCTCGACCAGCCCTTCCGCAATGGCGAATCTCGTAAGTTCCGCGCGATCGTGAATGTCGAGCTTCTTCATGATCGACGTGTGTTGCGCGTCGATTGTCTTGAGGCTCCGACAGAACGTTCGGGCGATCTCGGCTCGCGACATTCCGCGGCCGACAAGTCTCAGCACTTCGACCTCGCGAGGAGAGAGCAAGCTCAGCTTGCTGCGGTTCGCGCTCCCCGTACTCGCGCGATGGTCGCCCGCGACGAGACGCTCCTGCACTTCCGAGCCGAGCGCGACCCGACCGCTCGCCGCGGCACGAATGCCTTCGAAGATCTCGGTGGGCGTGGACGTCTTCACGAAGTATCCCTTCGCCCCGCGATCAAGGGCCGTGTCGATGTAGTGGTCCCGCAAGTGCGCGGACAGCATCACGACGGCAACATCGGGGAGGAGCCGCGTCAGATCGATTAGGCGATCGAGCGGATTCACTCCTGGCATATCGATGTCGAGGAGAATGACCTCAGCCCGAAGCTGCTGCGCTTTCTCCACAACATCGGTGGCCGAGGTCAATCGGCCAACACAAACGAGATCAGGTTCGAGTGCCATGCGGGCCGCGAGGCCTTCCATGAGCAGTTCGTGATCGTCCACACAAAGAACGTTGATCTGTGCGCGTCGACTCATATCCCTTGAATGTACCGGTCAATGCGCGCCCGCCCTCGCGCAAACTCGCGTCGCCGTGCGCCGTGAGGCTGTTTCGGGCATTCGCCCGACCGTTGCTCGCAACGCGCGCGTTTACCCTCCTTCACGTCTCATCACATCGATGAGGCGAAGGAGTTTCACAATGGCGAAAGATGATCCCGTCGCTGACCTCGAAGCGCTCAAGGCCGATATGGCTGCTCTCAAGACCGATTTCGGCAGCCTCGCATCGAACGTGATGAAAGGCGGCGCGCACACGGTCCGCAACGCGACCAAGGCCGTTCGCGATTCGGCCACGTCGGCGGCCGAGCAGGTTCAGGAGTTTGTCGAGGAACGGCCGTTCACGACCGTTCTCATCGCGTTCGGAGCCGGGCTGCTCGCGGCTTCGCTCTTTCGGCGGAGCGCATGATTCGGCAGCTACTCGGGGAGGCCGTGATGGGCGGGATGCTCTCGTTGGTCCTTCGCGTCGCTTCACTCGTCGAGGCCGAGGGGCGCGTCGCGCGCCGAGCCGCGACGGAGCTGATGGTGGCCCTCGCCGTCATGCTCGTCGCGGCGGCCTTGGCCGTCCTGACGGTCACTGCGGGATGCGTCGCGCTCTTTTTCGCACTTGAGCGCGTGCTCACACCGGCCGGCGCCGTCGGAATCGTCGCCGCCATCCTCGCTCTCCTGACCGTTATCGCCGCGCTCATCGCAGGACGCATCGGCGGGAACATCCTGTCACGAACCGGATCGCGCCGCTGACGCCCCTGTGACGGAGCGCCGCTCCACTTCGCGCTCCGACGTTTTTCCTATGCAAACCAAAGGGCTGGACGAGCCACAGGGCGTGTCAGTGCGCGGCGTGCGCGACATCGCGCGCCTGGCCCGGCTCCTCAGCGTGGTCGTCGTCATCGGACTCGTCTGGGTCGCCCAGGACGTTCTCATACCGATCGCGCTGGCGGTTCTCTTTGCGTTCGTCCTCATGCCGATCGCAACGTGGATCGAGCGGCGCGGCGCGCCGAGGTGGGTCGCATCCGTCCTCACCGTCGGCCTCGCCACCACGCTTCTCGTGGCGGCGGGCTGGATCGTCTCGACGCAGGTGATCGCCTTCGCCGAGGCGCTGCCGCAGTATCGATCGCACATCCGATCGAAGCTGACGTCGCTCAGCGGAGAGACCGACAGCTGGCTGTCGCGCGCGCGACGAAGCGTCTTCGCGATGCAGCAGCAAGTGGACGAGGCGGCTGCAACGCTGAGCGGCGACAGCCAACCGTCCGATCCGAACTCGACGCCAGGCCTCGACGCCGGCTCGCCGGCCGACGACGCCGTCGACGTGATCGCGCACGAGTCGACATCTCCGACGCGTCGCCTCGCGGAGACCGTCAGTGCCGTCACGACGCCGATCGTCGGCAGCGCCATCGTGCTTCTCTTTGCGATCGTCATCCTGATCCGGCGAGAGGACCTTCGCGACCGGATCCTCGCGCTCGCCGGACCTGATCGGATCCATACGACGACGGACATGCTCGACGAGGCGGCATCGCAGTTGAGCCGGCTGCTTCTCGCGCAACTTCTCATCAACATCGGATTCGCGATCGCGTTCGGGGCCGTCCTCGTCGTGCTCGGCGTCCCCAACGGAATTCTCTTCGGGGCGAGCGTCGTGCTCCTTCGGTTCATTCCGCTCGTGGGCGCATGGGTCGCCGTGACGGTGCCGACGGTCGTCGCGTTGCTCACGCTCGAAGGATGGTTCGCACCGATCGTGATTCTCGGTTGGTTCACGGTTCTCGAAGTGATCACTGCCTATTTCATCGAGCCGTGGGCACTCGGCCGACGCACCGGCATGTCGATCACGGCCGTCCTTCTCGCACTTGTATTCTGGACGTGGCTCTGGGGACCCGTCGGCCTCGTGCTCGCCATGCCGCTGACGACGTCTCTCGCCGTCATGGGCCGCCGCATGCCGGCGCTCGCATGGTTAGGCAAGCTGTTGAACGAGGATCCCGGACTTCCCGCGCCGGCGCGGATGTACCAACGTCTCCTTTCCGTGGACTTCGACTCCGCGCTGGCGGTGGCGCGCGCGACGGCGGAGACGCGCGGCATCGACGCCGCGTTCGGCGAAGTGGTGCTTCCCGCGCTCGCTCGGCTGTCCGAGGACCGATCCGACGGCCAACTTTCCGACGAGCGTTCTCGTCACGTGATGGACGGAATCGCGGACATCGTCGACACGCTCTCCGAGGATTGGATCGTGCAGCATCCGCCGCCGCAGCGGGTGCCGGCGACCTCGGTCGTGTGCGTTCCCGCGCGCGACTACCGCGACGAGCTCACGGCTCGCACGATCGCGCGCGGTCTCGCCTGCCGCGGTGTCACGAGCTCGATCGTCTCCTGCGACTCGCTTCTCACCGAACGCATCGCGGCCGCGGTGACGTCCGATGCCGAAGTCGTGTGCATCTGTGCGAGTCCGCCGCTTGCCGATCGATCCGCGCGCATCGCGGCGGATCGCCTCGCCGCGCTCGGAGCACAGGACAGCCGGGTGAAGCGCATGATCGTCGCGCTCCTTCACGCTCGCGACGAGGACGCGGCGACCCGACTCCGAGCTCGTGGGCATCTCGTCGCCACAACCTATGACGAGGCGGTTCGCACGCTCGCTGGCTAACACAACCGGGTGAGGCGTTTCGGGCGGCTGCCTGAGGGCAACGCGCGAATGGCCGTGCGAACGTAGTTGTTGTCTCCATGGAATCCGCCGCTTCGGCGGACCGAGACTCCGAAGGAGTGTTACTGATGTATCCACAGGGAAGTTCTGATGCAAAGCGTTCGGGAGATCTCGACAAGGCTGCCGAATCCGAACATCGTGATCCCATCACAGGGGCAAAAGGCGCCCGACCGGTGAGCACCGGACTCGGCGCGGCAGCTGGCGGCGTGACCGGTCTCGGAATCGGCGCAGCGGTGGGTGGCCCGATCGGCGCCGTCGTCGGCGCTGCGGCCGGCGCCGTGGCGGGCGGACTCGGAGGGAAGGCGGTCGCCGAGGCGATCGATCCCACCGTCGAGGCCGAATACTGGCGCGAAACCTATCGAACCCGTCCATACGTGACGGACGCGGAGCCCTACTCGGTCTTCGAGCCTGCCTATCGATTCGGCTGGGAGAGTCGCTCGCGCATGCTCAAGGACGACCTCACGTTCGAAGAGGCCGAGAGCGACCTCTCACGGCAGTGGGAAGAGTTCAAGGACAAGACTGCGCTCTCGTGGGAACGCGCACGGCACGCCGTGCGCGACGCATGGGATCGTCTCTCGTTGCAGCGCGCCGAGAATGAAGGCATGGGCACCAATCGCCCGCCGGCGCCGCGTCAAGAACGGTAAGCGCACATGGCGGCATGTCGCGGCGCCGAAACCGTGAGATGCCGGAGCGGGAGGATCCACCGCCTCTAACGCTCGACTGATCCCAGACGCTCTTCACCTGGAAAGCACCCCCAAGGTCTGAGCGCGGACAGTCCCCGGCGGAGTTTGACGACCACGATCGTCGAACTCCGCCTTTTTCATTGCGCGCAGAAAGTGTGACGGCCCGCTCACGCGGTCGGCCGGCTTCACTGTCCGCACGGCTCGAGCCAAAATGAAAGGCTCGGTCGTCGTGCGGCAAGGAATCGCACGGATCCGACCGAGCCCAAAGAAGAGGAGACTGAAGAAGCGAGCGGCGAGGACGCTCACGACTCGCGCCGGCCGCGCCGGCGAGAGGTCAAAGGTATCCAAGCAGGAAGTAGATGATCAGAAACAGGATGATCGCGCCAAAGATCCCTCCGCCCCACTTCCAGGCGGCAAAGCCCGCGATGCCTCCGCGAATCAGTCGGTTCATGGTGCTTTCCTCGGTTGGCTCGCGATCCCTCGAAGCCACTTCACATGGCACGAGGGTCGCGGGTGTCTGAGCGATCGACTATGCAAAGAACCCCGGACCGATCAGCGCCAGTGCGTTCCGATCGGTCCGGGGCAGCGAGAGGTCAAACATTTCGAACGTCAGCGATTCGTTTCCGCGTTGGTGACGCTGCCCGGCGTCGAATGCGGGTAGTAGTCACGAATCGCCGCGTCGAACTCAGGACTCGACGTCGACGGCCAGTTCTTCTTATCGAAGCCTGGTGCGTCCTTGAGACGCGACTTGTCGACCGCGAGCACGGCCTTGCCGTCGGTCGGCATCGACATCGCATGCCACGGCACTGCGAACAGCTTGTCGTTGATGCCGAGGAAGCCGCCGAACGAGAGCGCCGCGTAGCGCACGCGCCCGTTGGGATCGAGGGCAAGATCCTCGATCTCGCCGAGATTCTTGCCGGCCGAATCACGGACGTCCGTGCCGAGGATGTCGCTCAGCTTCACGATCGTGATGGTCCGATCCGCCGGAAGCCCTTCGTCCGACCCGTATACCGGCTGACGGTAGAAGTCGGCGATCGAGCGGGCGAAGCTGTCGCTTCCGGTCGTCGACCACGTGGACGACTCGAACTTCGGGGCGGCGTTGAGCGTCGTTCCCGACGGCACGTTCAGCGTGCACGTCTCGTCGTTGTGGCTGAGGGCCGTCCACGGAACCGCAACGTGACGGTTCACGCCGCCGGTGAGATCGAGAATCACATACGCAATGCGTCCGCGAGCGACGTCGACCGCGAGCTCCTCGATGTCCGCGACCTTCTCGTTCGAGGCGTTCATCACGTCTCGACCCTTGAAGTCGCTTGCCTTCATGATGGCGAAGGGGGCATTCGAGTCGCCGTGGCCGTCCACATAGGGACGCGCCGAGGCAACCTTGCCCGTCGCGCCGTCGACTGCGACGGTGACCAAGCGGCCGTTCTTGTCGATCACGGTGACATCGAGCGTGAGCGGACCGTCAGGGCCCGTCGAGGTGGTGCGCCACGTCGCGTCAACGGCTTGGCCGTCCACGTGATTGGCTGCAGCCTCGATCGCGCTCGTGAGCTTGATGCTGTGCTGCCGCATGTACTCGGCCGCACGTTGCGCCCGCGCCGACTTCCACGGCTTCGTCTGCATGGCGCCGTCAGCCATTCGGTCGTCCGATCGGACGTTCGAGCCGGGCGTGTCGCGCGGGGTCGACTGCGCGTCGGCGCCGGCCCATCCCGCGGCAACGGCGAGACTCGTCGTACCGACCAGGGCGATCAACAATCGGCTCTGGATACTTCTTGTCATAAGGACTTCCTTTCAGATGCGGCGCCCGGCATGTGGCGCCGTGTGTTGGTGATGTCACGCTCGTGCACGCGCTCCTGCGAGCGAGTCACGAATGGCTGCACTTACGAGCGGCTGCGGCTCGTCTGCGAGCCCGCCGACGTGAGCGGCGAGCCGTGCGACTGCGTCGAACCGGAGGTCGACGTCGAGCCCGGCGTCTGCGACGAACCCGACGTGCCAGACATGCCCGACTTGCCGCTCTGACCCATCGACGACGACGAAGAGGACGTCGACGACGGCGAAGACGACGAATCGTCTTCCTTGCCGTTCGAACGCTTCACCTTGATTTGGTTGTCGATGTCGTTCACGCCCGAGATGCCGTCGACGATCTCTTCGATCGCGTGCTTATTCTGGCGGCAGCTGCACGTGCCCGAGAGCTTGACGACGCCTTCGGTGACCTCGATCTCGACGTCGCTGGCGTCGATCTCACCGTCGTCCATCATGCGCTCGCAAATGTCCTCGCGGATGCGCTCGTCCGAGCGCTTGTAGCCGCGCGGAGCCTTGCCGCGAGTCTTCGAGGTCGACGAGGACGAGCCGCCCATCGAGGACGAAGAGCCCGAACCGTAGAACTCGCGAGCCGACGGATTCGCCGACATCGAGCGCCACGACTCTTCGGGATAGCCGCCCGACATGTCGGTCGGACGGTTGCGGGTCATACCGGTCGAGTTGGGCGACCCGGATCGGCCCTGCGAGCGCGAGAGCCCGCCGGTGTACGACATGCCCGAACCGGACTGGCCGAACTCGGAGCCGTACTCGCTGCCGTAGTCGTTGCCGCTCGAACCGCGCGATCCGTAGAAGTCGGTGTCGTAGGCGCGACTGCCGGAGGCGCCGCTCGTGCGTTCATAACCAGACTCGTAGTTGCCCTGGCCGCTACGGCTCGAGCTCCCCTGGTCCTGGTCGTACTGGGAACGACGATCCGAGTAGTCGCGCTCGCTCGAGTCGTTGAAGCCGCCCTGCTGCGAGTCGTCGTACGAGCGACGGCTGCCGCGGTCGTTCCACGGCTGCGAGCCCGACGAGCTCTCGTCGTTGTAGCCGGAGCGGTCGCTCTGCGACTGGAGGCTTCCGCCGCGCCACTGGTCGGCGCCGCGCTCACCTTGCCAATCGCGATTTCCCTGGCTGCCGTATCCACGGCCACCGCCGGGCTGCTGGGACTGCTGATAGCGGTCCTGATTGGAGTGCTGCTGATAGCCCTGATTCTGCTGATGAGAACGAGACTGCGACTGCGATCGCTGTGCATTACGAGGCATGAATGCGCTCCTATGAAACAAACGTGAATGCGGGGTCGGGCGCCAGGCGCGAGTGACACTCCCTCGTGGCACGCCGCGGCGATCGTCTCGACACATGTCGAGGGACTCTCGATCACCGTGGCACTACGCTATTTCCGGTTTGACTAGGCGCGCATCGGGCAGGTGCCCGTTTCACTTCTCGCCGAATGCATCGAGCGTGTCGCGTGCTCCTCGCGCGCATTCGTGTGACCGCCCCATCGAAGCTGCGCCGAGAGCGATGACAGTTGCGACATGGATCTTCGTTCGTGCGAGCCGTGGTGGTTGCTGCGGAACGGCATCATGTGGAACTACCCGTCGCTCGTGCGGTCGCTGACCTGCGATGTCGCCATCATCGGTGGCGGAATCACGGGCGCATTCATCTCGCAGCGCCTTGCGGCGGCGGGACTCGCAGTGGTGGTTCTCGACAAGCGTTCGATCGGCGAAGGTTCGACCACCGCCAGCACCGCGCTCTTGCAGTACGAAGTCGACACGCCTCTTCATATCTTGGAGAAGCGCGTGGACGCCGAGACGGCGGAGCGGGTGTATCGCTTGGGCATCGATGCGATCTCGTCGATCGAGACGCTGTCGCGACGCCTTCGGGTTGACTGCGGATTCGCCCGCCGCAAGTCGCTGCAGCTTGCATCGCGCGAGCGCGACGCCCTTCGGCTCGAGCGCGAAGTCGCCGCGCGCCGGCGCATCGGGCTTTCCGTGCGCCTTCTCGATCGCGAGCGCTTGGCGCGCGAGCGCGGCTGGGGTCACGCCTGCGCGCTCGAGACGCCCGAGGCCGCCGAGGTCGATCCCTTCCGGCTCACCCACGGTCTGCTGCAACGCGCTCGGCGCGATGGCGCACGAGTGCTCGACCGCGTCGAGGTGACGCGGGTTCGCCCGACGGCTCGAAGCGTGCTCCTCGAGACGGATCGCGGCGCGACCGTGCGGGCGTCGCACGTCGTGTTCGCGACCGGCTACGAGACGGCCGCATGGACGCCGAAGACGCGCACCCGCGTCGTGAGCACCTTCGCGATGGTGACCGACTGCGTCGATCGAATCGAAGGGTGGGACGACCGCTCCCTCATCTGGGAGACCGCCCGCCCCTATATCTATCTTCGCCGCACCGACGACGACCGCGTGCTGATCGGCGGCGGCGACATCGACTCCGCCACCGCGAGCACCCGCGATCGGCTCATCCCCGCGAAGAGCGCCTACCTTGCTCGCCGGCTTCGCGCGCTCTTCCCCACGCTTCACTTTGACGTCGACCGCGCGTGGGCCGGTGCCTTCGTCGAGAGCGAGGACTCGCTGCCGTACATCGGCCGATCGCCGAAGCACCGGCGACTGCTGTTCGCGCTTGGGTATGGAGGAAACGGAATGACGTTCGCGTGGATCGGCGCCGAGGTCCTCGCGGGCCTCATCGTCGACGGCGACCATCCCGACGCCACGCGATTCTCGTTCGACCGCGCGCGACGCACGGCATCGTGAACGCGCGTCAGTTCGCGGCCGCGAGCGGCTTCTTCTCGTCGTCGAGTTCGTGCTGCGTCGGGATGCCCATGTACTTGAGCGTCTCGTTCACGATCGTCGCCGCGGCCGGGCCGGCGATCGCGCCGCCGCCGTAGTTGTTGTAGCCAAGCTTGTGCTTGTCGGGATCGTCGATCACGACGAGCACTGCGATCTTCGGATCGTTAAGCGGGGCGCCCGCGATGAAGCTCGAGGTGTAGCGATCCTCGTAGTAGCCGCCGCCCTTGGGCTTCACGAGCTGCGCGGTGCCGGACTTTCCGAACATGTCGTACTCGGCGATCTTGTTCGCGCGGTGGCCGGTGCCCTCGGTCATCACGCCGCGCATCGCTTCGCGGGTGGTGATCGCGGTCTTCTCGGAGATCACGTCCTTCGTGCGCGGGCCGACGCGCGGATCGACGCGCTCAAGCGACAGTTCGACGAGCGAGCCGTCGCGGCAGAACGCGGTGAACGCGCGCACCATCTGCACCGCCGTGACGCTGATCTCCTGGCCGATCGCGACCGAGCATTGCGTGTGGAGCATCGTCCAGTTCTTCGGGCTCGTGACGATGCCGCGCGATTCGCCGGGGAGGCCGCAGCGCGTGAGCTCGCCGAATCCAAAGTTATGTACGGCGTCCTGAAGCTGCTTCTTCGTCATCTTCATCGCGGCGATGGCCATGCCCGCGTTCATCGACTTCTCAAGCACGCGTTCCCACGTGCTCGGGCCGTAGTACTTCACGTCGCGAATGAGTCGGCTGTGCTTGCCGTCGCTGACGACGTAGCCGCCGGCCGACGGCGTGTTGAGCGTGTCGGTCGGGCGGAAGACGCCAAGTTGGGTCGCAGTGGCCCAGACGAACGGCTTGAAGGTCGAGCCCGGTTCGTACGGATCGGTGACGCAGCGATTGCGGCCAAGCGCCGGATGGATGTCGCGCGCCTTGTCGGTGCCGATGATCGAGCGTCCCGGGCGATCCTTGAGGACGTCGTACATCGCAAGGATCTCGCCGGTCTCGACGTCGACCACGATCGCGCGGCCG
Organism: Phycisphaerae bacterium; assembly: GCA_016795035.1. Lineage (GTDB taxonomy): Bacteria > Planctomycetota > Phycisphaerae > Phycisphaerales > SM1A02 > JAEUIT01. The sequence goes on along the minus strand of JAEUIT010000016.1, from coordinate 29,947 downwards.
CCGCCGGCGTTCGCGAAGTCCACGGTCTCCTCGAGCACGCGCTCGACGATCTCCTGGATGATCATGTCGATCGAGAGCTGGAACGCTTCGCCCGCCTCGCCGGCTATGTAGCCGTCGTTCGGGATCGCGATCGTCTGGCTTCGGTTGTCGACGAGACGCACGACCGAGCCGGCCTTCGAGTCGAGCTGCTTCTCTTGGCGGAGTTCGATGCCGCCGAGGCCCTTGTGCTCCTCGCCGACGAAGCCGATGAGGCTCGCCGCCGTGTGGCCGAAGGGATAGACGCGCTTCGGGCGATCCTCGATGCCGATGCCCGGGATGCGCACGCCGTGCAGCGAGTCGAGCTCGGCGTCGGTGAGTTCATCCTTGAGCGAGATGTAGCGCGGCACGCGACGAAGCTCCTCGTCGGTGAGGTTGCTGCGGAGCGTCTGAAGGTCGGCGGGCACGCGCTTCATCACTTCGCGCAGCATGTCGGCGGGTGAAACGCCGAGACGCTCCGCGACGGCAACGACGGCATCCGAGATCGGATCGAGCGAGATCTCCGGGCGCGGCGCGTTCGGATCCTTCTTGCGGGCGCGGATGAAGGACTTCTCGGCCTTCTCCGCGTCCTTGAGCGCCTCGCGCAGAATCATGCGCGGATCGATGAAGAGCCCCTGCGACGGAATGTCCATCGCCACGACCTGGCCGCGGCGATCGTAGATCACGCCGCGCGGCATCGGTTCGGTGCGACGCAAGTACTGCATCGGCGTTCCGTCCGGATGCTCCATCGCGCGGACGAGGCGCGGATCGGGATCGGTCTTGAGCTGCACCACGCGCGCCGTCGTGGCGACGATCGCGAGCGACACTCCCAGGAGGAGCACCGTCGACCAGATTCGGATGCGACGACTTCGATCGACCACGGGATTCATCGGAGGAACTCGCTCGGGCTACGCGGGAGAACCGCCGCGAGGCACGCGGCCGGTGGAAACTCGTCGTTGCAGGCAGGCCGGCGGACAGGTCCGCGAGGGCGTATCGGCATCAGCGACCGCGGCCGGATGCGCCCGCATCCGCCGTGCGGCGATTCGTCTTCTTGCTCTCGGGCTTGGCGGGCGGCGGCCGATCGCTGCCGGCCTTCGGCTTCTTGCCGTCGTCGGCCTTCGCGGTCGCCGTGTCCTTGTAGGTCGGGTCGAAGCGGTACTCGATGTTCTCCCACTTCGGGGCGACGCGCGCAAGCGCCATCTCGAGTTCCGACGGACGCACCGCCTGCGCCACCGCAGCCTGAAGGCGCGAGATGGTCTCGCGATGCTGTTGCATGCGCAGCTGCGATCGCGCGACTTCGGCGACGACGTCGATGCGCTGCTGTCGATTGACGAGCAACGCGCCGAACGCGGCGCCGATGATGATGATGATGACGGCGAGCTTGGCGGCCATGCGACGAGAACCGAAAAGACGTGCGGACGGAGAACGCGTGCACGTCACCGCGCGAAGGCTGGCCTTCGGCGCGGCGAGGAAACTCAGGCGTCGGCGGAGCGCTGGGCGCTCGCGGTGACGACCGGAATCTTGATTTGCATACCCGGGGTGAGATCGGCGGCGCTCTTCAGGACGTCGACGTTCGACGACTGGAGTTCCTTCCAACGATCACCCTTGCCGAGTTCGCGCTGCGCGATGCCGTACAGCGTGTCGCCTTCGCGAACCTTGTAGACCTTGAACTTCGGCGCGACGGGCGCGGAGTTCTCCGCGTTGCTGCCGGCCCCGTTCGTGGCGAGGGCTTCGACGGGCGCCGCGGTCGGGTCGAGCAGTTCGACGGGCGGAATCTGAATCGACGCGCCAGACTTGAGCTTGGCGGGATTGACCTTGTTGTATTCAGCGAGCTTCTGGCCGAGCGAACGGCGGCCGTATTCGCGGCCAGCGATCGCGGCGAGCGTGTCGCCTTCGCGCACGACGTACGTGCGGACGTCGGGCTCGGTCTTCGTCGGCTGGACCGGCGGAGCGGGAGTCTCGCGGTTCTGAACCAGGACCGGCGGGTCTTCCTGCGTGGGCGGCGTGGGGAGCACCTCGGCGCCGTCCTCGCCCGTACGGACGTACTGGTCACCCGCGCCGGGGCCCGGGATCGGCGGGACACCGCTGTCCTGGCGCTCGATCGGAACGGCTGCGAGCGGCACGTTCTTGCGCGCCGCGAAATGATCGGAGACCAGAATGCCCACGAAGAGCATCAGGCCGAATCCCAGTACCAGCGCCAGCTTGTTCTCGCGCGTCATGCCTCAGCGTCCCTGCCCAAAGGCGTTCGGTCAGACTTCACTCTCGAAACCGATTTCAGGGGTCGTAAGACCGCCGACCGTGGCGATCTGAATGACCCAGCTCTATAGCCCTGAACTTCGCGGATCGTGCTTTCGGATTTGCCGCGATTTCGCCGTCAGATGCTACCACGGGCTTGCGCGTGAGCGGCGCGGCGACGCGCGCACGAACAAGCTCGGCGAAGCTGTGCTTCACGAGCCGGTCTTCAAGGCTATGGAAGGTGATGATGCCGACCCGCGCATGCGCGCGGAGCCAGCTTGTCGCACCGTCCGCTACGGAGTGAGCTGCCGATTGGACTGCCTCGAGCAACGACCGGAGTGCGCCAAGCTCGTCATTGACGGCGATGCGCAGCGCCATAAAGGTCCGTGTTGCCGGATGCAGCCGCGATCGGCGGGCTCGCGGGCCGTATGCCTCGCGGACCAGTCGCGCCAGTTGCGCCGTCGATTCCATCGGTTCCCTCCCCCGAACAGCGACAATTTTCCGAGCGATCACCCGCGCAAGCGGTTCCTCACCGAGCTTGAACAGGATGTCCGCAAGCTCGCGTTCGGGGAGGGACCGAAGGAGCATTGCGGCGGTCGTACCCGAGGTCGGGTCAAGCCGCATATCGAGCGGCCCGTCCTGTGCAAAGCTGAACCCGCGCGCAGGATCGAACATCTGCGTGGAGCTAAACCCAAGGTCGGCGAGAACCACATCGGCACTGAAGCCTGGCGTTCCGCCTATCCCCTTTAGGGCCCGGGCCACGCCAGCAAAGTTCGCATGGACGGCGTAGGGCGCAAAGCCTGCCTCCTCCGACACCCGGGCGGAGGCGTAGGCGAGATTGCCTTGGTCGACGTCGAGGATCGCCAGACGCCCCGTCGGTCCGACCGCGGTCGCGAGGGCCACCGCGTGTCCGCCTCGGCCCGCGGTGCAATCGACCGCGGACTCGCCGGCGGCGGGCCGGAGGATTTCGAGCACTTCGCGTAGGAGGACCGGCGCGTGGCCGTGGGGGCCTCGGTCGTCGGTGATCGCCTCGTCCTCGTCGCGCACGCGGCGGATGGTAGTGGAGGCGTCGCCGAAGCCGGGGCGGGCGCGGACAAGACCGGCCCGTCACTCGCGCGTCGCGGCCTTCGCCCGCCGCGCTCGATACGGCTCGATGCTCCAGATCCGCGCCGTCCGATCGCTCGACGCCGTGACGAGCGCCAGCCCGTCGGGGCTGAACGCGACATCGTTGAGCCCGTCCGCATGCCCCATGAGACGGAGCGCCTCGTCGCCGGTGTCGACGTTCCAAAGGCGGACCGAGTAGTCCGCCGACGCAGACGCGAGCCGGCGCTCCTGCGGATCGAACGACAGCGACGAGATGCCCTTCTCATGCCCGCGGAGCGCGCGCGTGCGGCGGTCGGCCGCAAGCTCGATGATTTCGGCGAACGGCTCCTGGTAACCGACCGCGATCCGGTCGCCGCCGGCGCTGAACGCCGCGGCGTCGACCATCCTCGGGGTCGTGGGCCAGCGCGCCCGCCATGCGCCGTTCGCGAGTTCGCAGACGTCGACCGCGCGTCCGTCGGAGACGATCGCCCGCGCGCCGTCCGGCGAGACGTCCCAGACGGCCGCCGACGTCCCCACGCCGCTCGCTCCGGACCAGGGCGCGATCCCCTGCGGATCCGCGAGGAGCATGGTGCGGTCCGCTGCAACGATGACATACCGGAGCGGATCGACCGAGAGGATCTTGAGCGCGGCGAGGGCCGGCGCGGGCCGCTCGTCGACATGGACGAGCGAGCGCGCGACGAGATCCCACAGTCGCCGCGGTCCCCGCGGGGTGCCGACGAGCGCGAAGCGCCCGTCCGCGGAGATGTCGAGCGCGACTACGGGCGCGAGCTCGATCTCGAACCGCGCCTCCTCGGCGCCCGTGTACCGGTTCCAGATCCGGATCGTGCCGTCGCGCGACGCCGTGACCACCTCGTTCCCGGGCGCGCCGCCGAACGCCGCGGCCACGACCGGTTCGCGATGCCCCTTGAGGACCACGTCGCCCAACGGAACTCCCGGGCCTTCGTCGAGCGCCGCCGGATCCCACAAGCGCAGGGTCATGTCGGCCGACGCGCTGGCGATCGTCGCGCCGCGCGGCGCGGTGGCGAGCGAAGTCACGCCGTCGACGTGACCGCGCAGGCGCGCGAGCGCTCGCCCCGACGAGGCGTCGAAGAGATGCACCATCCCGGTCCGATCGCCCGCGACGACACGCGAGCCGTCGGGGGTGAACGTCGCCGAGAGCACGTTGCCGCCGAGCGTCGCGCAGGTTGCGACCGAGGCGCCCGTCGCGGCATCCCACACGCGCACCGACGGCTCGTTCGCCGCGGTCAGGATGCGCGCGCCGGTCGGATCGAACGAAGCGCCGACGAGATACTCGGTGTGCCCTCGAAGGACGTGCAGGCAACGGCCGTCGGCCACCGACCAGACCCGCGCGTCGGCGTCGGCGGAGGCGGTCACGAGGAGCGACCCGTCGGGCGAATAGCGGGCCGCGTTGACGTGCGACGTATGGCCGCGAAGCCGGTGCAGCAGATCGCCCGACGTGGCGCTCCACAGGCATGCGTCGCCGTCGCCGCCGGCCGTCGCGATGGTGAGGCCGTCCGGGCTGAACTCGGCCCAGTTCAGGTAGAGCGTGCCTTCGTCGTTTCGGTGTCCGCGGAGGACGAGGAGCGGAGCGCCGTCGCGCGCGTTCCAGACGTGCGCCGTCGCGTCGCGGCTTGCGGTCACGATCCGCGCGCTCGCGGCGTCGAACGCCGCCATGAGGACGTAGTCGCGGAGTTCGGAGCCGTGGTCGGTCGGCGCCGCGCGGTGGCCCGCGTAGGTCGAGACGAGCGCGCCATTCTGCGCGTCCCACACTCGCGCGGTCCCGTCGAACGAGCAAGTCACGATGAGCCGCCCGTCCGGGCTGAACGCGGCGTAGGTCACGAGATCCTCGTGACCCGCGAGCGTGAAGAGCTCGACGCCGCGCGCCGTATCCCACACGCGGGCGACGCGCTCGCGCGCGGTCGAGACGAGCCGCGAGCCGTCGGGGCTTTGCGCGACCGACGGCCCGACCAGCCATCCGCTCAGCGTCGGATTTCCCGCGGCGCCGCGCAGCACCGCGAGCGAGTGATCGGAGGCGGCGTCGAGGTAGCTCCACTCCCACGCCCGGGCCTCGGGCGGGATCGAGTCGAGGTAGTGGCGCAGCGCCTTCGGTCGACCGTCGCGCAGTCCGTCGGCCGCGGCGTGAATGTTGGCGAGCCACGCCAAGCGCTCGGCCTCGCGCAGCGCGAGCCCCTTCTCGTTGAGCGCCGCGGTCGCCGTCGCGTTCGCGTCGACCGCGCGGCGCCACAGGGCGACGCTCCCGATCGCCGCCACCACCGACACCGCGACGACGAGGAGCGACGCCAACGTGAACGACCGATGGCGCCGCGCGAACAGGCTGGCGCGATAGCGCAGGCTCGGCGGCCGCGCGACGATCGGCTCGTTGCGAAGGTAGCGCTCGATGTCGCCTGCGAAGCCCGCCGCCGTCTGGTATCGCCGCGACGGCTCCTTCTGCAACGCGGTCTGCACGATCGTCTCGAGGTCGCCGCGGAACGCGCGGTCGATCGAGCTGAGCGCGATCGGCTCCGCCTCATGCACGACGCGGATCGCCTCGTGCGCGAGATCGCCGTCGACGTCGTACGGAAGGCGCTCCGCGAGCATCTCGTAGAGGACGACGCCGAGCGAGTACACGTCGCTGCGGGCATCGACCGGTCTCCCCTGCCCCGCGCACTGCTCGGGACTCATGTAGCGAAGCGTGCCGATGATCCGCTGCTCGCCGGTGTGGACCGACGCCGCGGCGACGTCGGGTCCGGTGAGCCGGGCCACGCCAAAGTCGATCACCTTCGGCGTGCCGGACTCGTCGACGAGGATGTTCGACGGCTTCAGGTCGCGGTGGATCACGCCGTTCGCATGGCCGTGCTCGACGGCGGAGGCCACGCGAAGGAAGAGCGCAAGGCGCTCGCAGACGCCGAGCTCGCGCTCCCGGCAGTGCTCGGTGATCGAGCGCGCGCCTTGAACGAGCTCCATCGCGAAGTACGGAATCTCGTCGAGGCCGTCGATGAACGTGCCGGCCCGGTACACCTGCGCGATGCACGGATGCGAGAGCATGCCGAGCACCTTCGACTCGCGCTCGAAGCGCTGCCGCGCCTCGCGACCCGCATGCCGATGGCGCATCACCTTGAGGGCGACGACGCGCGCCGGCGCCGCCTGGAACGCGCGGTAGACCGTGCCCATGCCGCCGGCGGCGAGGACCTCGTCGATGACGAAGTCGTCGATGCGGACCCCGATGAACGGATCGCGCTCGGGCTGCATCGCGCCTGCAACGAGGTCTCCGACGCCTTCGGCGAGCCCCGGCGCGAACGGCTTCAGGAAGTCGGTCGTGTCGGAGGACGCGGCCGCGAGGAGTCGCCGCAGGCGTTCGGCCAGAGCCGGGCTCTCGGCGGCGAGCGCGTCGAGTCGCCGCGCTCGGTCCGCCGCGTCGGCGCTGCGCAGCTCCTCAAAGAGTCGCGCGATTCTCTCTCCGCTCTGCGTTCCCATGCGGTGCTCGGGGTCGCGGCGAACGGGCGAGCGCCGCGGTGCTCTTAGCGACCTCTGAGGTGGTCGCGCAGCCACGCCCGCGCGAACGCCCAGTCGTTCTCGACCGTTCGAGAGGTCACGCCGAGGATGTCGGCGGCCTGCTCCGCGGTGAGCCCTCCGAAGTACTTCAGTTCGACGACCTGCGCCTGGCGCGGATTGCTCGCCGCGAGGGCCTCGAGCGCGTCGTCGAGCGCCACGACGTCGGTCGTGTCGGGGGCGGCCACCGTGTCGAGCGCGTCGGAAGCCTCGCGAAGCGCCGCGCCGCCGCGCTTCGCGCGGCTCTTGGCGCGAGCGTGGTCGACCAGCACGCGACGGATCGCCTGCGCCGCCAGCGCGAGGAAGTGACGCTCGTCGTTCACCACGGCGCCGGGCCTCGCGGCCAGCTTGGCGTACGCCTCATGGGCGAGCGCCGTCGCCTGAAGCGTGTGTCCGGCCCGCTCATGTCGAAGGTGTGCGTCCGCCAAGGCTCGCAACTGGTCGTAGACCTCCGGAAGGAGTTGCGGGATGGGGACCGGCATGCGCGTCCACGATAGTGCATGCCGGCCTCCCTTCGCGCGCGTCAACGCCGGTAGGACACCCGCGCCGACCCCAGTGGCCAACGACGTCGAAGGCGCTCCGGGTCGATGAGGAAAGCGCCAATTGGCGCGCACGTCCGAAACGGACGTTGCAGGTCGTCGAGCCGGGGAACGCGTGCGTTGTTAGCGCGTCGAGCCGGCGGTCTCGCGGGCCGGCTGTTCGCCCGCCGCGGCGCCGGTTCCCGTGGCGCTCTTGGAGCCGCTTCCGTCCGCCTGCTTCGCCGCGGCGTCCCACAGTTGTCGGCGGGCCGCCTTGAAGGCGATCGCCATCACGAAGCCGAAGAGGACGATCGCGATCGCGTAGCCGATCTGGAAGCGGACGATCCGGTAGATCACGAGTCCGGCGACGGTCGCACCGACCGCCGCGAACGCCGCGCTGACGCCGTAGAGCGTGAGGACCGCGCTCTTCACGCCGCCCGTGGCTCGCTTCACCTGGTGATGCAGGTGGTTCGAGTCGGGGGTCGAGAAGGGCACGCCGGCGAGGCGGCGACGCACGATCGCGAGCGCGGTGTCCATGATCGGCAGCGCGAAGATGATGAGACCGGCCAGGACGAGATGCGTGTGGCCGTGCTCGCCGAACATGAGGATCACGACGACCGAGAGGTAGCCGAGAAGAAGGCTGCCGGTGTCGCCGAGGAAGATCACCGCCGGGTTCCAATTCCACGGCAGGAAGCCGAGCACCGCGCCGAGCGTCGCGAGGCAGATCACGATCCGGGCGCCCGCGAGCGAGTCGTCGGCGCTCGTCTCGGTGAACGTGGTCGCCATCATCAGGCTCACGGCCAGGAAGCCGAGCATCATGATGGCGACGGTGCCCGAGAGGAGGCCGTCGAGGCCGTCGATCAGGTTCGCCGCGTTGCAGCCGCCGAGGACGAAGATCGCGATGAGCGCGATGCCGATCCAGTAGTAGAGGTCGCCGTTCTGCACGACGAACGAGCCGACCGTGAAGAGCGTGTCGTTCGCGGGGCCGATCGTGTTCGCAAGCGCGCCTTCGGCGACGCGCGTGCCGACGTTCTGGATCGCGAGCGCCGCCGCGGCGATCAGCTGGCCGGAGACCTTGAGCCGCGGATCGAGGCCCCACGTGTCGTCGGCGAGACCGGTGATCGTGATGGCGAGAAGCCCGAGCACGACCGACAGCGGCACGTGCATCAAGTCGCCGGCCACTCCCGAGGTCAGCGAGAAACTCAGGATGATCCCGACGAGGACGCCGAAGAAGACCGCGAGGCCACCGAGGTACGCGATCGGGAACGAGTGCTGCTTGCGCGTCTGGTCGGGCTTGTCGATGATCTCGAAGGAGACCGCGACGCGACGGATGAGCGGCGTCACGACGAGCGTGACGACGAACGCGATCAGGAAGACCGGCGCGTACGAGTTCAGGAGCTCGAGCGCGGTCAGCGGTTCGGCCGCGACCACCGCGTCAGGCGACGGCGCCGGCAACGGAGGGGGCACGTTCATCGCGCCTCCTTCGGTCGATTCGTCGGCGCCGCCATCTCGGGGGCGTCGGCTTCGGGATGAAGCGCGAGCTCGGCGGCGATGTCGCGAATGGTCGATTCGAGCGTGATCGTCTGCCGGAAGCCGATCGCCGCGCGGATGCGCCGCAAGTCAGGCTGACGAACGAGAAGATCGTCGAACCCGGGCGCGAACGCCTCCGAATACGGGATCAGCCGCACGGGCGACGACGAGCCGAGCGTGCGCTTCACGAGTTCGGCGAGCGCGAGGATCGTGATCGGTTCGTCGTGGCCGAGGTTGAAGATCTGTCCGGCGAAGCGGCCGCCGTCGAGGAGCTTCATCAACGCCGGCACGGAGTCGCGGGCGTCGCAGAAGCAGCGGCTCTGCGTGCCGTCGCCATGGACGTCAAGCGGCTCGCCGCGCATCGCCGCGCGGACGAAGCGCGGCAACACCATGCCGTAGCGACCGACTTGGCGCGGGCCCACGGTGTTGAAGAAGCGCACGACCGTGACCGGCAGCCCGTGCTGCGCGTGGTAGGCGAGCGAGAGGTACTCGTCGATCGCCTTCGAGCAGGCGTACGACCAACGGCTGAAGATGGTCGGGCCGTACGTGACGTCGTCGTCCTCGGAGAACGGCGTCTTCGCGTTCTTGCCGTACACCTCGCTCGTCGACGCCATGAGAAGCGGCACGCGCGTCTCGGCGGCGAAGCGCAACACCGCCGACGCCTCGTGCACGTTCGTCTCGATCGTGCGGATCGGCTCCTCGATGACGAGGCGCACGCCCACCGCGGCGGCGAGGTGATAGATCTCGTCGAAGTCGCGCGGGTCGAGCCGCGCGAGCCCGGCCGACGCGGCGTCGTTGATCACGCGGAGTCGCGTCGCGCCGGCAGGCGTGGCGCGAACCGGATCGAGGTTCTCGCGGCGGCCGGTCGAGAAGTCGTCGATCACGGTGACCCGATCGCCGCGCGCAAGAAGCCGCTCGACGAGGTGCGAGCCGATGAAGCCCGCACCACCGGTGACGAGCGTGCGTCGTTGGGCGGTCGAATCTGCCATGCGTCGTCGCCGGTCACTTCTTCCCGGCGTAGCTCGCCATCGTCTCGAAGTTCTTGCGGAAGTAGCCGCCGGCGGCGCTGCGCGGCCGGTTCAGGATGATGCCAAGGAAGGAGCTCGGCATGTCGTGCAACTGGTGCACGAGACGCGAGACGAGACCGCGCTGCTCCTGGAACGCGCGGACGACGAGGACCGTCGCGTCGACCTTGCCCGCGAGCGCGATCGCGTCGCCCGCGACGACCGCGGGCGGCGCGTCGATCAGGACGATGTCGTACTGATCGCGCAGGCGGTGAAGGACGTCGTCGGTCGCCTGCGTCGAGAGACGCTCGTAGACGCGGTGCTCGGGAGCCCCGGCGCCGATCAGGTGGATGCGCTCGGTCAACTCGCGCACGGCCTTGTCGACCGTCACCTTGCCGGTGAGCAGTTCGCCGAAGCCGGGCGCGTTCGGATCGACGCCGAGCGCCGCCGAAAGGCCGGGACGACGGAAGTTCGCGTCGAGGAGAAGCACGCGCTTGCCGCCCCACGCCATGCTCTCGGCGAGGTTCGTGAGGATCGCGGTGACGCCCGCGCCGGGCATGCCGCCGAAGACGAGCAGCGTGCGATGGCTGCCCGACTTGAGCTGCTTGAGGATCTGGCCCGAGGCCTGTCTCAACGTTTCAGCCACGACCGACTGCGGCGCCTCGCGGATCGCGTTCTCGGCGCGCTTGATGCCGGTCGGATCCTCCTCGACGTCGGGCACGATGCCGAGGATGCGGCCCGGGATCCCGGTCAGGTCGCTCGCGTAGCGCACGCGCTGGTCGAGGATCTCGCGGAGGAACGCGAAGCCGAGCATGAGGAGGACGCCGGCGAGTCCGCCGAGCGCCACCATGACCGACCACTTCGGGAAGCTCTTCTCGCGCGGCGTCGAGCAGGGCTGCGCGATCGTGACCGCGCGGGCGTCTTCACGCATCTTGAGCGTGTCGAGCGCGGCGATCAGGTCGAGCGTGCGCGAGCGCGACTCCTGGAGCCGCGCCTGCTTGTCCTGCATTTCCGCGAGCGTGGTCTGGTTCGACGCGGATTTCTTGAGCGCCTCCTCCTTCTTCGTGTACTCGTCCTGATACTCGCGGAGGAGCTGGGCGTAGCTCTCCGCCTGGTCGGAGTAGAGCTTGAAGTCGGCGTGGAGGTTGTTCTCGACGATGCGCTTGATCTCGGCGTCGCGCTCGGCCTCGGCCGCCTCATAGAGGCGCTTCGACGTGCGAAGCTGCGGGTGCGTGTCGCCGAATTTGTCCTTGTCGTTCTCGTAGCCGATGCGCAGATCCTTGACGGTCGACGCGAGGCGCAGGACGACCGGGTCTTCTTCCGCGCGCCGCATGTCTTCCGACGACGGCGCGAGACGGCCTTCGATCTTTGCCTTCGTCTGGTCACGACGGCTGCCGGCGATCGAGAGCTGCGCCTGCGTCTCGTTGATGTTCCGCATCGTGTCCTGCATCGCCGTCGTGATGTCCATCGCCGGAGCGTTGGGGCTCGACGTCGTCAGGTTCGTGTCGCGCATGTGTTCGCCGATCTGGCGCTGGATGAGCGCGAGGTCGGCGTCGAGCGAGTCGAGCTGCTTCTTGTAGAGCTGGCGGTTCTTCTCGAAGCGCGAGTCGTCCTGCTTGCCCTTCACCGCGATGTAGGTGTCGGCGATGCGGTTGAGGACGATCGGAACGTCGCCGGGCACGTGCGTCGACCAGCCGAGCTGGAAGTACTGCGTGCGGCGGCGATAGCTCGCGGCGAGGTCGTCCATCAGCTCGTCGACCGCGCTCGGGATGTCGAAGATGCCGGCGTCGTCGCGGAACTTGTTCGCCCACGCGGTGCCTTCGACGTCCTGGTTGCGGAGCGCCTGCTCGAGCAACGGACGGCTCAGGAGTCGCGCCGCTTCGGTCTGGCCAAGACGTTCGACCGCCTCCTCGGAGCGCTCCTCACGCGCGGTGAGGTCGTCGGGGCTCTGCACCACCGAACGCAACTCGAAGAGGACCTGTCCGCTGTAGAGCGGATAGACCTGGTCGAGGGCGAGCTTCGCCCCGATGCCGACGGCCACGCCCAGCGCTCCCGCGATCACGATCTTCCACTGGTTCTGCCTGAGAACCCGCATCGGATCGATTCGCGGACCCATGGACGAGGCGCCTGCCGACGCCGGGCGAGGCGAAGCAGGTCGGTCGGAGGTGGGCCGGCTGGCGGTCATGGTCATTGGCGAGTCCTCGTCGAATCGATGCTATCGGCGAATAGTTCAGCGCAGTTGCTGGATGAGTTCGTTGATCTGCTTCTGAAGAAGCGGATCCGGGCCCAAGTCGCCAGCGGCCTTGAGGAAGCTTCGGGCCCCGTCCTTGTCGTTCTCGGCGACCGCGATCAGGGCGAGGTGGTAGTTCGCGCTGGCGGTCTCCCGCACGCGCAGCGAGTCGTTCAAGACCTGCTTGGCGCGACTGCGGTCTCCGGACTTGAAGAGGACGTAGCCGAAGGTGTCGAGGTAATCGGCGTTGCTGCTGGCGATCTGCGCCGCCCGTTCCGCGGCGGCGATCGCCGGCTTGAGGTCGGTGCCGCATTCGGCCGCGACGTAGGCGAAGTTGTTGAGGATGGCGGGTTCGTCGGGGAGCGTCTCCGCGGCCTTGCCGAAGGCTTCGAGCGCGCCCGTGCAATCGCCCGACGAGAACTTCACGCCACCGATGATGTCGAAGAGTCGCGCCGTCAGCGCCTTGTTCTTCTTGTCGTCGGCGGCGATCGCACGCTGCGCGGTCTCGATCGCGCGGCTCGAGCCGCTCGCACCGGTCGCCGCCCACATCTCCGCCAGCCACCGGAGGTCCTGCGCGGTGGGCTTGCCTTCGCTCGCCTCCATCACGAACTTCTCGGCGTCCGCCGTGTTGGCGGTCGGATAGACGAAGCGAAGCGTCGCGTACCAGCGGTCAAGCGCTCGCTGATTCTCCGGATTCGCGGCGACCATCGCTCGCGCGCTGCGATAGCTCTCGCGGAGCGCGTCGATGCCGCGTCGGGTGTCGCCGGCGTTGTACATCGCCGCGGCAACCGCACCTTGGAGATAGGGCGAGGCCTTGAGGTCGTCCGTGCGGGCGCGGAGGCCCGCGAGGATGTCCTGCCAATCAGGCGACGGCCGACGGAGCTTGAGCTCGGTGATGCGCTCGAGGTTCGTCGGGTCGGCGCGGAGTCGGTCCGCCTGCTCGAAGGCGAGGATCGCGCTGTCGACGCGGCCCTGCGCCGCTTCGAGTTCGCCGCGGGCGAGATACCACTGCGGGTCGCTCGGGGCGAGGCCGATCGCCTCGGACACGAGCTCCTGCGCGCGGGCGAGCTTGCCCGTCGCGGCGAGCATCTCGACGAGGCGACGTCGGCCGTCGACCGACGACGGCGCCGCCTTCATGAATCGCTCGAGCTCGGCCATCGCGCCGTTCACGTCGCGCATCGCAAGGAGAAGCTCCGACTTCGCCTGCGCCGCCGGCCAGAAGTCGGCACGCAGCTTCGTCGCGCGGTCGGCGGCGGCGAGCGCCGCCTTGAGCTTCGCCTCGTTGTTCGTCGCGTCGAACTCCTTGCGGAGGAGCGACGCCTGCTGGATCGCGATGATCGGGTTGTTCGCCATGGCGACGGCCGCGCGATCGAGCGCCGCGAGACCTTCGTCATAGCTCGCGATCGCGCCCTGGATGTCGCCCTTCGCGCGACGGTCGTCGCCCAGGCCTTCGGAGAGATTCGCCTCGAGCTGGTCGATCACCACGTCGCGTCCGCCGTCCTTCACGGCCTCGGCGATCTTCGCCTTCGCCTTGTCGAACTGCTTGAGCTTTCCGTAGGCCTCGGCCATGCGAAGCGAGAGCGAGCGCGAGTCGATCTTCTGGTCGACGCGCTCGAAGTTCTCGATCGCCTTCTCCCACTGCGCCCGCTGGAACCAGTACTCGGCGATGGCCGCCGACGAGTCGCGCGTCGCCTCGGGCTCGCGCTTCAGGGCCTCGTTGAAGGCTTCGGTCGCCTTCGCGAGATCGCCCGACTCGGCGTAGTGCATGCCGAGCGCGACGAACATCGGCGGCGTGGCCTTGTCGCCGGCGCGGGTGATGAGGCTCTTGATCGCGCCTTCGGCCTCGGGCAGCTTGCCTTGGCGGCGATAGGTCGCGGCGCGGACGAGCGCGAGTTCGGGATTCGCCGGGTCGGCCGCGATGAGCTCCGCGAAGATCGTGTCGCTCTTGCGGCGCCACGCGTCGCGCGCGGCGTTGATCTCGCGCTGGCGCGTCGCTTCGTCGAGCGCTTGCCACTGCGGCGGGTTGTACTTCGTGACGCCGCGCTCGTCGCCGATGTCCTCGCGGTTCGGCTGAAGCTCGGAGAGCATGGTCGCGAGCGCAAGCGCGTTGCGCTTGTCGGTCGGCGCGAGGCGATAGCGGCCTTCGCGCATCGAGCGGGCAAGCGAGCGGTCGCCGATTTCGTATTCGAGCTGGATCCAGATGTCGCCGATCTCGGCGTCGTCGACGGCGACCTTGCGCGCCTCGCGCAGGATCACGAGCGCCTGCTGCCGCTCGCCCGACTTGATGAGCGACGAGACGTAGGCTCGCGCGTTATTCATGTTGAGCGGGTCGCGCTTGTAGCCTTCGGCGTAGGCGCGAAGCGCCGCCGGAAGGTCGCCCGCCTGCTCATACGCGTAGCCCATGAGGCGCCACATGTCGGCGCTGTCGAGGTTGCGGTCGAAGGCCTGCTGGACCGTGCTCACGGCTTCGCCGTACTTCTTCGTCTCGACGGCGAGGCGCGCCTTCAGCATGAAGGGAAGCGCCGCGTCCTTCGACTTCTCGGAGGCCGTCGCCACGATCTTGTTCGCGGCGTCGTAGTCCTTCTTCGCGATGGCGCGGGTGAACTCGAGATCGAGGATCGCGGGGTGGAAGGGATCGATGCCGTAGGCCTTCGTCTTCCACTCGGCCTCGGCCGTGCGCATCGCGGGAATCAGCTTCGCCTGACGGTCGGCTTCCGTGGGATTCCCGCGCTGCACCGCGGGCAGGCCGATCTCCGTCTGGTCGGCGAGATTGCCGAGGCGGACGTAGGTCCACACCACGCGTTCAGGGCCTTCGGGGTGCTGCTGCGACACCAGCGTGATGACGCGCTGCACCGGATCGTCGCTCTCGAGGAACGCCACGAGCTGCAACAGCTTCTTGTTGCCCGGGCTGAGTTCGAGGCCGCGCCGCGCGAACTTCAAGGCCTCGTCGCGCTTGTCTTGCGAGAAGCGGAGCTGCGCCATCGCAGTGAGGATCGACACGTCGTCGGGGTACTTCTCGAGGACCGGTGACAGGATGCTGTCGGCCTTCGCGAGATCCTTCGCGGCGAACGCGCGTTCCGCCTCGACGAGCGCCTTGATGCGCGGATCGTCGGGATTCACGCCGAGCGGCTGCGAGGCATTCCCCGCCAACTCTCGGAGCTTGAGGAGCCGCGCGTTGTCGGGCTGGATCGTGAGGCCGATCTCCGCCGTGCGGCGGGCCTCGTCGAAGCGGCCGAGCTGCTGCTCGAGTCCGGCCTTGCGTTCGATGAGGTCGATGTTGCCGGGGACGAGATCGAGGCCCGCGACCGCGTTCTCGAGCGCGCTTCCGAGCATGTTCTGGCGCTCGGCGGTGAGCGACGCCAACACGTAGAGCTCGGCGTCGACGAGCGCGCCGGCCTTCATGAGTTCGTTGAACTTCTGCGCCGCGCCCGCGAAGTCTTCCTTCGCGAAGAGGAGCTTCCCGTCGGCCTTCGTGACGACGAAGTTGTTCGCCGAACCCTTGGTGAGTTCCGCGACTTCGGCGCGGAGCTTCTCGAGATTGGCGAGCGACGCCGCGCGGGCGGCCTCGTCCTTCGCGGCGGAGAAGCGGATGAACTCGATGTCGAAGAGCTGCACGGCGGCGGAGACGCGGATCTCCTCCTGCGTCGCCGACATGAGGCTCACCGGAAGGCGCGGTGCGGCCACGATCGCCTTCGCCTGCGCTTCGGCACGATCGAGATCGACCGACTGAAGCGTCCGCGCGAGCGCGTGCCGGTGAAGGATCGCGTCGGGGTGCTTCGCGAGATACGTCTCGAGGAACGTGCTCGCGAGGTCGAATCCCTTCGAGCCGTTCGACGCGCCCACGGTGCGCCACGTGTTGAAGACGTCGACCGCATCGTCCGACGCGAGCACGTCGGCCATGAGCTTGCTCGACGCGGCATCGACCATCGCCTCGGTCACGGCGGTATCGCCGTTCTGGCGGCGGAGCGCGAGGCGCTCGAGCGCCATCTGCTGCACGTTCGCGCCGTTCGGCGAGGCGGCCTGGGCCTTCGCGAGGAGCTCGTCGAAGGTCTTCCATGCGATGTCGGCGCGATCCTTCTGGCCGGCGGCGGCAAGCGTGCGCGCGTCGTTGAACGCGAGCCGCAGCAGCGCGCCGTACGCGAGGTCGAGCGGACGGTCCTTGAGCGAAGGAATCGCCGCCTCGATCTGCGACGAGTACTTCGAGCGCTCGTCGGCCGTGACGGCGTCGGCGCGCTGCGCTTGCGCGTAGCCGTAGTACGCGGCGCCGAGCGGCACGAGCGGATCGGTCTCGCCGAGCGAGGAGAGCATCTCGTTCTGGATGCGGTCGGCGACGACGCGCCAGGTTTCCGACGTGCTCAGGATCTCGCCTTGGAGGCGGAGCTCGTCGAGCAGCACTTGCCACAACGCGGCGTCGCCGCGCGAGATCTGGGCGCGGCGCGCGAGCGTGCCGATGTAGAGGTTGTAGCGCTCCTGCGCTTCCGACGCGCTCTCAGGCACGACGCGCGACGCGGCGTCGAGGTACTTCGCGTAGAAACTCAGGTCGCTCTGGCGCTTGCTGATCGCGCGGCCATAGGAGTCGGCGGCCTTGCGAAAGTCGCCCGCCGCGAAGGCGGTGTCGCCCGCGCGCAGGTGGCGCATCGGGTCACCGCGATACGTCTGATAGAAGACGACGCCGCCCACGCCCACGGTGAGAGCGCTGCCGAGGGTGACGACGAACAGGAGTTTCTTGTTGAGACGAGCCATGAGTGATCTCGAGGAATCCGAGGAGAGGTCTTAGGGAGTGGTGCGCGCTGGAGCCGCGGGCGGCACGTCGAGCTTGCCGGCTTCGACCGCCGGCCAATCGGGCAAGCGAGCCATGAGCGGAGGAAGGATCGCGCTCACGATCTCGTTCGCGTTCTCAATGAACGTGGGCATCAGTGAGTCGTCGGGCCCGGGCACCATGCCCTCGACGCTCAACTGGATCTTGCAGTAGTAGGCGAAGCGCTCGGTGCGGCTGAAGGCGAGGCGGCGCACGCCGTACGCGTTGGGCGTGGTGCGCCCGTTCGCGATGAAAAGGTATCCCGCGATCTGACGCCAGCGCGGACGCGACGGGCTCTGGAACTCGCTCACGCGAAGGATGAGGTCTTCGACCGGCAGATGCACGGTCGTGCGCCGCAGCGTGATGGGGTCGGCGACTTCCGTCGACGCGTACTCGAGGCCGGTCGCGCGGTTGAAGACGCCGGACTTCATGTTCCACGCCGACGTGTCGAGCTTGAGCGGGATCTCGACCGTGTCGCCGAAGAGCTGGTTGCCGTGCACGACCGAGCAGCGCTCGGGGATGTGCGGCACGTCGTCGATGGTGCCGGTGTAGTACGCGATGTGCACGTCGACGCGCATCGGGCCGACCTGGCCCTTGCGCACGTAGGTGCGGTCGACATACTGGTTGGTGCCGAGCTCCTCGAGGATCTCCTTGCTGAAGTGGCGATCGTTGCCCGCGCGCTCGAACTCGCCGATGCGCGTGGGCAGCGTGTCGAGCGCGGCGCGGAGCTCGATCGGCTCCTTCATCAGGAAGTAGTTGAGTTGCCGGACAGCGCCGGCGAAGCCGAGCGCGCCGAGGAAGAGGATCGCGCACGCCGCGACGAACGCCAACGTGATCGTGCGATCAAACCGCATGGGTCGGCTCCTTCGGCGTGCCGCCGGACTTCTTCTTCGCCTTGCCGTCGGACTTCTTCGTTGCGGCCTTCGGGTCGTCACCGTCCTCGATCACGAGGCTGCGCAGGACCCAGAGAATGCCGAGGTAGAGGAGGAGCGCCGGCAAGAGCCAGACGAGGCCCACGAAGCTGTGGAACTCGCCCGTCGTGAAGCCGACGTCCCAGAGCGAGAGGATGCCGAGCGTCATCACCCGCAGCACGTTCACGCCGATCGCAACCGGTACGCCTGAAACGACGAGAAGCACGCGCTGCCACCAGTGCGAGAGGCCGGTGTGCGCGATGGCGACGCCGAGCGCGAGGAAGGCGAGCAGCATGCGCATGCCCGAGCACGCTTCGGCGACGTTGAGCGGGTTCTTCTCGCCGTCCTGGTAGACGATGAGCACGTTGCCTTCGCGCTCGACGTCCATGCCGAAGAGCGTCATCATCAGGCTCGCGCCGCGCGCGGACCAATCCTGCATCTGTTCGGTGACGGGGCGCAGGACGCCGTCGGAGATCGTCTGGCCGAAGACGACGAGGTACGCGAGCGGGAACCAGAGGTACCGCATCGCGCGCCATCCGAAGAGGAGGAGCGCGAGTCCGAAGATCGTGAGGCCGACGCCGGCACCGCGCGCGTTGTGGTGCACGATGAGCGACGCCGGGCCGAGGTATCCGATGAAATAGATGCCGAGCCCGAGGAGGACCGGCACGATGCCGAACCACGCGGGCTTGAACGGCTCGGCGAGGAGTTCCTTGCGCTTGAGCCAGACGAAGTAGCCGCTGATCGCGGGAATGATCAGCGTGTGGCCCCAATCGGACGGCGAGCGGAACGCGAACTTGACCTGGGCCTGGAAGAAGAAGAAGAACACCCACACGAGGAGACCGACGAGCGCGACCGACGCGACGGCGAGCGTCGACGGCGCAACGACCCGGTACGGCGCGTGGAGCCCGTCGCGTGTCGTCGCGTGGGCCGCGCCCGCCGCGGGTTGATCCGTCGCAGGGGTGAGCGAAGTCGTCCCGTCTGTCATTCGCGCCTCGAACCGATCTCCAGCCGCTCCTCGTCATCGACAGGGGATTCACGTTCGAATCCGCCGCCACTCTCGACCATGCCGCCGTCCGCGTCGGCTATCGGCACACGGACACCGATCGCCCTCCATCGGCCAGCCACCTGTGCCGATTGAACTCCTCTCGTCGAACGCCTGATAATCGTCCGAGTCTGTCGTCCTCGATCACGGGCGCCGCCGCAGGGGCGAGACGACGCAATCGATGGGCGACCCGCGATCCGTGCGGTCGTACGGTCCAAGCGGTCCATCGTTCGGCGGCGGCAGCGGCGCCGCCGCACGATTGGCGGCGTTCCGCGGCGGAACGGCGTGTGGAAGGTACGCGATTTCGACCGGCTGGTTCGGAGGACTCGCAACTCCGTTCGCCAGCAGGACCTCGACGGGAACGAAACGCCGTCGGTGGCTCAAATCCGAGCCACCGACGGCGTGTGCGGTGCGGGAACTGCGATTACTCGCCAAGGACGTTGGTCGGCGGCGGACCGAAGACGTCGTTACCGAAGTTACGGTCGAGGAGGAAGCCGAAGCCGTAGGTCATGCGGAAGCCGTTACGGATGACCGCGAGCGGCGTGGCGAAGAAGTTCGTGCCGATCAGGACGTGATCGTCGGGCTTCATCACGATGTCAGGCTCGGATCGAAGGCGGATCGCACCAAGATTGACGCGGATCGCAGCTTCGCGGCCCGGACCGACGCGGCGGATCAGGTCGACGCGCTCGGGAATCGCAAGCTGCGAAAGACCGCCGGCGGCGTCGACGAGACGGCTGAGGGTGAGCTTGCCGCCCGTCTGGGGAAGCTCGTACACGCCGGGCCGGCTGACTTCACCACCGATGTAGACGACGCCCACGAGCGGCGGGTCGACATAGATGCGGTCGCCCGGACGAACGACGATGTTGAGGTTGCTGTCGCCGCGGGCAAGGCGGTCGTAATCGATCTGGATGATCCGGGTCGCGAACATCTGCGGCTCGGTCATCTTCGGCGGCGTCTGGTCGCCGGCGCCGGGCGACATGCCGGTCGCATTCGGGGAGCGCACCCAGATCTGCTTCTCGGTGTCCCACGTCCAGCCGGAGCTGTTGGGCACGCCAGGGCGCTCGGTCTGCGGCGTCGGGGCCGTCGTGGGCTGCGTGGTCTGGAGGTCGTCGATGTCGACCGGGGGCTTCGTGCCGTCCTGCGAACGCGGGCCGAGCATGCCGGGACTCGGCGACTTCGGTGCGTTCGGATCGTCGGCCGGCTTCTGATCGCCGCCGGGCAGCTTGTTGATCAGGTCCTCGATGTCGACGGGCTTCGCATCGGGCGACTTCGCCGGGCCGCTCGCATCGGGGCGCTTGAGGCCGGTGTCGCCGTACGAGGGCGAAAGCGAGTTCTCGAGCGGAGCCGACCGAATGACGTAGACGTTCTCCGTCGTGCTGAACGTGCCGCCGGCGAGGGCGAGCGCGTCCATGAGTCGGAAGTCGGGGCGCGTGAGGCTGTAGACGCCGGTGCCGCTGATGGCACCGTAGATGACGAAGTTGAATCCCTGACCGCGTTCGAGGACGACCGAGACGATCGGATCGCTGAGGAAGCCGCGCAGCCGATCCTCGATCTCGTTCTGGAGCTGTGCGACGGTCAGGCCGCCCGCCGTCACTTCACCGATCGTGGGCAGGCGGATCGTTCCGCTCGGATCGACGACGCGAAGCGCGACGTCCGTCTGGCCAGGCGACACCAGCTCGAACACCTCGACGCGCACTTCGTCGCCGGCCGCGAGCCGGTACTGAAGTTCGCCGGGCTGAAGATCCTCGAATGAGGGCGGCACCGACTTCGACCACGAACTGACTTCGGGCTCGACGACGTCGATGCGGCTCAGGACGGGGAGCGTGGTCGGCGTGAATTCGAAGTAGCCGGTACGGCTCGGATCGAACCACGACATCGTTTCGCATCCGCTCAATGCCACCAGCGCCACGATGCCGGCGGTCCAGCCGACCAGCCGGGTGATGGCCCGCTTGGCAGCCTGCTGGGCGGCGCGGCGGAATGGGACGCTCAACCAACGCTGAGTGCTCACGCTGCTCTCCTTCACAAAGGTCCGGACGTCGCCCGTTGAGGGATGGAAGCGACGCTCGACACGACGAAACGACGCGAGGACCGCGCCGGTTCGTTACCGGTCGTTCATCGGACACGCGCGGGAGTGAAGTTGAGAAGAGCCGGAAACTGCGACAGAAGTTCTTGGGCGCGCCGGCATGACCTGCGGGGTCAGCGTCCGGCCAAGAGCCGTCGCAACACCGCCATGCGGGTGGCGACGCCGGCGGTCACTTGGGTCAGGATCCGGCTCAGGCGGCGGTCGTCCATGACGCGGTCGTCGATCTCGACGCCGCGATTGACCGGTCCCGGGTGCAGGATCGCGCAGCGTTCCGGCAGGCGTGCCGCCCGCGCTTCGGTCAGCCCGTACTGCGAGCGGTAGTCGGCGGCGATGGCCCCGCCGGCCGCGCGCTCAAGTTGGATGCGGAGCATCATGATCGCGTCGAGATGCCCGAGGTGCGGGTCGAGCGCGTGCGCGACCTCGATCGAGCCCGCCCCGGCGCCGGCGAGCGACTCGAAGTCCTTCGTCACGAGGGTCGGCGGGCCGACGAGGAGGACGCGGGCTCCAAGCGTGACGAGGCCATGGGTCGCCGACCGCGCGACGCGGCTATTCATCACGTCGCCGACGATCGCGACCGTGCGCCCGGCGAAGCTCCCGCTGCGGTGCATCTCCTCGAAGTGGCGACGCAGCGTGAGGAGGTCGAGGATGCCTTGCGTCGGGTGCTCGTGGCGCCCGTCGCCGGCGTTGATGACCGGCACGTCGAGCGCGTTCGCGAGCATGAGCGCGCCGCCCGAGATCGCGCAGCGGACGACGATCGCATCGACGCCCATCGCCTCGATGTTGCGGGCGGTGTCGAGGAGCGTCTCGCCCTTGCTCGCGCTCGAGCCGGACGCGCCGAGGTTCGTGACGTCGCCGCCGAGGCGCTTCGCCGCGATCTCGAACGAGCAGCGGGTGCGCGTCGAGTCCTCGAAGAAGATGTTGGCGACGAGCTTGCCCGCCAGCGGCGCCGGCGACGCGATGGGCCGCGCGCCGGTCGCGAAGGGCAGCATCGCCTCGGCCTCGTCGATCCAAGAGCGCAGCTCGTCGGCCGAAAGGCCCTCGAGCGCCAAGAAGTCCGCCGAAGCCGTCGTGACCATAGGGCCGCTAGCGTACGGCGCGGACGTGGCCGACGGGACGCGTCACTTCGCCGCGAGGCTCGGATCGGCGACGACCTGGAACTCGAGGCTCTTCTCGGCGACGGCGCCCGTCTTCTCGTCGCGCACGCTCGCCTTCATGACGTAGGTCCCGACCGTGAGGTACTCGCTGAGCGTGACCTTCTCGCAGATGAAGAACTCGCTCCGCTTCACGGCGCTGCGATCGGTGACCGCCTGCCAGTCGCGGGTCCAGACTTCGGTGCCGTCATGCTTCGCGAAGATCGCGACCTTCGACGCAAGCGTCGTGAGCCATTCCCCGGCCCGCTCGTCGCGCTCGCTGTCGAACTCCGCGACCTCGACGTAGAGGATCACCTGCGTGGGCTTGCCGGGAAGGAATCGGCGATCGCTCACGGGCGTGAGCTTGCCGTAGCCGTCGACGCGCGTCGCGAGATCGAAGCGGGGAATCGCGAGCGGCTTCTTCGACGGCTGCGCGGCCGGCGCCGCACTCGGCGTTGCAGGCGCCGGCGTGACTGCGGGCGGCGCGCTCGTCGTTGCAGCCGCCGTCGTCGGCGCCGTCGCCGCGTTTCCGCGGGCGTCGCGGCCGATCGCCACGCAACTCTCGCGGAAGCGCATGACGAGCTCGCGATCGTCGGCCGAGAGGCCGGTGTACGCGTTCACGTCGAAGGGGGCGTCGGGATGCTCGAGCGCGTTCGACGCCGCAAGAAGCGCCGCGACGACGGGACCGGAGTCCTTCGTCGCGCCAGACTTGAGGCCGTTCACGATGGCCTGCGCGAGCGCCTTCGGATCGCTCGGCAGCGCGGCGCTCGACGTTGCAGGCGGGCTGGCGGTCGGGCTGGCGGTCGGGCTGGCGGGCGGGCTTGCCGGCTCGCGCGCGGCGAGCGTACGCTCGGGCTCGGGCTGGCTGCGCTTGGCCGCGGCTTCCTTCCGAACGGCCGCCTCGAGGCGCGTCTGGAGTTCGCCGGCGGATTGCGCCAGTTCGGCCTGGATGCCGGCGAGCGTGCCGACGTCGGGCGGAGCGTCGGTCTCGTCGCGCACGGGGTCGACCGGACGACTCGTCGGCGGCGTGCGGGCTTCCGACGGAAGACTCACGCGCACGTCGCCGCGCGGGTCGGTCAACTCCGCGTTGCGGGACGACGCCGCTTGCGACGGACGGTCATCGCTGGCTTTCTCGCCCGACGAGACGCAGCCGAGAACGGTGACGAGCGCGACGCCGGCGAGCGAGAGGGTCAGCGAGTATGAGAAGCGTGAAGGAAGAGTCGCACGAACCACGGACAGCCTCCTGCCGTCCAGATCGGGTAGCCCGCAAGCACGTCGAAAGACACGCGTCTTCCGCGGTTCGCCAGGCTTCGATCTCCCCTGCCTTCAGAAGGCACGGCCCATGCGGCGACAAGCGCCAACCGCGGGTTCCGTTTCGCGACGGCGCGGTTCCACCGAACCGTCAGCGACGGAACGTATCGGTCATCTCGACCGCAAAACCTTGAAGACGGCGCGAGAGGTCGCGGGTGACGCCGCGGCGCACGTTGAGGTCGATGCCGATGGCGGCCTCGAGAAGTCGCGCCGCCACCGAGGGCGACAGCGCCCGGCCGAGGCGCAGGATCGGCCCTTGGGTCGAGCCCCAGAGCTTGAGCGCCTTCCCGATCGCGAACTCCGGCTCGCCTTGGGCGAAGAGCCGCGAGGCGTCGTGGATCTTGCGGCTGACCTCGGTCATCGACCAGACGATCATCTGTTCCTCGACCTGCGCGACCTCAAGCAACTCGCGCAGCGTGCGAAGGGCAACATCGGGCTTGCCGGTGAGGAGCGCGTCCTGGATGACCCACGCCTGCTCCTCGCGCGAGACGCCGACCATCTCGGCGACGTCGTTTCGCGTGATCCGCGGTTCCGGCCGGTCGCAGACCGTCGCGGCCAGCTTCCCGAGTTCGCTGTCGAGCCGCGCGAGGTCGTTGCCGATGCGGTCGACGAGAAGCGCCGCCGCCTCCCGGTCGATCGGGATGCCGTGGTGCTTCGCGGCCCGGCGCTCGCAGAAGTCCTCGGCCTTCTCGTCGTCGGGCGGCTCGCACTTGATGATGCCGCCGCCCGCCTTGTCGATGAGCTTGTCGAGGTTGCCCGGTCGCCACGTGTTCGCGCGGAGGAGGAGCGTGGCGTCGGCCATCGGATCTTCGACGTACCGCTCGACCGCCCGCCGCCGTTCCTCGACGCCGAGGAAGGCGTCGGCGTTGTTGACGACGACGAGCTTGTGGCTCTGGACCAATCCCCAAGACCGCAGCTCGTCGAGCACCGTCGCAAGCGACGCCGTCGCGCCGTCGAAGCTGAACTCGTCGAAGCCGCCGAACTTCGCCTCAAGCGCTTGGCGCAGGCGCTTCAGGTGCTCCGACTGGAGGTAACCGTCCTTCCCGTGGAGAACGCAGACGCGCATCGAGGCGTCGAACAGGGCTGGAGCGGCGGACTTGGCCATAGGCGTGCGACCCGTTGCGGGACCGGAACACCGTACCGGATTGCAGTCCGTTCGCGAACTCGCCGATGCCCTACGATCGCGTTCGGAAGCGGACGATGCTTGTTCTTCACGTTCTCCAAGGTCCTGACGCCGGAAAGCGCTTCGCGCTGCCGATCGACGAGCCGCAGCTCATCGGGCGCTCGACCGAGGCGATCGCGATCACCGACAAGAGCGTGAGCCGCCGACACGCGGAACTCACGCCCGACGGCGGCGCGTGGTTTCTGCGCGATCTTGAATCGAGCAACGGCACGTTCGTGAACGGGCGTCCGGTGCTCGAGCGCGTGGAGCTCGCCGCCGGCGATCGCATTCGGTGCGGCGACACGCTCTTCGTCCTGGCCGAAGACGCGGCGTTGCCGCACGACGCACTTCCCGCGCACGCCGTGAGCACGCCCGCGGCCGCGGCGGTGGAGGCGCGGTTGCCCGCGAACGCGCCGGCGGTCGCCGATCCGCGCTTCCGTCTCCTGCAGGATCTGGCGTCGCTCACCGACGACGCCAACGATCGCCCGCGGCTTCTCGCCCGCGCGCTCGAACTCGTGCGCGAGGAGTTCGGCGCCGATCGCGCCGCATTCGTTCTCCCCGTTGCAGGCGCGGCGAACGTCCAGGCGATCGACTCCACGCCCGGCGTCGCGCCGCCGCCGATTCCCTTCACCGCCGTCGAAGAGGCCACGCGCGACGCCATCGGATTGCTCACGGTCGTGACGTCGGCCGATGCGCCGGAACCGTCGAGCGCGCTCTGCGTTGCCGTGCGCACGCCCGAGCGCACGCTCGGCGCGCTGTGGGTCGACCGCGCAATGACGCGCGGCGCGTTCGACGAGCGCCATCTGCGGCTGTTGCAGGCGGTCGGCGTGCATCTTGGCCTTCTTCTCCGGCACGGCGAGCTCGTCGGCGCCGCGATCGCGCGCGAGCGCCTCGCGGCGATGGGCGAGACGGTCGCGACGCTCTCGCACTCGATCAAGAACATCCTGCAGGCGCTGCGCGGCGGCGCCGACGCCGTCGAACTCGCGCTCTCGCGCGGCGACGTGGCGATGGCGAACGAAGGCTGGACGATCCTCGCCCGCAACCTCGACCGCATCCACTCGCTCACGCGCAACATGCTGGCGTACGCGAAGGAGCGCTCGCTCGACCTCGTGTCCTGCGCGCCGAACGAACTGGTGCGCGAGATCGCGCTTCTCATGACGCCCGCGGCGCATCGCAAGAAGGCGCGCCTCGACCTCGACCTCGACGAAGGCCTGCCCGCCATCCGCATGGACCCCGACGCGATCCATCAGGCGGTCATCAATCTCGTCGCCAACGCCATAGAGTGCGTGCCCGAGCGCAGCGGGCATGTCGTCCTCGCCACGCGCTGGGTGGTCGAGTCGGGTCAATGCGAGATCAGCGTGCGCGACAACGGGCCGGGCATCGCCGAGACGCTGAAGCCGAAACTCTTTGAGCCATTCGCCTCGACGAAAGGCCAGCGCGGCACCGGCCTCGGCCTTGCGGTGAGCAAGAAGCTCGTCGAACAGCACGGCGGCACCATCGACGTGACCTCGACCGGCACCGAGGGCACGACCATCGCGATCCGCCTCCCCGACCGCGGCCCGCCCGACGACGCCGACGGCACGCGCGGGCCGCAACCGATCCGCGAGGCCGATTTGGGCATCGAGTTCGGCGCGCCGGAGTGAGCGAGAACGGCACCGACCGCGCGACTGCTGCGCGTCTCATGAGATTCGCGGAAGCCTTTGAGGCCGCGTGCCGATAAGCGACCGCCGTATCATCCGGCCCTTCCTCCTCGGAAAGACCACGACCCATGCCCGACACTCGGCTTCAGGTTCCTTCGCAGTCCGTTCAGCCGTACGCGCACCCGACGCACGCCGGTCCGCTGCCGTACGACGTCGTTGCGAGCATCGCGTACCAGCGCACCCGCGAGATGACGATCGACGAGCTTCTCCTCGAGAACCGCGTCGTCTTCCTCGTCGGCGAGATCAACCATGCGTCTGCCGCCCGCGTGATGATGCAGATGCTGTATCTCGAGAATCAGCGCCGCGGCCAGGACATCAACTTCTACATCAATAGCCCCGGCGGCTCGGTCGACGACACGCTGGCGATCTACGACACGATGCAGTTCATCTCGAGCGAAGTCGCGACGTACTGCATCGGCCGCGCGTACTCCGGCGGCGCCGTGCTTCTCACCGCCGGCCACAAGGGCAAGCGCATGATCCTTCCGCACGCGAAGGTCATGATCCACCAGCCCTACGGCGGCGTGACGGGACAGACGACGGACATCCAGATCCAGGCCGAGCAGATCATCAAGGCGAAGCGCACGCTCAACGAGATCATCGCGCGTCACTGCGGCCAGCCGGTCGAGCGCGTCGAGAAGGATGGCGAGCGTGACAGGTTCTTCAGCGCCGACGAGGCGAAGGCGTACGGCCTCGTCGACGAGGTGGCGACGTTCCCGGATAAGACGGCGAAGAAGTAGGAGTCAGGAGTCAGGAGCCAGGAGTGAGTGGCAACAGAAACGACGCCGACTCTCGCCTGACCGCCTGACGCCTCGATTCTTCACCACTGACTCCTCACTCCTCAATCCTGACTCCTGAATCCCAATATGACTCTCATCCCCATCGTCATCGAGAAGACCGGCCGCGGCGAACGCGCGTACGACATCTACTCGCGACTTCTGAACGATCGCATCATTTTCCTGGGCGGTCCGGTCAACGACCAGATGGCGAATCTCGTCGTTGCACAGCTTCTCTTCCTCGCGAACGAGGACTCTCGCTCCGAGATCTCGCTGTACGTGAACTCGCCCGGCGGTAGCGTCACGAGCGGACTGGGCATCGTTGACACGATGCGCTTCATTCCCTGCGAGGTCGCCACCTACATCATCGGGCAGGCCGCGAGCATGGGCTCGGTCATCGCCTGCTCCGGGACGAAGGGCAAGCGGTACGCCCTGCCGAACTCGGAGAACCTGATGCACCAGCCGCTCTTGGGCGGCGTGCTTGAGGGACAGGCCACCGACCTCGAGATCGAGGCACGCCACATCCTCCGCATGCGCGACCAGCTCTACACGATCTACGCCGAGCAGACCGGCCAGCCGAAGGCGCGAATCGCCGACGACTGCGAGCGGAACAAGTGGCTGACCTCGAGCGAGATGCTCGAGTACGGGCTCGTCGACAAGGTCCTGACCAAGCTCCCCGCGCGCTGAGTGTCGCAAAACCGACATGCGACCGCGCCGCGCTTCGCGCGGCGCGGTCGTTTCTTTTTTGGGTTGGGCGCGCCACGCTTCGCGCGGCGCGGTCGTTTCTTTCTAGGGTTGGCGCGCCGCGCCTCGCGCGGCGCGGTCGTTTCGTTTCCGGGAGTGGTACCGTGACGCGACTGATGTCCTCCGCTACCGCTCGCTCGGCGCTTCGCCGCGCTCGAATCCCGATCCGTGCCGGCACGCCAGCTGACGACGCGCTTCCGCTTCTCATGCGCGAGTATGGCGGCATGGTGCACGCAGTCGCGCGGCGCATCGTGGGGACGGTCGCCGAAGCCGACGACATCGTGCAGGAGACCTTCATCGCGGCGTATCGCACGTGGAGGAATTTCCGCGGCGACTCCGATCCCGGCACCTGGCTCTATCGCATCGCGGTGCGCGCTGCGGGCCGGGCGATACGGCGCAAGCGCCGTCGCCGCGAGAAGACATGGTCGAGCGACGAAGTGATGCCGTTCTCCGAGCCGAAGCTCGCGCATGTGCCCGACGATCCGCGCACGCCCGAAGGCAAGGCGTTGCAGGCCGAGGCGCGCGAAGAGCTGAACGAGGCGATCTCGCAGTTGCCGACGCCCTTCCGTCTCGCGGTCGTCCTGAAGGACATCGCGGAGTTGCCGCTCGAGGACATCTCGCACATCCTCGGCCTCAAGGTCGCCACGGTGAAGACTCGCATTCACCGCGGCCGTTTCATGCTTCGCGCCGCGCTCCTCGCCGACGCCAAGCGCGTCCACGTCCCGCCTGCGGTCTATGAACGTCGCATGTGCATGGACCTTCTGCGGGCGAAGATGGAAGCGCTCGATCACGGCGTCGCATTCCCCGTGCAGGACGAGCTCGTGTGCGAACGATGCCGAACCGTCTTTGCGTCACTCGACCTCGGATTCGACGCCTGTCGCCACGCCGCCCGCGACGCCGAGCTCGCGCCGGAAGTGCGGCGCCTCGTCCTCGCCGAGATCGCCCGGGAAAGCGGCGGCGCCGCCGCCAAGAAGAAGCACCGCCGACGCGCGTCGTGAATCACGCCGCCTGTCTTGCAACGTAGGAGGTTTCCATGTTCTTCCGCATGATTTACGACCCGCGCCTCGCCGAGGCTGCCTACCTGATCGGCTGCCAGAAGACCGGCGAAGCGATCATCTTCGATCCCGAACGCGACATCGATCGCTATCTCGACGTTGCCAAGCAGAACGGCCTGCGCATCGTCGCCGTCGCCGAGACGCACATTCACGCGGACTTCCTCTCGGGCGCCCGCGAGTTCGCCGAGCGCGGCGCGACGGTCTACGTCTCCGCGATGGGCGCGCCCGACTGGTCGTCGCGCTGGCTCAACCAGAAGCGCGGCGGCGGCTCCTACGCGGGCTCGTACTCGCACAGGGAACTGCGCGACGGCGACTCGTTCGTCATCGGCAACATCCGCTTCACCGCGATGCACACGCCGGGCCACACGCCCGAACACATGTGCTATCTCGTCGTTGACCAAGGCGGCGGCGCGAACGAGCCCATGGGCATCGTGACCGGCGACTTCGTCTTCGTCGGCGATCTCGGACGGCCCGACCTTCTTGAGAGCGCCGCGGGCGTCGAAGGTATCGCGAAGCCCTCGGCGCACGCGCTCTGGAAGAGCGCGCGGCGCTTCCTCGCCGACCTTCCCGACTGGCTCCAGGTGTGGCCGGCGCACGGCGCCGGCAGCGCCTGCGGCAAGGCGCTTGGCGCAGTGCCGCAGTCGACCGTCGGCTACGAGCGCCGCTTCAATCCGGCGCTTCGCCTCGCAAACGAGGAACTTCGATTCGTCGACTTCATCCTCGAGGGCCAGCCCGAACCGCCGACGTACTTCGCACGGATGAAGAAGGAGAATCGCGACGGTCCGGCCGTCCTCGGCGACCTGCCGAAGCCGAAGAAGATCGACGGACAGGAGCTTCTCCGCGTTGCAGGCGACGCGCAGGTCCTCGACGTGCGCTCGTGGAGCGACTTCCGCCAGGGCCACGTGCGAGGCGCGCTCTTCACGCCGCTCGACAACAGCTTCCCGACGGTCGCCGGTTCCTACGTCGATCCCGCGAAGGACGTCGTGCTCGTCGTCGACCCGGGCAAGCTCGACGCCGCGATCCGCGACCTCGTGCGCGTCGGCATCGACCGCG
>JAEUIT010000035.1 GCA_016795035.1 Phycisphaerae bacterium | reverse complement strand
GCCGCCCCCACCACCATCGCTTCGCGATGGTCCCCCTCCCCCAGCGAAGCTGGGGGAGGATTGCAGAACGCGCTCCGCGTTGCAGGCGCGCCCTCGGACTCCTCCCCCACGCACGGGGGGGAGGTGGCAGCGCGCCAGCGATGACGGCGGGGGCGGAACAGAAAGCCGAGACGGAGAGCCGAGACAGATCGCGAGCCGCCCCCACCACCATCGCTTCGCGATGGTCCCCCTCCCCCAGCGAAGCTGGGGGAGGATTGCAGAACGCGCGCTCCGCGTTGCAGGCGCGCCCTCTGACTCCTCCCCCACGAACGTGGGGGAGGTGGCATCGCGCCAGCGATGACGGAGGGGGGTTGTCAGAAAGCCGAGACCGAAAGCCGAGACAGATGCGGAGCCGCCCCCACCACCATCGCTTCGCGATGGTCCCCCTCCCCCAGCGGAGCTGGGGGAGGATGCAGAACGCGCGCTCCGCGTTGCAGGCGCGGCCTCTGACTCCTCCCCCACGAACGTGGGGGAGGTGGCATCGCGCCAGCGATGACGGAGGGGGTGCTTTCCATCCGTCTCCGTCTCGTCTGTCGACGTGTCTCGTCTCAGTCTCTATTCACTGGTCTCTCTTCTCGTCTTCAGACGTGGCGCGAGACGAGAGAGCGGAGATCGAGACGAGACGAGCGGACAGAGACAAGAAGAAAGCCGAGACCGAAAGCCGAGACCGATTGGGGGGGCCGCCGCACCCCGTTCCGACACGTCTCTCACTCGCACGGCCCCCAGCTGCCGAGGAGGGCCGCGAGGTCGGCGCCGTCCACGATGCCGTCGCCGGTGATGTCGCTATTCAGGTCGCTCGAGCCCCAGTTGCCGAGGAGTCGCGCGATATCGGCGCCGTCGGTGTCGCTGTCGCCGTCGAGGTCGCCGACGCAATCGGCGACGGGCACGCCGATCGGGAGGAGTTCGTCGACCGGAATGTTCTTCCACTCCGGACCGTTGTGGATCGCGGGGTCGAAGTTCGTGCGGCTCCGCAGCGGGCTGAAACGCGGAGCGGCCGCAACGTTGTGGAAGGGCGACGTCGTGTCGATCTCCCACGCGCCGGCGCGGTTCTTCCGCAGGCACTTCGCGAGACCTCCGACCGTGACGTAAAGCTCGCCGCGGTCACCCGCGCCGATCCCCTTCGGCGAGGTCACGCCGGGCACGGTGAACGACGTGAGCACCGGGTTCGCGCCGGTGCCGAGGAGCCGGAAGATCGTGTTGCTGCCGTCGGTGAGGAAGTACACGGCGCCGTCGAAGGGGTTCACGATCACCGACCCGTCGCCCGACATCGGGACGCCCGGCGGCACGGTGAACGTCGAGATCTGGGCGAGCGTCTTGTCGAGGCGCGTGATCCGCCGCTGTGCAACGCTGAGAATGAGGACGTCGTCGTTCTCGTCGTCGTACGCCATCGCGGTCGGCGCGTTGACGTTGCTCACGGCGGCATCGAGCGCGCCGTCAGGAAGGATGCAGTAGATCTTGTCGCCGTCGTGGGCATAGATCCGGCCGGTGCGGCCGACCGCGAACCGCTTCAGCGTGTTGAACCCACCGAGCGGCGTCGACTCGCCCGTCACGGTGTCGACGCGGCGCAGCTGCGTCGCGCCGGTCGCGGCTGCAACGTTGACCAAGACCACCGCGTCGTCACCGTCGGCGTCGATCGCGAGATCGGCGATACCGAACGCGGGCGACGCAAGCGTGATCTCGGCCGGCGCCGCGCCGAACGTTCCAGCGATCACCGACTTCAGCTTCCAGGTCGGGGTTCCGCCGCCGGTGTTGAGGAAGCTCATGAAGTAGATCGGCCGGATGCACGCGAACTCGTCGATGAGCCGGACGTTGCCGTCGGACGACGGATAGTCGATCGCGGTCACCGTGCGCAGCGCGCCGGGAAACGGCGCGGTCGCGAAGGTGAAGTCGGTGCTCGAGACTTCCTTACTCACGAAGGTCGACTGCGTGCTGTTGTAGACGTCGTCGGCCGGATCGCGATAGCGCAAGTAGGCGAGCGAGCCGACGCGGAATGCTTCGGTCAGCGTCACGGCATGACCGCCGGTGCGCATGAGGAGCGGGAACCCGCCGAAGTCGCCGATGATGCTGTAGCGCCCGTAGGCGAACGCGACGATTGAGCCCGACGCCGCCTTTTTCGCCACGCGGTCGGCGCGGACGGTGTAGTCGCTCGTATTCCAGTAGTGCGTGTGGCAGAGGAGCCCGGCGTTGTAGTCCTCGATCCACGAGTCGATGCCGTTAACCCAGCCAGCGCCGTTCGTGCCGTCTTGCGCGTCGCACGACATCGCGCCGCCGAGATCGATGAGACGACCGGTGACGTAGTTGTAGAGCGAAGGCGACTGCCAGTTGACGTTGGCGTCCTCGAAGAACGGAAAGCCGTGATTCGCCGCGTAGCAGAAGAGGTTGTAGGTCGACGTCGGCACGCAGTACATCGCGCCGCTGCCCGGCAGCCCCGGAACGCCGGAGGCGACCTGCCGCTTCTGGTCGAAGTCGGGCATGTGATAGACCTTGTAGTGATAGGTCTGCGCGTTGAGGTACACGCTCTTCACGATGTCGGCGTGCGAGACCGCCGCCAATCCGGAGACGGCGACGGATGCGAGTACGTGGATCTTCGAGCCCATGGCCAACAGCCTTTCGGTGATCGGTGCATGAGGCTGCCCGCCGCACATCGACGGCAACGCTGCCTCCTCCGCACCGTGAGCGCTAGCGAAACACGAGACCGCCGCGCCTGACGAATCTTCTCGCGCGGGCTCGTTCCCCTGAAGCGAATTTCCGTCGATGGGGGACGCCGTCAGTCGCAGGGTCCCCATACCGCCAGGAGGAGCGTGATGTCCTGCCCGTTCACCGCCCCTGAGTCGTTCAGATCGCCCGGGCATCCGGGGCACGCTCCCCATCCGCCGAGGAGCACCGCGAGGTCGTCGGCGTCGACGTCGCCGTCGGTGTCGAGATCGCCGGTGCACGTGACGGTCGGCACGACCGATACGTCATCCACATACCAATCGTCGTTGGTTTCGTTCCCGTCGACGCGGAACCGGATGCGCAGCCCGTCATGCGACGCGTTCGCCGGCAGGACGACCTGCTGTGCGACGAACGACGTCTGATCGGTGCCCGTCGACGTCACCGTGACCGCGGCGACCCACTCCTCCGCCGACGACCAGTATTCCGCGACGAGCGTCTCCCCCGCTTCGACGCCCTTGTGCTGGGTCGCGAACGACAGCGTCACCGACGGCGTTGCAGCCGCGAGGATCGCGTTGGTGCGGATGTCATCGTCGGCGTAGAGGCCGCTGCCCGACGAGTCGAGATTGAGCGAGTACGCGGCGCTCGGTTCATTCGTCGCGTTGAGCGACGTGCTCGCGCCGTCGTTGAAGACCCACGTGGACGACGAGAGCGAGACCGCGAAGGGCTCGCTGAAGGGAATCGTGAGCGGCGCCGCGAGCGCGAGGTCGCAGGCCACGGAGTTGCGATAGGCGACGATCTGCCCGACCTCGGTCGCGCCGAACTTCAGGTTGAGTCCGGTGATGCCGTCGCAGCCGCCGATCGTCGCGCACATGATGTGGCAGTCGCCGAGCCCGTCGCAGTGCGTCGCCCCCCAGTTGTGCCCGAGCTCGTGGCACGAGAGCGCGACGCGCTGACTCACCGTTGCACCGCCGAACTTCGATTCGACGAGGGAGTAGCCGGTGTCGCCGACGCTGCCGGCGCAGACGCTCGCGATGTCCTGACACACCGCCTCGATCCACGCGAGGCCGACCGTCGTGCCATCGAGGTTCTTGCCGGTGAAGAGGTGTGCGACGTCGCGCTTGATGTCGACCTCCGCGTTGCCGTTCCACTGCGTGCGAAACTCGCAGAGGAGGTCGCTCGCGGCGGTCGCCGTGTACGGATCGCTCGCGGAGGTGCGCACGACGATCGCGCTGATCTCGTAGGCGATGTCGACGTCGCGCGTGTAGACGAACTCGACCTGCGTCATGATCGACTCGATGTCGGCGACGGTGAAGTCGATGGAGCTCGCGTTCTTCTGGAAGAACTCGTAGTCGGCATCGAACGCGATGTCGGTGAGGTACGTCGTCGCGCCGGCGATGCCGCCGTCGGCGGGGCGCGCGCGATTCCCGAGCCACGGTTGCTCGAGGTCGTCGCTTCCGCAGGTGCCGGGCACGGGACCGGCGTCGGCCGCGCGATAGGCGCGATGCTCGCCGGGCTGCGCGAGGGGATCGGCACGCGACGCGGGTTCGATGAAGAGGCGCTCCCCGTTGCCGCGCTCGACGATCGCCACGAGGCCGTCATGCAGGATCGACGCGACGACCATGGCTCCGGGCTCGCCGACGATCTCGCCGCGATAGGTGCGGGCGCGCGGAAAGGGCGCCTCCTCGAGCCGACCGGTTCCGCGATCGACGAAGAGCCGCGCGTCGGGCGACCGCATCGAGCGCCGCGTGAGCGCGAGCGTGGTCGGCGTGCCGTCGAGGAGGACGGCGAGCTCGATGGTGTCGGGGGCGTCGCTGGGCACGCCAAGCGTGAAGCGATCTGCGGCGAGTGCGCCAGCGCCGAGGGATCCCGCGAGTACGCCGACAGCGAGGTCGTGGAGGAGGGACATACGACGAAAAAGATCGGCCGGGACGAGCCGTCAGGGCGAGCGAAAGCTGGGAACTCCTCTAGGCCCCGGCGGCGGTGGGAGGCGCGGGTGGCGCTGGGGCTCTATCCGTCTCCGTCTCGGTCTCGGCTTTCTTCTTGTCTCTGTCGACGCGACTCGTCTCAGTCTCTGCTCAATGAGCCCTCCTAATATTACGGACGGCGCCGCCCCCACCACCATCGCTTCGCTATGGCCCCCCTCCCCCAGCGGAGCTGGGGGAGGACTGCAGAACGCGCTCCGCGTTGCAGGCGCTGGTTGGAATCCTCCCCCGCGACCGCGGGGGAGGTGGCATCGCACCAGCGATGACGGAGGGGGTGGAACAGAACGCCGAGACAGAGAGCCGAGACAGATCGCGACGCCCCCACCACCATCGCTACGCGATGGTCCCCCTCCCCCAGCGGAGCTGGGGGAGGATTGCAGAACGCGCGCTCCGCGTTGCAGGCGCGGCCTCTGACTCCTCCCCCACGAACGTGGGGGAGGTGGCATCGCGCCAGCGATGACGGAGGGGGTGGAACAGAAAGCCGAGACAGAGAGCCGAGACAGATCGCGGGACGCCCCCACCACCATCGCTTCGCGATGGTCCCCCTCCCCCAGCGGAGCTGGGGGAGGATCGCAGAGCGCGCTCCGCGTTGCAGGCGTCACTTAGGGGCACGCGCCCCACGAGCCGAGCACCAGCGCCAGGTCGCTTCCGCCGACCACGCCGTCGTTGTCGAGGTCGGCCTCGCACGCGGCGCACGAACCCCACGATCCGAGAATGATCGCGAGGTCGCCGCCGTCGATCACCAAGTCGCCGTTCAGGTCGACCGGGCATTCGGGCACGTCGCAGCCGTCGGGGATGCCGTCGTTGTCCGTGTCGACGAGGTCGTCGAAGCCCGGGCACACGTCGTCGCAATCGAGGACCGTGTCGCCGTCGGAGTCGACCTCAGGCACGCCGCAACCGCAGGCGCCGGGCTCCGTCTTCGACGGATCGCTCGCGCAGCCGTCGATGCAATCGGCGGTGCCGTCGCCGTCCGAGTCGAGATCCGCGACGCCGCAGCCACAGACGCCCGGCACCGTCTTCGCCGGATCGTTCGGGCAGCCGTCGTCGCAGTCGCTCACGCCGTCGCCGTCGCTGTCGGTCTCGATCTTCACGCACGAGCAGTTGCCCGCCGGTTCGACCACGAGCTCCGCTGTGCCCGAAAGCGCCTTCGAGCCGCAGGCGCTCGTGACGAGAACGTCGTAGAGGCCGGCGTCGGCGCGAAGGACGGGATCGATGAGGAGCGTCGCGCTCGTCGAACCTTGGATGCGATCGTCGTCGACGAGCGCCTCGCCATTCTTCCGCCACTGATAGGTGAGCGGCTCTTCGCCGCTTGCAAGCACCGTGAAGCCGACCGGCTCGCACGCGGTGACGGTCTGACCCGCCGGATCCGCGTCGACGGAGGTCTCGCACGGCGCCTCGTTGCAGTCGGGGATCCCGTTCTCGTTGAGGTCTTCGTCGGGCACGCCGCAGCCGCAGGCGCCCGGGGCCGCCTTCAGCGGATCCGTCGGGCAGCCGTCGAGGCAATCGGCCACGCCGTCGCGATCGCTGTCGGCGTCGGCGACGCCGCAACCGCACGCGCCCGGCGCGGTCTTCAACGGATCGGTCGGACAGCCGTCGGCGCAGTCGACGGTGCCGTCACCATCGGTGTCGGTGTCGGCGACGCCGCAGCCGCACGCGCCGGGATCGGTCTTCGCGGGATCGTTCGGGCAACCGTCGTTGCAGTCGGCCGTGCCGTCGCCGTCCGCGTCGGTGTCGGCGACACCGCAGCCGCAGGCGCCCGCCGAGGTCTTCGCCGGGTCGTTCGGACAGCCATCGATGCAATCCGCGGCGCCGTCGCCGTCGGAATCGGTGTCGGCGGTGCCACAGCCGCACGCGCCCGGCGACGTCTTCGCCGGATCGCTCGGGCAACCGTCGTTGCAGTTCGGCGTGCCGTCGCCGTCACTATCGGTGTCGGCGATGCCACAGCCGCACGCGCCCGGCGACGTCTTCGCCGGATCGTTCGGGCAACCGTCGTTGCAGTTCGGCGTGCCGTCGCCGTCACTGTCGGTGTCGGCGATGCCACAGCCGCACGTGCCCGGCGACGTCTTCGCCGGATCGTTCGGGCAACCGTCGTTGCAGTTGGCAACGCCGTCGCCGTCACTGTCGGTGTCGGCGACGCCACAGCCGCACGTGCCCGGCGACGTCTTCGCCGGATCGTTCGGGCAACCGTCGGCGCAGTTCGGGGTGCCGTCGCCGTCACTGTCGGTGTCGGCGGTGCCGCAGCCGCACGTGCCCGGCGCCGTCTTCGCCGGATCGTTCGGACAACCGTCGTTGCAGTTCGGCGTGCCGTCGCCGTCGCTATCGGTGTCGGCGGTGCCGCAGCCGCACGTGCCCGGCGCGATCTTCGCCGGGTCGTTCGGACAACCGTCGGCGCAGTTCGGCGTGCCGTCGCCGTCACTGTCGGTGTCGGGAACGCCGCAGCCACAGGCGCCCGGCGCCGTCTTATTCGGATCGTTCGGACAGCCGTCGCACGCATCGCCGACGTTGTCGCCGTCGGCATCCGCTTGCGAAGCATTCGGCGTCGACGGGCAGTTGTCGACGGTGTTACAGATGCCGTCACCGTCGGAGTCGGGGCACGACGGCTGACACGACACCGTCAGCGAGCCCGTGCCGAAGCCCGAGATCACGCCGAGGCGGATGTAGTACGTGACGCCCGCCGTCACCGGGAAGTTCACGGTCGAGGTGCCGTTCGCGCAGCCCGCGGTGTCGTCGTCGCACGCCACGGTGAGCGTCGAGGTCGGGCACGCGGTGCCGGGATAGACGAGGAGGCGCGTGTTGAGCGTCGTGAGTCCGCAGGTCGTCGCCGTGAGCGTGCCGGTGCACGACGCGGTGTGACGGAACCAGATGTCGTTGACGAGCGTGGTGCCGTTGCCGTCGTTGCAGGCGGTCGGCGCGGCGGGCGTACTCGTCGTGGCGCCGACGTTCGACCAGGCGGTCGTGCCCGTGCCGATCACGGTCGCGCCCGAGCAGTCGTCGTTCGCCGGGGGGGGCGTGACTTCGACCTTGATGTCGTCGATGTACCAGTCGTCGGTGAACTCATTGCCGTCGACGCGGAAGCGCACGCGGAACTCGTTGTGCTTCGCGTCGCTCGGGAGGACGTGCGACCACTGCGTGAAGTTCGTCTCGTCGACGCCGTTCGACACGATCGTGTTGAGCGTGATCCAGTCCTCGCTCGAGTTGAGGTAGTCGACGGTGAGGGTCTCGCCCGAGTCGACGCCCTTGTGCTGCGTCCAGTACGAGAACGTCACGACCTGCGTGACGCCGCTCAGCGCGATGAAGTGGCTGCGGATCTCGTCGTCCTCGTAGAGCGTGCTGCCGGTCGTGTCGAGGTTCAGCGAATTCGGCGAGCTGGGCTCGTTCGTCGCGGAGCTTGAGACCGACGCGCCGTTCAGGTAGATCCACTTCGCCGTGGGAATCGAGGCCGACGACCACGTCTCCGAGAAGGGCAACGTCAGCGTTGCAGGCACGACGAGGTCGCAAGTCGCGGAATTGCGGTACGCGACGATGTCCGCGACTTCCGGCACGCCGAACTTGAGGTTGCTGCCGGCGATGCCGTCGCAGCCGCCGAGGCCCGAGCACATGATGTGGCAATCGCCCTGGCCGTCGCAGTGCGCGGCGCCCCAGTTGTGGCCGAGCTCGTGGCAGGAGAGCGCGATGCGCTGGTTGAGCGTGGCGCCGGAGAACTTCGATTCGACGAGCGAGTACGCGAGGTTCGCGAAGGCGCCGCAGTCGGTGCCCGGCTCGTTGCAGACGACGCCGAGCCACGCGACGCCGATCGTCGAGCCGTCGAGCGCCTTGCCGGTGAAGAGGTGCGCGACCTCGCGCTGGATCGACAGTTCGGGCGACGCGTTCCAGGTCGTGCGGAACTCGCACAGAAGGTCGTCGGAGTTGGTCGACGTGTACGGGTCGGTCGACGTCGTGCGCACGACGAAGGTCGTGAACTCGTAATTGATGTCGACGTCGCGGTCGTAGATGAACTCGACCTGGTTCATCACCGTCTCGATGTCGTTGACGGTGATCGTCAGCGAGTTCGAGTTCTTCTGATAGAACTCGAAGTCGGCGTCGAACGCGATCTCGGCGAGATACTTGTTGGTTCCGGCGATGCCGCCTTCGCCGCCGTCGCCGGCGCCACTCTCACCGCCGCCGGTCGTCGTGCCGTGCGCGTCGTGGTCGTGATCGCCGGTGCCCGAGGCGCCGCCCGGCTGGTGGTCGTGGCCCTGGCTCTGGCCCTGGTCATGGTCATGGTCGTGGTCGGGATTCGAGCCCGCGCCGTTGCCGGCCGGCGGACGGCGCACGAGACCTTGGAAGTGCATCGTGTCGACGCCGCAGGTGCCGCCGCTCGCGAGGACGTCGTCACCCCGATACGAGACGTGCGCACCGCCGAGCGACGTGGCATCGCCGACGCCCGCCGGAAGGATCAGGTTCGAGAGCGGCTCGACGTGCCAACGATCGACGCCGTGATCGGGCGTGGGGCGCTCGATCGTCGCGACGAAACCGCCGTTGACGAGCGACGCGGCAACGCCCGAGCCGGGCTCGCCGATGACTTCGCCGCGATAGGTCCGCGCCGGCGGCAAGGGCTGCGGGACGAGCGTGTTGTTGCCGATGTCGACGAGGAGCGTCGCGTCTGGCGCGCGAAGCGAGTGGCGGTGAAGACGTAGGCGCACCGTCTCGTCGCCGAGTGTGACGGTCGTTTCGAAGGTCTCGGGGATCTCGTCCTTCGACGCTTCGATCGGAACGTTCGGAAGGGTCAGCGTCTCGACGCGGCAGGCGCGAAGCTGCGGAATGACGGACGTGCTCGGCGAGCCGCCCGCCCCCCCCTGCGTCGTCATGCCCAATGCGGAGTCACCCAGACTCGCGAGGCTCGCCAACGAAACAAACATCCCGGCCACCGTCGCGGTCTTCCGACTCATGCGCGCCTCACTGGATAAGGGCCTTGCCGATCTCCGTCGAAAGTAGCACCCGCTTCCGGGTGCCGCAAGGAAAGGGTTGAAGTTCTCGGCACTCCTGCGAGCGGCGTCGTGCGCGGCCATCGCGCGAGGGCGCGCCGAATGGGGCGCGCACGCGTCCAACCTCCGAGAACGTCGTGAGGCACGCACGCGCACGCATCGGTTTCCCTGCGAGCGCGACCTTTGGCGAATTCCCGAGGACAGGTGCAACGCGAGCAAGGTCGAGGGCGAACATCCTCGCCGCGACACTCGCGTCGTGGCGCACGTCCGCGCCCGATCACCCCAATCCTCTTCGTGGATTCTTCCATGCCCTTGCCGCTTGCCCGCACGACGACCCGTCGCACCCCGAACCTTCTCGCGTGGGCGACGCTCATCGTGGGTGGGCTCGTCGGCGGGGCACACGCGCTGCCGTCGGCGGAGAGCGATTGCTGCCACGCCCACGACGCCATCGGCTGCGAGGACCCGACCTGCTCGGCGACCGTGTGCGCCTACGACCCCGCGTGTTGCGACCGAGGGTGGGACTACGTCTGCGCCGACTCCGCGCGACATCTCTGCGGTGCGGTCTGTGACGACGGATGTAGCGCGACCTGCGACGGCGACTTCGACAACTCGAACACGATCGACGCCCGCGACCTCACGATCCTCCTCAGCGAGTGGCAGCAGCTTGGCCGCTGCAGCGACCTCGACGGCGACGGCAAGACCGGGCCCGAGGACATCGGATACCTGATCGCGATGTGGGGCAATTGCTGAGCGGAAGGTAGACGCGACGTGAGGGGATTGGCCGAGTCGCGGCATCCGCCGCGAGGGGATGGTCTGCGTCGCGGCGTTCGCCGCGATGGGAGGCCCCCACCACCATCGCTTCGCGATGGTCCCCCTCCCCCAGGGGTGCTGGGGGTGGAGGGCGGAGAGCACTCCGCGTTGCAGGCGCCCCCCACGCCCCCCCCTCGCAGTCCTCCCCCACGCGGAGCGTTCTCCGCAATCCTCCCCCAGCTTCGCTGGGGGAGGGGGACCATCGCGAAGCGATGGTGGTGGGGGCCTCCCATCGCGGCGAACGCCGCGACGCAGACCATCCCCTCGCGGCGGATGCCGCGACTCAGACCATCCCATCGCGGCGAACGCCGCGACCCAGACCTTCAGAAGCAACGGTGGTCACGGCCACCAAAACCTCGCCCCCCAACCTCTCCATTTTCCTCTCTCCATTCTCTTCTTCCCCCCATGCTCCCCGCCACATTGACCACTCCCTCGCTCTGCGCGAGAATGCCCGTCCGGAACACCGGCCGGTGTGGCGGAACTGGCAGACGCGACGGATTCAAAATCCGTTTCCCCTTGAAAGGGAGTGCAGGTTCGATTCCTGTCACCGGCATTGCGGGTCTCGCATGGGGGGTCGTCGCATGGCTTCTCGCGCTCGCTGCATTCGTGCAGCCTGCGGTCGCCGGCGGCGGCACGCGTGGCGAGCCCTGCGCCACCATCGAGACCGAGTCGATCCGCTGCCGCGAGGACGGCAGCTTTGACTGGACCTTCACGCTCACGAATCAGTCGGGGCAGACCGCCATGGTCGCCGTCTTCGGCTCGCAGGCGATCACGCCGAACGTCGTGCCGCTCTTGCCGCCACTCCCGACCGGCACCGGGGCGATGTTCCAGGTGTCGATCACGGGCGCCGCGCCGGGCTCGACCATCTGCATGCCGGTCCTTCTCGGCAACACGGCAGGGCAGACCTGCTGCGTCAGCGAGGTGTGCATCGATCTCCCCGATTGCGAGTGCGCCCAAACCTTCGACGCCACGCTCGTCGCGACGTCGACGCCCGGCGTCTACGCGCTCTCGTTCGACTTCCTCAATCTCGCCTCGTGGAACACGGGGCATCTCGTCCTCTTCGCTCCGGGCGTGGGCATCGCGCCGTCGATCGTGAACCTTCCGCCGCTCGCGCCCTATGGGTCGACGACCGTCGGGCCGATCGCGATCACGACGTCCGCGGCGCCCGGCACCGAACTCTGCATCACGATCGGCAACCACAGCGAGAACTGGCTGCAGTGCTGCTTCATCGAA
Organism: Phycisphaerae bacterium; assembly: GCA_016795035.1. Classification (GTDB taxonomy): domain Bacteria; phylum Planctomycetota; class Phycisphaerae; order Phycisphaerales; family SM1A02; genus JAEUIT01. The sequence continues at coordinate 2,286 of JAEUIT010000035.1, read as the reverse complement.
CTGTGCGTGAAGGTGCCGACCACCGTGACCTGTCCGCCGGCCGACCTCAACCACGACGGCGTCGTGGACGGGGCCGACCTGGCGATCCTGCTTGGGGCTTGGGGCCAGTCGGGCCCGGCCGATCTTGACCATAACGGCGTCGTCGACGGCGCCGACCTGGGCATCTTGTTAGGCATGTGGGGCATGACCTGCGCATGACCCGCTTCGTTTGTAAGGAGACTTCCGTGACGACCGCTCTTCGATCTTCCATCCTCGCCGCGACCGCGGTTCTCAGCGTTGCAGCCAGCGCGCTGGCCCAGGTTCCGCCGAACGATCTCTGCGGGAACCCGCTGCCGATCACCGGCGCGGGACCGTTCTCGTTCGACGTGACCAACGCGACCACGGGTCCGAACGGCATCCAGTCCTTCTGCGACAACGGCAGCGGGACGGGCTTGCCGCCGGTGAACGTCGCGAAGGACGTCTGGTACTGCTGGACCGCGACCTGCACCGGACCGGTCGAGATCTCGACGTGCGGCCAGACGCAAGTCGACACCGTGATCCGCATCTACGACGGCTGCGCCTGTCCGCCCGACATCGGCGACCCGCTCTGCTGCGGCGACGACGAGTGCCGCAAGCAGACGCGCGTCGTCTGCAACGTGATCTGCGGCCACACCTATCTGATCCAAGTCGGCAAGAAGCAGGGGACGCCGAACGGCCCGGGCACCTTCACGATCACGTGCCTCGGCGAACCGTGCGACCAGGGCGGCGGCGATCCTGGCCCGCCCGCGGATTGCGTCTGCTGCGGCGAGCGCCCTGAACTCGTCGACACGCTCACGGCGCCGTGGACGCCCTTCGTGCAAGGCGCGGTCGCCGCGGTGACGAACAGTCCGCAGACGGCGAACGGCTCGTCGGTCTACCTCATCGAACTCGGCAACGAGTCGAGCGCGCCGCTCGGCGCCGACTGGGCCGCGACGCAGCGCTACGCGCATCCGAGCTGGAGCGTGAGCAAGATCGGTCACGTCTTCGGCGTCGCGCTCGCGGGCGACGGCACCGTCTACGTCGGCCAGACCTCGTGCTACGGCAACTTGGGCGGCGATGTCCTCGGTTCCCTCGGCGGCGCGGGCAGCGTGTATCGCCTGGACGGCGCGACCGGCGTCGCGAGCGAACTCATTCGCCTCCCGAACGCGCAAGATCCCGCGATCGTCGGCGGGCAGCCGAACGAGGCGTACCCCGGCCTCGGCAACCTGAACTTCGACTGCGGCACGGGTCGGCTCTTCGTGGCGAACCTCGAAGACGGCCGCATCTACTCGATCGATCCGAATGGCGGCGGCACGAAGGTGCAGTCGACGTTCGACATCGCCACTGGCGCGATCACCGGCGCGTTGCCGAATAACGGCTTGCAGGAACCCGGCGACGCGCCGGGCTGGGTCCCGCTCGGCGATCGTCCGTACGCCGTGAAGGCGAGCGGCGGACGACTCTACTACTCGGTGTGGGCCGGCTCGATCCTGCAGAACCCGCCGAGCCAGTTCTTCTCTGGCGGCGTGAACACGATCCGTTCCGTCGCGCTCGACGGCAGCGGCAACTTCGTCCCGGGCAGCGATCAGCTCGAGATCACGTTGCCGGCCTTCCAGAATTTCGGCGGCAGCTCTCCGGTCGTCGACATCAGCTTCGACAACGAGTGCTGCATGATCGTCGCCGAGCGCGGGCTCGACGAGATCATGACCTACTCGCACGCCGCGCGCGTCATGAAGTACTGCGGCGATCCGCTCGCCGGCTGGGGCGCGCCGACCGTCTATCAGATCGGTCTCTCGAACATCTGCGCGTACACGAACCTGAATTCGTCGGCCGGCGGCGCCGCCGTCGATCCGTCGACCGGACTCGTCTGGGCGATGGGCGACTACCTCGGCAGCAATCCCTGCGGCCCGCCCTTCATCTACGGCCTCCAGGGCCAGCCGCTCGCGGGCGCTCCGGTGACGTCGAGCATCCTCGTCGACCTCGATAGCTTCCTCGGCGCGGTGCAGAAGTACTTCCTCGGTTCGCTCGACATCACCTGCGTCGAACCGCCCTGCGCGGAGATCGTCTCGGACGAGATCCTCTGCCGCGAGGACGGGTCGTTCACGTGGACGTTCTCGTTCACGAACCAGTCTGGCTCGACGGCGTCGGTCTTGATCCTTCCGAGCCCGAACATGTCCCCGAACGTGATCCCCTTGAACCCGCCGGTCCTGAACGGGAATTCGTCGGGACCGATCACGGTGACGATCACGGGCCAGCAGCCCGGGACGGAGTTCTGCTTCGACTTCATCCTCG
>JAEUIT010000082.1 GCA_016795035.1 Phycisphaerae bacterium | reverse complement strand
CTCTGTCTCCGTCTCGGCTCACTTCTTGTTTCTGCTCACTCGTCTCGTCTCGATCTCTGCTCACTGCCATCGCTTCTCGTCAGGAGACCAGCGACGAGAAGTCAGAGTCCGAGACGAGACGAGAGAACCGAGACCAGAAGAAAGCCGAGACCGAGACGGAGACAGATTGGGCCAAGTGCTCGCGCAGTGGTCTGGCCAGTGCGCGACCCGCGGAAGAGGGAAACCACAGATGAACACAGATGAACACAGATATAGGGGAAGGCGGTCGCGCACTGGTCTGTCCAGTGCGCGACCTTGCCTGCTTCGACTCTGCCTTATCCGTGTTCATCTGTGTTCATCAGTGGTTCCTTCCTGCTCTGGGCCGTTCGCGCACGGGTCCAGTCGCGCACTGGTCTGTCCAGTGCGCGCCGCGTCTTGATTCTGCTCGCTCGTCTCGTCTCGACCTCTGCTGACCGCCATTCCTCGTCGTCTAGCGGAGGAGACCAGCGACGAGAAGTCAGAGTCCGAGACGAGACGAGAAAACCGAGACCAGAAGAGAGCCGAGACCGAGACGGAGACAGAGTGGGCCAAGGGCTCGCGCAGTGGTCTGGCCAGTGCGTCGACCGTCAATGAGCGCTACAGGATTCGAACCTGTGACCACCGCCGTGTAATGGCGATGCTCTTGCCGCTGAGCTAAGCGCCCATGTGAGAAAGAAGCTCGGGAGAGTGTACGCCAACGTACGATCTCGCCCCTCCCATGTCCCGCATGTCGAACGAGTCGAGGCAAGACGGCGGGTCGGACCCGTTGCAGCCGCTTCTCTCGGGCTTTGCCGCCGCGAGCGAAGCGATGACGTTGGTCGACGCCCGTCGTCTGTGGCGGCGACTGCGCGGGCTTCGGGCGGTGCCGCGCGAAGCGCTCGAGCGTTCGGTCATCGAGTGGCAACGCGAGCGCGATCGGGCGATCGCCCAATGCGCGCGGCGAAAGGCAAGCGTGCCGGCGGTGCGCTACCCGGATCTCCCGGTTTCCGCCCGGCGCGACGACATCGTCGCGGCGCTCCGGGCGCATCAGGTCTTGGTCCTCTGCGGCGACACCGGCAGCGGCAAGAGCACGCAGTTGCCGAAGATGTGCCTCGAGGCGGGCCTCGGCGTCCGCGGCGCGATCGCGCACACGCAGCCGCGTCGCATCGCGGCCCGCAGCGTCGCCGCGCGCGTCGCCGAGGAACTCGGCCTCGCGCTTCCGGCGGCGAGCGACTCGCCTGCAACGCGGAGAGCGGAGGGGGGCCGGGGCAACGGTCCGCTCGTCGGCGTGAAGACGCGCTTCGACGACCGCACCGGCCGCGACACGCTCCTCTCGGTGATGACCGACGGCATCCTCCTCGCCGAGACGCGCCACGACCGCGACCTCCTCGCGTACGACACGATCATCGTCGACGAGGCGCACGAGCGCAGCCTCAACATCGACTTCCTCCTCGGCTACCTCGCGCGGCTCCTGCCGCGGCGTGCGGACCTCAAGGTCATCGTCACGAGCGCGACGATCGACCCCGACCGCTTCGCGCAGCACTTCGCGCGCGGGCCGAATCCGGCGCCGATCATCCTGGTCGAAGGGCGCACCTATCCGATCGAGACGCGCTACCGCCCGCTGCCCGACGACGCCGAGGGCGACGAGGACGATCCCGCCGTCCTCACGGCGATCGCCGCGGCGGTCGACGAGATCGACGCGGCACCGCGGTCGAAGGAGGGCGACGCGGCCACGCGGAGTCCGACGTCGGCGCGCGACATCCTGATCTTCCTGAGCGGCGAGCGCGAGATCCGCGAGACCGCCGACACGCTCGCGGGCCGCCATCGCGACTCGGACATCATGCCGCTCTACGCGCGGCTGAGCGCCGACGAGCAGGATCGCGTCTTCAAGCGGTCGCCGCGGCGGCGCATCGTCCTCGCGACGAACGTCGCGGAAACGTCGATCACGGTGCCGGGCATCGAGGCGGTCGTCGACCCCGGCCTCGCGCGCCTCTCGCGCTACAGCCCGCGCGGGCGCGTGCAACGGCTGCTCGTCGAACCGATCTCGCAGGCGAGCGCCGACCAGCGCCGAGGGCGCTGCGGGCGCACGGCGCCGGGCATCTGCATCCGCCTCTACGGCGAGAAGGACGGCGAGCGCTCGTATCTCGCGCGGCCGCGCTTCACCGCGCCCGAGATCCTGCGCACGAATCTCGCGAGCGTCATCCTGCAGATGACGTCGCTCTCGCTCGGGCGCCCGGAGGAGTTTCCGTTCATCGATCCGCCGTCGCGGCGCCTGATCGAGGCGGGCTACGAGACGCTGCGCGAGCTCGGCGCGATCGCGGGCCGCGACACGCTCACGCCGATCGGCCGGCGCATGGCGCTTCTCCCGATCGACCCGCGGCTCTCGCGCATCCTCCTCGCCGCGGTCGACGAGCGCTGCCTCGCGGAAGCGCTTGTCGTCGTCGCCGCGCTTTCGGTGCAGGATCCGCGCGAGCGCCCGGCGGACAAGGCGCAGGCGGCGGACTTCGCGCAGCTCGAGTTCCGCGACGAGCGGAGCGACTTCCTCGGCTTCCTCAAGCTCTGGCGGGCGTGGCGCATGAAGTCGACGGAGATCGACGCCGCGACCGGGAAGCGGCTCGGAAGTTCGGCGCTCAAGCGGTGGTGCCGCGATCGATTCCTCTCCTGGCTCCGCATGCGCGAGTGGGCCGACGTGCATCGACAGCTGCGCGAGGTCCTGCGCGAGCGCATCGCGCCGCAGCTTGCGACGGCGAGCGTGCGTGCCGACCTCGACCGCGACATCGCCGACGACCCCGATCCGAACGCGCTCCATCGCGCGCTCCTCGTGGGCTTCGTCGCGAACGTCGGGCAGAAGGTGGAGCTCTCGAAGTCGGAGGCCCAGGCTGCAACGAGGAGTGGCGCGAAGGCGGCGCCGGCGGCGCAGGGCCGCAACGTCTACCGCACGCCGTCGGGCGCGGAGTTCGTCCTGCATCCGTCGAGCGTCCTCGCGAAGCGCACGCCGCCCTGGGTGATGAGCGCGGAGATCGTCGAGACGTCGCGGCGATTCGCCCGCATGTGCGCGAAGATCCAGGCCGACTGGCTCGAGAAGGTCGCGCCGCATCTCTGCCAGCGCCTGCACAGCGAGCCGCACTGGCTGCGCGACGCGGGCCAGGTCGCCGCGTGGGAGCGCGTGACGCTCGGCTCGCTCACGATCGTGCCCAAGCGGCGCGTGCCGTTCGGGCCGGTCGATCCGGCCGGGGCGCGCGACGTCTTCATCCAGTCGGCGCTCGTCGACGGCGAACTCCGAACGAAGGGCACGTTCCTCGCGCACAACGCCAATCTCCGCGCCGCGATCGAGATGCTCGAGGCGAAGGGGCGGCACGCGAACCTTCTCGTCGAGAGCGAAGCGCGCTTCGCGTTCTACGACGCCCGCGTGCCCGACGACGTCCACAGCGGCCCGAGCTTCGAGAAGTGGCGCCTGCGCGCCGAACGCGAGAACCCGCGGCTACTTCATATGACGTCCGACGACCTCGTGCGCCGCGGCGCCGCGACGGTCGACGCCGACCGATTCCCCGACGCGATCGTCGTGCGCGGCGTGCCGCTCGACCTCTCGTATCGCCACGCGCCGGGCGCCGAGGACGACGGCGTCACCGTGCGCGTGCCGCTCGCGGCGGCGGCGCACGTCGATCCCGAGCGCCTCGCGTGGCTCGTGCCGGGACTTCTCGAGGAGAAGATCGCCGGGCTCATCCGCACGTTGCCGAAACGACTGCGCGTGCGGTTCCAGCCGGCGGCGGAGTTCGCGTCGGGCGCCGCCGAAACGTTGCCCTTCGGCGAAGGGCGGCTTCTCGACGCGCTCGCATCGCACCTCGGCTCGCTCACGGGCGTCGCGGTCGAGCCGGGCGATTTCGCCATCGCGTCGCTCGAGCCGCACCTCGTCGCACGAGTCGTCGTCGTCGACCGCACCGGCAAGGAGTTGGCGAAGGGCCGCGACGCCGAGAAGGTGCTCGCGCCGTATCGCCTCACCGCGCGCGACGAGATGCGCCGCGCCGCGGCGAAGGATCCGCGCGTCCGCACGCTCCTCGCCCGCGGCCTGCGCGACATGCCCGCCACGCCGATCCCGAGCGAGCTCGCCTTCGTCGTCGACGGGCTGCCGTTCGTCGGCTACCCGTGCCTTTCCGACGACGGCAACGCGGTGTCGGTGCGCGTCCTTGAATCGAAGGCCGACGCCGAGCGCTCGCACCGCGAAGGGGTGCGGCGGCTTCTCGCGATCCGATTCGCGTCGGCGCTCGGGCACCACGTCGATTACCTCACGGGCTTCGACGCGCTGGCGCTCGCCTTCGCGCCGCTCGGCGGCTCCGAGGCGCTGGCGAAGGGGATCGGCGAGTTGGCGATTGATCTCGCCCTAGATGGGGCGATAGATGGGGCGATAGATGGGGCCATCGCTGGAACCACCGGCGGGGCCATCGGCAGCAACGCGGAGACGTCGAGCGCTCCGAACTCCGCGTTGCCGCGCTCGTTGGAGTCCTTCGACAAGGTCGCCGCCCGGCTCGAGTCGTCGTTGCATGCCTCGGTGAAGGCGGCGGCGGCGCTTGCCGATCCGATCGTGCGCGGGCGACAGGAGACGGCGAAGATCCTGGACGCGCCGCATCCGCCGTCGTGGACCGACGCCATTCGGCGCATGAAGGACGACCTCGCGACGCTCGTGCCGTCGAACGTCCTGACGTCGTCCGACCTTGAGCGCCTACGGCACCTGCCGCGGTACTTGGGGGCGATTCGCTCGCGGGTGCGGAAACTCGCCGGCAACGTGGAGCGCGACGCGCGCCTGCAGGCCGAGTGGGATGCCTTCGCCGCGCGCGTCGCGACCGCCCCGCCCGGTGCCGATCCCGCGGAGCTCGCGCGCTATCGCTTCCTGCTCGACGAGTTCAAGGTGCAGCTCTTCGCCGGCGAACTGCGCACCGCCATGCCGGTGAGCGCGGAGCGGCTCGACGCCGCATGGGAATCGCTGCGGGCGCGAGACTCGCGTGGTTCGTGAGAGCGCGGTGCGTGAGAGGCTCAGCCGCCGAAGAACTTCTTGATGCCGTGGATCGTCACCGCGCGGCCGATCGCGGCGATCGACTCGGTGAGCGGGATCTCCTTCGGGCAGACCTTCACGCAATTCTGCGAGTTGCCGCAGTCGTTGACGCCGCCCGGGCCCATGAGGACGTCGAGACGCACCGGCGCGAGGGCCTTGCCGGTCTCGTGCATGTTGAAGAGGCGGGCCTGGCTGATGACCGCGGCGCCGACGAACTCGGTCGCCCACGCGGTCGCGTCGGGCTCAAGGTTGTACTGCGGGCACGCCTCGAGGCAGCAGCCGCACGTCATGCAGGTCGAGAGCGTGTACCGCGTCTCCTGGACCTCCGGCGACTCGCGGGGGCCGGCGCCGAGCGAATACGTGCCGTCGATCGGAACCCACGCGCGGACGCGCTTCAGGCCGTCGAAGAAACGGCTGCGGTCGACGCAGAGGTCGCGGATGTTCGGGAATTTCGACATCGGCTCGAGCGTGATGACGCCGTTCGCGCCCTCTTCGGCGAGAAGGTCGTCGACGAGCGCCGAGCACGCCTGCCGCACGTGGCCGTTGATCACCATCGTGCACGAGCCGCACACTTCCTCGAGGCACGCCGCGTCGTAGGCGACGGGGGTGCTGGCCTTGCCGTCGACAGTCGTCGGATTGGCCGCGATCGACTGGAGGCAGGAGATGATGTTCGCTCCCGGCTCGACCTCGACCGTGAACTCCTCGAACCGGGCCGGCATGTCCGGCCGCTCGCGGCGGGCGATGCGGAAACGGACCTTGCGGTGGGAGGTCGGGCTGTGGGCGGCCGAAGACGACGCGTGAGAGTGGGGGGCGACCATTGGGGGCAAAGGGGTCGGGGGTCGGGGTTCAGGGTTGGGGGGCCGAGTGACGAGTCCGAGTCTGAGGGACGCGACGAAGTGGCCTGCCCCTGAACCCCGAACCCTGAACCCTGAACCCTTTCAGGGCTCGATTCTACGGACGACGCGGGTTTCGGTCGAACCCTCGAGCCGGTTGCGTCACATGCACGTCTCGGGCGGAGAGACTCGACGCTCGGCCGAAGACCGGATCGCGGCTGCACCCATGCCCGCTGCAGCGCCGATAAAGCCCTTCCTCCGTCAGCACCGACCCTCGCATGGACGCCGAGCGCCCCACGCCACCTCCCGCTGGATCTCTTCCGCAACCGCCCGAGCGATCCGTGGCCGCGGCATGGATCAAGCTCTGTCGGCCGGGTGACTGGACGAAGAATGTCTTCGTCCTTCTCGCGCCGCTCTTCTGGCTTCCGAACCGGCTCCCGTCCTTGACCGCGCCGGGGGCGTCGCCGAGCCTCGCCGACATCCTCGTCGACACCGCGTTCGCATTCGTCGCCTTCTGCTTCGCGGCGAGCGGCTTCTACTGCATCAACGACGCGATCGACGCCCCCGAGGATCGCCTGCACCCGGTGAAGCGATTCCGCCCGATCGCCGCGGGCCAGGTGAGTCGTCACGCCGCCGTCGCCGTCGGCGTCACGCTCATCGCGATCGGCATCGGCTGCGGGTTCGTGGCGAGCGTCGGCGCGGGCGTCTGCATGATCGCGTACGCGATCCTCCAAGTCTTCTACAACTGGTCGCTCAAGCGCGTGATCTTCGTCGACGTCGCGACGATCGCGACCGGCTTCACGTTGCGTGCGGCGTGCGGCGCGTTCGCGATCTCGGCGCAGGTCTCGCCGTGGCTCCTGGCGTGCGTCTTCTCGCTCACCCTCTACCTCGGATTCATCAAGCGGCTCTGCGACCTCTCGAGCGCGCGGCGGGTGAACAGCACGCAGTGGAAGAGCCCGGCCGGATACGACAACCCGTTTGAGCTGAACTGGCTCCTGGGCGTGAGCGCCACGCTGACGGTCCTCATGTATCTCCTCTACACGCTCTCGTCGCACGCGCACAACGTGTTCGGGATCCGTGCGATCGGGCTCGCGCTCCTCACGCCGTTTGTCCTCGTCGTCGTCCATCGCTTCTTCCGACGGGCGAACGAAGGCCTGAGCGACTCGCCGCTCGCGGCGCTCCTCGAGGACCGCGCCGTCGCGACGGCGATCGCGCTCTTCGTCGTCGGCGCGGTCGTCTCCCTCTACGTGCCGGCCGCGGCCGACGCGCTCTCGAGCCTCTTCGTGCTCGACAAGGTCGCCGCCCCGTGACGAAGGCCGCCGCGAACGACCGCCGCGCGGATCTCGTCGCAGGCCTCGCGCTGTCGGCGCTCTATCTCGGCGTTGCAGCCATCCCCATTCTGCGGGGCGATCTCGGGCAGAAGGCCGCGGACCATCGCTTCTTCCACCTGCCGCTCATCCGCGAGTGGGCGGCGACGTGGCCCGCCGTCGACATCCGCGACTACAACTCGGCGACCGGTCCGCTCTACCACTGGCTCCTTAGCGGGGCGGCGCAGATCGTCGGCACGGGCGACGGCGAACGGGCGACGGCGCTGCAGTTCGTGAACGCGCTCATCGGTGCGGCGTTCGTCGTGATCGCCTACTGCATGGTGCGACGGGTGCTCAAACCGGCCACCGCGTTCGCGGGCGCGGCGGCGCTGGCGCTGTCGCCGTACCTTCTCGGGAACGGCATCTGGCTGATGACCGACAACCTCGCGTTCGTCTTCATCGCGCTGACGGTGGGCACGGCCGCGTTCGCCGCGCCGACCGCCGGCTGGTCGTGGCGGCAAGGTGCCTTCGCGGCGGCGGCAACGGTGACGCGGCAGATCAATATCTGGCTCGCGGCGCCGATCGCGGTCGCGTGGCTCGTCCGGTCGAGGCTCGATCGGGCGTCCTTCGTTCGCACCGTGATCGCCTGCGCGATGCCGATCGCGGTGCTCGCGACCTTCGTCGTCCTGTGGGGCGGCCTGGTGCCGCCGCGGTTCAAGGCGTTCCACACCGGCGGCGGCGTGCAGATCGGCACGTTCGGCTACGCCCTCGCGATCCTCGCGGCCTACGGGCTCCCGCTCGCGATCGTCGCCGAGGACGGCCTGGCGAAACTCGCGCGGCGGCCGTCGATCGCCCTCGGGGCGCTCGCGCTCGGGGTCGTCGTCGCGGCGCTCGGACCTTCGAGCGCCTCGCTCGAGGCGGGCCGCAACGGCGGCTGGATGTGGCGGCTCGCCGACCTCGGTCCCGACCTCGGCGCGCGGTCGCTCGTCATCGTCGCGGGCGGCGCGGTCGGCATGCTCGTCCTCGTCGCCCTCTACCTCGAGGCGGAAGCGAAGGCGCGGGCGAACGAGGCGCTGGTTCTCGTCGTCGCGTTCTTCGCCTATGTCGCCGCGCACGCGGCGAACGCGCAGGTCTTCCAGCGCTACTTCGATCCGATCGCGCTTCTCACGATCCTCTGGCTCGCCGGCCTCGCGGGTTCGTCGCGGAAGCGCACGATCGCGTTCACGTTCGTCGCGCTCGTGCAGGCCGGCTTCGCATACCTCGCGCTCGTCCGCTCGATCGCGGCGCAGTGACCTCAGTCGTCGCACGCACCCCAGACGCTGATCATGAGCGCCATGTCGTTCGCGTCGACGTCGTCGTCGCTGTCGAGATCGGGCGGGCAGTTGAGGCAGGGGCCCCACGAGCCGAGCAGGATCATGAGGTCGCTCGCGCCGACCGTCGCGTTCGCGTCGAGGTCGCCGAGGCAGGCGCACAGCGCGTTGTCGCCGTAGTCGGTGTACGTGCCGGCGATCTGCTGGCCGACGTTGCCGCAGACGCGGGTGCTGATCAGGTCGAGCGGCATGTTGTTCGGGGCGATCCAGATGCCGCCGCCGACCGCGGCCTTGTTGCCGTCGACGACGCTCGCCTCGACGTGCACCGCCTCGCCCACCGGGAACGGGCCCGTGAACGCGCTCGCGATGCCGCCGCCTTCGTCGAACGCGGAGTTGTCAATGCAGAAGACGTCCGCGACCCACGGCGCGCCATCGACGAAGTGCAGGCCGCCGCCGCGCCCGAACGCCGCGTTGCCGGTGACGAGTGCGCGCCGAATCGTGGCGGCGCCGCCCACGGCGTAGAGGCCGCCGCCGTCGGTCGTCGCGCTGTTCGAACGGATCGTGCAGTCCTCGATCGAGAGGGCGCTATTCGTCGTGAAGACGCCGCCGCCGAGCGGCGCATGGTTCGCCTCGATCAGGCACCGTCGGATGGTGGGGGAGGAGTCGTCGACGAACAGGCCGCCGCCGCCGCGCAGTCCTGGGGCATACTCGTGGCCGACCTCGCCGCCGCGGATCGTGAAGCCGTGCAGCAGGGTGCCGGACGCCAGCGGCCCCTTGATCGAGCAGACCGCGTTGTCGGCGCTCGAACCGTCGATCGTCACGGCATCGGTGCCGCCGCTCGACGCGAGGACAATCGATTTCCCTTCGATGGTGACGGCTTCCTCGTAGCTTCCGTCGCCCACGAGGACGATCGACCCGGTCGTCGCAAGGTCGACGCCTGCCTGGATCGTGGGAGCTTCGGCCGGGACGTGCACCACGTTGCAGCCGACCACGCTCGCGGCGTCGACGTCCCACATGCCCGCGACGTCGATCGGTTGGTTGCCGCAGATGTGCGACGTGACGATCGCCCCGCCGCCGCTGACGCCGCCGCCGTTCGATCCGCGGGGGAAGCCGTCGGCGCCCGAGACGTTGTCGATGAGAATCGCGTCGACGACGGTCGTCGTCCCGCCTGCCACGTGGAGCGCGCCGCCGGGGCCGCCGGCGACGTTCGCGGTGGCCGAGGTGCGGAGGAGGAAGGTCGCGCTGCCCGTCGCGTAGAGCGCGCCGCCTTCGTCCTTCGCCTCGTTCTCGAGGAAGGCGCAGTCGGTGATCGTCGAGGTCGTCGACTCGAGATGGATCGCGCCGCCTCGGCCGATCGAGCCGCCGATCGGCTCCTCGCCCAAGGCGCGGTTCGAGTCGAAGCGGCAGCGCTCGAGGGTCAGGTCGCAGCCCTTTGCCGCGATCGCGCCGCCGCGGGCGAACTTCGAGACCGTGGCGATCGCGCGATTGAGCTGAAACGACGAGTCGCGGATTTCCGTGTTGCAGCCGTCGAGCGCGAGCGCGCCGCCGGCGCCGCCGAACGCGCCGCCGCCGGGGATTCCGTCGTTGCACTGGTTGCCGTAGAAGTCGCAGCGTTCGATCTGGAGCGAGCCGCCGGCCGCGGCGATGCCCGCGCCGCCGTCGCCCGCCGCGTTGCCCACGAACTCGCACGCGACGACGTCAAACGTGCCGGCGACGCGCAGCGTCCCGCGGCCGAAGGTCTGGTTCGCCTCGAACGTGCAGTCGACGAGCGAGCCGGCGCCGGTCAGTTGGAGCGCGCCGGGGCCGACGTCGATCGGGCCGTTCCCGGTGAAGGACGAGCCGCGGATCGACGTCACGTTCGACGTGATCGAGGCGACGCCCACCGCGCTCGTGAACGTGCCGCATGCCTGAAACGTGGAGTTGGCGATCGAGACGAACGGGCCGTTGATCTCGAGCGGGCCGAGGAGCGCCGACGCGTGCAGGCCGTCGAAGAGGACGGCGCTGTCGACGGCTCGGATCGAGGTCACCGAGGTCCACGCGGCGCACTCGCTGTCGGCGATGAGGAGGACGCCGCTCTGGCACGTGATCGGCTCGAACGCGGAGAGATTGCGCACGTCCGCGCCGCTCATGCCGACGAAGGACGACGTCGCGTCGATGAGCGGGGAGAGGACGCCGTCGATGTCGGCGTTCGAGATCGCCAGCGCGCCGTACGCCACGTTGAAGACGGCGCCGTTGCCCATGCCGGTCCAGCCGGAGTCGCCCGGGGTGATGACGAGGTCCTCGGCGTCGATGACCGTCTGCGAGCCGAAGAAGACCGGCAAGAGCGCGAAGCGGGTGTCGCTCTCGAGCGTGACCGCGTGGAGGTCGAGGCGCCCGCCCACGAACGACGTCTGGATGAGGCCGCGGAGCGTGAGCCCCTCGAACTGGATCGACTCGGTCGCCGGGAGCCAGGCGTTGAGCGCGCAGGGAGTGAACGCGCGCTCGGGGATGAGAACGGTCGACGCGGGGGCGTCGGGGTCGCCGCGCAGGGTCACCGACTGCGACGCGAACGTCAACGTCCGCGGGAGCGCGTGGACGCCCGGGGCAAGCTGGATCGTGTCGCCGTCGGACGCGAGGAGAACCGCGTCGGCGATCGTCGCCGTGTCGCCCGGTACGTGAATGACGTCGGCCAGCGCCCACGATCCATGAACGAGCGTGAGCGTTGAGGCCAACGCGCGAATGCCGCCACCCTTGAGTTGTGCCATGTTCCGTCTCTGTGAGGTCGAGCCGGAACGATGCTACGAAGTCGATCGCGTGCGCCAAGCGCGAAGTTGCGAGTTCGCGCCAGGGTGTTGCCGCACGGAAGGCGATACGGGCGATTGCCCGACGTGGCGACCGTCAGCTATTCAGGCCGGCCTTCGTGTAGTTGCGAAGGCGCGGCTTCGCGAGCGCGACCTGCACGTCCTCATAGGCGAGCTCGGGCTTGCCGGTCTTTGCATCGAACTTCGCGACCGTCGTCCGCAGGAACTCGGCGTCGTTTCGCTCGGGAAAGTCGGTGCGATAGTGGCTCCCGCGCGACTCGCGCCGGGCCAGGCCGCCGTCGATGATCACCTCGGCGAGCATGATCATGTCTTCGACCGCCCGTGCGTGCGAGAGGTTCTGGTTGGTCCAGAGCCCGGTGTCGCTGAGCCGCATGCGCGTCGCACGCTCACGGAGCTCGGCGAGCTTCTTCTGCGCCGCGACGAGGCGCGCCTCGTCCTTCACGACGGTGCTCGCCTCGGTCATCTCGTCGCCCAATTCCTGCGAGAGGACGTACGGATTCTCCGTGCCCTTCGACTCGATGAGCGAGCGCTGGCGCGCCTCCTCGGCGGCGGTGCTGTCGTCGTAGAGCGCGGCCGGGCCGTCGCTCGCCGAGGTCTTCCGGTCGCGGACGAAGTTCGCCACGCTCACGCCGCAGAAGAGCCCGTCGAAGATGCACGAGAGGAGCGCGTTCGCCCCAAGACGGTTCGCGCCGTGGTACTGGTAGTTGACCTCGCCGAAGGCGTAGAGCCCCGAGACGTTGGTCATCATGTTGTTGTGGGCGCCGAGCTTCATGCCGCGATGGTCTTCCTTCGCGGTGTAGACGGTGTAGAGCCCGCCCATCGAGTAGTGGACGCCCGGGAAGATCTTCATCGGGAGTTCGGCGGGATCTTCGCCCACGAACTTCCGGTAGATCTCGATGATGCCGCCGAGCTTCCGCTCGAGGTACTCGCGCCCGAGGTGCGTGACGTCGAGGTAGACCATGCGGCCGCCGCCGACGCCCAAGCCTTCCTTCACGCAGACGTTGAAGATCTCGCGCGTCGCGATGTCGCGCGGCACGATGTTGCCGTACGCCGGATAGCGCTCTTCGAGGAAGTAGTAGCGCTCGGCCTCGGGGATCTGCCGCGGGTCGCGGGCGTCGCCCTTTTGCCGCGGCACCCACACGCGGCCGCCCTCGCCGCGCGCGGACTCGCTCATCAGGCGGAGCTTGTCGGCGCCAGGAATCGCGGTCGGGTGGACTTGGATGAACTCGCCGTTCGCGTACCACGCGCCGTGGCGGTAGCAGCGCGCCGCGGCGGCGCCGGTGCACATCGTCGAGTTCGTGCTCTTGCCGAAGACGAGGCCGCAGCCGCCGGTCGCCATGACGACGGCGTCGGCGCGGAAGGCGCGGATCTGCATCGTGCGGAGATCCTGCGCGACGATGCCGACGCAGCGCCCTTCGCCGTCGACGATCGGACGGAGGAACTCCCAGTGCTCGTACTTCGTGACCTTGCCTTCGGTCTCGTAGCGGCGCACCTGCTCGTCGAGCGCGTAGATCAACTGCTGGCCCGTGGTCGCGCCGGCGAAGTGCGTGCGCTTGTAGAGCGAGCCGCCGAAGAGGCGCAGGTCGCGCTGGCCCTCGAGCGTGCGGTTGAAGGGCACGCCCATGCGGTCGAGGAGGTCGATGATCTTCGGCGCCCAGTGCGCCATCTCATAGACCGGCGGTTGGTTGGCGAGGAAGTCGCCGCCGTAGACGGATTCCTCGAAGTGCTCGAACTCCGAGTAGCCCTGTTGCCGCGCGACCTCGTTGCAGGCGTTGATGCCGCCTTGCGCGCAGACGGAGTGCGAGCGCTTCACCGGCACCATCGAGAAGAGGTCGACCGGCACGCCGGCTTCGGCGATGCGAAGCGTGCCTGCAAGACCGGCTAGGCCGCCGCCGACCACAATGACTCGTCGCTTGGGATTCATGGCTGAGATAGAGGGTGAGACTGGTCGGACTCGAGTGCCGGCGGCCGATCACTCGGCGCGTTCGGCGATCATCTTCTTTTCGATTTCCTTCGCGGCGTCGACGTCGAGCGTCGCGAAGCCCACGATCGCGGTGACCGCGGCCGCGCCGAGCGCGAGGCCGACGCCCGCGCACACGACGCCCCAGCGGCGCTGCGCCGCGGCGCTGATCGTCACGCCCCACGTGATCGCGGCGGTCCAGAGGCCGTTCGCGAAGTGGTAGACGAGGGCGAGCACGCACACGAGGTAGAAGGCCGCCATCAGGAGGCCGGCGCTGCCCGACTGGAGGTGCGCGCCGACGCTCGACGACGCGTGCATCGCGTCGAAGGTCGGCATCAGGCCGCCGAACGTCCAGCCCCATCGGAGGCTCGCGATGTGCATGAAGATGAAGACGACGCCGATGTAGCCGGTGAGGCGCTGCAGCGAATAGCGCACGTTGTCCTGGTAGCGATAGCGGTCGACGTTCGACTTGCCGCTCCGCGCGTAGTAGATGCCGAGACCGGCATGGAACGCGATCGGGAGCCACAGCAGGAAGATCTCGATGAAGATCAGGGCCGGCAGGCTGTGGATGAAGTCGACCTCATGCTGGAAGGTCGCGATGCCGGCGCCGGCCGCGGGGATCCCGTACTCCTCGAACTTCGACTCGTTGAGATAGCGCCCCCAGACGACCGACGAGTTGGTCGTCAGGTGCGGCAAAAGGAAGAGACCGATCGGCGCCACGCCGCTCAGCGAGTGCAGACGCCGAAGGAGGTGGTAATGGCGATCGATGAAGGAGATCCGGCGCTCGGACGAGGCGGCAACGGTCGATTCGGCGGTCATCGCAAGAGGCCTCGCAGAGGAGGTCGAGTCGGGCACGTGTGGGAAGGGTGAGAACGGACGGTCGTGATCGGCGAGCGCAGGTGCGGCTCAGCGCGGGAAGGGTGGCGGGGCGCCAGGGCCGCGAAGCGCGGCCGCGCCGCCGGCTTTCGCCTGCATCTGCTGCGCGACAATCGTCATGAGCTGCACGTATCGCGAGCGGAGTTCGCCCACGAGCATCGTGAGATGCGTCGACTCGTCGGCGCTGAGGTTGCCTTTCGTCTTCTCTTCGAGGACGGCGAGGAGATCGATCGCGAACTGGGCGCCGGGAAGGTCGACGATCATCCGGCCCTGCTCGTCGCCGTAGGCGCCGAGGCCCATCATCGCCTGCGAGGCGAGGACGCCGACGAGGCTGCGGAAGTCGGCAGGGGGGAACTCTTCGCCGTTCGGGCCTTGGGCGCCGCCCGGGCCTCGACCGGGCTCGGACTTGGCCCGCTCCTCCTCGAGTTTCGCGAGGCGCTCCTTCTCGGCTTGGGCTTGCGCTTTCCAGTCGCTGTCGACGTGCAGGCTCGGGCCGCGCGCCGCATCGGGGTTGGTTGCCGGATTCGGGACGGGGAGCGGATTGCCGTCGGGGCCGAGGAGTGGTGGGGTCATGAGTCGTGCTCGTCGGCGGAGTCGCAGGTGCGAACGCGCCGCTTGGGGGCGGTGCGGAATGCACGCCCGAAGGACGAGGGACGGGGAGTATAGAGGGAAGCGACGCATCACTCGGTCTCGGAGTAGACTCCGCGCCCGATGACTGACTCATCGCGTCTTACGGCATCCGCATCGAACGGTCCCGCACGACGTGCGTCGCTCGGAACGTGGGCGGCGCTTCTCCCGGGCGTCCTCCTCGTGCAGGCGTGCTCGAGTTGGTCCACGAACTCGGACGTGCCGACGCTGACGACCGCCGATTTCGTGCGGTCGACAGATGCTGCGGCCACGGTGCCCTCGGTCTACTACGGCGAACTCCCGTCGATCGACGTCACGATCGGCGAGTTCGAGATGAGCGAAGCGAACCTCGACACGCCCATCGAGGACGCGCCGCGCGATCCGAACGCGCCGCCCGTCGCGCCGGCGGGCCGCTCGCGCGAGGAGATCGCCTCGCGGTGGCTGGTCGACGGGCTCGTCGGTCAGATCAACGGGCGCCCGGTGTTCGCGCAGGAGTTCCTCGAGCCGCTCGAAGCGTCGCTCATGCTCGCCGCCGCGAATCCCGACCGCGCGACGGGCAAGCGCGAATTCGTCGCGGTCATCCAGCGCTCGTTCACGCGCCTCGTCAACAGCGAACTCGTCATCTCCGAGGCCGAGAGCCAGCTCTCGCCGGAGCAGCAGGAAGGTCTCTTCGCCTGGCTCCGTTCGATGCAGGAAGAGGAAATCGCAGGCCGCTCGGGCACCCGCGCCGAGGCGCAGAAGCAGCTCGAGGACGATCTCGGCATGTCGATCGAGGAGTTCATCGCCGAACGTCGCGATCGCGCCCTCGCCGACTACCTCCTCCGTCGAAAGGTCGAGCCCCGCACCATCGTGAGCTGGCGCGATGTCGAGCGCTTCTACAGCCAGAACCAGAACGTCATCAATCCGCCGCCGGTGATCCGCGTCGGGCGCATCAACCTGAGCAAGCTGCGCGACGGCGCGAAGATCGAGGAGGCGAAGCGGCTCTTCGCCGACGGAAAGTCGTTCCTCGAGGTCGGCGCCGCGCTCGGCCTCCGCGACGACGGCATCTGGTTCGTCCTTCCGATGAAGGAACGCGAGACGGTCGTGCAGACGATCACCGCGAGCCCGGACCTCACCGACGTCGCGAAGACGCGCTTGAGCGCGCTGACGCCGGGCGTCGTGCCGCCGCCCACCGAGACCCCGAGCGCGGTCGAGTGGGTCGCGATGATCGACGTCTTCACGGTGCCGAAGCGCTCGATCTACGACTCCGCGATTCAGCTCCAGATCAAGTCGACCCTGAAGAGCGCGCAGCAGCAGATCGAGGAGTCGCGGTACATCAACCGCCTTCGCTCGCGCTGGGTCTCGGACGACATCTCGGAGATCGAGGAGCGCCTGACGCTCATCGCGTTCGACCGGTATTGGCGCTGACGCGCGGGCCGCGCGCGCCGACGGCGCCGTGCAGGTGCCGTTCGATGCGATCCTCGCGGTCGGTGGCGCCGAGGCGCACGACGACGACGTCGATGCGCGGCACCTGACCGTCGAACGCGAACCGCCGATCGCGGGCGAGCCGCTGCGCGAGCCTGGAGAGCGCCGCCTGCTTCCGCGCGCCCACCAGTCGCTCCGGCGCGATCAGGCAGTCGCGCGAGCTCTTCACTTCGAGAAGGACGGGATGGCCCTGCGGATCGCGGCCGACGAGGTCGCCCTCGTCGCGCCCGTACCGCACGTTCGTCGCGACGATCTCCCAGCCCTCGCGCCGAAGGCTCGCTGCCGCCGCCCGCTCGCCCCGATCGTGCGGCGTCGCACGCGACGGCAGCACGGAGGCGAGGCATCGGCGCAGGCCATCGGCGAGGATCGTGAGAGCACGGAACCGTGCGTCGCGCATGCGCCCCCCCCCCACACAGACACAAAAAGAAAACCCGACACGTCGTCCCGGGCTCCCCGTGTCGGGGCGCCGCGGTCACCGAATGCACCGTCGACGAATCGGGCCAGCGTCGCCGGCCCGGCCGTCACTTCGACGCGGGCACTTCGAAGTCGACGTTCGCGATCGGCTTGTTGCCGAGGCGCACGGAGACGATCTTCGAACCGCTCGTCGGCGTGTAGATCGCGAAGAGGAGATCGTTGCCGTGCGACGGCTGCGGCGGGAAGTCGCCGATCGTCTCGAGGCCGCGGCGCGGATCGAGGTAGACGAGAACGCCGTCCGGGCGCACCCAGATGTAGCCGACGGGCGCGTACGTGTTGCCTTGCGAGTCGACCAGAAGGAGTGCCGCCTGCTCGCCCGCCTCTTCGCGCAGCTTCGTGCGATCGTTCCAGAGGTCGATCGAGCTCGAGCGTCGCGAGATGTTGAGGCGGACGACGCGCGTGCCGTCGCGCTCGTAGATGCCGATGATGCGGTTCGTCTTTGACGCCTGATTGCCGCCGCGCTGGAACTCCTGCTTGCCTTCGGTGAGGAGCTGGTCCGTCTGCTCCATCGTCGTCAGTTCGTTGATGCTGACGACCGCGGGCTCGATCGAGTTCGTCGCCGAGATGTCCTTCGACGCGAGGCTCTTGAGCGCGGGATCGGTGAGCGGGATTGCAGGTTGCGCGCCGCTGCCGCCCAGGCCGCGCATGACGCCCTTGGCGAGGGCGTCCGGCGGACGGTCGGCTTCCATCGCCGGAAGGCGGAGGCGCAGACCCTTGAACTGGATGAATTGCGGCGTCGAGCCCTGCTCGGGCGTGCCGAGGTTCGACACCGGGAACGTGAAGAAGAACTTCGTGTTCTGTTGGCCGGGGACGTTCGTCGCCACGTTGAGAAGGTCGTCGAACGCGTAGATCTGCCGGGCGCCGGTCTCAAGCGGCTGCGACCACGAGTCGGCGTAGGCGACCCGCGCCGAGCGCATCGAGTCGCTGGGAACGCCTTCGATGAGGCGAACCTGCGATGCGGTGACGGTGACCTGGCCACCGGAGTCGGCGGCGGCGTTGTCGACATCCATCTCGACGATGTACGCGCCGCGGGTGCGGTCGGAATTCTCGAAGTCGGGGGAGAAGAAGAAGCGACCGAGCTTCACCGAGTCGGGCGGAGCGGTGGTCTTCGCCTTGCCCTTTTCGGCCGAGTCGCGATGGAGCGAGAAGGCTTGGTCCGCGAGCATCGGATAGGCGTGCTCGATCGAGCGGCCGGTCTCCGGCGCGAGCGCGCGGAGACCGAGATAGCCGTAGGACGACGCGGTGATCTTGTGCACCGGAAGCCAGAGCTTCTCGATGTCGATCGCGGGCTGGCCCTTGCTGTTGAGCGTGCGCACCGAGCCGGAGAAGCCGAACATCTCATACGAGCTCTGCAGGAAACCGCCGCCGAGCATGCACATGCCGAGCGAGAGGACGCCCGACGCGAGACCGAACGCGCCGCCGAAGACGTAGTTCGCCCACTGCGGGAAGTTCAGGTTCTCGCCAACCACCTTGTCGCAGAGGACGCGGGCCAGGAGGAGATAGATCGCGAAGGGAAGGAGGAGCGACACGCCGAGGGCGTAGTTGTCCATCCAGCCTTGCTTCAGGAGGAGCATCGACAACGGCTCCCACGTGGCGAGCGCGACGGCACCCGCCACCACCACGCACACGAAGTGCAGAAGCGAACTGAAGAGCCCTTGGTTCGCCCACCAATAGGCGATGAGGAGGACGAGGGCGATGATGATGAGGTTGAAGACGACGATCATCGTTTGTGGGTCGCGGCGGAGAGTGCGGAGCGAGAGCGAGGCGACGCGGGTTCAGTGCGGATTCGTGACGGACGCGTCAAGACGCCTTGGCGGCGGGTGACGCGGCGGGGGGCTTCGGCGGCGGGAACACCCGCGCCAGCTCGTCGACGGTGGTGAGGCCGTCGCGGACCTTCGCCATGGCCGCCTCCTGCAGCGTGATGAGCTTGCCTTCGCGACGTGCGTGCGCGTACGCCGACTTGAAGTCGTTCTCGGCAAGCATGCCTCGGGTCGTGTCGTCGAGGAACATGATCTCGAAGCAGGCGGTCACGCCGAAGTAGCCGAGGCCTTGGCAGACCGGACAATCCTCGACGCGATTCTTGACCTGCACCTTGCCGTTCTGGCGGAAGAGATTCGCCGACTTGCCCTGCGGCACGCCGAGCTTCTTGAGAAGGTCGGGCGTCGCCTGGAGCGGCTGGCGACAGGCCTCGCAGACCTTCCGCATCATGCGCTGATGCGTCACCGCGACGAGGCCGCGGGCGGCGAGCTTGAGGTCGCCGACGGAGCGAACCCATTCGGAGACGGCAGCCGCGATCGAATCGGCCTGCACGCCGACATAGAGGAGCGGACCCTGGAGGCCCGGGCCGGCGGCGATGCGGCCGGCGTTGGGCTCGGTGACGTCACTGATGTAGACGACGTCGGGATCGCGGCGAAGGATCGATTGGAGATTCGTCGCGAAGTCGACGGTCGGGTTCGCCGGGTTGAACTGGTTGTGGTCGACGCCTTCGACCTGGAGCTCGATGTGCTTCTCGAGCGTCTTGATGTTGCTCGTGTAGGCGTCGTGCCGGGCGATGAGCGAAAGGCACGAGGTCGTGAGGCCCTGACCCGCGGACGCGGAGACGAGGATCACGCCGTGGCGCTTCGAGGGCTCGGCGATCGCCTTGAGCGCGTCGAGCTGCGCGGGCAGGAGGCCGAGCGACTGGAACGACACTTGGAGGCTCTTCGCCCGGTCGAAGTCGAGGCGGATCGACGTGCCGTTCGACGTGCCCCAGGTCGTCGCGGTGACGAGGGCGCTGCGCGTCGGACCGTCGACCTTGAAGTCGGCCGCTTGGCGGCGGCGGCGATCGTTGAGGTCGAGGCCCGCGATCTTCTTGACGTAGTCGATGACCGCGTTGCCGTCCGACGGAGCGAGGACTTCGCCCTTGTAGCGCACGCCGTCGATCAGGAGGTTCGTGACGAACGGCTGGTTCGCTCCGGCCGCGACGAGTTCGACGCGCGACGCGCGGCGTTCGAGCGCGGGCGCGAGCACCGACTCGGCCGCGATGTGAATCGGGAACTCCGGCGCTTCCTTCAGCGGAACCGGGAACGGGCGACCCTTCGGATCGAAGAACTTGAGGATGCTCTGCGCGAGCGCCTTCTTCGCGCGGCGCTCTTCCATCTTCTTGCCGAGGTCGGCGGAGATGAGCGAGAACTTCGCGTGCTCCGGCACCTTGTTGTTGCGGTACTGCCAGTAGCCGTACAGCGTCCCGGCGAGCATGAGGATCATCACCGGCCAGCCGATCCAGAAGATCGGGATGACGAGCGCGACGAGGAACGCGACGGCGGCAACGCCGACGAGGATCGAGTTCCAAGCCACGACCGGCAAGAGGTACTTGCGGGTGTCGGGCTCGATCTTCGAGGCCACCCACATGTAGGGCACGATGGTGGCGAGCAGGAGGACCGGCTTGATCGGCGAGACCAAGGTGTAGGTCGTGACCTGCGCGAGAAGCACGTCGGGCGAGGCGATCAGGAAGTCCATGCGTGCGAAGGATCGAAAGAGGGGTGGGCCGTCAGACGGCGAAGGCCGGAACGACACGCCGTCCGCTCCATTCGCGCCGCCTTGCAAGCGGAGGGTTGTGAGCGGACGACCGGGGAGCGGATCGGACTACGAGATGCCCTTCAGGCGCATCTTCAATTCTTCTGGCTTGGGCGTCGCTTCGAGCGCCACCTTCGCGTGAATGTATTCCTGCTCGACGAGCCTCACAAGACTGGTCGTGAAGTCGACCATGCCTTCCTCGTGGGACTGCTTGATGAGATCGAGGAGTTCACCTTCGCGTCCTTCGAGGATGTACTTCTGGACGCCGGGGGTGTTCCGCAGGATTTCGAGCGCCGGGATACGCGGGATGTCCTCGTGCAGCGTGGGCAGGAGCTTCTGATAGACGATCGCGCGGAGGTTGTAGGCGAGGAGCTTGCGGATCTGCTCGCGCTCGCCTTCGGGGAAGAGGTCGTAGATACGGCCGAAGGTCTGCCAGGCGCTGGACGCGTGAATGGTGCCGAACACCAAGTGGCCGGTTTCGGCGGCGCGGATGGCGGCTTCGAAGGTTTCGTAGTCGCGCATTTCGCCGACGAGGACGACGTCGGGGTTTTCACGGACGAGGGCTCGTAGCGCCTCGTTGAAGTTCACGCAGTCGATGCCGACTTCGCGCTGATTGATGGTCGCCTTGTCGTCCTGGAAGATGTATTCGATCGGGTCCTCGATCGTGACGATGTGGACCTTCTTGCGCTCATTGATGTACTGGAGCATCGCCGCGATCGAGGTCGACTTGCCCGATCCGGTGACGCCGGAGAAGAGGATCAGTCCCTGCGCCGAGAGGGCGATGTCGCCCAGGATCTGCGGCAGGTAGAGGTCCTCGAAGCGCTTGATGTTCGAGGTGATGAGACGCGCCGCGATCGAGGGCTTGCCGCGGGCCATGAAGATGTTCACGCGGAAGCGGTTCTTCTCGTCGTAGTCGTAGGCCAAGTCGATCGAGCCGTGCGACGAGAAGTGGGCGTACTGCTTGTCGTCGAGCATGTCCTTGACGACTTGGAACATCTCGTCGACCGAGGTCGGCGGCGTGTCGAGCTTGCGGAGGGCGCCACGGAGACGCACCTTCGGGCTCGTCTCGCTCTTACAGATGAGGTCGCTCCCGCCGAATCGGATGATGGCGTCGAGGAACCCGCGCCAGATCTTCTCGCCTTCGCCCTTGACCGTGCCTCGGTCGTGGTGGACGGGGGTCGCCATCAACTCAGTTCGTTCCACGCGATCGCTCCCTAGGAATCTGCCCAAAACGCAGTGAGCTGCGGCCAGACGATCGCTTCGCCAAGGCCAGCGCGCACCTACCTGCGCGTACCTATACGTGTCTCGGAGACGGAAAGAATCGCGATGGTAGCAAAAGGCGCAAGGGTTCAGGGTTCAGCGTTCAGGGGTCGGGGTTCAGGATCGGAGAGGTGAGTGTCACGCAACACCTTCGTTCGAGCGCGCAGGACGACGACATTCCCCGCGCCGCTCGACAACCGCGCGACCGGAGTGCCCCTGAACCCCGAACCCCGAACCCTCACCCCTTCACCCCGGGACCCTTCCCGTCTCCCTTGATCCTTTCCCTCCACTCTGCGATGCTCGCCGAATGGAAGACAAGATCATCCAAGAGGGCGTGACCTTCGACGACGTCCTTCTCCTCCCCGCCTACTCCGCGGTGACCCCGGACAAGGCTGATACCGCGACTCGGCTCACGCGGAACATTCGACTGAACATCCCGCTCCTCTCGGCGCCGATGGACACGGTGACCGAGGCGACGCTCGCGATCGCGCTCGCGCAAGAGGGCGGCATCGGCATCGTGCACAAGAACATGAGCCCCGAGCGCCAGGCGCGCGAGGTGCAGAAGGTCAAGCGAAGCGAGAACGGCGTCATCGCCGATCCGGTCACGCTCAGCCCCGAGGACACGATCGCGAAGGCGGTCGCCCTCATGTCGGAACAGAACGTCTCCGGCTTCCCGGTCACGAGCGACGGCTCGAGCCACGGGGAGATCGTCGGGATCCTCACGCGGCGCGACATGAAGTTCCTCCGTGATCGCGGATCGAACGGAGGCTCTGGCGGAGGATCGGGCGGTCGCGTCGGCGACGTGATGACGAAGGCGAACCTCGTGACGGCGCCGGTCGACACCACGCTCGAGGCGGCCGAGCGGATTCTCAATCGGGCCCGCGTCGAGAAGCTCCTTCTCACCGACGACAAGCGTCGCCTTCGCGGCCTCATCACGATGCGCGACATCGACAACGTGACGAAGCACCCGAACGCCTGCCGCGACGAGCGCGGCCGCCTTCGCGTCGGCGCCGCCGTCGGCGTCCTGCAGTTCGAGCGCGTCGAGGCGCTCATCGCGGCCGAGGTCGACGTGATCGTCGTCGACACGGCGCACGGCCATTCGGAGAACGTCCTGAAGACGGTGCGCGAGATCCGCAGCCGCCACGACATCGACATCATCGCCGGCAACGTCGCGACCGAGTCGGGCGCGCGAGCCTTGATCGACGCCGGCGCCGATGCGGTGAAGGTCGGCATCGGGCCTGGCTCGATCTGCACGACGCGCGTCGTCACCGGCGTCGGCGTGCCGCAGATCACCGCGATCATGAACGCGGTCCGCGCCGCGCAAGGCACCGACATTCCGATCATCGCCGACGGCGGCATTCGTCAGTCGGGCGACATCGCGAAGGCGCTCGCGGCCGGCGCGTCGGCGGTCATGCTCGGCTCCCTCTTCGCCGGTCTCGACGAGAGTCCGGGCGAACTCGTGCTGCATCGCGGGCGCCGCTTCAAGAGTTACCGCGGCATGGGCTCGGAAGGGGCGATGGCCGCGGGCTCGAGCGATCGCTACGGCCAGGCCGGCGTGAAGGAAGCGAAGAAGTTCGTCCCCGAGGGCGTCGAAGGGCGCGTGCCGTATCGCGGCCCGCTCGGCGACTTCGTCTACCAGATGGTCGGTGGCCTTCGTGCCGCGATGGGCTATTGCGGCTGTCCGACCATCGAGGACTTCCGCGACCGGGCTCGCTTCGTCCGCGTGACGGCGGCGACGGTCGTCGAGAATCACCCGCACGACATCCAGATCACGAAGGAAAGCCCGAACTACACGACGATGCAGGCGAGTGTGGATGGGTGAGGAAAAGGGGGCGGGGGTCGGGGTTCAGGGTTGGGGGTTCAGGGTTCGGGGGCAGAAGAAGAGCGCGGCGCCGGTGCGCGCCGCGCGGCCTTCTTGGATTGCCCCTGAACCCTGAACCCTGAACCCTGGACCCTGACCCCTTTCCCCCAAACCCTTCTCTTCGGTCTTCTTCGCGGAATCTTCATGACCGCCAAAGATTCGGGGGTACGTTCCCTACGAGATCGGGTAGGCCCGTTCGCACCGGTGGGGTGAGCCCTGCCGACCTGCCCGTCATTCACGCTTCGCCTTCGGGGCGTTTCGCTTTGCATGGGGATCGGACCGTCCATCGAGCCATTCCCTTTGGTGGGAAGGCAGGACGGGGAGAAAGGGCGCGCTGCGAAAGACCTGTCGATTGCGACAGGTCGACGTTGTCGCTTTCGGCCCGCGGGTCGAACGCGATGTCGCTGCAGCGATCGCCTTGGGCTCGCGCGTCCGTTGTGACGCGCGACGAGCGGTGTGGCGCGACTTCGCGCCGCACATCACGCATTTTGCAAGAGGAGACCCCGCATGTCTGACCATGAACCGCACGGCGTCGCACCAGGGTTCGCGCCGAGCGCCGTACGCCATCTCGGGCGAGCCTTCGCGCTCGCCGCCGCCGTCGCGTGCGCCAGCACCGCGTTCGCGCAGGTGCCGCCGAACGATCTCTGCTCAAGCCCGTCGATCATCACGGGGACCGGCCTCTTCCCGTTCAACCTGACGAACGCGACGACCGGCCGCGAAGGCGTCGTCATCGCGTGCCCGGGCATTCCCGCGTTCGAGATGCGCAACGACGTCTGGTTCTGCTGGACGTCGACCTGCAACGGCCTCGTCGACTTCTCGACGTGCGGCCAGACGCAGATGGACACCGCGATCCGCATCTACGCGGGCTGCGCATGTCCGCTCACGCCGAGCATGGCGCTCTGCTGCGGCGACAACGAATGCGGCAAGCAGACGAAGGTGATCTGCGACGTCGTCTGCGGCCAGCAGTACATGATCCAGATCGGCAATCCGCTCGGCGGCGTTCCGGGGCCGGCGACCTTCTCGATCACCTGCCTCGAAGAGAATTGCGGCGGAGGCGGCGTCGATCCGCCCGTCCCCGATCCGCACAAGCCCGAGTCCTGCGCCTGCTGCGGCGCGCGGCCGGAGTACATCGACGCCCTCGCGACGCCGTTCAATCCCGGCGCCTTCGCGGCGGGCACGAACTACTCGCCGAATCCGACGGCGCCTGCGGTCAACCTCTTCGACCTCGGCAACCAAGGCTCGGCGCCGATCGGCACCAACACGAACTGGAACACGCAGCGCTACACGCATCCGACTTGGACGATGGGGCAGCTCGGCGGCACGTTCGGCGTGACGATCGACGGCGCGGGCAACGTCTACGTCGCGCACTCGGCGGTGTATAGCGCGGGCTTCTCCGATCCGCTCGGCTCGCTCGGCGGCGCGGGCAGCATCTACATCCTCGACACCGCGACCGGCGTCGCGAGCGAGTTCATCCGCCTACCGAACCAGTTCGACGGCACGCTGCCGACGAATCAGGAGTACCCCGGCCTCGGCCAACTCGACTTCGATTGCGCCACCGGCAAGCTCTACGCGACGAACTTCGAGGACGGCCGCATCTACGTGATCGACGCGACCGGCGCGATCACGAGCACGTTCGATCATGCGACCGGCACGATCACCGGTCCGCTCACCGGCGCGGGCATCCCCGAGCCGGGCGACGCGGTCGGCTTCGCGCCGCTCGGCGAGCGCGTCTTCGCGGTGCGCTCGACCGGCGGACGACTCTTCTACTCGGTGTGGGTCGAGGACATCGGCCAACCGAACGCGGTGCTCGACAACCAAGTGTGGTCGATCGCGACGAACGCAAACGGCGACATCGTCGGCACGCCGAGCCTCGAGATCGCGAGCATCTGGCAGAACCCGGGCACGCCCTCGAACCCGATCGCGGACATCGATTTCGACGACAACTGCTGCATGCTTCTCGCGGAGCGCGGCCTGAACGGCGACACCTCGACGTCGCCGCACATCGGCCACGTGCGCCGCTACTGCTGGGGCGACGATCCCGCGACCGGCGCGTTCGGCTGGTCGCTCGACCCGACGCAATTCTCGATCGGCGGCGCGGGCTCGACGAACTCGGTCGGCGGCGTCGGCTGGGAAGGCGCGCCGAACAACACCGTGTGGGCGATGGGCGACGCGATCGTGATCGACTGGGGCACGCCCAATCAGATCTACGGCCTTGAAGGCATGCCCGACACCGGCGGCGACGTGACGAACTCGGTGCTCGTCGACTTCGACAACGACGTGACGTTCCAGCAGAAGTCGCAGCTCGGTTCGCTCGAACTCTCGTGCCTGGAAGCGCCGTGCGCGTCGCTCCACACCGACGAGATCCTCTGCCGCGAGGACGGGTCGTTCACGTGGACGTTCTCGTTCACGAACCAGTCTGGCTCGACGGCGTCGGTGCTGATCCTTCCGAGCCCGAACATGTCCCCGAACGTGATCCCCTTGAACCCGCCGGTCCTGAACGGGAATTCGTCGGGACCGATCACGGTGACGATCACGGGCCAGCAGCCCGGGACGGAGTTCTGCTTCGACTTCATCCTCG
>JAEUIT010000080.1 GCA_016795035.1 Phycisphaerae bacterium | reverse complement strand
CGAGGTCGATCGCGCGAAGGGCGAGGTGCGCGTGCCGACCTTCGTCGCGTGCCGCGAGGGCTTCCTCGAACAGATCGCATGTCTCGCAGGCACGCGCGAGCACGAGTCGCTCCTCGTCACCGAGATCAAGCCCAGCGATGTGCACGCGGCGCTCCTCCTGCTCGGCCTTGAGCCGGGCACGCCGGGGTCTTGGAACTACGACGGCGACGCGGTGAAGCGCACGCCGCCGCGCGGCCCGTCGGTCGAACTTCTCGTGGCGTTCGAGAAGGGGGGAAGCCGCCAGGAAGCTCCGCTGGCGAGTTGGGTCCGCGGCGTCGATGGCCGCGCGTTCGCGGGCACGTGGGTCTTCTCGGGCTCACGTTTCGCGAAGAATCCGAAATCGTGGGGAGAAGGTGAGCATTACGTCGCGGATTTCACCGGCTCGCTCGCCGGACTCGTTACTTTTGGAGACGAAACGCTCGCCGCGACGACGGTCATCCCTGACCAGGTCGATGTCGAGGCGGCGAACTGGCAATCGTGGACCGAGCGCATGCCCGCGGAAGGCGCGCCGGCCACGTTGATCATTCGACGCCCTGCACCGAGCGCGGCGCCGTGAATGACACAGGCGTCTGCATCGCACGAATCGCACCCGTTAGGATGGGCTCCACCGATGGCGCGCAAAGGTACGCAACCCGCCTTGTACGAGTTGATCCGCACGGGTGATCAGCCGCGCCGCCCCGCGGCGCCGAGTTCGTCGTCGGGCGCCGGGGCGTCGCCGCGCTTTGAGCCGGCGTCGCTCGTCTCGCCCGGCATGCGCGGCGACTCGACCGACGCCGCGGCACCGCCGGCGCGCTTCGTGCGCGTACCCGTCGGACTCCTCTATCTCGCGGTCGCGGTCGTCCTCGTCGCGGTCGTCGGCGGCTACCTCTATGGCGTCTCGGTCGGCGAGCGCATGCAGCGCGAGCGTCTCGGCCAGCAGCGAGCGGACGAAATGGACGCCGCGGGCAACCTGCCCAAGGTCGACCCGCTCGCAGCCGGGAAGCGACCGGCCAGTCTCGGCGGCGACGGCGAGGCGGCGGGGGCGGGAAATCGAACCGCCTCCGGCGACGCCGGGAACGCGGCCGAAACCCCCACGCCGGGCGATCTCGGACCCGCCCCAGGGGGCGATCCGCGGGAGAACGGACTCAACTACTTCATCGTTGCCCACACCGCGACCCGGAACGGCGAGGCCATGGTGACCTTCTGCCGGAAGAACGGACTTGATGCGCACCTCGTTCCAGATGACAATGGGGAGCTTCGCCTTGTGATCATCCTCCCCGGCTTCGCGGGAGGCGAGCGTCAGTCCGCTGAGGTCAAAGCGCTCGAAAGGCGAATCCGCGAGGTCGGCCGCCGCTGGAAGGATGCCGCTCGGGGCAATCGAGATTTCGGGGACGCATACCCGAGCAAGTTCGTCAAGAAGAACTAACCGTCGCCGACATGCGTCGCGACTGAGAAAGAAACGAAAGTCCAATGACCATCCACAGCAGCCTGAAGACCAAGTCCGGTGCCTTGAGCCAGCACCGCAACGTGCTCACGCGCGCCGAGCGCATCTCGAAGCTCTCGTCGCAGGAGAAGTTCGCGGCCGGCAAGAACAGCCCGCTCGGCGTCGTGAAGGTCGGCAACATCATGGTTGCCGCCGGCAAGAAGAAGGCGGCGAAGGCTGAGGGCGAAGCCGCTCCGGCCGGCGGCGCCGCTCCGGCCGCTGGCGCCAAGGGCGCCGCTCCGGCTGCTGGCGGAAAGGCCGCCGCTCCCGCCGCTGGCGCCAAGGCCGCCGCTGGTGCGAAGCCCGCCGGCGACGCGAAGAAGAAGTAATCCGCGCCGCGCGCAGCCACCGAGTGCGCAGTCATCGGCAACGGCGCGTCGTCGCGTATCCCGCGCGAAGCGCCGTTGCTATTTCATTTCCGTCTTTCCTCCGCTTCGCGTCGTTCTGAACGACTTCCTTCTCACGCGATCCACCACATGCCAGCCGCAGGCGTCGCATCGGGCTTCGACATCGACCAGTTGATCTCTCGCCGCGCGAAGTCCGTGGATGCGTCCGGCATCCGCAAGGTCTTCGACCTCGCCGCGAAGATGAAGGACCCGATCAACCTCTCGATCGGCCAGCCCGACTTCCCGGTGCCCGAGTCGATGAAGCAGGCGGCGATCGACGCGATCCGCCAGGACCGCAACGGCTACACGGTCACGCAGGGGATCCAGCCGCTCCTCGAGGCGATCTGGCAGCGCCTGCACTCCGAGGTCGGTTGGACGCCGCACGCCCACGGAACCGGCGTCGACATGGGAGCGCTTGTCACAAGCGGGACGAGCGGGGGGCTACTCCTCGCCTTCCTGTCGCTTCTCGATGCGGGCGACGAGGCGATCGTCCCCGACCCGTACTTCGTCCTCTATCCGCAGCTCGCCACCCTGACGGGCGGCACGATCGTCACCTGCGACACCTATCCGGACTTCCGGATGACCGCGGAGCGGGTCGAGCGGCTCATGACGCCCCGAACGAAGGCCGTCCTCCTCAATAGCCCCAGTAACCCCTGCGGCGTCGTCATGACCGAGCGCGAGATCAAGGACCTCGTCGACCTGTGCGTGGCGAAGGGGGTACTCCTCGTCTCGGACGAAATTTACGACGAGTTCGTCTTCGCCGACGCGAAGGAGAACGGCCGCTTCCCGACCCCGGCCCGGTACACCCGCGACTGCCTTCTCATCCGAGGCTTCGGCAAGACCTACGGCTGCACCGGGTGGCGGCTCGGGTACGCCGCCGGTCCGCACGCCCTGATCCAGGCGATGGCCCGCTTCCAGCAGTACACCTACGTCTGCGCCCCGTCGATCACCCAATGGGGAGTGCTGCCGGCCTTCGCTGCCGACATGTCCGGCGCCGTGGCCCAGTACGAAGGCCGCCGCGATCTCGTCCTTGAGGCCTTCCGCGGCGTGACCGAGGTCGCCCGGCCCGGCGGGGCGTTCTACGCCTTCGTCGAAGTGCCGCATCGACTCGGCATGACCGCGTCTGAGTTCGTCGAGCGCGCGATCGAGAACCGCGTCCTCGTCATCCCCGGCAAGGTCTTCAGTCACCGCGACACGCACTTCCGCCTCTCGTTCGCGACCGCCGAGGCGAAGCTGCGCGAGGGGCTCGGCATCCTGCGCGGCCTGATGTCCTGACGCATCGGTCGACGGTGCGACGCGCCCGAGAACGCGCGGTCGCGGGATGCGCGCGCAGCCGACTCCGCGATTTCTTGTGGAAGCTATTGAAACGACGCGACTCGTTCCCGATTCTGTCGGATAGAGAAGTGTCGCGAGCGTCATGCTCGTCGACGACCCGATCCGCGAGTCCGCTCGCGGAGTGCCGCCCGAGCGTGCTCGCGGGCAGGCGATCATGTGCCATCCACCCGCCACCGATTCGGACTTGTCCGGTCGGTGGCTTTGTTTCGGCGTCGCGCGCGGGGCGATAGGCAGGGGCCAAAACGCACGACGCCCGCGCGAAGGCGCGGGCGTCGTGGCTACGAATGGTTGCGAGCCGCTCAGTTCTTCTTGGCGGGTTCGACCGGAGTCGTCGGAGCGGGGGTAGGAGCCTTCTCCTTCTCCATCGAGTCCTGATCCTTGAACTTGGTGTCAGCCGGCTCGACGCGATCGGCGGCGGTGACGGGCTTCGGCGGCGGATTGACCGAGCCGCTATCGCACGCCGTCAGGCTACCGAGGGCGACGAGGGACAGAACGGCAACGAGTGCTTTCACGAGACTCTCCTTGGAGACAGGATCCTGACGCGAGCAAGGCCCGCGCGAGAACGAATCGACGGGGGATCGACGGACGAGATCGATCGACGGTTGGCGACCGAGTCGATTACTTGGGCTTGTCGCCGGGGACGTTCGTGGTCGAACCCATGTTGTCGCCACCCTTGAACGAAGCGCCAGCCGGGGCCGTCGCGTTCTTCGGATCAACGGGCTTGACCTGCACGTCCTTCTTCGACGGCGCGGAGCCTTCACCGCAGGCGGCGAGGCCGAGAAGGGCGACAGCAGACACGGCGAGCAGACACTTCGACAGATGCTTCATGGCTCAACACTCCATAGGGCCCGCGACGAACGCACTCATGCCCCAACATGGCGCAAGCGGCGATCGGCACAAGATCGACCCAAAGTTTCGCGATACGAGTTGGGCGGACGGACATCGGAACTTGACCACCGGGCCCGAGAGGGGCCTTTCCGACGCCCTGCATGATCGGGGGACGTGCGGTTGGGGTCAAGCGACGGGCGACGAGGCAATCACGACGTACGACAGTCACGCCGAAGTCTCGGCATGACAGGACGGCGAAGGTCCCGTCACGGAAGAGGTGACGCCGCCGATGGCCGGTCCCAAAGTCGCGCCCACGTCCCCGGCAAAGAAAGCCAGCGCCACTGCGTATGGAAGGTGAAGTCGTTGTCGGCAACGCCGAGGTTGATGCCCCCCTCACGGAGCGCGGTCGCCAGGCCGGGATCGAGGCGGAGCCGAACGGTGGCGACCGGCGAGGTCGCGTCGACCTCGGCGGTCACCCGATCGGTGGGTTCCAGCCGGTCCTCGCGGACCGCGAAGACGGTCGGGTTCGGGTCGAACGGCTCGAGGAAGAACTCCGCGCCGTCGGCGAACTGCAGGCGAATCGCGTCGTGCAGCGGATTCGTGAAGCGTTCGCGCCCGGGGAGCGGGATCGTCGCGTCGTTCGGACGGATCGCGTCGTCGATCGCAACGACGAGCTCGGTGAGGCCGTCCGGGCGCGTCGCGGCGCGAACCGTCGGATCGGGCTCGAGCATGTCGAACGGCGAGGGGAGGAGTGCCTGGATCGGGACCGCGCGGCCGTCGCGCTCGAGGCGCCGCTCGAGCGGCACCGTGGTGCGCACGTAGACCGGCACCTCGACGCCGCGCGAGTTCAAGAAGGACGCCGTCACTCGAACTTCGGGCGCGCGGGGCACGTCGGCGGTCTTCGGGCATTCGACGCGCACCGGGATCGTGACTTCGGCCCCGGGCGCGACCGTCGTGCGCCGCGGCGCCGACACGAGGAACGGCGACTCGATGTCGGTGACGAAGGGATTGAGCGCGTCGATCAGCGTGCGCGAGACCCACCTCTTGCCGGCCACGGGCTGCGGCACGGGCGGGCCGTCGACGAGCGCGACGTCGACGGTGATCGGCA
This sequence comes from Phycisphaerae bacterium, assembly GCA_016795035.1. Classification (GTDB taxonomy): domain Bacteria; phylum Planctomycetota; class Phycisphaerae; order Phycisphaerales; family SM1A02; genus JAEUIT01. The sequence continues at coordinate 17,627 of JAEUIT010000080.1, read as the reverse complement.
CGTCGATCGGATTGCGCACGACGAGCGACAGGTCGCCGCGCGCGCCGTCGGGCCAGGGATCCGCGAGCGCGCCATTCCAGCGGACGACGTTCCTTCCGTTCGAGATCGCGAAGACGCGGTCCTGGTCGTCGCGCAGGATGAAGTCGTCGGGCAACGTCATGCCGACCGGCTGGTGCCACACGCGCACCGCGCCGTCGGCGTCGACGTCGACGAACGTGAGGTGTTGCAGCTGGCCCGCGAGCGGATGCTGGTCGATCATGCCGCCGCAGGTTCCGACGATGTGGTACTGGATGCCGTCGACGTCGCGATCGCGCTGCAGCGAATGAAAGTGCCCCGCGATCACGACATCGGCGCCCGAGCGGCGAAGAAGCGGTGCGACGCGCTCGTTCCACTTCGCGCTCTCGTAGCGCCAGAGCGGGCGGTGCATCAGGAGGATGATGGGCTTCTTCCGCGTTGCAGCCGCCGCGAGCGCGCCGTCGAGCCAGCGGAGCTGCTCGTCGCCGAGCGTGATCGTGCGGTCGGAGTAGCCGTCGTCGGAGAAGAGGACGAGCACGGTCGCGAGATCGAGTTCCACCGAGTAATACAGCGGTCCGAAGCGGGCGCGGTAGCGGTCGGCGAAGGTGCGGTCGCCCGTGTCGCGCGTGCCCGAGATGACGTCGTGGTTGCCGGCGGTCGGAAAGAAGTTCGCGCCGAGCGGGCGGATCGCCTCGAGGTACTGATCCGCCTCGCGCTCCCACACGGCCCGGTCGCGCGTGTAGCCCTGCACCATGTCGCCGACGGTGAAGATCGCGTCGGGCCTGATGCGCGAGAGATCCTCGACGGCTTCGGCGAGGTACGGCATGCCCCATTGCCGACCGGTGGTGCGGTCGGGCAGGATCGCGAGGCGCATCGTGTCGCGGCGCGGCGTCGCGCGCACCGATTGGCCGTTGACGGCAAGCGAGGTCGCGTCGACGGCGAAGGTCCCGTCCCCGAAGGGGTGTGCTCGCACGGCGTCATCCGACGCGGGCGAACCGGCGCATGCGGCGGCTGCAACGACGAGAGCGAAGAGTGCTCGGTGCATCGCCGCACGCTACTCGCGCGGCGGCCGTGAGGTCGAACGGGCGCGCAACGAAAACCCCGTTGGTCCTTGTGGGAGCAACGGGGCGGAGGGGAGAAAGATGCGGGGTAAAGGATCGCCGCCAAGATCGTGTTCACGATCTTCGCGCCGCCCGAACGTCGTCTTCGTACACCCTGAAGTAACCGGTCGGCGCCATTGGCACGCGTGTCCGACTACTCGACTCGCGATTGCGACGAATGAATCTCGGCAGGTGCCTTATTCTTTCGCCAGTTTTCCACAGTCTTTTTTACTCTTGGAAACGCGGTGTGGGGGGCGTGTGGGGAGAAAACCGCAGAGAATTCCCCTCCGCCAGGTACCCGGCGGTCGTAAGCCACGTCTCCGCCGCGATCGACGATCGATGCAGCTCGCGGACCGCAAGGCTGGCGCGCGTCGCCAAGGGCGCGGTGCCTTCGGGGTGGAGAAGCGCGCCGGCGACGCATTCCGTCCACAGGCGCTCGAGGGTTCGCGCGTCGGTCGGTCGGTCGGTGCCGCCGCCGCCGATCACGACCGCGGTCTCGCCGTCGACGAGGAGGTCGGAGTAGGGGTCCGCGGCCGCGATCACGGGCACGCCGTTCCCGAGCGCGAGGAGGGTCTCAAGTCGTGGTCCGCCCGCGGGTTCGGGAAAGAGGACGAGACTGGCGGCGTCGATCGCGGCGACCGTGAGGTCGCCCCGCGTGATCGCGGTGGTGTGGGAGAGAAGTCCGAGCGACCGGGCGGCGTTCCAGGTCTCCTTGCTTCCGCCGGCGTCGCATTCGAGGAGCACTTCGAGGTCGGGCACCCGGTCGACGGCGTTGCGGCAGGCGCGGAGGGCAAAGCGCACCTCCGCCGACATCCCGCCTTCGACGAGGATCGCGACGACCGGCGCGGAGGGAGCCATCTCCGCGTTGCCGAGGAGCGGGCCTCGGACGCGGCGGATCGCCCGGGGTTCGCCCGGCTCGTCGCTCAGCCGGACGCCGATCGGCACGACTCGGACGAACTGCTCGGGCACGACCGTGCGGGCCCGGTCGGCGAGCGCGCCGCATGGCGCGACCACGGCGATCGCGCGGTCGTTGCGAAGCGCCTTCGGGGCGAGCCGCAGCTCCGGCTCGCGCCGAAAGGCAAGCGCTGCCGGACGGTCGATCTCTTCCGCAAGCGCGAGCGCGACGTCCCACGCGTCGCCGCCGTAGGCCCACACGAGGTCCGGTGCGACGCGCTCGCCGGCTTCGGCCATCGCCTCGCGCCGGGCGCGGCGCAGCCAGAAGGGGACCTCCGGGTCGTACGTCGCGCGGCGGGGGAGTTCGAAGCGCCGCTCGGTGCGCTCGTAGGCGGCGTCGAGCGCGTCGGGATCGCGGCGCGGCTTCGGCTCGAAAAGGACGATCGACGCCCCATCCGCGACCATCGCGGCGGCGGCGCGGCGCACCACCGCGCCTTCCTCCGCCATCGCGCGCGGAGAGACGACGATCGCGAGATTTGGGCCGCAGGGTTTCATGCGCTTCGCGCCGGCTGCGCCTCGAGCGGATCGAACGCCTCGATCGCCGCCTGCTCGACGCGCGTGGGCCGGCGCGACGCGAGGTCGACGTACGCCCACAGGGTCGCCGCGCGGGCGATCACGGCGCGATCGCTCGGCCGCACGATGAGCGTGTCACGCCAGGAGGTCGTCTTCTTGATCGAGCGCACCCAGGTGGCAACGACGAGACGCTCCCTCTCCCAGCACTCGGCCAGATAGTCGACTTCGTGCCGGGCGACGAACCATGCCCGGCCGTCGGCGAGAAGCCGTGCGCGCCCATAGCCGAGATCTTCGCTGTGCAGCTCCGCGACCTGGTCGAGCCAACGGACGTACTCGGCGTTGTTCGCGTGCGGCACGAGCCGGCTGAGGTGTTCGGGGCCCACGACGAGCTCCGCGAGAAACGGCCGCGGATGCGCGACCGCGTGCGGCGCGAGGTCCGCGAGGGCGGCGGCGGGAAGCGGGCGCATCGGGTTCACCGCGGCTCCTTCGGGGCCTTCGCCGCGAGCTCGCGCAGGTACTTCCACGAGTAGATGCCGGTGTCGTGGCCGTCGGAGAAGCGAATGCGGATCGCATAGTTTCCGACGAGCTCCGCGCCGAGCGCCTGCAGCGGGCCGCCGCCGCGCGAGGGCGGCAGCACGGTGAGCGGGTTGCGCGACATTTCCTCGCGCAGCGCGCGGGCGTCGGCCGACGGCGACATCGCGCGGAGGAGCGGAATCGAGAAGAAGTCGCTGTGGCCGTCATTCCAGACGACCGTCAGGCCCTTCTCGCGATCAAGATCGAGTTGCGCCGGTGCGTGCTGCACGCACGGAGTCTATTGAATAATCGCGGCCGCCTCCGCAATCGCCGCCGATCGGTCAGAATGTGGCCCACGCCCGCCACGGAGGTTCCCGCATGCAGACCGCCGCTCTCGTCCAGCATCCTGCCGACCGGTTGCTCGACGCGCTCGATCGGGCCGGTGCGCCGGTCTCGGTCGGCCTCGATCCCGTCGCCGAACGCCTGCCCGCCGACGCCTACGCCGGCGACTCGTCGAAGGTCGACGCGATCCGCCGCTTCTCGCTCGGCGTCCTCGACGCCATCGAACCCTTCGTCGCCTGCGTGAAGGTGCAGTCCGCGTGCTTCGAGCGCTACGGCTGGCCGGGCGTGAGCGCGATGCAGGACGTCGTTGCAGCCGCGCGCGCGAAAGGCATGCAGGTGATCTACGACGCGAAACGCGGAGACATCGGGATCTCCGCCGAGCACTACGCGGCGGCGAGCGCCGCGATGTCCGCGGACTGGACCACGGTCAGCCCGTACCTCGGCGCCGACGGCATCGCGCCCTTCCTGAGCGCCGCCGCGACCGCACGCGACGTCGGCCGCGGCGCCTTCGCGCTCGTGCGCACGAGCAATCCCGGCGGCGACGCCCTCCAGTCGCTGCGCCTCGCCGACGGGCGCACGATCGCCGAGGCGGTCGCCGATCTCGTCGTTGCAGCCGGCGCGTCGTCGCTCGGCGCCCGTGGCTACAGCGCGCTCGGCGCGGTGGTCGGCGCGACGAAGAGGGCCGACGCGGAGACGCTGCGGCGGCGCATGCCCGCGCAGATCTTCCTCGTGCCGGGCTACGGCGCGCAGGGCGGGGGCGTCGACGACGTCCTCCCGTGCTTCAGGCCTGACGGCACCGGCGCGATCGTGACCGCGAGCCGATCCGTCCTCTATCCCGACGATCCCGCGATGAAGGGGCCGCGCTGGACCGACGCCGTGCGCCGCGCGGCGGAACGGTTCCGCGACGAGATCGCCGCCGCGCTCAGCCGCTGACGACACCGACCCCGATGCGACTCTCGCGGATCCTCTTCGGGCTCGTCCTCCTCGTCCTCGTCGGCGTTCCGGTGGCGCTCGCGCCGCGCGGGGGGACGTCCACGTCGAAGGCCGACCGCCTTGTCATCTTCACGCCGCACAACGAGCAGATTCGCCAGGAGTTCAGCGACGCCTTCGGGCGCTGGCACAAGGAGCGCTACGGCATTCCGGTCGAGATCGCGTGGATGCAGCCGGGCGGCACGAGCGAGATCCGCAAGATGCTCGAGTCGTCGTATCTCGCCGACCTGAAGGGGCTCAGCCCGTCGGAGGTCCCGTCGAGCGGCGTCGTCGAACATGGCGTCGGCGGCAACGCGGACCTCTTCTTCGGCGGCGGCTCGTACGAGTACACGCAGCTCTCGAACCCGATCTCGGTCGAGGTCGACGGGCAGAAGCGCTCGACGACGATCCTCGAGCCGCTGCCGCTTCCGCGCGAGCTCCTCGATGCGGTGTACGGAAGGACGGCGGACGGCGCGCCGCCCAAGATCGGCGACGCGCCGCTCTACGACAAGGGCTACCACTGGTACGGCGCCGCGCTCTCGGGCTTCGGCATCGTGTGGAATCCGCAAGTCCTACGGGAGCTCGGCGTGCCCGAGCCCTCGCACTGGGCGGATCTCTGCGACCCGCGGCTCTACGGCTGGATCGTCCTCGTCAACCCGGCGCAGAGCGGATCGGTCACGACCGCCTTCGAGGCGATCCTGCAACGACGAGGCTGGACCGACGGCTGGCGCATCCTCCGCCGCATGGCCGCGAACGCGCGCTCGTTTGCGGCAAGCGCGCCGAAGGCGCCGACCGACGTGAGCCTCGGCGACGCCGCCGCCGGCGTGTGCATCGACTTCTACGGGCGATTCCAGGCGCAGGCGATGCTCGATGCCGCGAACTCGAAGAATGGCGCCCCGACTCCGCGCGTGGGTTACATCGATCCCGCGGGGGAAACTGTCATCGATCCCGACCCGGTCGCGCTCCTGCGCGGCGCGCCGCATCGCGAGCTCGCCGAGCGTTTCGTCGAGTTCGTCCTCTCGACGGAAGGCCAGGCGCTCTGGCAGCTGCAGGCGAAGTCGCGTCTGCCCGCGCCGCCCGCCGACGGACTCGGCCCCGAGACCTACGAGCTGCGCCGCATGCCGGTGCGCCGCGAGCTGTACGCCACGCTCGGAGACCGCTTCGTCGACAAGGTCGATCCCTGGACGATCGCGACGGCGGTCGAGAAGCCGAACAGTTCCTATCGCGCCTTCCTGCCGATGATCTTCGTCGCGTTCTCGATCGACAACCGCGACCTCCTGCGTGACGCGTGGCAGGCGATCGTGACGCATCCGGCGTACGCCGCGGCTGCAACGTCGAGCGGCCGCACGATCGTGACCGCGGCCGACGTCGCCGATCCCGACCTGCGCCGCATGCTCGAGCTCTTCGACGCGCTGCCGACCGTCCGCGGCCCGAACGGCGCGACGTTCGACCTGAACGACCCAGCCACGCTCGACGCCGTGCGCAACGGCTGGCTCAAGAAGCAATGGGCGAAGGACGGCCTCTGGCCCTCCGACGCCGTGCCCGCGGAGTACCTTCGCGCGGAGATGACCGCCTTTTTCCGCCGCCAATACGAGGAGATCCTCGCGATCGCGGCGCGGAGCGGAGGACGCTCGTGAGTGCCGCGGAAACGCTGACGAAGATCATCGCGACGGTCGGACCGGCCTCGCGCTCGCCCGACACGCTCGACGCGCTCGTGCGCGCCGGCGTCTCCACGTTTCGGCTGAACCTGAGCCACGGCTCGCTCGCCGAGCACGCGGACACCGTGCGCGAGATTCGGGCGTCGGAAGCGCGCACCGGCAAGGTCGTCGCGATCCTCGCCGACCTGCCCGGGCCGAAGATCCGCGTTGCAGGCGCGCCGCCCGAGGGCATCCCCCTCGAGGCCGGGCACCTCGTGCGCCTCTGCCACGGCGACCGTTGCCAGACGCGCGGCGACGCGGCCCGCGGCGAATGGACGCTCGCGTGCACCTACGCGGGCATCGTCGACGACGCCGAGCCCGGCCACCGCATCCTGATCGACGACGGCGCGATCCGATTGCTCGTCGTCGAGCGGCACGCCGGCGAACTCATCGCGACGACGCTCGTGGGCGGACTTGTGAAACCCTCGAAGGGCGTGAATCTCCCGGACAGCGTCGTCCGCGCCGATCCGATCACCGCGCGCGACCGTGACGGCGCGCGTTTCGCCGTCGAGCACGACGCCGACTTCGTGGCGATGAGCTTCGTGCAGGACGCCGACGACGTCCGTCGCCTGCAGGAGATGCTCGATCGCCTGCACGCGGAGGTCGGACCGCCGACGAGATCGGTGCGACCGCGGGTCATCGCCAAGATCGAGCGGCCGCAGGCGGTCGAGCGCATCGCGTCGATCGTCGACGTCGCCGACGGCGTGATGGTGGCCCGCGGCGACCTCGGCGTCGAGATGGACCTCGCGAAGGTCCCGGTCGTTCAGAAGCGCATCCTCGCGATCGCGCGAGCCGAGGGGAAGCCCGCGATCGTCGCGACGCAGATGCTCCAGTCGATGGTCGACGCGCCGGTGCCGACCCGCGCCGAGGCGAGCGACGTCGCGAACGCGATCCTCGACGGCTGCGACGCGGTCATGCTCTCGGGCGAGACCGCGGTGGGGAAGTGGCCGGTGATCGTCGTCGAGACGATGGCCCGCATCGCCCGCGAGGCCGAGGCGCTCGCGGCGCCCATGGTGGGCATGGGCGCGCCGCCGAACCGCCTCGTGCGCGAACGCAATCGCGTCGCGGCGCTCGCCCACGGCGCGATGCGCGCGGCCCGCGATCTCAACGTTGCAGCCATCGTCGCGTGGACGAGCTCGGGCACGACCGCGCTCCTCCTGTCGCGCTACGGCTTCACCGTGCCGATCCGCGCCGCGTCGACGAGCCTTCCGGCGCTGCGCTCGACGCGTCTCCTCCGCGGCGTCGAGCCGCTGTACCTGCCGACCGTGCCGGCGAGCTTCGGCGAGTTCCTCGACACCGTCGAGTCGATGCTCGTCGCCGACGGCCGCGTGCGCATGGGCGACCTGTGCATCGTCGTGACCGGCGAGTCGTTCGACGCGAGCGCGGTGCAGGCATCGATCACGATCCGCGAGATCGGGACCGGCCCGGTCTTCGCCTCGCCTCCGTCGCGGGGAGGTGGACGATGAGGGGCGCCACGCTCTCGATCGGCGACGAGCTCGCGCTCGGCCAGATCGACGACACGAACGCACGCTGGCTCGCGCAGCGCCTCGCGGAGGAGGGAATCTTCCGCTCGGAGCATCGGACGGTCTCGGACGACGTCGACGCGATCGCCCGTGCCATGCGCGAGCTAATGGCGTCGAACGACGTCCTCATCGTGACCGGCGGCCTCGGGCCGACGCGCGACGACCTCACTCGCGACGCGCTCAACGCCGTCGTCGACGGCAACGCGGAGATGGTGGAGGACCCCCAAGCCCGCGTCTGGCTCGATCGCTGGTTCCGCGGCCGTGGCCGCGCGATGCCTGAGTCGAATCTCGTGCAGGCGCTTCGGCCGCGTTCGGCGCAGGTCATCGACAACCCGAACGGCACGGCGCCGGCGTTGGCTGCAACGTGGAAAGGCGCGCGGGTCTGGTGCCTGCCGGGCCCGCCGCGCGAGATGCAGCCGCTCGTCGAGCGGGTGGTGCTGCCGGCGCTGCGCACGCTCGTGGGCGATCGCGTGATGCCGACGATGGCGATCCATAGCTTCGGGCTCGGCGAGTCGGCGCTTGCGGAACGGCTCGGCGACCTGATGCGGCGCGAAGCCAATCCGACGGTCGGGACCACCGCGTCGGGCTCGATCGTGACGGCGCGGCTTCGCTACGACGGTCCGCGCGGCGACGCGGCGGATCGCCTCGAGGAGATCGCGTTGCAGGTCGAGGCGCTCTGGGCGCCGTACGCGTATGGCCGCGACGGGCGCTCGCTCGCCGACGTGACGCTCGCCGAACTGCGCGAGCGCGAACAGACCGTCGCGGTGGCCGAGAGCTGCACCGGCGGGCTCCTCGGGGCGATGTGCACCGACGTGACCGGATCGAGCGACGTCTTCGTCGGCGGCTGGATCGTCTACTCGAACGACTTGAAGGAGCGGGCGCTGCGCGTGCCGCGCTCGATCATCGCGGCGCACGGCGCGGTCTCGGAACCGGTCGCCCGCGAGCTCGCGACCGCGGCGCGGACGCAGGCGCGGTCGACGTACGGCGTCGGCATCACCGGCATCGCCGGGCCCGGCGGGGGGAGCGCCTCGAAGCCGGTCGGCACCGTCTTCATCGGCCTCGCCACCGAGGAGGGCGCCCGCGTGCGCCGCTTCCACTTTCCCGGCGAACGCTCGACGGTGCGCGACCGCGCCGCCAAGTCGGCGTTGCAGTGGTTGCGCTTCGCCGCGCTCGGCGTTCCCGACACGCACATGATCTGGGCGCACGCCGACCCGCCCGGCGCCGAACGGATCCCGCCCTCGGGCGGCAGCGCCTGATGTTCCGGTCGGTCTACATCGGCCTTGGGTCGAACCGCCGCTCCCGCGCCGGCGACTCGCGGGCGACCCTGACCGCCGCCCTCTGCGCGCTCGATCGCCTTCCGTTCGTCCGCGTCGAGCGCGTCTCGGCCGCCTACCGGACCGCGCCGGTCGGACCGCCGCAGCCGCCGTACGTGAACGCCGCCGCGATGCTCCGCACGTCGCTGCCCCCCGAGGCGCTCTTGGCCGGGCTTCTTGCCATCGAGCGCTCGTTTGGCCGCCAGCGCTCGCGCGAGGCGCGGTGGGGGCCGCGGACCCTCGACCTCGACTTCCTCCTCGATGGGGAATCGGTCCTCGCGCGGCCGGGTCTCGCGGTGCCGCATCCGCGGTTGCCCGAACGTGCGTTCGTGCTCGAGCCGCTTGCCGAGATTGCCCCACAGGTTCCGGTTCCTTCGACCGGCCGTTCCATACGATCGCTCCTCGTCGCACTCGACCCCGCCGCCCGCGCGGGCGTGCGACGCCTCGGGCCGCTTCGCCGGCTCGACGCCTGACACCGAACCCACCGCCATGCGCCACGCCGCTCGCCGCCTCTCCCTTGTCGCCGCGCTCCTCGCCACGAACGCCTTCGCCCAGGCGCCCGCCGCGCCGCAGCAGCCGACGCCCCCAGCCTCCGCCCCGAAGGCGCCGCCCGATCCGATGGAGGTCTTCGACGCGACGAACAAGAACGAGGAGGCGATCCTCAAGGCGTCGGCGCGACTGCGGGCCGCTGCGAAGGCGTACCGCGACGCGGTCGGCCTCAAGGACCGCGTGACCGTGAGCGCGACCGTCGCCGGTCAGGCCCCGCAGCGCGACTCGATGGACGTGACGCTCGGCGCCGGCACCGACGCGGTCGTCTCCCTCAACGGCGCGAAGTGGTACGCGGTCGACGGCAAGATCACGCTCGTTCCCGAAGTCCCCATCGATCGCGCGGTGCAGGGCCCCCTCAAGGACCCGGCGACGCCCGACGCCCCGAACTCCACGTTGCCGGTCGCCGCCGCGCGACTCGCGCCGGGCTTCTCGCTGCCGATGCCGCACTTCGCGCTCCGCTCGAGCGTCGAAGGCGACCCGAACGCCCCGGTCGACCCGGCGCCCTTCCTCTGCGACACGATCCGATCGCCGCGGGTCGTCGGCTTCCGCACCTCGACGAGCGGCGAGAGCGTCCTCGTTGCAGGCGAGAACGGCGCGATCGGCGTGCTCGAGTTCGCGAGCGACACGTCGCTCCTCCGGCACGCGATGTTCCGCTTCACGCCGCCCGGAGCGCCCGCGGGATTCGTCGTGGTGCTCGACCTCACCTACGCGCCGAAGCTGCTCGACGCCGCGCCCGCCATCACGCTCGACCTCGGATCGCGCACCGTGATCGACTCGATCCAGGGACTTCAGTCGAAGACGATCGCCGTCGGCACGCCTGTCCCTGACGGCACCCTTCGCATGCTCGACGGGAGCGCCGTCTCGCTCGCCTCGCTCAAGGGGTCGGTGGTGGTCCTCGACTTCTGGGCCACCTGGTGCGCGCCGTGCCGGCGGGCGATGCCTTACGTCGACCAGGTCGCGCGCTGGGCGGCCGAGAGCGGCAAGCCCATCCGCGTCTTTGGCGTGAATAGCCGCGAACGCGGCGACGCCGCGGAACGGATGAAGACCGCGACCGAGTACTGGACGGCGCAGAACTTCGCGTTGCAGCTTGCGTTCGACGCCGACGATTCGCTCTTCTCGGCCCTTGGCCTCGATGGCCTTCCGACGCTCCTCGTGATCGGCCCGGACGGCAAGGTCGTGAGCGTCCACACTGGCCTCGATCCCAAGAATCCCGGCGGACTCGTCGACGCGGTGAAGCGCGACGTGACCGCGGCGCTCGACGCGAAGCCGTGACAAATCCTTCCGATCTCGCGGCGCGTGCGCCCGGGACTCGGCTCTACACTGGCGTCATGCGCTCGCTTCGATCCCACTCGACGTTTCGTCGTTGCCTCGTCGCCGCGTTCACCGTCGCCGTCGCCGTCACCGGCGCGACCGCGCAGTCGCCAGAGCCGAATCCGGAGGCGATGAAGGCCTTCGAGGAGTTGCTGAAGGCGTACCGCGAGCGTCCCGCGCTCCGCGTGACCGAAGAGGTCACCGTCGATGCCGGCGCGGAAGGGCAGGAGGGCGGCGCGCCCGCGAAGAAGATCGAGATGCTCTTCGCCCCCGGCAAGCGCGCGGTCGTCCGCATCAACGGCTTCGAGGTGCGGCTGAGCGGACCGATCGAGCCGGAGAAGAAGGAGGAGGTGATCGGCGACCCGCTTCCGCCGAGCGGTCTCATCTCCGCCGTGCACGAATCGAACCCCGACGCCTACCTCGAGATCTCCGACGACGGCTCGCCGTACTACCAGCTGCTCAACGGCTTCGTCGACCTTCCGTTCCCCGAGCTCGCGCTCGCGATCGGCGAGGACGCGGTCGAGGACGTCGTCATGCAGTTCCACCCGAAGGCGCCGTGGGCCAAGCCCACGAGCGTCGTCGACGAGAAGGTCGGCGAGGGCGCCGACGCGAAGACGGTGCGGCGCATCACGATGACGAGCGAGTACGAGAAGGTCGAGATCACCATCGATCCGAAGACGCAACTCCTCACGTCGGTCGTGGCGACCATCACGGCCGGACCGCTCGTGCCGGCGGGAGGGAAGCTCGTCTACCGCCACACGATCACGAACGAAGTGCCCGCCGATCCCTTCGATCCGAAGATCTTCCGCATTGAGCCGGGCAAGCGCGCGAAGGTCGACTTCCTCGGCCAGCTGCAACGGAGAGTAGAGGCGGAGGGCCCCGCGGCGCGTGTCGCCGGCCCGCTCGTCGGAAAGGCCGCTCCCGACTTCGACCTTCCCTCGACCGAAGGCAAGAACGTGAAGCTCGCGGACCTTCGCGGCCGCGTCGTCATCCTCGACTTCTGGGCCTCGTGGTGCGGCCCATGCCGGCAGGCGCTTCCGCAGTTGGCGGAGGTTGCCGCGTGGGCGAAGCGCGAGGAGCTGCCCGTCGTCGTGTGGCCGGTGAACGTGATGGAGCAGACGGAGGGCGACGAGCGCTTCAAGGCCGCGAAGGCGGCGCTCGACGCGCTCAAGGTGACGCTGCCGACCCTGGTCGACGAGAAGAACGTGACGAGCGGCCCGTATCAGGTGCGCGGCATTCCCGCGACCGTGATCATCCGCGCCGACGGCGTCGTGCACGCACAGCACGTCGGCTTGGCGCCCGACTACGCCGAATTGCTCAAGCGCGAGATTCGCGAGGCCATCGAGGTCGTCGAGCGTGGCGGCAACGCGCCGGCGGCGGCACCGGAGAAGCCCGAGGTCGCGCCGCGCGGCGGCGACGACTCCTGATCGCGGGCCCTCACGGGGGGCCCTCATGGCGGGCCTGTTACAGTGTGTCCATGGCAACGCCAGCGGCTGATGCGGTGACCGGCGCGTCGCTCGACGACCTTTCGTCGGGTGGCGTGGAGGAAGCTCGCATCCTTCTCGTCGACGACAACCTCCAGAACCTCGAACTCATGCAGGCCTACCTCGAGAGCCTGCCGTGCCGGCTCACGACCGCCACCGACGGTGTCGAGGCCATGCACGCGATCGATCGGGCCGGCGCCGGCGAGCGGCCGGACCTCGTCCTCCTCGACGTGATGATGCCCCGGATGTCGGGCTTCGAGGTGTGCCAGAAGCTCAAGTCGAATCCCGCCACCCGCGACATCGTGATCATCATGGTCACCGCGTTGCACGAGGTCGGCGACTACGAACGCGCCGTCGAATGCGGCACCGACGACTTCCTCACGAAGCCGGTCAACAAGCTCGAACTCGTGACCCGCGTGAAGAGCCTGCTCCGGGTCAGCCTGCTGAAGCGAAAGCTGGACGAGCTGATGGAGCGGAAGACCGGTCGCGGCTGAGGCCGCAAAGCGCGGCCAGAGAATGGAGAGGTGGCCGCGAAGCGCGGCCAGAGATTGGAGCGTGCGCGCTCTGCGCGCGCCGTCCTCTCCATTTTCCTCTCTCCATTTTCTTTCCTCACCCTCCGATCATCGCCCGCTCCACGGTGCGCTCGAACGCGGTCGTGATCGCGAGGCCGACGGTCGTGAGCGCCGCGGCGAGGATGAGGATCAAGACGAGTTCCGCGCCCACGAGCAGGGCCACCGTGCCGCGCGCGGCGCCCAAGCGGACCATCGTCGTCAGTTCGTCGCGGCGAAGCTTGACGCTGAGCGCGAAGACGACGACCACGACGGTCGCCGTGACGATCGCCACGGCCACCAAGATCACGTGCAGCAGTCGCTCGATGCGCAGGATCTCGCGCAAGAGCCGCTCGAGCGCCTCGATCGGGCGGACGATCTGCAGCGGCTCGTCGCGCCGTTGAAATGATCCTTGCAGCAACGTCGCGGCCTTCTCCGTGCGCGGCACCACCACGATCGCGTGCATCGGGAAGGTCTCCGGATCGCCGTGGAAGTGAAACGACGAGACGTTCTCCGGCGTGATCTCCTCCGCGTGGCGCAAGCGTTCGCTCGTGATGACGTGCCCGCCGTCCGGTCCCGGCACGGTGCCGATCAGGTCGTTGGGGTCGCGGATCGCGCCCGCCTCCTGATGGCCGTGGCCGATGCCGGCGATCGTCCATGCGGTCTTGATGTCGACGAAAATCGCGTCGTCGTCGGCGGTCCCGGTCTCCGCGAGCGTGCCCACCGGACGAAGGACGATCGGAATCGTGCCCGCGAGGTTGTAGGGATCGGCCGCGTCGGTCACGAGCTTGCCGGGATCCCGGGCGACGCGTTCGGCGGCGCGGGCGCCGAGCACGCACTCCCCCAGGAGCGCGAACGTGCGGCCGTCGGCAACGCGGAGACCGCGCATGTCGAAGTACTCGAGCGAGGTGCCGACGATCGGGATGCCGCGCGCCGTGAAGCCCGCGTGCAGCGGGATCGCCAGCGCGTCGCTGTCGGCGAGTCGCGCCAGCTCGCCGTAGCGGATCTCGCGCGGCGTCGGCTTCGCGAAGTAGAGGCCTGCAACGACGAGATCGAGCTCCGAGCCCCGCGCACCGATCACGAGCGGTGTCGATGCGGCCCTCGCCCGCAACGCGGTCGAGCCCGCCTCGACGAGCCGACGCACCGCAAGCGGCAGGAACGCGACGAGCGCGATGGCAACGACGAGAAGCGCCGTGCGTCCCTTATGGAACGCGAGGTGCCGCCACGCGAGGACGAACGCGTGCCTCACGCGACCTCCGCATCGGCCGCGGCGAAGTCGTAGACCTGGTGAAACGCGGAGAGGAGCCCGTGGTCGTGCGTCGCGACGATCACGGCGGCGCCGTCGTCGGTCGCGAGGGCCAGGAGTTCGTCGAGCAGTCGTCGCTTGCCGACCGGATCGAGGTTGCCGGTCGGTTCGTCGGCGAGGAGGAGTTTCGGCTTCGCCAAGAGCCCGCGGGCCACGGCGACGCGCTGCCGTTCGCCGTGCGAGAGCCGCTGCGGCGGCCGCGTCACCAGCGCGCCGATGCCGAGCCGTTCCGCGAGGTCGTGCGCGCGGCGGCGCATGCGGTCGTCGAGCGGCAGCGCCGGATGCAGTCGGCAGGGGAGGAGAATGTTGTCGAGGACGCTGAGGTAGTCGAGCAGCCGGAACTCCTGGAAGACGAGCCCGACCGTCATGATGCGGAAGCGGCGGCGCTCGGCGTCGCTCAGCGCGGAAACGCGGACGTCGCCGAAACGCACCTCGCCCGCCGTGGGCACCCGTTCGCCCGCGAGCAGCGACAGCAACGTGCTCTTGCCGCAGCCCGAGGGGCCGACGATCGCGAGCGTCGTGCCCGCCGCAACCGCGAGATCGCGCGCGACGAGTTCGAACGGCGTCGATTCGTACGGACCCTGTCGGTAGCGATAGCGAAGTCCGCTCGTCGAAAGCATGCGACTCGGGATAGCCTAACGCGCATGCGCTCCCCGCTCTTCGCCGGACTACTTCTTGCGGCCGTCTCGCTGACGGGCGGCTGCAAGCCCGCCGCTCCCACCGCGACGACGCCCGCCGCGCCGAGCGCACCAGGCGCATCGACGTCCACGACCGCCGCGCCGTCCACCGCGGTGCTCGACGTCGTCGCGGTCAATACGCCGCTCGCCGTCTTCGCGAAACTCATCGGCGGCGATCTCGTCGACGTCACGATGCCGGTGCCCGCCGATCGCGATCCCGCGTTCTGGTCGCCGCGCGCCGCCGACGTCGAGCGGATGCAGAAGGCCGCGGTCATCATCCTGAACGGCGCGGGCCACGAGAAGTGGCGCGCGAGCACGTCGTTACCGGAGTCGCGCGTCGTCGACAGCGCCGACCGCTTCAAGTCGCAGTGGATCGAGACGTCGGACGGCGTCACGCACAGCCACGGCGTCGAAGGCGCCCACACGCATAAGGGCGTCGCGTTCACGACCTGGATCGATCCGTCGCTCGCGGTCGAGCAGGCCGATGCGATCCGCGCCGCCTTCGCGAAGGCGCGGCCCGACGCCGCCGCGACCTTCATGACGAACTACACGAAGCTGAAGGCCGAGCTCGAATCGATCGACCGCGAGCTCGAGAGCGCGATCCACAACCAGCAGAGCTTGCCGATCGTCGTCTCGCACCCGGTCTACGACTACCTCATCCGCCGCTTCGCGCTCAACGCGCGCACGGTGCACTGGGAGCCGAACGAGATGCCGCCCGCCGACGAATGGGACGCCCTCGCGGCGCTTCTCAAGGAACACCCGGCGCGCTGGATGGTGTGGGAAGACTCGCCGAGCGACGCGATCCGCGCCAAACTCCTCGAGCACGGTGTGGAGTGCGTCGTCTTTCGCCCCGCCGGCAATCTCGGACCTGGCGCGAAACCCGACGAGTGGCTGGCCGTGCAGCGCGAGAACGCCCGTGAGTTGGCTAGGGTGTACGAGTAGGGACGGAAGCAGGAGTCAGGAGTCAGGAGTGAGGAGTCAGTGGAAATGCCCTCCGGACCGGAAGGCGAGTCCTCGGTCACTGAATCCCGACTCCTGAATCCTCACTCCCCGCGTCTCCCCCTTGATCCTTCCCCCCCAATCCTTCATCCTCTCCCACATGTTCCGCTTCCGCGCCCGCTCGCCGATCCCGCTGATCCCGCTCGCCTTCCTCACGTTGGCCTGCGGGCAGCCGTTGCCGCCGGCGGTCGTGGTGCCGACCTCGCAGGCGGAGCAGAAGACGCCCGCGCCTGCAACGACGAGTCGGCCCGCGGACGAGAAGAAGCCGGCGACCCCGACGACAAAGCCCGACGACGCTGCCGGAAGCGTGCGCCTCGGTCGCACGGAGCCCTTGCCGAAGAAGCCGGGCACGATGCGGCTCGCGTCGTACAACGTCGAGAACCTCTTCGACGACAAGGACGACCCGTCGCTCTCGGGCCAGTTCGAGGACAAGGACATGACGACGCCGCCGGAACGCCTTGCGGCGCTCGCGGCGACGATCAAGCGCCTCGACGCCGACGTCCTCGCGATGACCGAGATCGAGTCGAAGGACGCGCTCGTCGCCTTCCGCGACGGCTATCTCAAGGGCCTCGGCTATGACCACGTCGCCAGCATCGACGCCGGCGACCCGCGCGGCATCGAGCAGGCGGTGTTGTCGCGGTACCCGATCGTCGAAGCGACGAACTGGCCGCAGGAAGACATCACCGACATGCAGGCGAAGCGCGAGGGCCAAGGCTGGGCGACGCCGAGCGACGGCAAGTGGCCGAAGCGTTGGGCCCGCAGCCCGCTCTTGGTGCGCGTGAAGGCGGCCGACGGCTACGAGCTCACGCTCTTCGTGGTGCACTTCAAGGCGAGCAAGGGTTTCGATGCGCAGCGCGAGGTCGAGGGCTTGCAGACGCTGCAGTTCGTGAACGAGCGCCTCGCGAAGAATCCGAACGAGAACCTCGCGATCCTCGGGGACTTCAACGCCACGCCGTCGGCGAAGAGCGTGAAGCTCTTCCTCGACACCGAGAGCCCGCGGCTCCGCAACTCGTACGACCGGCGCTTCCAGCCCAACGCGCCGAGCGAGACGTATCAGACGCACGTGACGAATCGCCCGATCGACTTCATCTTCATGAGCCCCGGGCTCTACAAGGACACGATCGACAAGTCGTTCTTCGTCTTGGGCACGCCGCTCCCGCCGAAGAACGCCGACCGCGAGGCGCCGAAGCCCGCGGGCTACGCGAGCGACCACATGCCGATCGCGATCGACCTCGAGACGGACGTGAAGAAGAGAGGGTAGAGAGAGAAGAGATTGGAAAGGGAAAATGGAGAGGGCGGGGGGCGCACGCTCTTTCCGTTCTCTCCGTTGCATCCCCCTCCGTCATCGCTGCGCGATGCCACCTCCCCGACGTTCGTGGGGGAGGAGTAGGCTCGCTGGACTCGTCTCTCGCCACGTCAGACGAGAAGAGATCCAAGAACGCAGAATCCGAGACGAGACGAGAGAGCCGATGCCGGAAGAGAACCGAGACCGACACGGAGACAGATAGGGGAGGCGCCTGCAACGCGGAGCGAGCGACGTGCACCCTCCCCCGACGTCGTCGGGGGAGGGGGACCATCGCGAAGCGATGGTGGTGGGGGCAGGACCGGCGTGAACGCATCACCCCGCCCGGGACTGACCCCGCGACTCTCCATTTTCCCCGTTGCAGCCCCCTCCGTCATCGCTGCGCGATGCCACCTCCCCCACGTTCGTGGGGGAGGAGTAAGAAGGCCGCGCCTCGCGGTGTCCGCTCACTCGTCTCTCGCCACGTCAGACTAGAAGAGATCGAAGAGCGCAGAATCCGAGACGAGACGAG
>JAEUIT010000069.1 GCA_016795035.1 Phycisphaerae bacterium | reverse complement strand
GCCAAGGGTCACCTCCCGCTCGACGATCTGGCCGTCGATCGGAGCACGCACGACATGCGCAGGCTCGATGGCCCCGGACTCGGCGAGCCGCCCCAGCGCGTCGTCGTCCATGCCCATGAGCCGGAGCCGACTGCGTGCGGCCGTGGTGGCGGCTCCAGCGGCCTGTTGCGCCGCGACTGCGGCTCGGTATTCGGCTTCGCGTCGCTGGACTTCGGTCAGCGAGATTCCTTGGGTCGACTCATGGAGTCCGCGTGACCGGTCCCATGCGATCTTCGCGAGCTCCGTCGCCGGCGCCGCGGCCTGCTCGGCGGACCTGCGGAGCAGGAACTCCGCCTGCGCCTCGCCGAGCTCCGGACTCTCGACTGTCGGGAGCGGGTCGCCACGCTTCACCGAGTCGCCGAGTCGCGCGGTCAGTTCCGTGTTCCTCCCGCGGAGGGGCGAACCGACATGGGCCATCGCCTCGGTGTTGAAGCCGACTCTGGCGGGCGCAATCAGCGTGGGACGAAGCTGCCAGAGCTGTGCGCTGTCGACGACGACTCCGTATCGCTCGACCGCATCGGGCGTGAGTCGCACGGTGTCGGCGTGCGACTCCTCGCCATGCTCGTGGCCGTGATCGTCGTGGCCTTCCGCGCCGTGGTCGTGTCCGTCGTCCTCCGAATGCGCCGCGGACTCGGCGGCCGGTCGCGCCTGTGCGGTGTTCGGCGAGCGATCGCACCCCGCGAGGAGGGCAAGCGACGTGAGCAGCCCGGCTGCGGACGCGAGTTGGAGCGAACTGGTGTAAGGGTGAAGAAGTGTGTCGTGTCTGGTCATGGCTGAAGGTCCGTGGGTGTGTTCGTGTGGTCGGGGCCGCGCGTGGCGACGGCCGTCGATGAGGAGGCGCCTGGCGCGGGGTTGGTCCGGTCGTTGGCCGTGGCGAACGGAATTGCGGCAGCGGGGCCGCCAACGGCGCGCTCGAGCCGGATGCGGGCCCCCGTCGTCTCGCGTTCGATCTCGATGGCGCGCGCCTTCGCGAGGCTCACGCCCTGCTCGGCAAGGAAGAGCGGCGTCACGTCGGTCTGTCCGGCGCGGTAGGCCGCCTCGGCCTGTCGTCTTCGCTCCTCCTCGATGGGGATGAGCCGATCACGGACGCGAGCAAGGTTGTCGGCGTGCGCGCGAACCGCCACAAGCGCAGTCCGCACCGACTCCACGACCTCGCGTTGGACGCCTGTCAGTCGATGCCGCATCTCGATCCGCTCCGCGACGACTCGCGCGACCGCGGCCTGCCCCATGTCGAAGACGGGGATCGGCGTCGACACCGCAGGGCCGGTCGTCCAGTCGCCGTCCTTCTGCGCGTCGACGCCGACCGAGGCCCCGTCCCATGGGAAGAATGCGGCCAGTGCCTCGTCGTCACCGAGCGCAGCGAGCTCCCATCCGATCGCACGGAGCTCGGGCCGGTTGGCGAGCGCCGCATCGATCCATCGATCCTCGCTGCCGAGGTCGAACCGGGGCGATACCCACGGATCGAGCGCCCACGTGGCGGAGGCGGACGGCTGCCCGATCAGGCGGGCGAGCCGAAGCCTCGCTTCGCGCGATCGAAGTCGAGCGTCTGCGAGCGCGACCTCGAGTCCGATGCGCTGGGAGTCGAGCGTGGTGACGTCGCCGCGTGTTCCCTCGCCGTCGGCGAGCCGCGCGTTCGCAATCTCGATGAGCCTTGACGTCAGTTCGGCCTGATGCTCGAAGATCGGCACCAGCGCGTCCCCCGCCTGCGACTCGGCGTACGCCTGCTGGACGTCGGCGACCACGTCAAGCGCGACCGTGACCGCGTCGGCGGCGGATTCGCGCAGGCGATTGTCCGCCGCGCTGGTTCGGTTCGGGATCTTGAGGACGGCGATGAGGTCCTGCGCGACCGAGACTTCGATCTGCGGTGACCCCGATCCCCAGCGGAGGACGAGGTTGAGGACAGGGTTCGGCAGGAGGCGAGCCTGATCCGCATCGGCCATCGCCACGCGAACGCGCGCCAGAGCGGCCTGAAGTCCCGCGTCGCTTGCGACGGCCGCGCGGACCGCGTCCTCGATCGTCAGCGTCGCGCCCGAGACCGTTTCGTCGATGGGCGCACCGTCGGTGCGAAACGTGACCGCGTCATGGAGGTCGACGGCGGCGGCGATGTCCTTTTCGACGGGTCGGCTCAGACCGGCGGACTGACAGGCCGCGAGCAGGAGGCACGGGATGCCGAGCGCGACTCGCGCGCTGCGCCACCCCCAGCATGGATGATTCGACATGGGCTATCTCGTCTAGGGATCGGCGAAGGAACGAGCCGCGGTGTAGGACCACGCGACCACGAGATCGCACAGGCGCGCGGTACGACTTTGGGTCGAAGCCGACGCACGAGGGCGAGACAGGGTTCCCGCCGCTAGACGATGATGATGGTGGAACGCAGCTTCGCCGCAGCGTCGGGCGGATGCGCTCGCGTGGGTGCCGCCACGCGCCGGGGCGCGACGACGTCCAAGTCGGCATGACAGTCGACCGCCAGCGGGGGCATGAGCACCGGCATCATCGGCGGCAGTTCGAGCCGCTCGGCAGTCGACGGCTTCGCGGTGACGACCTCCTCAGCGAGCTTCCGGTCGTCGCACGGATGCGGTTCGGACCCACCCTCGTCGCCGCAATCACTGACGGTGCCGCAGGCGACGACGCACTCACCACGATCGTTTCGCTCGCAGCCCCATTCGATCCGGCTTCCCCCGTGTCCGTCGTCGCAACGGACAAGCCGCGACGTCAGCCCCGTACCGCCGACGAGGGCAGCCAATAGGCAGAGCCAGACGGTCACAAGCTGGATCGGGGTTCGACGCATATGAGGTGGGCGAAGGATAGCTCATCGGTCAGAACGTGAGATGCCTTCCGGATATTTCCGTCAGCTCCATAAGTTTGGCGAGTTCGGACGGGTCGGGCGTCTAACTAGCCCGCCGTGTTGGTGTTGCTTTCGTCGCTGTCGCTGAATCCCAGACTACTGCTGCCGGTGCTGGTGAGCTGGGACGGAGCGATCGTCCCGGAGCTGCTGGAGAAGCTTGACCCGCTCGATTTGGCGGAGCCGGAGGAGGACGAACTCGACGAGCTGGTCGAGGTCAACTGGGTGAGGCCGGTGTCGTTGTGGGCCCAAACGCCATCGACGAGAAGCGTGTTGGTCATCGGCACGTGCAGCGCGACGGTCCGCACGCGACCCGCGATCCGCTCGATCCTCGCGACGATCTCCTCGCCGAGTCCGTCGAGGAAGAGCGCATCGCCGACGTCGACGAACTCCGCCGACACGAAGCCCCACTGATCATCACGACGGATCAGGATCGGGTGCTCCGGCGTGCACTTCACGCGGCCATTGAGGACGACGAAGCCGTCGTGTGTGCCGAGGCGGACCTGACCGACCGGCTGCGTTCGGCGCACGACGCCGTTGAGGCCCCAGGTCGAGAGCCAGTCGTACTGCGCGCGGTAGTCGACGTCGACGACGAGGCCGGGGATCTGGAGTGATGCGACAGCATCGCCGGGTTGGAGCGTCTCGATCGGCACGCGCCGGCCGTCGGCCATCGTGACGAGCGTGCCGAAGAGGAAGCAGCTGCTCGAGCTTCCACTGCCCGACCCGCCCCCGCTCGAGCCGCCTCCGCCGCTGCTGCCGCCTCCGCCGCTCGATCCACCGCCACCCGACGTGCCACCACCGCCGCTGGTCCCGCCGCCGGAGCTTCCGCCGCCCGACGACTCGCCCGACGTGCCGGCGGAGGAGCCACCCGAGGAGCCGCCGCTCGAACTCCCGCTCGAGACCGAGTCCGTCATCGAACTGCTCGACGACGCCTCGGTCGACTGTTCCGTCGTCGACGGCGGCTGCTGTGTCGTCGCCCACACGGGGATGTAGAGGAAGTACTTCAGCGCGTCGGGGTTCGAACTCATGGCTTCTTCTCCTCGCCCTTCTCGCCCTTCATGGGCGCGTACCACCCGCGCGTGTCGACCGGCTTCGAGCACTCGGCGCCGGCCCGCTCGATCGCTCTCGCGTAGTCCATCTGCGGGAACGCCGTCAGCCCGCTGCCGGGAGTGCAGTTCCAGACCTTGAATCCGTGCTCGACGAAGTGCGGCGCGAGCGCCTTGAACCGCCGGTCGAGCGACTCGTAGAGGACGTTGTTGTGGCGGATCGCCGCCTTGGTTCGGCCCTCGTCGAAGGCGTACCTCTCCGTTTCGCTCATCCGGAAGTCCGCGCCGAGGAGATAGACGTGGCGGAATCCGAGGTAATGGAGAAGTGACAGCGCCGCGAGCATCACGGAGCGCTTCCCCTTGATGCCGAGCGAGTCCGTCGTGCTCGACGGGTTGCCCCAACAGATCGCGTCCTCGGCGAGGAATCGGGTCGGATCGAAGTGCTCGTTGCGGCGGTAGAGGAAGACCGACGGCATCTCGCGCACGCGGAACTGGCTCGCGCGGAACTTCCCCTCGCCGAGCGCGACGCGGAGGCGTCGGTTCCAGTGCTCCATCGGAACGAGCTTCAGGATGCCCGGGTCCTTCCAGCCGGTGTCGATGAAGCGGTCCGGGCAGTCGACGCAGGTCCAGAGGGTCGGACGGTGCACCGCCCACGAGTTGTTGACGCCCATCGTCACGATGCCGCGCCGCGCGAGCTGCGAGAGGTCCATCGAGGCGAGGCTCGGGCCCGACAGCACGAGGAACGCGTGCCGCCCGCGATAGAAGTCGCAGAGCGAGACGCCGTCGAAGTCGGCGGTGTAGAGCCGCACTCCTGAGCGGGCGGGCTTACGCTGCGCGAGCCCGGCCTGCAGCGCGGCGATGTCGGTGGCGTTGTCACGCATGGAAGCTGCCCTCGATGTAGGGTCTGGAAGCCATGACCTTCCCGACGCGGGCGATCTCGGCCAGCCACCAGCGGAGCGGCCGCACGGTCGGATGAAGCCCCTCACCGTTCACGGTGGTCCGAGACGGCCGCCGCGCGATCGAAAGGACGAACCGTCCGCCAGGTCGAGAGACACGCCGCATCTCGTCCAGCACCAGCGGCACGTCCTCCGTCAGAAGGTGCTCGAGCGCGTCGAAGCTCGTCACGACGTCGGCCACTCCCGACGCGATCGGGACGCGATGCATCGGAGCGAGGATGTCAGCCTCGTCGAACGCGAAGTCGACGCCGAGGCCGTCGACACCGCTTCGCCGCAGCCCGCGGATGAAGTCGTTGCGCCCGCAGCCGAAGTCAACGACGAAGCGCGGCACGTGCTTCAGCACCAGCGGGTACGCGTCTCGCCCGTGGTTCGTCGCGCCGTAGGTCGGCGACTTCGTC
>JAEUIT010000058.1 GCA_016795035.1 Phycisphaerae bacterium | reverse complement strand
CATCGTCTACCACTTCATGTTCGATCCGACGTGGTCGCAAGGCTGTAAGTCGTGCTCCTTCGTGGCCGACCACTACGACAACCTCGTCATCCATCTCGCGCATCGCGACATTTCGTTCGTGACGGTCTCGAAGGCGCCGCTTGCACAGCTCGAGGCGTTCCGAGCGCGCATGGGCTGGACGTTTCCGTGGGTGTCGGCTGCGCACACCGACTTCGGCCGCGACTTCGGCGTGAGCTTCACCGACGAAGAGTTAGCGCAGCCGAACGCGATCTACAACTTCACCGCGAAGCCCTATCCGATCCGAGAGCTCCCCGGGCTCTCCGTCTTCGTGAAGGACACATCGGGAAACGTCTTCCACACCTACTCGTCCTTCTCGCGCGGGCTCGAGGACTTCCTCAGCGCCTATCGGTACATCGACATCACGCCGCTCGGCCGCAACGAGGAGACGACCGGCGGCATGGGCTGGCTTCGACACCGCGATCGCTACGGCGACGCGACGTTCGTCCACCCGTGGGAGGAACGGCCGGGGATCACGGCGCCGCTCCCGCGCTGACGGCGTCCCGCGGATTGGCGAGCGGGAAAACGAGGCTAGCAGCAGTTTCACTTCAGTCGTAGCGGCCGATGCACTCGGCCGCTACGACTTGCGAGAGCGAGTAAGGCCCGAACGGGCCGACGCAGCGGGAAAACTAGGCTAGAGCAGTTCTGAGCAGGGCTAACCATCACGCTACGCTTGCAGAGAACTGCTCTAGAGCAGCGCTACGCGAATCGTGAGCGCTCGCTGCACGTGAGCGAAGCTGCTCTAGCGCGGTTCAAGTGAAGGCGTAGCGGCCGATTCACTCGGCCGCGGAGCCTTGGCGAGAGCGAGTAAGGCCCGAACGGGCCGAGGGAGCGGAAAAACTAGGCTAGAGCAGCGATACGCACACCGTCGGTACAGGCAACAAAGTGAGTTGAGCTGCTCTAGCGCTCGCCCTCGTAGAAGAACTGCTCGCGCGTGATTCGATCGGCGCCGTTCACCGTATAGACGCCGACCTCCTGAAACGACTCGCGCCGGCCCGTCGCCTTCCGTGTCACTTCAAAGGTGAAGTGCACGGCGAACTGGTCTCGTCCGCTGTAGTACGGGCCGAGCACCTTCTCGCCGTGGATCTCGTTCTGCGAGGCCCAGAGCTCCGACTTTCGGATCACGGGCTCCTGCCCCTTCGTTTCCGCACCGTTCGACTCGACCGAGACGATGTCGGGCGCGTACATCGTGCGCATCACGTCGAAGTTCTTTCCCTGGTTGCACATCTCGACGAACGTGCGGGCGACGGATTGCAGGCTCATGGCGCTACTCCTCTGTCCGCAAAACGCGGAGTCGTGCGAGTCTACGGCGGGGCGTGTTACTTCGCGGGACCAAGTTCCCGAATCACGATGTTGCGGAAGGACACCCGGTCACCGTGATCTTGAAAGACGATCTTGCCCTTCGATCGCGAGCCGTAGTCAGGCATCGACGAGAATTTCGACGCGGCCACGCGCTTCTTCCAGTCTTGGCTACCGATCTCGTACTCGGCGGTCTTCACGCCGTTCAGCCAGAACGTGATGTGCGGGCCGTTCGCCACGATGCGGGCGCGGTTCCACTCACCGACCGGCATCGCGACCGGACCAGGCGGCGCGTGCAACGCATAGTTGGCGCCGGCGCTCGTCAACGGTGATCGGCCGTCGGGGTGACGCTCGTCGTCCAGGATCTGCATCTCGGGTGCCGTCTCCCACGGATAGCCGTGGTCCTCGGTTGCGCGGAACATCACGCCGCTATTGCCGCCGGGCGTGATGCGCCATTCGTAGCGCAAATCAAAGTTGTCGTAGTCGCGGTCGGTCGTCAGATCGCCGCCGTCGCCGACGCGCGTGATCACGCCGTCCGCGATCTCCCACCCCTTCGGCGCGCCGGTGCCCTTCCAGTTCGTCCAGCCGTTGAACGTCGTACCGTCGAAAAGCGCTCGCCATCCGAGCGCGGTCTCGGCAGGCGACACCGCGTTCCGACTCGGCGTTGCAGCCTTCGCAAGCGCGGAGACATGCGTCGAGCCGACGGACGGGACCTTGTTCATCGTGTACCACGCCTCGGTCGTCCACGGCGTGCGGCCCTTTGCGTCGCGCCAGTGATCGCGTCCGAAGAGCCTGAGATAGATGACACTGTCCGGTTCGATCGACGGAATGCCGAGATAGACGCGCGTGCGATCCGAACTCACCGCGATCGATTCGACCGGGAGGTCGCGCTCGTCGCGCTTCGGTCCGCCGTAGTCTTCGGTGGGCAGGTAGCGCCACATGCGCACGACGTAATCTTCGGCGCGCAGTCCGACGTCCGGCGCGAGCGGTTCGGTGAACTCGATCTCGAACCCGCCCACGACCGCGCGCACGGCGAGCGGCTCGAACGCGGGCGTGCCGTTGAACGACAGGCGCTCGAGACCGTAGCGCTCCTTGCCGGTCTGGCCCCAGTCGCCGTTGGCGCCGATGCCGCCGATATAGAACGCGCCGTCGGGTCCGACGACCACGCGGTTCACGCCCGCCTCGAGGCCCTGCGTAAAGCGGAAGACGGCGCCTTGCGCGGTGCCGTCGATTTCTTCGACGAACACGCGCTTGAGGCCGCCGTGCGTCACGTCGCCATGCACGATCTGGCCCTTCCACGGGCCGACCGTGAGCGGCGCGACTTGGCTCGGGCTGTTGCCGATCTCGCCTTGCGGAAGCCAGACGACCGGCGGCGTCACCGGAAGATTGTCGGCCTTCTCGCCTAACACCGACTTCGAGCCGAAGAAGGCGCCGGGCTCGACGCGCATCAACTTCGACGACGGCAGCCAGTCGCCCTGGTTGTCGGTGATGTAGACGTGGCCGTCGGGCCCGCGGCCGATGCCGTTCGGCGTTCGCAGACCCTTCGTGAGGCGCTCGTACGTGCCGTCGCGCTTGATGCGAATCGTCTCGCCGCGCCCTTCGACCTGGGGCTTCGTGCTGCGGCCGCCGGGATTGATGGCGATCGCGAGGTTCGCGAGGAAGGCGTCGCCGTCGGGAATGAGGCCGAACGCGAACTCGTGGAAGTTGCTCGTGACCGGCCAGTTGCCTGCAACGGTGAGATACTCGTCGATGAGCCCGTCCTTGTCGCTGTCGACGAGTTCGGTGAGCTCGTGCTTCTGAAGGACGAAGATTCGGCCGTCGACGACGGAGATGCCGAGCGGCTCCGCGAGTCCGGCCGCGATGCGCGTCGCCGTCGGCGTGCCGCCTTGCTGGAGTCCGTCGATCACGTACACGCCGCCCGACGGCTCCCATGCGCACAGGATGAGTCGGCCGTCGGGAAGGAAGTCGATGCCGCCGACGCGCGGGCGGAACCCTTCGGGCCGGATCGAGCGATGGTCGAACGACGGATGCACCGCTTCGAGCGGACGGCCGTCGCCCGGCGCCATCTGGTCCGCCACGTTCCACACCTTCTTCTTGCCCGGCGACACCGGCCGCACTTGGCCGCGAATCGTGCGGAGCGACTCGCTCGGCACGATCGCGAACGGCTTCGACGCATCGCTGCGCCACGAGAAATGCAGCTCCTCGCCGCCGCCGCCGTCAAAGTGATCGATGCGGATCTCGTGCAGGCCGGCCTTCAGCGTTGCCTTCGCCTGCGCGGAGGTCGGCGACTGCGGCCGATTCATCTCGATGATCGTCTGCCCGTCAATGACGAGCCGCGAGCCGTCGTCGGAGCGGAGCTGGAACTCATACTCGCCGTCCTTCGGCACGACGAGCCAGCCGTCGATGCGAGTGAGGAAGAGGTCTTGGATTTGGGCCCAGTTCGTGTCGCGCTTCAAGTCGACGACGGGCACGAGGAAGCTCACGTTCGGCGACTGCCCCGGCACGAGGCGCGGAATGGAGTCGAGCGGCTCGCCGATCTCGAAGATGCGAAGCGAGAGCCCAGGTTCGAGCGGCGTGCCGTCGGGGAGGGCGTCCTGTGCGAACGAGGCGCCTGCAACGGCGAGGAGCGAGGCGACGGCTGCAACGCCGAGATGGATGCGGGTCGGGAACGTCACTTGGCACCTCCACGCGACGCGGGCAGCGTCATCGAAACGGTCGTCTCGCCAGACTTGTCAAAGGTGATCACCGCGCCGTCGGCGTCGCCCGGTGCACGCGTGCCGCCGGTCGTCTCGACCTTCGCGGGCACGCGGAGGCCGAGCGCCCCGTTGGCGGGCGCCGCCGACACCGAGAAGCGGCGTTCAAGTGCCTGCCCCTTCGGCCCTGCCACGAACTCCGGCCGTTCCGTCACGCGGATCGTCTGGGTCGCCGTCTGGGTCGCGTTGCCCGAGGGAACCGCGACGTCAAAGAGAAGCTCGACGTGTCCTTCGCGGATGCGGTAGCCCTTCCACGTTGCAGGCACGTCGGTCGTCTTGCCGTCGGCCACGACGACGAAGGCGCCGTCGACGCCTTCGAAGAGCGTCGGGCCTTTCTGCGTCGGGTTTGGCCCGTGATTGCCGGTGTAGACGCTGCCGTCGAGTTCGATGCCGTCGGTCCCGCCGTTCCACACGCGGTCGAGCGCGCAGCTCGAGCCGTCGTAGACCACCCAGCACGACGGCGCGAGCGCCGCGACGAACGCGCGCGGCGTGCCGTTGAACGTGCAGCGGAACGCCCACGGTGCGTGCGGGCGACCGGCTTGCCCGGGCATCGACGACCAATCCATCTTCGGATCGGCGTCGACGGACTGCGCCATGGCCATTGGCGTCGAGAGGCGAAGCGCGCCGCCGAGCGCGCAGACGAGGAGCGAGGCCGCGATAAGTCGCGGGACGGAAGGCAATCGCATGTCGCGATGCTACAGGACGCGTGCAGCCCCGTGGCGGTAGCATTGCCGTCGTGATCGCAAGCATCGAAGGCGAAATCGAATCGGTCGACGACGGACGCGTGCAGGTTCGCGTCGGCGATCTCGTCTACGAACTGCTCGTGCCCGCCGTCGACCTCATGCGGCTCGCAGCGAGCGTCGGCGAGCGCACGCGATTCCACACGCTCCATTACCTAGAGAATCAGGGGAACGGCGCGTCGTACTGGCCGCGGCTTATCGGCTTCGCGTCGCCGAACGATCGCGCCTTCTTCGAGCTCTTCACCACCGTCAAGGGCGTGGGCAACAAGAAGGCGCTGCGGGCGCTGCAACTGCCGATCCCGGTCGTGGCGGAAGCGATCGCGAACGCCGACAAATCCACGTTGCAGACGCTTCCCGAGATCGGGAAGAAGATGGCCGAGACGATCATCCACGAGCTCAAGGACAAGGTGAACCGCTATCTCGGCGCCAACGCGATCGTCGAAGCGAAGCCGAGCGACGCGCCGAACGCGCGCATCGCCAACGAGGCGACGCTGATCCTGGTTCAACTCGGCGAGCAGCGCGCCACCGCGCGAGCGCTCGTCGAGCGCACGCTCAAGGCCGACAGCACGATCGCGACGACCGACGAACTCGTCTCGGGCGCGCTCCGCCTGCGTGAGCTGGGTTGACTCCGCGTTGCAGCTCGTTGCCTTTCAACCCCGAACCTTGAACCCCGACCCCTGACCCCTTTCTTCTTCCATGCGCTACGCAATGATCATGGCCGGCGGCTCCGGCACCCGACTCTGGCCGATGAGCCGCGAGGCCCGTCCGAAGCAGTTGATCCCCTTCTTGGGCGGCAAGTCGCTGCTTGAACTTTCGGCCACTCGCCTCGACGGCGTCGTCGACGCGGATCGCCGCTACATCTGCACGAACGAGGCGTTCCGCGGCGCGATCCGCTCGTCGTTGCCGAGCTTCTCCGACGAGTCGATCCTCGGCGAACCGACCGGTCGCGACACGCTCAACGCCGTCGGCTTCACCGCCGCGATCCTCGCGAAGCGCGATCCCAACGCGGTCTTCGCCGTGTTGACCGCCGATCACGTGATCGAACCGCAGGACGTCTTCGCGCGCCGTCTCGATGTCGGCTTTCAGCTGGTCGAGCGCGATCCCGCGACGCTCGTGACGTTCGGCATCACGCCAACCTATCCCGCGACGGGCTACGGCTACGTCGAGCGCGGCGACGCCATTAAGGGCGTCGACGACGCCTACGTCGCGCGGCGCTTCGTCGAGAAGCCCGACCGCGAAACCGCCGAGGCGTATCTCGCCACCGGCCACTTCTCGTGGAATAGCGGCATGTTCGTCTTCAGCGCCGCCAAGGTGCTCGAAGCGATCCGCTGGTATCAGCCGGCCACGGCCGATGGCCTCGCGACGATCGCGGCCGCGTGGGACACGCCGCGCCGCAAGGCCACGCTCGATTCCATTTACCCGTCGCTCCTCAAGATCAGCGTGGACTACGGCCTGATGGAGCCCGCGAGCCGCGACGATCGCCTGTCGATCGCGGTCGTGCCGATGGCGCTCTCGTGGATGGACGTCGGCAGTTGGCCGACGTACGCCGCGACGATGAAGGCTGACGCACAGGGCAACCGCGCGGCTGCAACGTGGACAAACTTGAACAGCCACCACTGCCTCGTCGTGAGCGACGATCCGAAGCACCTTATTGCGACCGTCGGCTGCGAGAACCTGATCGTCGTCCATACGAACGACGCCACGCTCGTCTGCCGCAGCGACCTCGCCGAACAGGTGAAGGGCGTCGCGTCGAAGGTGCCGGGGCAGTATCGATGAGGACGAAGGAGTAAGGATCAAGGATGAAGGGTGGCGGGAGAAGAGGAGTCAGGATTCAGGAGTCAGGAGTGAGTGAGAAAGCAACGCACGCTGACGCAATCTTGTTTTCCCACTGACTCCTGACTCCTGACTCCTGAATCCCTGCCTTCCTCTTCCCCTTGATCCTTCATCCTTGATCCTTGATCCTCTTCCCCCGTGCGCTTCCTCTCCATCGATCTCGGCCAGAAACGCACCGGCATCGCGACCGGTGACGACATCGTCGGCCTCGTGCAGCCGCGCGAGGTGTTGATGATTCCCCAGGGCGACGCGCTCATCGCCGCGCTCGTGCGCGTGATCGACGACGTCGGCCCGGATGTCGTGATCATCGGACTGCCGACCAACATGGATGGCACCGAAGGCCCCGCGGCTGCTGGCGTCCGTGCGTTCGGCGAGCGCGTCGCGGCGCGCACCAAGGTTCGGATCGAGTATCAGGACGAGCGCCTCACGAGTTTCGCAGCAGAAGAGTCGCTCAAGCGCAGCGGCCGGACCCGCGGCGAGAAGAAGGAGATCCGCGACGCCCTCGCGGCCGCCGAGATCCTGCGCGACTACCTTCGGCGCATTCGCGGAGAGAGCGAACCGCCGGACGGTCCAATGGACGACCCGTCCGACGACCTCACCCACGACTGACTTAGAATCGGGCCATGCTCTACGGTCGCCGGCCCTGGGAAGAGGAACTCGAGATCGTCGACCGCGTCATGAAGCGCGTCTCCGACATCACCGACCCCGAAGAGATGGTGTCGGAGTATTGGAACGGCATCGCGGAGCTGATTCCGACCGACGACTTCCTCGCGCTGTCGCGTCGCAACGTGGAGCCGCCGGAATACCTCATCACGCGTTCGTCGCGCTTCACCGAGCACTTCAATCCGTGGGAGGAGCGTCATCGCCTTCCGCGGCTCTCGGGCGGCGTCCTCGGCGAGATCGCCTACGCCGACCGCCCGATCGTCATCGACGATCTTCCCGCGCGGCTCCGCGCCGACGACCCCGGGCATTTCTATCTCGAAGGCTTCCAGTCGCTCATCGCGTTCCCGCAGTACGAACGCGGCAAGGGCGTGAACATAGGCATCTCCCTGTTTCCGCCCGGCGTCGAGTTCGACCGCGCCTCGGTGCCGATCATGCACTGGCAGGCGAGCCTCTTCGGTCGGGGCACGCAGAGCCTCGTGCTGCGCAAGCAACTCACCGCGGCGCTCGCGGCGCTCGACCGTGAGCTTGCCGTCGTCGGCGAGATCCAGCGGTCGCTCCTGCCGCAGACGATGCCCGACATCCCCGGCGTCGACCTCGCGACCTCGTACGCGACGAGCGCCCGCGCGGGCGGCGACTACTACGACTTCTTCCCGATCGCGCGGTCTGACGGCGGTACGAATTGGGGCTTCTTCATCGCCGACGTCTCCGGCCACGGAACGCCGGCCGCGGTGCTCATGGCGATCACGCACGCGATCGCGCATACGCGACCCGGCGAGCCGATGCCGCCGGGCCAACTGCTCGCGTACGTGAATTCGCACCTCGCGCGCTCGTACACGACCGGCGGCAACTTCGTCACGGCGTTCTACGGCGTGCTCGATCCGTCGACGCGCGTCCTCACCTACGCGGTGGCCGGCCACAACCCGCCGATCGTCCTCCGCGGCGAGCGCGTGGAGCATCTCGACGGCGACGCCGGTCTCCCGCTCGGACTCGTGCCGAACGAGCGCTACGGCGATGCCACCTTCACCTTCACGGAGGGCGACGTCGCGCTCTTCTACACCGATGGCATCACCGAAGCGCCTCGGGGCGGACGCTCGCCGTACGAGCTCGAGCAGTTCGGCGAGGGACGCATGATCGACGCGGCCAGGCGGGCCGGGCGCGGCTGCAACGCGGAAGCCTGCGTACGCTCCATCGACGAGGATCTCCGCGCGTTCACGCTCGGCGAATCGCCCGCCGACGACCGCACGCTCGTTGTTGCCCGCATCCTGTAGAGGCCTTCGGATGTCGATCGTCACGCGCGAATGTCCACGTTGCGAGCAGCTGCTCGACTCCTCGTCGCTCGCCTGTCCGGAGTGCGGGATGGCGGTGCCGGCCGATCTCCGAGTCGTGCGCGGAACTGTGAATCGCGGAGAGCTGCGGCGCCTCTCGCTGCTGACGGGCGTCGGCGGCAGCGTGCTGATGATCTACATCTTCCTTCTCCTCATGCTCGCGATGCTCGCGCTTCTCAACCGGCTGGGTGGACGCCTGAACACGATCGAGCAGGTCGGCTTCATCCTCGTGCTCATCGCACTGCCGGGATTCCTCGCATTGCTCTTGGTCGTGCGCCTCCCAAGCCGCGTGCGGGCCATCGCGGGCGACCGATCGCTTGGCCGTCGAACCCGATGGGCATGGACCGACCGGCGAGTTTGGCGCGACGTGGCCACGTTTCCCGAGAACGGCGAGGACCTCGACGCCGACGCGACGATGACGGCGACGTGGCGGGGCGGGGTCGTGCGTCTCTCGCTGACGCGCCGCACTGGCCACGTTCAGGCGGACCTATGGATGGCGGGCACCGCCGACGACGCCCGCGCCGTGCAGGCGGCCCTTCCGGCCGCGACCGCTGCGAGTTGAAGCGAGGGCGGGACGCCCAGTACTATGCCACCTCGCGTTTCGGAC
This sequence comes from Phycisphaerae bacterium, assembly GCA_016795035.1. Classification (GTDB taxonomy): domain Bacteria; phylum Planctomycetota; class Phycisphaerae; order Phycisphaerales; family SM1A02; genus JAEUIT01. The sequence goes on along the minus strand of JAEUIT010000058.1, from coordinate 16,195 downwards.
GCGTCCCTTGGGGATTGGTGTAACGGTAGCACAACTGACTCTGGATCAGTTTGTCTAGGTTCGAATCCTAGATCCCCAGTTGCTCCGCACAATGCATGCAAGCCCGTCCGGCATCCCCGGGCAGGCTGCAACGCGGAGTTGGCTCACTTCTTCGTGCTGAGTCGGAACGGTCCCGCCGGTAGCCCCGCGCCGTTGACGAGGTTCGCACGGACCGGGTTGTTCTGCCACGCGTAGGCCACTTCGACCGGCTCCGCCACCTGCGGCGACCAGACCACGATCGACTCACCGTCGACCCGCGCCGTCGCCCACACGAACTGCCCGTCAGCCCCCGCGATGCCGAAGCCGTCCAGCGGCGCGTTCGCGCGAGCGCCGAGCCCTTCGGCATTCTCGAAGCGGACGCGCAGCGCCTTCGTGCCGTCGACGGTCGCAGGTTCGACGGCGATCGCGACGGGGCTCGACGCGGGAATCGCGCGGCCGAACTCGGTCGCGAGCATCCAGTTCGCGAGTCGCTGCCCGACCGTGCGCTTGTCGCGCGGATGAATGTCCTTCGCGTCGCCGACGTCGAGCGTCACCGCGAGCCCGGTCTTCGGCACGCGCCGCGCGACGTCGGCCTGTGCGGCGCGGAGATCGCTCCAGCCGCCTTCTGCCGGATTGTCCGAGACGTCCTGGAACGCCGCCAACTGCACCACGCCAAAGGGCATCGCCTCGCGCCTGAACTCCTCGCGCCACGCGCCGATGAGCTGCGTCAATTGCTCCGCATACTTGTTCGCCTCGCCCGCATTCGACTCGCCCTGGTACCAGATCGCACCGCGGATCGCGAACGGCGTGACCGGCTCGATCATCGCGTTGAACATCTGGCCGCCGCGCATCCACGGTTCGATGCGCGTGCCGCCCCAATTGATGTCGAGGATGCCGATCGGAACGTCGAGCGCGTCGGCGAGCGCACGGCTGAACTCGTAGCCCACCGCCGTCATCTGCTTCACCGTCTCGCCATTCGCAACGCGCCAGGTCGCGTCGTTCGTGAAAAGCGGCTGTTCCGCAAGCGTGTGCGGAATCTTGAAGGCGCGGATCGTGGCGCGCTTCCCCGTTGCAGCTTCCTTCGACGCCTCGTCAACCGAGTTCGAGAGCGCGATCGGCCATTCCATGTTGCTCTGTCCGCCGCAGAGCCAGACGTCGCCGACGAGGACGTCGTGCAGCGTCACGCGATCGCCGTCGGCGGTGATGACGAGATCGCGCGGCGACGCGCTGGCCGACGTCGCGGGCAGCGTCACCATCCATGCGCCGTTCGGGTCGGCGGTCGTCGATTGCGTCGCCGCGCCGAAGTTCACCGTCACCTTCGCGCCCGCCGTCGCACGGCCCCAGATCGGCAACGCGGAGTCGCGCTGCAGCACCATGTGATCGCCGAAGACGGCAGGAAGCTCGAGGTCGGCCAAGGCGGGCGCCGCGCACAGCGCGACGGTCGCCACGATCGGGGCGAGGGCGAGGATTCGCATGCGCGGAGCGTATCGCTAGGCTCGACGCCGAGCGCATCGGATGCTGCCCGAGACCGAACCCGCGCTAGCGGCCAGGCGACATGACCGGCGACGCCAACGAGATGGGGCGGACCTCGGCCATCGGCACGGCTTCGCCGCCGTCGGTCGGAAGGAAGCGCACCATGAAGTCGACCGCCGAGACGCCGAGCGCGTCGGTCTGGCCGTCGTCGAGGAGCGACAGGGAGATCGCATAGCCGTCGCCGACAAGCGAGCGCGTGCGGAGCGTCTCCATCACCTGCGGCGTCACGTTCCACGTGCGCAGCGGATTGGGTCCCGGACTCCTCGGATCGCCCGCGTCGCCGGAGCGATAGATGCGCACGTCGAGCGTTCCCTCGCGCCAGATCGGCGACGGGTAGGGACGCGAGAAGAGGAACACCTGCATCTGGATCAGATCGGGCCGCAGATTTCCGTTCGTGTCGGCCGGCTTCGCGCCGAGCACGACGGCAATCGCGTTCACGCGCGCCTGGTCCGGCGTCGTCGGCGCCGCGCGAGGCTCGGGCGGCATCGGACGCCCATCGCTCGTCTCAACCGTCTGCGTGCAGCCTGCAACGCCGAGAATCGCCGCACATGCCGCGCCGCAGATGAATGGGTTCACGTTCACTCGTTCGTTTCCGGTGGTTGCTTGGCGTTCTCGGCGCTCTCGCGGCGCAGGAGGTCCTTCGGCGAGCTCGTCGGATCGACGAGGCGACCGTTCTCGTCCACGATGCCGCGCACGCGATCGAGCTCGCCCTTGCGAAGCTGCTCCATGATCTCCGGCGGCAGCGTGGCCTTCTCGAGGCCCTTCTTGCTGAGTTCGTCGATCTGCTCGGGGCTCGTGACGACGTGCGGCGTGAGCACGATGAGAAGCTCGGTCTTGCTGCCCGACTCGCTCTTATTGCGGAAGAGAAGACCGATCAGCGGGATGTCGCCGAGGAGCGGGATCTTGCGCTCGATGCGCTCGAAGCGATCCTGGATGAGTCCGCCGATGACGACCGTCTGGCCGTCCTTCACCGTGACCGTCGTCGTCGCGCGCCGACGATTGATGATCGGCGACTGGAAGTTCTCCGAGATCTTCGTCGTCTCCTTCGAGATACGCGAGATTTCCGGCTCGATCTTCATGCGGACGAAACCGTCCGGGTTGATCGAGGGCGTCACGTTGAGGATGACGCCGACCTCTTCAGGCTCGACCGACGACTGCTGGCCCGCGGAGTTGAAGCTCACCGCGGTCGGGAGGCGCACCGTGTCGCCGACCTGAATGCGGCCGGGCGTGTTGTTCGCCACCATCACCGACGGATTGCTGAGGAGTTCGACGCGGCTCTGCGACGCAAGCGCGTTGATGAGAAGGTCGAAGTCCGCGTTGCCGATCGCGATGTTCGGCACCGACGCCGCTCCGAACATGGCCGGCGCGAGGCCGATCAGGCCGGGCACGTTCGGTTGGCCGCTCGCGAAGTTCGCGCGGTTCAGGCCGAAGCCGCCTGCAACGTTGACATCGCCGACCGAGAAGCGCGCGAACTGGAGCCCGAGCTCCTCCGTCGAGTCGAGCGTGATCTCGGCGAGCAGGACTTGGATCAGCACCTGCGGCGGATCGACGTCGAGCTCGCTCAGGACGGAGCGCACGCGCTCCATGTACCGCGGGCTCGCGTTCACGAGCACCGAGTTCGACTTCTCGTCGCCGACGATCGTGACTTCCTGCTCGAGCATCTTCTGGGCGCTCGGCCGCTGGTCGGCGGAGAGCGTGGCCAGGATCTTCTGCTGGTCCTTCTGCACGAACTCCGTGAGCACGCGCGCGACTTCGGGCGCCGCCGCGTTCTTGAGGCGATAGACGAGCGTGTCGCGCGTGTTCGCTTCCTGCGCGTCGAGCTCGTTCACGACCTTCTCGACCAGCTCGAGATAGTTCGGCGTGCCTGAAACGAGGAGACTATTCGTGCGGCGATCGACGGTGATGGCGAGCTGCTGCCGCTCGTCGGGCACGAGCGTGAGATCGGTGCCGAAGAGCCCGATCGAGCCCGAGGCCGCGGAGGGCACCGCGGTCGCCGCATCCGCGCCGCTCGGCGCCGCGCCGGCTTCCGCGATCTCCTCGCGCGGCTTGAGGACGTAGAGGTTGCCTCGACGTTGCAGGTTGAAGAGCTCCGTCAGCGTGTCGGCCATCTGATCCGCGTCCGCGTTCGTGAGGCGGAAGATGCGGATGTTCTGCGACCCGGCGGACGTGCCGTCGAGGTCCTTGATCATGCGCTCGATCAGGCCCATCGATTCGCGCGGAGCCCGCACGATCACGGTGTTCGTGCGCACGTCGGGCGTCAGGTTGATCGACTGGCGCACCGCCGCCGAGACTTCCATCTCGATGGGGACGCCTTCCGTCTTCGCGCCGGTCGGGTCGACGAGCTGCTGGAGGTACTTGAGGACGATCGCCTGCTGCGGATTCGAGCCGCCGGCGATGCTCGCGCCCGAGAGCACGGTTTGGATCAGGTTCACCGTCTCGAGCACGTTCGCCGAGGCGAGCGGGATGTACTTGATCTCGACGATCGAGCTCGGCTTCGCACCGTCGAGCTGCGCGATCATGCGCCGCATCGCCTCGATGTCGGGCTCGGACCCCGAGACGAGCACGGCGTTCAGGCGATTCTCGGCGGCGGCCTTCACCGTGTTCGGCCCGCGACGACGGTTCTCCTCGCGGACATACATCTCGTCGAGCATGCCGACGATGTCGCTGGCGCGGCTCTTCGCGAGTTGCACGATCTCGAACTTCTCGCCGCCGATCGAGTCGGCGGCGGCCTTCGTCAGCACTTCGACGAGGCTCTTGATGACCGTGACGTTCTCGTTGCTGGCTGCAACGATGAGCGAGTTGCTCGTCGTGTCGGCGGCGATCGCGACCGCGTCGCTCGGCTGCTGCTGCGTGCCGAGGCTCTGGAGCCGCTCGCGCATGAGCGACTGGATGCGCGGCGCGAGCTCCTCGGCGCGCGCGGTCTCGATCGGGATGACCTCGACGCCAACCGCGGGATCGGTCGGCGTGGACTCGAGCTTCGCGACCAGCTCCTCGATCGCCTTGAGGTCGTCGGGACCGGCCGAGATCAGGAGGCTCGATGTGCGCGGGTCGGTCAGGACGAGCGGTCGCACGCGGCGCTTCACTTCGTTCGGAAGGTCGGCGTAGCGGCGCTCCATGATCTGATTGAGCGCCGCGGCGACGCGATCGACGTTCGCCTTGCGCACCGAGACGACCTGCAGGAGTCCGCTCTCGGCGGTCTCCGGCTGGTCGAGATCCTTCGCGAGGCGCTCGACGACCGCGTAGGTGTCGGCGCCGGCTGCAACGACGAGCGCGTTGGTGCGGCCGTCGGCGACGATCGACACCCGCTCGAGGTCGGCGGTCTCGGGCTGCACCTTGCGAAGGCGGTCGAGGCGCGCGTCCATCAGCGTCTGGATCATCGGAGCGAGCCGCGCGGCCGACGCGTTCGTCAGCATGAGCGTGCGGATCTCCTTGACCTCCGGCGCGACCTTCTGGTCAAGCGTCTTCAGCAACTCCTCGAAGACGACGAAGCTGCGCGGGCTGGTCGACACGATGAGCGCGTTGGTGCGCTCGTCGGCGATGGCGCGGAGTCGGTCTTCGTCGCGGATCGTCTTCGCGGCGCGCTGCGCCTCGAAGAGCTGCGTGATTGTGGTGGCGAGCCGCGCCGCCGACGCGTTCGCGAGCGGATAGACGCGCACCAGCGCCGCGGGCGACGCGGCTTCGACGTCAAGCTGCTTCACGAGCTCGCGCACGATGTCGACGTTGGCGCGGCTGCCGACGACGACGAGCGCGTTCAACTGCGCCTCGGCGCGAATGACGAGCTGCGCCATCGGCACGAAGACGTCGCCTTCGAGCACGGCGCCGCCGTTCTCGTTCATGCGGGCCATGCGCAGGCGCCCGATCTGCTTCTGGAGCGGCGTTGCCTCGGGCAGCTTCGTCGACCCTTCGACGACGACCGCCTGGATCGTCTTCGCGAGGTCGTCGGCGTCGGCCCAGCGCAGCTGGATGATCGTCGGTTCGACCCAGCCCATGCCGACGTCGGTGTCGAGACGCTGCTTCAGGACCTCGACGAACGCGACGGCGTCCTCGGAGCCTGCAACGACGACCGTGTTCGTGCGCTCGTCGGTCGTGATCGCGACATCGCTCATGAGCGCGCGGCCACTCGTTCCCGCGGGCACGCCGTCGATCGCGGCGCCCGGCACGTTGCCGAGCTGCTTGCCTTGCTTGAAGAGATCGGTCACGACGCGGGAGAACTGCGCCGCCGCGATGTTCTCGAGCGGGAAGACCTGCACGATCACCGAGTCGGTGACCGGCACGGTGTCGAGCATCTTGACGACGTCCTCGAGCGCGCGGACGTTCTCCTCCGTGCTCGAGAGAAGGAGCGAGTTCGCGCCGTCGTCGGCCAAGACCTTCACGGGCTTCGTGAGATCGAGCTTGAGGTCAGGCTGCGCGGCGCCGTCGCGACGGACGGCGAGACGTCGCACCTGTTCCTGCAACGCCTTCGCGAGTCCGTTCGCCGCGGGGGCGGCGCCGGGCTGGAGGACGTCGGTGAGGATCTTCGCGAGCGCGCTCGCCTTCGCCGTCTTGAGCGGCACGATGCGCACCGTGCTCTCGGCGATCGTCGGTTCGCTGTCGATCGCCTTCACGAGCGACACGATCGTCTCGCGATCGGCGGGATTGCCGACGACGATGATCGCCGCGCGGCCGGGCACGACCGAGACCTTGATCGGCTCGACGATCACCCGCGACGTGGCGCCGTCGGGAATCGGCTTGTCGAGGCCAATCTGCTCGATGACCTTCTTCGCGTCGTCCGGGGCGACATGCTGGAGATCGATCACGAGGATCGTCTGCCCAGCGCCCGGCGCGAGCGAGTCCATCTGGTCGACGATCTGCCGGATCTCCTCGAACATCGGGCCGGTGGCTGCAACGACGAGCGAGTTGGAGCCGTTGTCGACCTGCACTGAGAGCGGAAGCTTCGTCTGCGACGCGCGGGTGGTGAAGGCTTCGCGGATGGCGGCGGCGACGCGCGTCGCATTCGCCTGCTTCAGCTTCAGGAGATGGACGCCGAGCCCCTGCTCGTTCGCCTGCTGCTGCAACGCCTCGGCGATCGCGAGGATGTGGCGGAACTCGTCTTCGGGCGCACGCACGATGAGCGCGTTGCTCGACGCGTCGGCCACGATGCGCAACCGCGAGCGCTGCTGATCGCGGCTCGCGACCGGACCGGGCGCGTAGATGCGATCGATTGCGGTCGCCAGCTGCTCGGGGTTGCCGAACGTGACCGGGATCAGGCGCGGCGCCGGCAGCCGATCGAAATCGGCGATGTCGAGCTGCTTGATGATCGCCTCGATGCGCTCGAGGTTCGGACGGCTCGCGGAGACGACGACCGAGTTCGTGCCCTCTTCGGCCGCGGCGCTCACCCAGTCCTCGTCGCGGATGAGCGTCGTGGGTCCGCGATCCTCGTCCTGTCGTTGCCCTTGCTGACCTTGACGGCGCACGCGATCGGGGCCGCGGAACGCCTCGTTGATCGCCGCCGCCACGCTTCGCGAATCGGCATGGAGAAGCGGCAGCACGCGAAGCTGCACGCCCGCGGCGTACTCCTCGCTGTCGAGCTTCTCGAGAAGCTTGCGGATGCCGGCCCACTCGCTCTCGGCGGCCGAGATCACGAGCGAGTTCGTCGACGTGTCGGCGACGAGGCGCACGTTCTGCTTGTCGGGCGTGTCGGCTTCGGCGGCCCAGCGGCCGTAGAAGTACGAGAGCGCGTCGAGCACCTTCTCGGCTTCGGCGTGCTTGAGCGCGACGAAGTCGGTGACGCGCGGCCTGCTCGACGGCACGTCGATCGTCTTCAAGATCGACTCGATCGTCTTGAACTGGTCCGACGTCGCGCCGACGATCAGCTGGTTCTCGAGGCGATTCGCGTCGATCGACGGCGGCGCCTCGTTCGGCCCGTCGGTCGCGGGACGCTCGCGGATGAGCCGCCTCAGCGTTGCAGCCACGTCGCTTGCGATCACATTCTTCAGCGGCAGCACGCGATACTCGACCGGGCTCGCGGCGGGCACGTCGTCGAGCTTGGCGATGAGCTTCTCGATGACGGGAAGGCTCTCGCTGGTCGCCGTGACGACGAGCGCGTTCGAGCGGCGATCGGCGGCAATGCGCGCCACGACCTGCACCGGTGTGGCGCCGTCTTCGACGGTCACCGCAATCCCTTGCGTGCGTCCCTTGGAATCGAGCTGCAACGTCTGGGCGAGGAGCCTCGCGACGTCGTCCGCCTTCGCGCTCTTGAGCGAGTAGGTGCGGATGACCGTCTCGTCGGCGGCGTTCGGGCCGTCGAGCCTCGCGATCAGCGCCTTCACCTGCTCGAGCTGCGTCGGCGGGGCGTTCACGACGAGCGAGTTCGTGCGCGCGTCGGCGGTGACGATCACGCCGCTGCCCGCGGCGCCGCGCTTGCCGAACTGCTCCGTGACCATCCGCGCGATCTCGGCGGCCTGGCCGCGCTCGAGCGCGATGATCTCGACGCCGCGGTCGCCCGCGCTCGTCGGCTGGTCGAGCCGCGTGAGAAGGTCGCGGATCGTCGCGATGTCGTCTGTCGTCGCGCTCACGATGAGCGCGTTCGCCGATCCGCTCGCGAGGATCGTGGGCACGGCGCCCTTCGAGCCGTCGCGACGGTCGCTCAAGAATTGCTTGAGCGTGTTGGCGAGTTCACCGGCCTGCGCGAACTCCACGGGGATCACTTCGGTCTTCTGTCCCGGGCCAGAAACCGCGGTGTCGATCGTCGCAAGGAGCGACGCGACTTCGCCCTGATCCTTCTCGCTCGCCGAGACCACGATGGTCCGCGTTGCAGCCACCGGCACCACCCGGGTGCGCGGGCCGTCGTCGCCGGGGCGCCCCTCGCGCACGCCGAGCGCGTCGCGGATGAGGTTCGCGACGACATCGAGCTCGCCGCCGCGCACCGGATAGGCGCGCACGACCAATCCGTTGCTCGCGTCGACCGGCTTGTCGAGCTGCTCCACGACCTGGTCGACGAACGCAAACGCCTCGCCGCGGCCGGTGACGATCAGCGCGTTCATCCGGGCATCGGCTCGCACGGCGACCGACGACCGATCCTCGCGCGTGCCGCCGCGGCCGATGCCGCGCGTCATTTCCGTCCAGAAGATCGTGCCGAGCATCGACTGCACGGTGCCGACGATCTCCTCCGCCCGGGCGTGCTCGAGCTGGTACACGCGGAACTCGAGCGCCTGCGTGGCCTTCGCGCTGTCGAACTGCGCGACGAGGCCCTTGATCTCCTCGAAGTCCGCCTCGCTCGCGCTCACGAGCAGCGTGGAGGAGCGGCTGTCGCCGACGATCGAGACGCGTCGCGACGAATCTCGTCGTTGCCGGCCGCCCGTCGCGATGCGGGCGCGATCCTCGTAGAGCCGCTGGATCGCCTGTGCGACGCTCGCGGCGTCGGCGCGCTCAAGCACGATCGTGCGCACCTTGAACTCGCTCGTCGCCGGACGATCGATCTCGCGCAAGACCGTGCGGATCTCCGCCATTGTCGCCTCGTCGGCGCGGACGAGCAGCATGTTCGACGCGGCGTCGGGCAGGATGCGCGTCGCTTCGCGGCGCGACTGGTTGTCGCCGATCACGATCTTCTGGAGGAGATCGGCGGCGGTCGAAGCGTCCGACGCGGCGAGCTCGAGGATGACGAGCGGGCGCTGATCGGTCTCGTTCGCGGCGTCGAGCGTGGTGACGAGCGACTCGATCTCGCGGAGCGCGTCGGCGGAGGCGTTGACGATCAGCGTGTTCGTGCGGGCGTCCGCGGCGATGTCGGGCGCGGACACGCCGAGACCGGTCGCTCGCGCGCGGAAGATGCCGGAGAGGCTCTGCACGACGTCCGACGCCTTCGCATGCTGGAGCGGAAGGAGCCGCAACGACGAGGCCGACGCCGCCTGGCTCTGGTCGGCGAGCTCGATGTAGCGGTCGACGAACGAGACGGCGTCGCCCGGCGCGAAGACGACGAGCGAGTTGCGCGACGGGTCGCTCACGACGCGCACCTGCGCCGGATCGAACGTGGCCTCGATCGGCTTGCCGCCGGCGTCGAGGGTGACGGAGAGATCGCGGAAGCGCGGATCGCGCCGCTCCGAGCCCGCCGCAAGAAGATCGCGCAGGCCCTTGGCCGCGCGCTCGGCGGTGACGTTCGTGAGCGTGTACGACTTCACCGTCAGGCGATCGGGCGCCGCGTTCCGCGCGAACGTCGCGATGAGTTGGCCGATCACCTCGAAGTCGCGGTCGCTGGCTGCAACGACGATCGCGCGCGACGCAGGATCGGCAAGCACCGAAACGCGCTTCGCGAGGTCGCCCGGCTTTCCGCCGGCGGGCGTCATGCGGGCGATCGTCTCGGTGACGAGGCCGCGGATGCGCTCGATGTCCATCCCGTCGGGAAGCGTGACCGCGCGGATCGACGTGCCTTCGGCCGGCAGTTCGCGCTGCGCTTGCTCCGCAAGCAGCCGCGCCCGCTCGATCGCCTTCGGCGAGCCGAGGAGGATCAAGCTGTTCGTCTTCTCGTCGACGGCGATGGTGACGTCGGGATCGCTCGGTGCCGGCGCCGGCGCATCCTGCACGAGGGCGAAGACGACGGCGGGAATCACGAAGCGCCCGTCGACCGGCAACGCGGACTGCGGCTTCGGCGCGGGCGCCGGTTTCGCATCGCCGCCGTACCTCTTCAGGAGATCCTCGACGGGCACGACCTCGACGGTCGAGCCCTGGCGATCGCGCAGCAGGCGCTCGAGGATCTCCGCGATCTCCTTCGCGTTCGCCTTCGACGGGTCGACCGGAAGGGTGCGCATCTGGCGGCTCGTGACCACGGTCGCGCGGTCGAGCTGCTTCACGACGCTCTCGATCGTCTCGTACTGCTTGTCGGTCGCCCGGACGATGAGCGCGTTGCCCGACGAGTTCACGCGCACCGTCGGCGGAACCTCGTTCGAGCCGTTCTCGCGGAAGACGTCCTCGAGGTTGCGGGCGATCTCCGTCGCGTCGGCGTTCTCGAGCGTGAGGACGCGCACGTTGCGGGCGTCGGCGGGCGATGCCTGATCGAGCTGCTCGACCATCTGCTCGGCAACGTTGAGCGTCGCGCTCGAGGCGCTGATCACGACCGCGTTCAGCCGCTGGTCGGCGATGACGCGCACCGGCGGCTCGGTCGGCGTCGCTTGCGGGCGCGGACGGCCGCTCGGAAGCGGCGGAGCCGGCACTGGCGCGAGGAGCTTCTCGACCATCGGCGCGATCTGCTCGGCGCGGCCGTTCTTCAGGTAGACCGAGCGAACCTGCACCGCGTCGGCGCGGGTTCCCGAGTCGAGCTTCTTCACGACCTCGTCGAACTCGCCGAGCTGCGCCGGCGTCGCGGTGACGATGAGCGCGTTCGTGGAGTTCTCGGCGATGATCGACGGCCTGGGCTCGTTCGGGCGCGACTTGGCGCGGGCTTCCGCGGCCGTCGTGAGCGCGCGCGACACGTCGTTCGCGTCCGCGCTCGCGAGCGTGTAGACGCGCACCTCGCCCGACGACGCCGCGTCGCGCGGCTGGTCGAGCTTCGCGATGACGTCCTGCACGATCGGCACCAGCTCCTTCGGCGCCGACACGAGCACGCGATTCGCCGACGGATCGGCGATCACGCGCGGTTCGATCACCGCGAGCCCGGCCTTCGCCGCGGTCACGAGGGCCGCCGGCCAGCGCGATCGATCCTGCAGCACCGGAGTCACCGTTGCAGCCACCGTTGCGGCGTCGATGTGCTGCAACGTGATGATCGCGAGATCGATCTGCGGCGCGGTGACGGAACTCGCGTCGAAGCGCTTGAGGAGTTCAAGCGCGCGGTCCGTCTCCTCCTTCGTGCCGACGATGACGAGCGACCCCGACTGCGGCTCGGGAACGATCTCGAGCGTGGCCCGCGTGCCCGCCGGCTTCGTCGACTCGAGCACGCGCCGTGCGGTTTCCGCCAGGCGCTCGGGCTGCGCGTTCGCCGGCGAGAACGTCGTGTAGGTGCGGTCGGCGCTTGCGTCGGCGCGGTCGAGCTGCTGGAGCAGCGTCTCCGCGAGCGAGACGAGCCGCTGCGGGCCGCTGACGATGATCGCGTTCGTGCGCGCGTCGGCTTCGACCCGCACCTTCGGCGTGGTGTCGAGCTGGCCACGGCTGCGGCGAAGGCGCTCAAGAATGATGCGCGGATCGGTTTCCTGCTGGTCGTTGAGCAGACGCTCGAGCGTCGGCGCGACGGTCGCGGCCTGCGCGAACTTCAGGGGATACGACTTCGCGTCGACCGAGTCGTTCGTCGGGCGCGCGTCGAGCGGCTCGATGAGCTTCTCGACCTCGTCGAGGTCGGGGGCGAGGCCGACGAGAAGTAGCGCGTTCGCCCCCTGCACGCCGACGATCCGCACGTTCATCGGTTCGCCGGTCGTCTTGCTGGTGACGGTCGGCAACGTCTGCGTGAGCGCGTTTGCGACGGTCGCGGCGTCGGCGAAGACGAGCGGATGCACGCGCACCATGGGTTCGCCGCCGGCGTGTCCGGCGTCGAGCTGCTTCACGAGCTCGTCGGCGAGCGGAATCAACGTTGCAGGCGCGGAGAGGATGATCGCGTTCGTGCGCGGAACCGGCATCACCTCAAGGAGCCGATCGACCTCGGTCGCGGCATCGGGCCAATCCTGGCGCACGCGGCCCGCGAGCACTTGGCGCAGCATCGGCGCGAGCGACTCCGCCTTCGACGCGGTGAGCGTGTAGGTCTTGAGCGTGGTAGGCGGAATCTCGCTGCCGCCCAAGCCCTTCAGGACCTCGTCGACTTTCGCGAAGATCTCCTTCGGGCCGCTCACGATGAGCGTGCCGGAGATCGGCTCGACGGTGACGATCGTCTGTCCCTTGCCCTGCGGCGCGCCGAGCTGGTTCTGCGCCGCGAGTTGCCGAAGCGTGTTCGCGATCGAGTCGAGGCGCGAGCGCACGAAGCGCCACGTGCGCACTTCGGTCTCGGCCGAGAGCTGCTGGCGATCGAGCTGCTCGACGAGCTGCTGGAAGCCCGCCATGCGCGCGATCGGCGCGTCGACGATCAGCGAGTTCGTCTGCGTGTCGGCGCGCACGACGACTTCGCGCGGCTTCGCGAGCTCCGGACGCGGACGGCCGCGCGGATCGACCGGCGTCGGCGCGGCCGGATACATCTCGTCGATGGTGCGCGCGAGTTCCGCGGCCTGCGCGACCTTGAGCGGGAAGATGCGGATCTCGCGGCCGTCGGCCGCGGCGCGCTGCATCGGGCCGGACTCGTTCAGTTCCTCGACGAGCCCCTTGATCTCGGCGAAGAGATCGGGGTGCGCGGCGATGAGCAGCGTGTTCGTGTTGGTGTCGGCGGTGATCGTCAGCGGCTTCGCGAGGCGCTCCTCGGCGGAGCGGGCGGCGTAGTTCTGCGAGATCGACTGCGCGAGCGTTGCGGCGTCGGCGCTGCGGAGCTGCAGGATGCGCAGCGGTGCGGCCGCAGTGCCTTCGACGTCGAGCGCGGTGACGAGCGTCGCGAGCGCCTGCTGCTGCCGAGGCGTGCCGACGATCACGATGGCGTTGACGTCACCGACCGTGCGGATCGTCGGCGCCGGATCCGGCTCGACGCCCGGCGTGGCCGAGGTCGGCAACACGGTCGGCGCGAGCGATTCGAGCGACGCGACGAGCTCCTTCGCCGGCACGTTCGTGACGGCCACGAGGCGCGTCTCGCGCGCGTCGGCGGCCTTCACGCCGGTGCCTTCGAGCTCACGGAGGATCTGCTCGCCCTCGGCGACCGCGTTCGGCTCGCCCACGAGCGCGATGCGGTTCGTGTCGTCGAACGAGACGATCGTCGGCCGCTTCTCCGCGGCGATCGCCGCGTAGAGCTGCTCGAGCTTCGCGCGGGCCGCGGCGGGCGTCTGCCGTTCGAGCGTGATCGTGCGGATCGTGCGCACCGACTTCGGCGAGATCGGGCGCGGCTTGCCGTCGCCGGTGTCCTCGGCTGCAACGTCGAGAAGCGCGATCGTCTCGCGCACCTGGTCGATCTTCGCCTTCGTGCCCCGCGCGACGATCGCGTTGGTGCGCTCGTCGGCCGCGAGCACGAGGCCTGCAACGCGGTTCTCCTCGATCTTCGTGCGCTTGCCGTCGGCCGGGTTGATCACGTACTCGACGACGCGCTCGCCCATGAGCGCGTTGAGCGACTTCAGCATCTGCGGCGCCTTCGCGAAGCGCAGCGGCAGGAACTCGACGATGTTCTCGACGTCCTGCTCGTCGATCTGGCTGATGATCGTCTGGAGCCGGCGCACCTGCGCCGCCGTCTCGACGATGATGAGCGAGTTCTGCTGGTCAAGCGGCGTGACCGAGCCGTACGCGGCGACGAGGTTCTTGAGCTGCTCCGCAACGTTCGACGCGCGGGCGTTCAGGAGCGGCACGACGACCGTGACGATCTGGTCGTTCGTGATCGTGCTCGGAAGCGTGCCGACGTACGTGGGCACGTTCTCGCGCTTCATGTCGTCGAGCTTCTGGAGAAACAGCCGCTCGCCTTCGACGCGCAGCATCACGCCTTGCGTCTGGAGGAGGATGTTCAGCGTCTCGAGCGCCTGCGGAAGCGTGTACTCGCCGGGGTAGATGTAGTCGACGGTGCCGGCCGGAACGGGTACCTCGCGGACGATCGGGTACTTCGTCATCCGGCTGAACCAGTCGAGGATCTGGTCGTAGGTCTGCCCCTTGAAGTTGAACCGGATCGGCGTGTCGCCGGTGGGCAGCGTGTTGGCAGCGGGGTTCGGCGCGGCTGGGGGTGCCGCGGTCGCGGGCGGCGGCGGCGGCGGAGGTGCAGCCGGTTCCGCGGCGGCGGGCGAGCTCGGCGTCGCCGGCGCGGTCGCTTGGGACTGGCCGGGAGCGTCCTGAGTCAGAACGACGGGAACGGCGTCCGACGCGAGCGCGGACGCGGGAACCGTGATGAGCCCGGCGGCCAGTAATACGGCCGGGGCGAGAGGACTCCTTCGCGACGGGGCGCGTACGAGAGACGTCGGGCGCTGCAACGGTCCGAGGTCGGTCGGGCGATCCGCCATCATCTTCCTCCTACGTGGGTCGGGCCTCCGTCGCAGTGTACTGATCGCGCCCTCGCGATTTTCCCTACGCCTTGCCTGCTGTCGGTCGGCGCCACCGCGCCTGACCGCACGTCGCCCGCTTGCACACATCTCGACCTACACCGGAGTTCCAACCGCGCTGCGGAAGGATCGTCGAATCGGCCAGAGTTTTTTTCGCGAGGCGGTTGCGCCTTTGCGAGACGGCCTACGTGGATGGGTTTGAGACGCCACGTCTCACTCTTCCAAAGCCTCTTCACACGACTTTCCAATCGCAAAGGAACACGCCATGACCTCGATTCGCACCACGTCCTCGTTGGCCCTCACGGCCGCCCTCGCCCTCTCCTGCGGCGTCTTCGCCGAAAAGTCGGAGCGTGAATCGCTCCGCTCGCAGGGCGGCGTCGCCGGCCAGACCTGCTCGTGCACCGGGGACTTCGACAACAACGGCCTGATCAACGGCGCCGATCTCGGCACCTTGCTCGGCGGTTGGGGTGGTGCGCAGTTCGACCTGACCGGCGACGGCATCGTCGACGGTGCCGACCTCGGCACGATCCTCGGCGCCTGGGGCGCGTGCGCCGCTCCGGCCAACGACAACTGCCTCGACGCGATCGCGGTCGAGATCGGCGACGCCGTCCCGTTCTGCACGACGAACGCCACCGAGCTGCAACAGGGAGTTTCCGGTTCGTGCGGTTCGGTCGCGACGAACATCTTCAACGACGTGTGGTTCAACTTCGTTCCGGAAGGCGACGGCGAGCTCACGCTGAGCACCTGCGGCGCCGACTTCGACACGATCATCGCGGTCTACACGTCGACGATCCCGGGCTTGAACTCGTGCCCCCCGGTTGACGGCGGCGTCGGAACCGCGTCGCTCATCGGCTGCAACGACGACTCGAACCTCTGCGCCACCAACTCGCTCCAGTCGCGCCTCACGGTCGACGTCATCGCGGGCAAGAGCTACAAGATCCGCGTCGGCGGATTCGCCGGCGCCGCGGGCAGCGGCACGCTCAACGTCAGCTTCAAGAGCGTCGGTGCGCAGTGCTTCGACGGCATCCTCGTGAACGGCCAGGACAACACCGTGAAGACGGTGACCGGCACGACGGTCGACAACTTCGTCAACGAGGCCCCGTGCGGCGGCGGCCCGTCGAAGGGCGAATGGATCACCTACATCCCGACGTGCCAGAACCAGGACGTCAAGCTCAGCACGTGCTATCCGGAGACCGACTTCGACACCGTGATCACCGTCTATCGCGAGTCGATCTCGGGCGGCTGCACGGCTCTCGAAATCGTGTGCGTCGACGACACGCAGTCGCAAGCCTGCCTTCTCGACGGCCTCTTCCGCAAGTCGAAGGCCGACTTCCTCGCCTCGGCCGGTGAGACCTACCACATCCTCGTCAGCGGATTCAACGCGACGAAGGAAGGTAACTACAAGCTCACGATCGAGACGAACTGCTTCAACCCCTAACAATGCACACGAGCACGCTCCGTCGTCGCGGCCGACTCGCTCGGCCGCGACGACAGGACTGCTCAGGTTCGCGACAAAGCGAGTGGAGTTGGTGAGAGCAGCGCCCCGGTCCACACGAACGGGGCGTTTTTGGGTGCGCGCCGCATTAACGATTGAGATAGGA
>JAEUIT010000063.1 GCA_016795035.1 Phycisphaerae bacterium | reverse complement strand
TGCGGTGCGAGCATGCCAAGCGCCGAGCGCTGGATGAAGGCGGGCACCGTCGCGCACAGGGACGCGAGCGTGATGCCGCGATGAAGGAAGAGCCGGCGCGAGTAGGTGGGGAGCATGGGGGGAGAAGAAGAAAATGGAGAGGAGAAAATGGAGAGGGGGAGAAGAAGAGAATGGAGAGGGCGTTAAGAGATACGTGACGCTGTGCGCGGGTTGGCGGGGAAGTTGGTCATTCGTTTGCTTTCACCCTGAACCCTGAACCCCGAACCCCGAACCCTGAATCCTGAACCCTGAACCCCGAACCCTGAACCCTGAACCCTGTCGCCCTCATGCGACCTGGTACTCGGGGAGCGCCGTGATCAGCGCGAGCGCGCCCTTGATGCGATCGTTCTCGGGCGCGCCGGCGGTCTGACGAAGGAAGCCGGCGAGTGACTCGACGCGCGTCGGGTGCGGCGTCGACGCGAGCGAGAAGCGAAGGAGAAACGTCGCGACGTCCTCGGGCGCCGGATCGCCGCCCGCGGCTTCGCGGAGGTCGCGCACGAGATGCGTCGCGTCGTACGGATCGCTCGACGCTTCCCAGTCGAACTGGCGCGGTCGCTGACCGGTGAGGAGGTAGACCGCGACGTTCTGCCGGACGAAGTATGTCGACGTGTTGATCCACGCGCGGCCGCCTTCCCATCCCTTCACGTTCGGTGGTTGGAAGAGGTGCTGGCCCATGAGATCGGCGGCCGCGACGAGCGACGCCAGCGAGCGCGTCGGCGTGCCGTAGGACCGCACCGTCTGCGCGATGAGCTGCACCGGGCTCTTGATGACCTGCGCGCGGTTCGACTCGTCGTAGAAATGCTCGCTGCGAAAGAGCGCGGTGAGCATGGGCTTCAGGTTGAAGTCGGCCTTCTTCAGCTCGCGGGCGAGCGCCTTCACGACTTCGCGGCGATCGTCGGGCACGCGCCCCGGCACGTCATTCACGAAGTGGCGATACATCTTCAGCGCGATCCACTCGCTCGCTCCGCGTTGCTTGAGGACGAGCTGCGCGAACGCGTCGCCGTCGAACGGGCCGCGCGTGCCGAAGATCTCCTTCGGCGTCGGGTCGTGCTGCGCTTCGTCAAAGACGAACTCGTCGTCGACGAACGTGTAGCCCGTGAGCGCACGGGCGCCTTCCTTGATGTCGCGCTCGGTGTAGCCGTTGCCTTCGCCGAGGACGAAGAGCTCCATCAGTTCGCGGGCGAGGTTCTCGTTCGGCGAGCCGCGGCGATTCTCGTCGTTGTCGAGGTACTCGAGCATCGCGGGATCGCGCACGATGCCGCGCACGAGCGTCGAGAAGTTGCCGTTCGCCTGCGCGCGGAAGAGCCGCTGCTGCGCGAGCATGTGCCAGCTGTCTTCGATCGTGCGATAGCCGGTCGCGAAGTGGCCGTGCCAGAAGAGCGTGAGCTTCTCCTCGAGCGGACGCCCCGAGCGGAGGAAGCGTCCCATCCACCATTGCTGCGCGCGGGCCAACTGCTCGCGGTCGCGGCCTTCGCGCATCTGCCGTTCGCGTTGCAGGCGCGCGAGCGTCTCCTCGTCGTTGCTGGCGCGGGCGCGGCGCTCGACCTCGCGCTCTTCGGGCGTCGGCGGCCGCATGATCGACGGCTCCCACGCGGGCTCGTCGGCGTCGTTCGACGCGCTCGCATAGTCGACGAGGCTCGCGACCGCCTTGGCAACGCCGAGATCCTTGAGCGCGCGCACTTCGGCCGGCGTGCCGCCGAAGCCGGCGCGCACGAGGAGGTGGTGCGCGTTCCAGTAGTCGAAGCGGTCGTCAGGCAGCGGGCGTAGCGGATTCGCGCTCACCGAGGTCGGCTCGCCGTACGGGTGGAAGGACTCGTGGGTGGCGCGCCGCGCTCAACGCGCGGCCGCGCGGCGGGGAAACGCGATCGCCGCCACCATCAGGATGACGACCGGGATCGGCAGAAGCCATGTCTTTGGTTCGAGGAATCCGAGCGCCGCGAACGGCGCGAGGAGGAGCACCAGGATCCCGAACGCCATCAGGCGCGGCGGCGTCAGCGGCCACGCGCGGGGGACGAGCGGGAGCGCCGGCAGCCACGACGGCCGCATGAAGAGGAAGACATAGCCCGGGAATACGAGGCCGTAGAAGCCGAGGTAGAGGAGGTACGACGTCTCGGGATGGACCGGGACGTCTGCCGCGAGTGCACCGATGACGATCGGGGCCACGAGCGCCGCCTGTCGCGCGAGTCGCTTCGTGGGTACCGGCGCGAGCCGCACTTCGCGGGCGTGCGCGGCGATCGTGAAGGTCGTCTGCACGGCCATATGGACGACGACCGCGGTCGTGAGAAGCGCGACACCGCCTGCGCCGTACGCGGCCGTGAGGAGGATGATCGGCGCGAAGGTGGCGCCGAAGACGCCGAACGCATGCACGCTCGGCGACTCTTGGCGTGCGCGATGGAACGTGCGATCAAGCCAGGGCGAGAGCAGGAAACCGAACGTCACGATGGGCACGGCCCACCAGAGGGTCTCGGCGGGGAGCTCGCCCTCCGCCAGGCGGGCCAGGAGCCCGTTCGGCAGGAGGAACCAGAGGGAGAGCGAGACGACCGCCGCGACGCTTCCGAGCGCCGGCCAGAAGCCGCCGCGCCCGAGCGAGAGGAGGAGACCGACGACCGTCACCACGGCCGCCGCGACCCAACCGGGCGGGACCGACGACGCGTAGTCGCTCGACGCGGCGACCGCCTGCGCGATCCACGCGACGAAGAAGACTTGGTAGGAGATCGTGACCGCGGAGAAGGCGACCATCGCGCCGGCGTGGTCGCGGCAGAGCGTGGTGCTGTCGCCGCGCGGGCACGCGTAGCCGAAGCCCGCGCAGCCGAGGACATTCGGCAACGCGAAGACGAGGAAGCCAGGCCAGCCCCAGTGGCGGATCATGATCACCGGCAGATACATGCCGATGCACCAGGTCCAACTCGACGAACAGAAAAGCCCCCACCCGACAGTGGCGGCGGCTCGACGGATCGCGGAGGTCGGCGCGGGCATGCGCGTGGGGGACGTCGCGCGGCGTCAGACTTCGACCGACTCGAAGACGATGCGGTCTTCGACGTGGCGGGCGAAGTACGCCTCGACCTGCGAGAGGTTGGTGACGCGGGCGACGAACGCGGCGGCGCGGACGAGATCCGCGCGCTGCACGAGTTCGAGTCGGCGATCCTTGAGTTCCAAGCGCGACGCGTAGAAGGCGCACCCTTCGTGCGCGATCAGGACGATGCGCTTGAGGCCGTGGACTTCGACGAGGAATTGCAGCTCGTCGACGACGCCCTGCTCTTCGAGGTGGGCCTGCGGATGTCCTGCGAGGCACGCCGGTCCGCCCGGCAAGGCGACGCGGTCGTAGCGGGGGAGCCCGAGGCCGTTCTGGAGGAAGTCGTCGAAGTGCTCGCCGACGCGGCCGTCCGAGCAGTAGATCGCCGCGGCGCGGATGCGGGATCGTTCGTACGGGACCCGACTTTCGTAGGCGGCGCGCTCAGTCATCGGTTTCTCGCGGGTTGCATTCCCCGTGGCGGCCCCCGTTGCGATGGTTGTCGTTCCCATAGGCCGCGGAGTGTACGGGCGGCTCAGTTCTTCGCTGGCGCGTCGTCGTCCGCGGCGGGGAGCGCGGCGGCGTCGGACCGCTTGCCGCGGTTCGCGCGGCGCTCGCGTCGCGCTTCGGCCATGGCCTTCGGCGTGCAGTGGAACGTGATGAGGCAACGGCCGACGAGGAGTTCCTTGCCGCGCTTCTTGAGCTGCTGGCGGATCTCCATCTCGAGCTCGATGTTGAATTCGCCGCCGGCGGCGAGCCGGGCGTCGAGGTCTTCGCTCTTCACGACTTCATACACCGCAGGGCCGAAGCACGGCCGGAGGAAGCGGTAGTTGAGGTGCTTGCAGACGACCTGATAGTCGCCGCCGCACCGGGCAAAGAGGTACAGGCCGCCCGCGACCTCGGAGTTGCCGAGGAGCGACGCGCCCGCCATCGCGTTGTACCAATTGCGGTTGAAACGCGTGAACGGCAGCACCGCGATGAAGCGATTGGTGTCGAGCTTCTTCATCGAGATGCCCGAGCGCCACGCGAACGGAAGGTAGACAAGCGAGAAGGCGCGCTGGAAGAACGCGTTCTTCGTCGAGAGGCGCGAGAGCCACGCTTCGGCGCGCTGCACGAAGGTGCGCTTCGTCTTCGCGTTCGTGGGTTCGGGCGGCTGCCCGTCGCCCTTCTTTGCCTTCGCCCGCGTCGCCTCGTCGCCGGTCGTCGTCGGCCCTTCGAGCGAACGCTCGACGGCGGCGTGATGGGACAGCGGTGCGGTGCTCACGGGCGAGGTTCCGACAGGCGTGAAGGGCGGCGCGGCTCGATCGAACGAAGACGCGGATGGTACGAGGTCGCCGAGGGGCGATCAAAGCCAAAGTTCAGATCGGAGTGAGCACTCGTAAACTGCGGCCTTCGCCGCCCGGGAACGGGTCGCGCGACTGTTTCGGACGAGTCAAAGGGGAGCTTCGCATGCTTTCGTGGTCGCCGCGTCTCGGGGTTTGTTCGTGGTCGCTTCGACCGTCTGATCCGTCGGAACTCGCCCAGCGCGTCCGAGAGGTCGGCGTGGATGCCGTGCAGTTGGCGCTGACGCCGCTTGTCGAGCGGCACGAGGTTTGGCGTGACGCCGTGTCGCGACTGCGCGACGCCGGCATCGCGATTCTCTCGGGCATGCTCGAGACGGTCGGCGAGGACTACTCGTCGATCGCGCGCATCGCGGAGACTGGCGGCGTCCGACCCGACGCGACGTGGCCCGCGACCCGCGAGCGCGCGGCACGCGTGGCCGATGTCGCGGCGCGGCACGACATCCGCCTCGTGACGTTCCATGCCGGGTTCATTCCGCACGATCCCCGCGATCCCGAACGCGGCCGCATGCTCGATCGGCTGCGGCAGGTCGCGACGATCTTCGGTCGCTGCGGCGTCGCGATCGCGTTCGAGACCGGGCAAGAGCCGGCTGCAACGTTGATCGATTGCCTGAAGGAGTTCGCGCCCGGCACCGTCGGCGTGAACTTCGATCCGGCGAACATGCTGCTCTATGGCTCCGGCGACCCGATCTCCGCGTTGCAGGCGTTGGGGCCGTGGGTTCGTCAGGTGCATCTCAAGGACGCGCGCCGCAGCCCGACGCCGGGAGCCTGGGGCAGCGAGGTCGTCTTCGGTACCGGCGAGGTCGACGTGCCCGGCCTCGTCGCGGCGCTTGCCGCCTGTCCCCAGTGCCCAAACCTCGTGATTGAGCGCGAAGCAGGGGAGTCGCGGGTCGAGGATTGTCGCGCGGCGGTCGCGGCCGTGGGCCGCAAGGATTCAGGATTCAGGATTCCGGAGTGAGTGAAAAGGCACCCGCGGTCGCGACAAACCGCCGAGCCAAGGAATCGTCCCCACTGACTCCTGCCTCCTGACTCCTGACTCCTGACTCCTGACTCCTGACTCATTCTCCTCAGTCCGCGCTAATCGCATCCGGTCCCGCGCCCGCGCGCTTCTCGAACTTTCCGCCGCCGGCATTCTGATACTTCGTGAAGCCGAGACGCTCGAGGTTCTTGTCGGAGAGTTTCGACGCGTTCGCGCCGCCACTCCATTGCAGGGAGAGGTTCGGCGCGGTCGGCACGCGGCGCACCGGTTCGCCCGTCTCCGGGTGTTTCGTGAGCGGCGCATCGCTCATGCGCTGGACGACCTCGAAGGGCTCGCCGTCGGTGCCGTCCGGTTTCACGATGACGTAGACGTAGGTGGGCATGGGGGGAAGGAGCAAGGATAGAGGATCAAGGATGAAGGGTGGCAGAGAGGGTTCAGGGTTTAGGGTTCAGGGGCAAGCGCTGAAGCCCCAATCTCGGCATCTCTTCCCCTGACTCCTGACTCCTGGCTCCTGACTCCCTTCCGCGCCCTGCCTCCGACGCCTTCGACCGCTGACCCCTTTGCCTTTTCTCTTCCCTTGATCCTTGATCCTTCATCCTTGATCCTTCCCTCATGTCCAAGAGCCGCATCGAAGAACTCCGAGAGACGCTCGATCGCGCCAACAAGGCGTACTACGTCGACGCGAATCCGTTTCTCGCCGACTCCGAGTACGACCGGCTCATGCGCGAGCTCGAGGCGCTCGAGGCGGCGCATCCGGAGTGGCGCGATGCGAACAGCCCCACGCAGCGCGTGGGCGAAATGGCGTCGGGATCGTTCACGACGGCGGCGCATCGCGTGCCGATGCAGTCGATCGACAACAGCTACTCGATCGACGACCTGAAGTCGTGGTACGCGCGCTGCCGCGAAACGCTCGAGAAGGCTGGGCGCCTCGCGTCGATCGAGCCCCTCGCGCTCGTCGCCGATCCGAAGGTCGACGGCGTCGCGATCAGCATCCGCTATGAGCGCGGACTCCTCGTTGCAGCCGTCACGCGCGGCGACGGCGAGAAGGGCGATGTCGTCACGCGCAACGTGCGGGCGATCCGCTCGATCCCGCTGAAGCTCGGCGCCGCCGCGCCGGAGGTGCTCGAGGTCCGCGGCGAGATCTACATGCCGACCGCGATGTTCAACCGGATCAACGCCGAGCGGGCCGAGGCGGGCGACGTCCTCTTCGCGAACCCGCGCAACTCGACCGCCGGCACGCTGAAGAACCTCGATCCGAAGATCGTGGCGTCGCGCGGTCTCGCCTTCATGGCGCATGGCCGCGGCGAGGCGGTCGCGGGCGACGGGAAGAGCCTTCCGGCGTCGTGGTGGGAATGGCTTGCGTTCCTTCGCTCCCTCGGCATCCCGACGAACCCGCTCGCCGCGCGCTGCAACGACGAGTTGGACGCCGAGCGCGCGATCGAACGCTTCGACGCAGTGCGCCGCACGTTGCCGTACGCGGTCGACGGCATGGTCGTGCGCGTCGATCGCTTCGACCTGCAGGACGCGCTCGGCACGACGTCGAAGTCGCCGCGCTGGGCGATCGCGTTCAAGTATCCGTCGGAGCAGGGGACCACGATCCTGCGCGAGGTCGCGTGGCAAGTCGGCAAGGGCGGCACGCTCACCCCGCGCGCGACGATGGATCCCGTCCTCATCGCGGGCACAACGGTGCGCCACGCGACGCTCCACAACATCGAGGAGATTCGTCGCCGCGACGTGCGCCTCGGCGACACCGTGATCGTCGAGAAGGCGGGCGAGATCATTCCCCAGGTCGTGCAGCCGGTGGTCGAGCGACGCACCGGCGCGGAGACGCCGATCGAACCGCCGTCCGCGTGCCCCGCATGCGGCGGCGCCGTCGTGCAGGAAGGGCCGAAGCTCTACTGCACGAATCCCGAGTGCCCGGCGCAATTCCGCGAGCGGCTCAAGTGGTTCGTCGGCCGCGACCAGATGGACATCGACGGCATGGGCGAGAAGCTCGTCGACCAGCTCGTCGACGCCGGACTCGTCACGCACTTCGCCGACGTCTTCCGCCTCACGCGCGAACAGCTCACGGAGCTCGACCGCATGGGCGAGAAGAGCGCGGAGAACCTCGTCGAGTCGATCGCGGCCGCGAAGTCCCGCGGGCTCGTCCGCGTGCTCGCGGGCATGGGCATCCGCCACATCGGCGCGAGCGCCGCGAAGACGCTCGGCAAGCGCTTCCGCAACGCCGACGAGCTCCTGGCTGCAACGGAGAGTGAGCTCGTCGAACTGGAGGACTTCGGCGAAGTCACCGCCGCGAGCCTTGCGAAGGATTTGGCAAGCGAGCGCGTGCGGCGCACGTTCGCGGAGTTGGCCGAGGTGGGCGTCAACCTCGAGAGCCCGATCTGGAAGCCCCAGGCTGCAACGACGAGTGCGGAGGAAGGGCCGTTTGCGGGAAAGACCATCGTCCTCACCGGCACGCTCGAAACGTGGACGCGCCCGGCGTTGACCGAGATCCTGGAGGCGCGCGGCGCGAAGGTCTCGGGCAGCGTGTCGAAGAAGACGAGCCTCGTGATCGCCGGCGCCGAAGCGGGCTCGAAGCTCGACAAGGCCCGCGAGCTCGGGATAGAGATCTGGGACGAGGCGCGAGCGCGAGCGGAGCTTGATCAGCCCTGAGTCGTCGCGCGATGCACCCGCCTCTCCATTGTCCTCTCTCCATTTTCCCGCTCGGTTTCTCGCCACGCTGACCGCCTCACGCCTTCCGCACTTCCTCTACGATCTCCCCCCATGGGCCAAGTCGCTCTCGGTGTCCGCAGCCTCCTGATCAAGGTCGCGATCTTCGTCGCGATGGCGGCGCTCTTGGCGTGGGCTCTCGGCGGCACGCTCTTTCCGCGGGCCGAGACCGCGGACGGCGCGGCGGTCGCGTGGAACGGCTCGACGTGGCGACTCCGCGTTGCCGTCGGCGGCGATCGCCCCGGGCAGGCGCGGTGGCGTCTCCTGCAACAGAAAGGCGACGGCGACGCGACCGAGTGGTCGCTTCCCGGCTTCGAGCATTGGTCCGAGGCCGCCGGCCCCGTCGCCGCCGGCAACGCGCTCTACGTGGCGTTCCGCGACCGGGACGGCGCCCAATGGACGGTCGCCGAACTCACTGCCTCCGGCGTCACCACGTCGACCTTGCCCGACCGGCTTGAGGTCGAGCGCCAGTTCGCCCGCGTGCGCAACGGCTTGGCGTTCCAGGCTGCGGGCGAGGCGGCCGCAGGGCGCGACGCGGTGCTCAACGCCGGCGGCAACGGCTGACACGACGGCAGGCCCACGATGCAGAACGTCGAGTTCAAGGCGGAAGTCCGAAACCTCGAAGCCGCGCGACGGCAATGCTCGCTCGTCGGCGCCGCGAAGTCGGGCACGTTCGCGCAGATCGACACGTATTTCCGCGTTGCCGACGGACGGCTGAAACGTCGAGAGACGCCCGGCAAGCCGGCGGAGTGGATCTTCTATCAGCGTCCCGACACGATCGCGGCGCGAACCTCGCGCTACACGCTCCTCTCCGACGAGCAGGCGCGGGTGCGCTACGGCAGCGGCACGCTGATCCCGTGGAAGGTCGTGCGGAAGATGCGCGAGCTCTGGCTCCTCGACAACGTGCGCATCCATCTCGACCAGGTAGAGGACGTCGGCAACTTCATCGAGTTCGAGGCGGTCGTCTCCGCGCGGCACGACCTCAACGAGTGCCGCACGATGGTGCTCCACTTGCGCGAGCAGTTCGAGCCGATTCTCGGCGAGCCCGTGAGCGGCTCCTACGAGGCGCTCGTGCAGGAAGTGAGCGAGCCGGAGCGCGAGCGGAGGATGCCGTAGGAACGGAGGATTCGGGATTCAGGAGTCAGGGTAGAACCGCCGGCTCCGTGGATTGCCTTTCACTGACTCCTGGCTCCTGGCTCCTGACTCCTTCCGGCTCGGCCAACTCCATCTTCCCGCCGAAGATCAGCAGGCCTAACACCACGGCGACACCGATGCGCCACCAGCCGAAGATCGCGAGCGAGTGCTTGGAGAGGTAGCCGACGAGCCACTTCACCGCGATCGCCGCGCTCACCGTTGCCACGAGGATGCCGACGATCACCGGGCCCCAGCCGCCGAGCGGATCGACGAAGTCGAGTCCGTGCGTCTTCACCTGCTTCGCGAGTTTCAGCGTGCAGGCGCCCAGGAGTGTCGGAAGTCCGACCAGGAACGAGAACTCCGCGGCCTTCGCCGGCGGCAAGCGCACCACGAGGCCGCCCAAGATCGTCATCATCGAGCGGCTGGTGCCCGGAAACATGGCGACGCACTGCATGAGGCCGACGACGAGCGCGTCGCGGAAGGTGAGATCGTGGATGTCCTTCGTGTTCGCGCCGCTCGCGGCGTCGCGATGGCGTGCGGCGAGCCACGGCTTCGTCGCGATGAGGACGACGCCGCCGAGGAAGAGCGCCGCGAGGACGGGCACGGGCTTGAAGAAGCGCGCTTCGATCCAGTCGTCGAGCAGGACGCCGAAGAACGCGGCGGGCAGAAACGCGGTGACGAGGAGGAGGAAGAGTCGAAGGCCCTTCGCGTCCTTCCCGAGGAGGCCGCGGATCATCTCGAGCGTGCGGTTCCAATAGAGGCCGATGACCGCGAGGATCGCGCCTCCTTGGATGATGACGGTGAAGGCGTCGACCGCTTCCTTCGACTCCGGCGTCTTGCCGATGCCTAACAACCACGCGGTCAGGATGAGGTGGCCGGTCGAACTGACCGGGAGGTATTCGGTGATCCCCTCGACGACGCCGAGGATGATTGCCTCGAGATAGGTCATGCCGGTTCCGGGCCGCGCGCGGGAGTTTCCCGAGCGGCTTCGGCGGCAAGCCAAGGCATCAGCGAACGCACGCGCTCGCCGGCCTTCTCGATCGGGTGCGCCGCCAGCCGAGCCCGCTCCGATGCGAGCCATCTGTCGCCGCCGGCGTGATCATCGACCATTCGGCGGGCGAAACTCCCATTCCGGATCTCATCGAGGATCTTCTTGAACTCGGTCCGGAGCGCGTCGGTCGCAAGGCGCGGCTCGGCGACAAAGGTCCCGAACTCGGCGGTGTTCGAGATCGCCGCCCGCATGCCGGCAAGGCCGCGGCTATAGACAAGGTCCGCGACCTGCTTCACCTCGTGGCAGCACTCGATGTACGCGAGGTCCGGCGGATAGCCCGCCTCGACAAGGGTTTCGAAGGCCGCGAGGACGAGCGCGCTCAAGCCGCCGCAGAGGACCGTCTGCTCGCCGAAGAGGTCGGTTTCCGTCTCGTGGGCGAACGTCGTCTCGACGATGCCCGCGCGGGCCGAGCCGATGCCGTTCGCCCAGGCAAGCGCGCGGGCGCGGGCGTCGCCAGTAGGCGAATCCTGCTCGACGGCGACGAGCGCGGGAATGCCTTGGCCGCGCAGGAATCGCTCGCGGAGCGTGGTGCCAGGGCCTTTCGGCGCGACCAAGACGACGCCGATGTCCGAGCGCGGCTCGACAAGCCGGTAGCGGATCGAAAATCCGTGGAGGAAGCCGAGGGTCGCGCCGGCGCGGATCGCGGGGGCGATGTCGGTGCGGTAGACGTCGCCGTGGGTCTCGTCCGGAAGGGCGACGATGACGAGATCGGCAGTCCGCGCGGCCTCGGCGATCGACGCGGTCGGGTAGCCGGCGTCCGCCGCGTCGCGCGTGCCTTTTCCGCCCGGGCGGCCGCCGACGAGCACGTCGAAGCCGCTGTCCCTCAGGTTCGCGGCGTGGGCCCGACCCTGATTCCCGTAGCCAAGAACGGCGATCCGGCGGCCCACGAGCGGCTCGCGCGGCGCGTCGCGATCGCCGCGGAGAACGGGCGATGCGGCGGGGTTCGGCACGGGCGTGGCGGGCTCGGCAGACATCTGAAGCGGCGCGGAGCATACGGCACGGCATGGCGATTGCCGAAGTCGCCCTGAATCGCGTCACCGATGCGGCCGATAGGTCGCACGACGGCGACGACCGCGTGAACCTCTTCCCTCACCCGCTTCTCGCGACGGAGGTTGCCATGGCGAACGAAACGAACCCGAACGGACGAGAACGGCGCCGGCACACCCGCTTCAAGGTGATGCCGATGTACTCGTTCGTGACGGTGCGCCGTGGCGGCTCAGCCGACGACGCGGCGGCGTCGATGCCGTCGGGACACGTCTACGACATCTCGGAAGGCGGCGTCCGCTTCGAGCTCGATGAGCCGCTCCCCGAGGGCGAGCGCGTCGCCGTCGAGATTTCGTTGCCTGGCTGCGACAAGACGATCGCCGTGAGCGGCAAGGTCGTGCGCGTGAATGACGTCGACGACGACCCCGGCCCGCGTCGCATGGCGCTGATGTTCGAGTCGTTCGCGAACGAGGCGACGCGCGAGGCGCTTCGCCGCTACCTGCGTCAACGCTGGCTCGAACGGGCCGCCTAACGCTCGCGCTGTCCGCTCCCGCGAAGCGCACCGTCTTTCTCGTTCAATTCTCTCGGCGTCCGTCGCGTGTCACGCGACGTCAAACCGCCGCGCCGCCGCCACGATCTCGTCCACGATCGCGTCGGTCTCTCTCGTCGCGTCGACCGTGACGTCGGCGAGCTGCTCGTAGCGCGGCGTGCGGATGGCGGCCAAGGACTCGAGTTCGTCAGTGATGGGGCGACCGGTCAGGCTCGGGCGGTCGCCCGGCTCGCGAGTGAGTCGCGTGGCCGAGACTGCCGCCGGGCAGGCGAGGTGCACGACGACGACGCGGCCTTGCACGCGGTCCTCGTGCAGCCGGCGGGCGATCGAGTCGGTCATGGGCGCGCCGCCGCCGAGTGCGATGACGGCTGGCGCGAGCGGGGCGTCGAGGAGGGCGGCGAGGGCGTCATGTTCCCCTTGGCGCCACACGCGCTCGCCGGCGCGCTCGAAGACCTCGCGGACGCTCTCGGCGCCGAAACGCCGGAGAACGCAGTCGTCGAGGTCGAGAAAAAGACATCGCCGTCGTGCGGCGAGGTGCCGCCCGACGGTCGTCTTGCCGGCGGCGCGCGGTCCGATGAGGACGAGATGCAGTGCGCCCCGGTTGTCCCGTGCGAGGGACGGTGGCGCCACGAACGCCACTCGACGCGCTCAGCGAGTGCGGATGCGGCGACCCGTGCGACGCTTGCTGTTCATGATGTTGCGGCCCTTCCGCGTCTTCATGCGGGCGCGGAATCCGACCTTGCGGATCTTCTTGGTGCGGCTGATCTTGTGCGGATAGTGCATGGTCGCCTCGCGAGCGGTTGAGCTTGGAAAGTCCCGCAGACTACCAGCAAGCGCCGTAAACGGCAACGGTGGAGTCGATGGGCGCGGGCGTAAGCGCGGGGCCCGCGCGCGACGTCGCGCGGTCGGGTGATCGGGCGGCGCGGCGCCTCTGGTCAAACGTCTGCGCAGAGGCCCCGCCCAATTATCCGGACCGTCCTTCGCGCACAGGCCCCGCCCATTTATCTGGACCCTCTCTCCGCGCACAGGCCCCGCCCAATTATCGGGACCAGCGGGAGCGTCTTCCCGGCTCTCCCTGAAGGTCCGCTCTTGCACGTCCGATCTTTCTGAGCGATCCTCTCCCCGAATGGCGAGTCCTCCAGCCGTCGCGACGTCGCGACGACTGGAGCACCCGCCGACAACCCAGCGTGCCTGCATGCTCCCTCCCCAAGAGCCGCTCCGACTCCGGCGCGGCGACCGGTGGCGACTCGTTGGAAGGGCATTCCGGCACGTACCCGGCTCGCCCGGGGTTCGTCGGTCCTTATGGCAGAACACGCGTCCGATCGGGATTCCGAATTCCTTCTCTCGGGGGCGGCGACCGTTTCCGGAAGCCCTGCTCCGGACATCACGCCCAGAGTCGAGTCGCGGAGCGAACCCGCCGCAGACGACAGCGTCGAGGCGCGCGCCGAGCGGAAGATCGGCTACCGCTTCCGCGACCGGCGGTACCTCTCGCTCGCACTCGTGCATGCGTCGATTGCGGGCACGCGGCTCCAAAGCAACGAGCGTCTCGAATTCCTCGGCGATGCCATCCTCGGCATGGTCATCTGCGACCACCTCTTCCGCACCTATCCGGAAGCGCTTGAGGGCGAGCTCACGAAGATCAAGTCGAATGTCGTGAGCCGCCGCTCCTGCGCCGAGATCGCGTGCGAACTCGGGCTCGATGCCGACCTCATCCTGGGTAAGGGCATGGGGGCCCGCGAGAACCTTCCCGCCTCGCTCGCCGCAGCCGCGTTCGAATCGGTGATCGGCGCGATCTATCTCGACGGCGGTCTCGAGGTCGCGCGCGAGTTCGTCCTCAAGCACCTCGTCGATCGCATCAACGACGCCGCGCGCCTGGGCCATCAGCACAACTTCAAGAGCGTCCTCCAGCAGACGCTGCAGCGCTGTGCGTCGTCGAACCCTGCGTACATCGTGCTCGAGGAGCGCGGGCCCGACCACGCGAAGTGCTTCCACATCTGCGTCGAAGCGCGCGGCCGCCGCTTCCCGGGCTGCTGGGGAACGTCGAAGAAGCAGGCCGAACAGCAGGCCGCGCTCACCGCCCTCCTCGAATTGGGGTTCGCGTCGATGACCGACGACGGCGAGATCCTCGTTCGTCGCATCGAGCAAGGCGAGACGCTGCCGCCCGCACCCGGTTCGGCCGCTGCAGCGTCGAGCGCCGACGCGCCGTCGCTCGACGCCAACGGAACCGTCGCCGCCCACGAGCCCGCCCACGAACGCATGCCCGACTGCGGGCGCGAGACCGACGACGAGCTCGTCGAAGAGTCCGACGACACCTGACCGTCGCGCGTTCCCTGCGGGGGAAGCGACTCGCTCAGCCGAGAAGCCACCAGCCGAGAAGGGCGTGCGCCGCGAACGCGATGGCGGCGGCGAGCCCGTAGGGCCAGAACGCCTTGAGGAGACGCACCGGCCACGGCCGCGCGGCGTTCACGCGATCGCGTTCGGCTCGAGCGTCGAGTTCGGCCTCGATCGCGGAGGAGCCGGCGCCTCGGGCGGGTCCCGTCATCGCGATCACCGGCATGGCGCTGTCGAGCGGTTCGCCGCGGCGGGCGCGATCCTGCATCGCCGCGATGATCAGGTGTGTGTCGAACGGCCGGACGCCGACGGACTGCGCGAATGCGAGCACGCGGCGGCGACGCTCGAAGGTCATCAGCGGGCCTTCGAGGAGTTTCGCCGTCTCGAGCGCGACGCGCCAGCGCGGATCGCGCGGGTCGAGCGAGCGGTTGTGCGCCGCCTCGAGGTTCTCGCGGGCGATGTCGCGGTCGGTCGTCGCCCGTCGTCGCGGGGCGGCGATCGAGCGGTCCGCTTCGAAGGTGGTCGTCTGGGCTCGTGGCGTGCGACGCGTGTCGGGCGTCGACTCGTCGTTGCAGGCGGGTTCGGCGGGCACGCCGACGAGCCGTAGGCCCGTGCGGGTCGCGCCGTTCGCGAAGGGCGCCTTGGAAAGGGCGGCGCGGCGCGCGGCAAGCAGCGATCGTCCGATCGCATGCACGTCCGCGGAGTCGCCTGTATTCCCAACCCGTTCCATGCGGGCGAGTCTACGCATCACCGAGGAGAAGGCCAGCGGACTTGAGAAATTCTCGCGCCTCGTGGACGGCGTGTTCGCTTTGCGCGGGCAGGTCCGCTTATCAGCCGCGAAATGCGCGATCGTTGCGCGTCTCGCTCACTCCGCGCCGTGGCGGAGAAGTCGGCCCTGGATGAGGAAGATCAGGTCTTCCGCCGCGCTCGTGCAGATGTCGGCCATGCGCTCGAAGCGCTGCGCCATCGCGAGGATGTCGATCGCCGCTTGCGTGTGGTCCACGTTGCGGTGGATCTCGTCGCGGCTCCAGACGAGCACTTCCTTGTTGAGCTGGTCGACGCGCTTGTCGTCGCGTCGCAGTTGC
Organism: Phycisphaerae bacterium; assembly: GCA_016795035.1. Lineage (GTDB taxonomy): Bacteria > Planctomycetota > Phycisphaerae > Phycisphaerales > SM1A02 > JAEUIT01. The sequence continues at coordinate 21,726 of JAEUIT010000063.1, read as the reverse complement.
AGGCAGTCCTCGAGTTTCGGCTCCGCGAGGAGCGCCATCACCTCGTGAACCATCACGCGCGTCGCGTCGGCCATGTCGAGGAGCGAGTCCGGGATGCGGATGACTTCGCCGTTCGCGATCTTGATGATGCGCTTCGCGATGCCCTTCGCGAGATCGGCGATGCGCTCGAACTCGCCGCTCATGCGCAGCACGGTGACGACGAGCCGAAGGTCGCCGGCGACGGGCTGCCCGAGCGCGAGGAGACGCATGCACTCGTTCTCGATCTCGACGTGCATCCGGTCGACCGCCTCGTCGCCGGTTCGGACGCGCTGCGCGGTCTCCAAGTCGCCCGAGCGCAGCGCCTGCACGACCGACGCGACGCGCGACTCCACCTCCGCGCCCATGGCGAGGAGATTGCGGCGGAGATCGACGATGCGGGCCTGAAGGTTGAGCGACATGGAGCGTGGGATGTGGCCGGACGGGCGCGGGTCGGGGAAGCGAGGCGTATCGGGCAGGAGGGGACGCGGGCGTTAGCCGAAGCGTCCGGTGACGTAGTCTTCGGTCTGCTTGTTCGCCGGACGGGTGAAGATCGTCTCCGTCTCGTCGTACTCGACGAGTCGCCCTTCGAAGAAGAAGGCGGTGCGATCCGACACGCGCGCCGCCTGCTGCATGTTGTGAGTCACGATGACGATCGTGTATTCCTCGGCGAGATGCGAGATCAGCTCTTCGATGGCCGCCGTCGAGCGCGGATCGAGCGCCGAGCAGGGCTCGTCCATGAGGAGCACTTCGGGGCCGACCGCGATTGCACGGGCGATGCAGAGGCGCTGCTGCTGTCCGCCCGAGAGCCCGAGCGCCGAGGCGCGGAGGCGGTCCTTCACTTCGTTCCAGAGCGCCGCCGCGCGAAGCGCCTGCTCGACGAGGTCGTCGAGGTCGCCCCGCGACATGTTGCGGTGGAGTCGCGCGCCGTAGGCGACGTTGTCATAGATCGACTTCGGAAAGGGATTCGGCTTCTGGAAGACCATGCCGACGCGGCGCCGAAGCTCGACGACGTCGACGGTCTGCGCGAGGATGTCGCGGCCGCCGAGCGTCAGGAGGCCTGCGGCCTTCGCGGTCGGAATGGTGTCGTTCATGCGGTTCATCCACCGCAGGAACGTGCTCTTGCCGCAGCCGGATGGCCCGATGAACGCGGTCACCTCGCGGAGCGGAATGTCGATCGAGAGGCTGTGCAGCGCCTGGAACGCGCCGTACCAACTCGAGAACTCCTTTGCGACGATCGCCGATTCGCGGGCCCGTGCACGCTCGTGATGCGAGACGGCTGCGCCGAGCGACGGGACGCGGGCCCCGGAAACTCCGGACGAGGCGCCCGACGGAGGCTGAGGCTGAGCGTTCGGGGTCGACATGTCGGGGTGCGTGTGAGTGGGGTCGCCTAACGAGGCGGGAGTGGACGACGGCGCGGTGTTCGGGGGCGTGCGCGAGTTCATGACAGCGGCCGATGGAGTTTCTGGCGAATGAAGACCGCCACGCCGTTGAAGGTGAGAAGGACCACGAGGAGGACAAGGATCGCCGCGGCCGCGAGCCCGCGGAAATCCTCCTGCGGCCGACCTGCCCAGTTGAAGATCTGGAAGGGAAGGACCGTGAAATCGCTCATGAGGTTGTTCGGCGTCGTCGTGATGAAGAGCGGCACGCCGAGCACGAGGAGCGGCGCCGCCTCGCCGATCGCGCGGCTGATCGCGAGGATCGCGCCGGTCATGATCATCGGGAGGGACGCCGGGAGCGTCACGTTGAAGACGGTCTGCCACTTCGTCGCGCCGAGGGCGAGCGACGCGTCACGCAGCGAGTTGGGCACGGCGCGGAACGCTTCCTGCGACGCGATGATGATGATCGGCAGGATCACGAGCATCAGCGTGAGGCCGCCCGAGAGGACGCTCTGTCCGAACGGCAGCGCGAAGTAGAAGATGCTCTCGGGGTCGCCGATCGTGATCGCCCCGTCGCTGCCGAAGAGGCCGAACATGCGGGCAAACGCGGTGAGGCCGAGGATGCCGTAGACGATCGACGGCACGCCCGCGAGGTTGCGGATGTTCGTCTCGATGAAGCGCCGGAAGCGATTGCGCGGCGCGAACTCCTCGAGGTAGATCGCGGTGCTCACCCCGATGGGAAGGGCGACCGCCGCGCAGATCGCGGTGGCCCAGATCGATCCGATGAGCGGGGCACGAATGCCCGCCTGGTTCGCCCGCCGCGAGGCGAAGTCGGTGAAGAAGCCGGTGCGGAACCACTCGCGCCAGCCGCCCATGCCGTTGCCGCCTTCGGCGAAGCTCGCCTTGAACGCGGCGGTGTCGAAGATCCACGGGAGCCCCTTGGTGGCGATCGAGACGATCAGCACCGACAGGATGACGACCGAGAGCGTCGTCACGAGAAGGCAGACGGCGAGGAACCCGCGGTTCATCAGCATCCGCCGACCGGTCGAGACCGGCGTTCCGCGATCGGCACGCATCAGTCGTACTCCTCGCGGAAGCGACGTAACACCGCGTTGCCGATGAGCGTCATCATCATGGTCATGACGAAGAGGACGAAGGCGACGGCGTAGCTCGACTTGTATTCGATGCCTGCGGCGGGGGCGTCGCCGAGGAAGATCTGCACCATGTAGGCGGTCATCGTCTGGGTCTCGTCCCAGGGCTTCCACGTGATGCGGGGCAGGCCGCCTGCCGCAAGCGCGACGATCATCGTCTCGCCGATCGCGCGGGTGATCGCCAAGAGGAACGCGGCGACGATGCCCGACAGCGCCGCCGGCACGACGACGCGGATCGAGACGTCGAAGCGCGTCGACCCGAGGGCGTAGGCCCCCTCACGCAAGCTCTTCGGCACGGCGCGGAGGGCATCCTCGGAGAGCGAGCAGACGATCGGCAGGATCATGATGCCGACCGCGAGGCCCGCGCTCATGGCGTTGTAGTTGCCGAACTTGTCGGAGAAGAGCTGCAGCCCCGGCGTGATCACCGAGAGCGCGAAGAAGCCGTACACCACGGTCGGCACGCCGGCGAGGATCTCGAGCACGGGCTTGAGCACCGCACGCACGCGAGGCCGTGCGTACTCGCTCAGGTAGATCGCGGTGATGAGGCCGACCGGCAGCGCGAACGTCGCCGCCACCACGGTGACGAGGAGCGTCCCGGTCACGAGCGGCCAGATGCCGAAGTGTTTCTGCGCGCCGAGGAGCGGCGACCACTCCGTGCCGAAGAAGAAGTCGAGGAAGGACGCCTCGGGCATCCGGAAGAACCCGATCGTCTCGATCAGGAGGATCGCGATGATCGAGAACGTCGTGACGATCGAGAGCAGCGCCGCGACGAGGAGTCCGCCGCGGATGACGCGCTCGGTCCGCGTGCGCGCGACGACCGATCTCGCGCGGCCCCGGCGGACCGACGCCGCGAGGAGCGACGAGCCGGGACGCGTCGGCTGGAACGGACTCGTCGGGTTGCCGGCGGGGAGGGAGGTCATGCGAGGTCAGACCGTTCGAAGAAAAACGCCGGAGCGGCTGTCACCGATCCGGCGCGATGGTACTTGAAGCGTCATGAAGCGGGGCTGCGGGGGCAGGCCTCGATCCCGGCTTACTTGTAGAGTTCGGCGAGCGTTCCCGGCTTGCCTTCGCCCTTCTCGTCCGACATCTGCGTGCCGGTGCGTCGGTCGGCCCAGTTCTTCTTGGCGCGGGCGTAGAGGTCAGCAGGAAGGTGCACGTACCCGACGTCGTCGGCGAGTTCGCCAGCGTTGTCGAGGAAGTAGTTCACGAAGGCCTGCACTTCCGCCCGGTCCGCGGCCTTGCGGTTCACGTAGATGAAGAGCGGACGGCTGAACGGCACGTAGGTGCCGCCGAGGATCGTCTCCGCGCTCGGCGCGACCGGACCCTTGCCGCCGTCGATCGGGATGTCCTTCACCTTGTCCTTATTCTCGAAGTAGTACGCGCAGCCGAAGTACCCGATCGCGTTGATGTCGCCGGCGATGCCGGTGACGAGCGCGTTGTCGTCTTCGCTCACGCTCATGTCGGCGCGGATCTTTCCGTCCTTGCCGACGACGACTTCCTTGAAGTAGTCGAAGGTGCCCGAGTCGGTGCCCGGCGAGTAGACCTTGATCGGATCAGCCGGCCACGACGGGTCGACGTCCTTCCACGTCTTGGCGGTGCCGCTCGCGGAGTAGATCTTCTTGAGCTGATCGACGGTGAGCGACTTCACCCAGGTGTTCTTCGGGTTGACGACGATCGAGAGGCCGTCGTAGGCGACCGGCAGCTCGACGTACTCGATGTTGCTCTTCTTGGCGGCGTCGATCTCCGACTTCTTGATCGGGCGCGACGCGTTCGAGATGTCCGTCTGGCCTTCGCAGAAGCGCTTGAAGCCGCCGCCGGTGCCCGAGAGGCCGACCGTGACGCGCACGCCCGGAGCCACCTTCGAGAAGTCTTCCGCAACGGCCTCGCTCAGGGGATAGACGGTCGATGAGCCGTCGACGCGAATCGCGCCCTTCAGGGACTTCAGGTCCTGCGGCGCTTGGGGGCTCGTGGCGAACGCCGTGGCGACCGCGGCGAGGCAGGCGGCGGCGACGATGCCGAGCGTGGAGGTTCGATGGAGCTTCAGCATGGGAGGAGTTCCTTGTGCAAGTGCCTCGGGGCGCCGTCGCGACCTGTCGGAGCTGCGAATCTCGGCGATCGAGGCGGGGGCAAGGTCGCCCGATCGTGTTAAGGACTCGTAAAGACGGCGCTTATTGGGGGTGTGAAGCGGCTTCGGCGAGCGGTAGGCGCAGCCGGAACTCGCTCCCGACCCCGACCTCGCTGTCGACCTCGACCCGGCCGCCGTGCAACTGGGCGATGTGCTTGACGATCGCGAGCCCGAGGCCGGTGCCCGACGAGGCGTCGCCCGCGCGCCGGGTGCGGGCCCGATCGACGCGGTAGAACCGCTCGAAGATCCGCTCGAGGTGGACCGGCGGGATCCCCGGTCCTTGGTCGCGCACCGAGATCACCGCCATCCGCGCCGACGGATCCGGGGCGAGCCCGATCGTGACGGTCGCGCGCTCGGGGCCGTACCGGATCGCGTTCGCGACGAGGTTCGCGAGCGCCTGCTCGACTAACACCTTGTCGGCACGGAGTGAGAGGGGCGCGGCTATCCGGGCTTCGAGCGCGATGCCTCGCGCTTCCGCCTGGGGCGAGAGCTGCTCGATCACGTCCTGCACGATCGACGCGCCGGGCACGTCGACGAGCGAGACCGACGGACGGACGTCCTGCTCGAGCTGCTCGAGCGACGCGAGCGACAGCAGGTCCTCGACGAGATGGGAGAGGCGCGAGGTGTTCCGCTGCACGATCTCGAGGAAGCGGCGCACGCGCGACGGATCCTCCTCCGCGACCTGGAGGAGCGTCTCGACGTAGCCCTTGATCGCGGTGATCGGCGTGCGCAGCTCGTGGCTCACGTTCGCGACGAAATCGCTGCGCAGCGACTCGAGCCGCTTGAGGCGCGTGACGTCGTGCAGCGACACGAGAAGCCCGACCGCGCGGCCGTTCGAGTCGCGCAGCGGCTCTGCGGTCGCGTGCACGTGCGCGGAGTCGTCGTGCGACAGCGTGAGCGTCTCCTCGCAGGCGTTGCCCCGCTCGAGCGCCTCGTCGACGAATCGCAGCAGCGCCGGATGGCGGGCGATCTCGGGAAGGAGCCGGCCGCGCACGTCGGCGCCGCGCACGCCGAGCATCGCGGCGCCCGCCTTGTTCAGGTCGAGCACGCGATGCTGCTGGTCGAGGGCGAGGAAGCCGTTCGTGGTCGAGTGGAGCACCGCCTCGAGCTCGCGCAGCCGCGTCGCCAGCGTCGACTCCTGCTCGAGAAGCGAGCGGGCGGTGCGGCGGATCGAGGCTGCGATGGGCTCGAGTCCCGCACCGGTCTCGATCGCCGCGATGGCCGTGAGCTCCGCGTTGCGGGCGTCGTCCGATCCGCGACGCCCGAGCGCGTCGATCGCCCGCGCGAGCGAGGCCGCCTCGCGGCGACGCGCCCGCCGCCGAAGGAATGCGACCGCTGCAACGACGAGGGCGCCGGCCGCGAGACCCGCGAGGAAGGTGAGCCCGTGACCCGACGTCAGCGCGCCGTCGGCCGAAGGGCCGGTCGTCGCGAGCGCGAGAGGAAAGGGGACTGCGGCGGTTGGCGTCATGCGTCGGCGAGCGCCGTACGGCCCTCGCCGAAACGGTACCCCACGCCGCGCACCGTCTCAATCGCGTCGCCGGCTGCTCCGAGCTTGCGCCGCAACGCGGTGATGTGGACGTCCACGGTTCGGCTCGAAAGCACCGTCGATTTCCCGTGCACCGCGGCGATGATCTGGTCGCGCGTGCGCACGAAACCCGGCCGTGCCGCGAGGTATTGGAGGATGCCGAACTCGGTCAGGGTGAGGTCGAGCGGCTCGCGGTCGACGGTCACGACGTGCCGCTCCGGATCGATGACGAGGCGGCCGTCGAGGAGGACGATGCGGTCGGAACGATCGACGTCGTCGCTTTCGCCCTTGTTGCGTCGCATCACGTTGCGGATGCGCGCCATCAGGATCTTCGGGCTGAACGGCTTCGTGACGTAGTCGTCGGCGCCGAGTTCGAGGCCGCTCACGATGTCCGATTCCTCGCCCTTCGCCGTCAGCATGATGATCGGAATCGCCCGCGTGCCTTCGGCCTGCTTGAGGCGCCGGCACACGTCGAGTCCGCCGAGATCGGGCAACATCAGGTCGAGGATGACGAGGTCGGGCTTCGAGCGTCGGACCATGTCGAGCGCGAGCTTGCCGCTGTGGACGAGGCGGCCATGCATGCCCTCGCGTTCGAGGTGGAACTGGATCAATTCCGCGATCTCAACCTCGTCTTCGACAACTAGGACGTCCGTGCGGGTCAAGGCTGCTCCTTCTCGATCTCGGTCCGCGCCGAGGTCCATACGACCCACTGGTCGGGACGCCGCACGGAACGCCGCGTGAGGACACAAGGTAGCGGTGAGCGGGTTCGGCTTGCGAGCGCTTCGTGAAGATCGCGTGAATGGGGAATGAAGGTTCCCGGCGTCGCGCTCGCCGTCGGCGGGCCGCTACCGGCGCGCCCGAAAGAGCGCGCCGTCGCAGATTCCGTGCTCCCGCCGCCCCGTGACCGCCGGGAGCGTCATCGCCGCCCCGTCCACGCTCACGGCGCCGAGCACCGCCATGCCCATCGCCTCGCGAGCCTCGATCGGGACGCCGCACTCGGCGGTCGTCGACACCGGACCGCCGAACGCACGGCGGATGGCGGCGACGAGGGGTCGGTGTCGCGCGCCGCCGCCTGCAACGACGAGATCCGCGCCCGCGGCGAGGCGAGCGTCGGCCAGCGCCGACGCGACCGCGCGTCCGATGGCGGTGCCGACGGCGTCGGCCGCGGTGGCGGCGAGGTCGTTTGCGCGGAGTGTCGCGACGTGCCGGTCGATCCAGGCGGTCGCCTCGTCGCCGGTGCCGAGCGAGCGCCGCGCCGCGCGCTGCGCCGTGAGCGCGGCAACTAACTCCGCGCTTGCGCGGGTTTCGCTCGCGCCGGCGGCGGCGGCGGCGCCATCGGCGTCATACGGGGCATGGAGCGTGCGGCGTGCGACGGCGTCGAGCACCTGGTTGCAGGCGCAAACGTCGAAGCCGCGCACGCCGGACGGGTCGTTCGTGCCGTCGAGCAGCGTGGCGTTCGCGAATCCGCCGAGGTTGAGGACGGCGCGCGGATGGTCCGTTCGGAAGAGAATCCAATCCGCGAGCGGCGTGATCGGCGCGCCTTGGCCGCCCGCGGCGAGGTCGACGGAGCGGAGGTCGGCGAGGACCGGGGCCCCGAGCCCGACCGCGATCGGTGCGGGGTTCAAGAGCTGCAGCGAGACCGGCGGGGCGTGGAACACCGTCTGTCCGTGCACGACGACGAGGGCGATCGAGCGGCCCTGCGCGAGCGGCGTGATGGCGTCCGCATGAAAGAGCCCGAAGTCGAGGGCGAGCCGCGCCAACTCTCCCGCGGTGGTCGTGCCCTGTTCGGCGACGTGCCGGAGCCGCCGCGCGAGTTCCGCCGGAAAGTCCGCGGAGCGCCGGTCGACGAGGCGCGCCCGCATCGCGTGGCCGCGACCCGCGACGGAAACGAGCGCAGCGTCCAAACCGTCGATACTCGTCCCCGTCATCGTGCCGATGATGAGCCGCTCGTCGGGTTCCGAGAAGGCGCCTTCGCGCGTCGCGGACGCGTCCGCAGGTCCCGGCCCGGCGATTCCCGGGTTCGCGTTCGGTCGGCTGGCGTATTCCTTCGGCATCCCCGGATCGTCCGTCCTTCCGCTCATGCGGGCAACCCCGAGTTTCGTCGCATCACCTGTACAGTCCCGAACTCATGATCAAGCGCATTCTCGTGACCGGCGGCGCCGGCTTCCTCGGTTCGCATCTCTGCGAGCGCCTCGTGGCGCAGGGCCACGACGTCGTCTGTCTCGACAACTTCTTCACGAGCCAGAAGTCGAACATCGAGCATCTCCTCGACTGCCGCAACTTCGAGCTGCTGCGCCACGACGTCACGCAGCCGATCCTGCTTGAGGTCGACGAGATCTACAACCTCGCGTGCCCCGCGGCGCCCGGCCACTATCAATTCAATCCGATCAAGACGCTCAAGACGAGCGTGCTCGGTGCCATCAACATGTTAGGTCTCGCCAAGCGGGTGCGGGCGAAGATCTTCCATGCGTCGACGAGCGAGGTCTATGGCGATCCCGACGTGCATCCGCAGCCCGAGAGCTATCGCGGCAACGTGAATCCGATCGGTCCGCGCGCCTGCTACGACGAGGGGAAGCGCTGCGCCGAGACGCTGATGTTCGACTACCACCGGCAGAACAAGGTGAACATCCGCGTGGTGCGCATCTTCAACACGTACGGTCCGCGCATGCACCCGTACGACGGACGTGTCGTGAGCAACTTCATCCGCCAGGCGTTAAGCGGCGAGCCGATCACGCTCTATGGCGACGGATCGCAGACGCGCTCGTTCTGCTACGTCGACGACTTGATCGACGGGTTCCTCAAGCTGATGGCGGCGCCCGACGACCTCACCGGCCCGGTCAACATCGGCAACCCGCATGAGTTCACGATCCGCGAGCTCGCCGAGAAGGTGGTCGCACGGGTCGGCGGAGCCTCGCGCATCGTGCAGGCCCGGGAGCTTCCGCCCGACGACCCGAAGCAGCGCAAGCCCGACATCACGCTGGCGCGCACCCGACTCGGGTGGGAGCCGCGCGTGCCGCTCGACCAAGGGCTCGCGAAGACGATCGACTACTTCCGCGGGATCGAGTTCGCGAAGTTCCGTCCGCCGACCCCGAACTTCTGACCGTTCGCGCGGGTCGCGCCACAAAATCTGGGGCACCGAAAAAGCGCAGCACTTTGCGGGGGTGCTGTCTTTTGGCGGTAGGGTTCGCGTCGCTCGACCGGATCCGAACGGACACCGAAAAAAATCCTAAAGGCTCCCGACAGGGGCTTGACGATAGGGTTTTGGTCGGTACCTTACGGACTCCTAACGGTTGGCATTGCGACCTATGCCTACGTCTCCTCCAACACATCCGACACGCTGTGGGACCTCCGCTCGCTTCGACATTCGAACGCGGGCCGGGATCGACGGCGTGCGCCCAACGGCTGAGTTGTCGGCGGTAGCGGGGAGGCAGGGGCTTCGGCGGAGCAGTCGCGCCGCGGTCGTATCGCTTGCCGTGCGCTCGGCCCCCCCTTCGGACCTCCTACCGGTTCCGATCTCCGTTCCAACTCCGGAACGACGACAGCGGGAGTGCGGTCCCGCTGAAGAGTCCTTCATCGAGTCGCATCGCCCGAGCTGCGTCGCTACACGCGTCGATGGCCACGCCGGTGCGTCTCTTCAGGTGAAGTCGTCGCCCCGCAAGCGGACCGGGTCGGATCGAAGGAGGCGGAGGGTGGGGTCGGAAGCGAGGGCAGTCGCCGGCGCGGCGGATGTCGCCCGCAGTCTTGTGCCGTCCGCCATTCGCCGGTCAATCGTCCCGTCTCATCGTCCCGTCTGACTGTCTGAACCACGTACACGAATCGCGTGAAGGCACGCACACCAATAAGGACTCGAACATGACCCCGAAGACACTGAACACGCCAGAGAACGCACCCGCTTCCACGACCGCAGCCCCCGGTGGAGCGAATGGATCGTCCGCACCATCGCGTGGACAAGGTGCCGGTTTCTCGAGCGGAAGTGCAGTCGGCAAGGCATCGTCCGGCGGAATCGGTAAGGATGATTCGTCCCCTGCGGCGACCTCTCCCACCTCCAAGGATTCAGCCATGTCCCAGCGTTCACCCTCGACTCCCGTCTCTCGCGCATCGGAGAGCCGCCTGACCGAACCGAAGCCGAGTGCGCCGAGCGCGCGGTCGTCGGAATCGAGTGGCAGCGCTGCGGAAGGCAAGCTCGACGTCAAGGGCAAGAAGCTCGCCCTTGAGCGCGCGATGGGACAGATCGAGAAGACCTACGGCAAGGGCTCGATCATGCGCCTCGATGGCGAGAACATCGCGCAGATCCCGGCCGTTCCGACGGGTGCGTTGAGTCTCGACCTTGCCCTCGGTGGGCGTGGACTTCCGCGTGGCCGCGTCATCGAGATCTTCGGGCCGGAATCGTCAGGTAAGACGACGCTTGCGCTCACGGTCGTCGCGAACGCGCAGCGTGCGGGCGGCACCGCAGCATTCATCGATGCCGAACACGCGCTCGACCCCAGTTGGGCGAAGCGCCTCGGCGTCAATCTCGACGAGATGCTCGTGTCCCAGCCCGACACCGGCGAGCAGGCGCTCGAGATCTGCGAACTCCTCGTTCGTTCGAATGCCATCGACATCATCGTCGTCGACTCGGTTGCGGCACTCATTCCGAAGGCCGAAATCGAAGGCGAGATGGGCGACAGCCACGTCGGCCTTCAGGCTCGCCTCATGAGCCAGGCGCTCCGCAAGCTCACCGGCGCCATCTCGAAGAGCGAGACGATCGTCATCTTCATCAATCAGCTCCGCGAGAAGATCGGCGTGATGTTCGGCTCGCCCGAGACGACGACCGGTGGTCGTGCGCTCAAGTTCTACTCGTCGGTCCGCATCGACATCCGTCGCATCGGCTCCATCAAGGATGGCGAAGCCAACGTCGGCAATCGCGTGCGTGCGAAGGTCGTCAAGAACAAGATCGCGCCGCCGTTCCGTGAAGCCGAGTTCGACATCATGTTTGACGAAGGCATCAGCACGTCGGGCGACCTCGTGGACCTCGCCGTGGCCGATGGCATCATCGAGAAGAGTGGTGCGTGGTTCTCGCACGGTGCCACCCGTCTCGGTCAAGGTCGCGAGAACGCGAAGGCGTTCCTCCGCCAGAACCCCGACCTCTTCAGCGAGATTCGCACGGCGGTGCTGCGAAAGCGATTGGCCAATCCCGCCACGATGGCGACGAAGTCGTCGTCGTCGAGTAGTGACGACTAAGGGTCCGCGCGACAGTGCGACAGCGCGACCGCGACTGAAGCTCGTTTGACCGTGACGCGGAAGGCGAGGCCTGTGGCGACAGGCGTGCCTAGGCGTCGCGAGGCAACAGGCTGGAAGACGCGCACGGCGGGCATCAAGAAGTCGGAGTCTTGAGCCCGCCGTGCTCCAGCAAGGTTGGCCGGTGAAGCGGCCCTCACCATGAGGGGTGACACTCGTGGGCGGCGACAACGTCGTCGCAGTGGTTGTCGTCCTCGCTCTTGTCGTCGCTCTTCCAATAGCTCTTGTCATGGGTCGTCGTCGTTGCGAGGGGTTGCACTCAACATCTCGGTCGGCCGTGTCTCACGAGCGTGCGACGGCGACGACCGCGACGACGGATGCGGCCCGTGTCAAACAGGTAGCTGGTCACGTTCGGTGTGGTGCTCGTTGACGGTGTCGGAGGGGACTACCGTCACGAGCGACCCGCCGGCGCGCCTCGCTGCTCAGAGACCTTGGATCCATCGCGTGACCGCCACACGCCGTCGGCATAGGAGCATCGCGACACGGACTGTGAGCGGTGTAGGTTCGCCACTCAGGCGAGGCCCCGCAGTTGGAGCGCGAGGTCACGACAGCAGGCCGCGACACCATACGTTCGTGTCGTGCGTCGCCCTTTGCGGGGTCGGCCGACGGTGGTAGGATCTCCGTCCCGCAGCGGATGTGGCGAAACTGGCAGACGCGCAAGATTCAGGTTCTTGTGGGATTAATACCCCGTGGAGGTTCGATTCCTCTCATCCGCATTTCGGCGCTGACGCTACGCGCGGCGCTCGACGTTTCCCGAGTCCGACGCGCCGTGTAACGACGAGTGTGCGACGGACCGCGAGCGCTCAACCTTCGAGCTCGCTCCGTCGACTGCAACGTGTCTGCGCCTGTCCTTCTCCGCGCATCCGGGTGTCACCGCTTCGGTCGCAGCGTACTGGTGGCGCCAACACGGCGCGATCATGTCCGGGGATGGACCGGGTCGTGGCGTCTTCGTCGAAGCGTTGGCGCGGGGAGACCGGGACGCGGTCATCGGCGCGGGAGAGAACGTTGCTGGGCGTGTGTGAGGCGGTTGGTCGACGCGCGGGGGCGGCCCATCGGGGCGCGATCGACGGCTTGTCGACGCGAGGTAGCCGATCCGTCGGCGCGCAGCGTGCCCGAGGCCAACACAAGGAGGGTCGACAGAGCGGTTGCCCATGGAGAGCCGACATGGACGATCGGCATGATCGACCAACAGAGAGAGCCGGCACCCGACGGATCGGGCGTGCCGGAGCGTCCCCGTCGTGGCGGCGCTGGTCGTCGAGATCCGCGCGACGTCGGCGTTTCGCTCCGTCGCGCGGCTGATGGTCAGGATCGCCGGAGTCTAGGAGCGGCGCCCATGAACCGAGTCCCGAGCGGCGCCCATGAACCGAGTCCATAAACCGAGTCCATGAACCGAGTTCACGAGTGGAGCCCATGACCGGAGTCGATGGGCGGAGCCCATGAACTGAGTCCGGAGCAGAGCCCTTGAGCCGAGTTCATGAGCGGAGCCTATGAGCTGAACCGAGGAACGGAGCTCACGATCGGAAGCCAGGATCGGAGACCATGACCAGAGCCCATGACCAGAGCCCGTCAACTGAGCCCGTGACCAGAACCCATGAGCGGAGCCCACGAACGGAGCCCATGACCGGAGTGCACGAAGGGAGCTCATGAGCCGAGACCCCAACGGAGCACCGGAACGGAGCCCATGAACTGAGTCCGAAGCGGAGCGCGGAGGCCGAGTCCCTGAGCCGATTCCATAAGCGGCGTCCATGGGCGGCGGACCGCGCATCGACCTGGTTCTGTCTGGTCGTCACGGCTTGGGTTGCGCTTCGTCGCGAGCCGATAGAGCGAGCATGGAGAATGGCTCCGCGCGAACGCCACGGGTCTCGGTGATCGTGCCGAACTTCGACAACGGTCGCGCTCGGTCTCGCGACGGCTCGCGCGACTTCTTGGGCGAGTTGCTCGCGTCGCTCGAGCGGACGATCGGCGACGACCCGGAACTCCTCGAGATCATCGTGGCGGACGACGGCTCCACCGACGACAGCCTCGCGACCGCACGGGCGTGGGCGGCGCGGCGCGTGCCGCGTCGGACGTCGACCGGTCCCTTATCCGGGACGGAGTCTGCGCGCGACCCACGGGGCGAGCCATTCCTTCGCCTCATCGAACTTCCCCACTCGGGCGTCCTCTCGGCGGTGTTGAACCGTCTCGTACAGGAAGCGCGTGGCGAGATCATCGCGCGGCTCGATGGCGACCTCGTCCTGCGCACGCGTCACTGGCTCAGCGAACTCTGCCGACTCTTCGACGCCGATCCCGCCGTCGGCGTGATCACGGGTGTCCAGCTTCTTCCCGATGGCCGTGTCCATGCGTTCGGCGACGACCTCTGGGGTCCGCGCGGCTATCGCCATGTCGGAGGCGGTGCGGCCATCGACGACCTTCCGCTCACGCGCGAGGTCGATCACGCGATGGGGTGCTTCTACGCCGCACGTCGAGCGGTCTACGAGCGCGTCGGCCCGTATGACGAGGGCACGCTTCGTGGACAGACCGAGGAGTACGGCGTGCGCGTCCGTCTCGACGGCTGGAAGGTGCTCGCGACGCGGTCCATCCTCTTCGAGCATTGGCACGTCGACCGCGCGCCGCGCGCCAATCGCGCCGACCGTCCTGCGAGCCTCGACACCTCGCTCGAGCGCTTTCGCGCTCGGCACGGCTTCGACCGCCTCGCGCCGGATCTGGCCGACGTCCGCGCCCGCTATCGCGGCACGCCGCTCTGGTGGCGCGACTACGCCGCCCTCGAACCCGAGCCTGACGCCTCCGAATGGACGCGTCTCGCGCACGACGCCGCGCTCATCGCCCGTCTCCGCGAGGAGACGGATCTCGTCGCGACCGCGCTCAACGCCGCGTCCGGAGCCGCCCTCGTCACGCATCTCGGCTGCAACGCCGGGGCACTCGGGGCGATGCTCGGGCGCGGCGGCGTCGCCTACGAAGGCGTCGAGCGGCGCACGCCATCGATCGACGCGGCGTTCGCCACGGCCGCGCGCATCGGCCTCACGCTCGTGCCCGCACCGCGATTCCTCGCCGTCGACGAGGTCGCCTCCGTCCCCGCGATCGAGTCCGCGTCGCGGCCGATCGTCTGTCTCTTCGGGATCCTCGAACGCACCTGGAACCCCGTCGGCCTCCTGCGCGAGGCTCGACGCATCGTGCGCGACGGTGGCGTCGTCCTCCTTCGCTCGCATCTCCGCGTTGCAGCCTTGGACGATCCGAACGATCCACTCCATCCGTTCACGGCCGACGAACTCCTCGCGCTCGTGCGGCATGTCGGCACCTTCGAGCTCGCGGGCTTCGAGCCGCGCCGCACCTCGACCGGCTGGCTCGAGTGCTGCCTGACGCCGACGGCTCCGACGAGCGGCCGCGGCTATTTCGCGAAGGCGTGGGCCGCCGCGCCGGGCTGATGGCGGCACCGCGCCGGCTGCAACGTGGAGTCGAGCATGGCGATGCGCGCCGCCGCCGCCCCGAGGCGCGCCGCGCCTCACGCGCACCCGACCGCCGCGTCCGCAGGCCTTCGCGACATCGCTGCGCCCCGAGACGTGCGCGCTTGGCCGCACTCGAGAAGGGAGACCGCCCGCGTTGACGATCTGACGGCCGTCGTGCCCGTCGACGCGCCATCGCGCGACGTCATCGCTCTCTGGCGCACATCCGATGCGGCCCGACGACGCGAAGGTCCAGTGGTCGAACGCGCCTCATCGAAAGAAGCTCGCGCCGCATGCGCGGCAGCGGCGTTCGATGCGCAGCCGCGGCGGCTCCGGGACTGAGCCTTCGACGAGAGCCATCGCGGCGAGGAGCACCATCGGAGCGAAGCATGCTGCAACGAGGAGATTGCAGACTCCGCGCATCGCATTGCGGAACGAGAGACGCGGGACGTCGTCGGCGGCGCCACAGGACTCGCAGATGTGTGCCCGATCGTGCGTCACATGTCGCCTTTCCTTCTCGCGTCGCGGACGTTTGCCGCGCCGCGCGTTTCACGCGAGAGGCTACGCAAGCCAGCAGCATCCTGCCCGCACGAACTCCCGGGAGTCAGAGCGATGCCGAGTGGAGCGGGTGTGCCGGACGACTCGATGGCGGATGGCGCCGCCACGGCGGCGGTCGATCCGGCCGCGGTCACGGGGGCGTCGGCGCGCCGATGTGACCGAGTGCGCCGCTCCACGTTGCATCAGTCGAATCGGTAGGGAACCGCCTTTTCGAATGCGGCGCGTTCCTTCGGCGAGAGCCGATTGCGGATCGCTCGCGTGGTGAACCCGCCGACCAGTCGGCCGTTCTCGATGTACATCCAATCGGTCACGCACTCGAGATCCTCGATCGTCACCCGTTGCAGGTAGGAGAGACCGGGGGTCTGTGGCTCGTTCGCGACCGTCCCCACGAGATCGTCGCCCTCATAGGCGAGGTCGGCGATCCAGATATGTTCGGGCGTCGCTTCGTCGTCGTCGCCGAAGAACTCGACCTTGAGAAGGAACGACTCCTGGTTCGGCTTCGGTCGCTCCCACGCTCGAAGGAAGGTCGGCAGCGTGCGCTTGGCCTCCGCGATCGCCGCGTTCATGGCCTTGTCCTCCGCATCGACATTCACGATCTTCCGCTTCTGTCCCATGGAACGCCTCTTTCGGGTGGTGGCGACTCGCTCCGCGGATCCGAGGGTACGGTTCCGGCCGCTCGACCGCAAGGCGTACGAACGCCGTCGGAGTTCGCATCTTCGCGCGTGCAACGGAGAGATTGGGGCACGATACTGACGCGCGATGCCGGACGTCGCGCCACTTCTGGTCGCCATCCTGTCGCTCGTCGCGACGGTGACGCTCGGCGTCGCCATCGTGGGTCGGCGCGACCTTTCGGATCCACGTTGCAGGCGCTGCAAGGCTGACCTGCGCGACGCGGCGATGACAGGTGCAGGCGCGTGCGCCTGCGGATCCGATCTCTCACGACCTCGCGCGGTGCGATATCCGTATCGTCTGCGCTGGCGCACGCTCTCCGTTGCAGCCATGTTGGCACTTGGCGCATTCCTTCTCGGATTGGCCGAGACGCGCGTGATCTCGAGTGGCCTTGGCTGGCGCTATGTGCACCCCAACTGGTACTTTCGCCTCGACTGGCTTGCGAGTGAGGGAAGCGAACTCGACGAGAAGGTTCTCGCGCAGCGCGTGCAGGATCTTCGCTCGCGCGACGATGCGGCGTCCCTCCTCGGATCGATGCTTCGGAAGCCGTTGCCGCCAGGGTCCTCGACGTTCGTGAGTTTCGCGCAGGTCGTCGAGAAGGCGGCGCCGCGGGACGAACTCGCCGCTCGATGCGCCGAGACGATCGCGTCGCGGATCGCGCTCGATCTGGGCGGCCGGACCCTCGCGTTCGAGCTCTGGGGTTTCCGATACCCGCTCACCGCCTACATGTGCATGTGCGTGCGCGTCGATTGCGTCAAAGTCGACGGCGTCGAAGTTCCGTTCGAGCGCGAGGGTGATCGCTTCGCCGATGGCGCGAGCGACGTGTGGCGCCGTTTCGGACACTCGAGAGCCGTGGCGCGACTGCCGGACATGCCGCTCGACCGGTGCCTCGTCGAGGTTGAGGGGGAGACGATCTTCCTCCCGTTCCCGGTGTCGGGCGACTGGCCCATGCGCGATGCAACGTTGAGGCGGACGGCGAATCCGGCGGAGTGGGGCATCGAGGTGATGCGCGCGCCGTTCGCGATCTCCAATGCGCCGACGTCCCCGGCCGTCACGCTTCCGCAAGGACCGACTCAGCCATCGGCTCGAGTGGTGGCGCTGCGCGAGTGGTTCGCTCCCTTCCTCGGGAATCCGAGCGGAAGGCGCGAACCGATGCGTCTCGCCGCGCGCACGCCGCTCACGTGCGGCGTCGTCGGCATCCTCTGCGGGCTCTGCGTCCTTCCCGTATTTCTCCTCGTGCGCCGCGCGTCCTGCTCGAGGTGGCGACTCGACGTTGCAGCCTGCCTCGGTTGCGGATCGCGGCTCCGCGCGGAGGGAGTCTCGGTACCGGCACAGTGTCCGGAATGCGGACGCGAGACCGTGCGGCTCCGAGTCGGATACGGGACTCGCACCGTGTCCGTCGCGCTCGCCGTGACGCTTGGCGTTTTCGGGGCGGTCCTACTCGTCGTCTTTGCGGCGTTGTTCGTGCCGCTGATGGCAGCCCGCGCGGGCGATCGAGTGCATCGGCTCGTGTGGGACACGGATCGCGTGGCGACGTGGAGCGCCGACCAACGTCTGGCAGGAGTGCCTCCGCTCGTCGAGCTGCGGCGGGCGCTGCCGGAGCCGACTCCCATTTCGAGACTGGTCGGCGGGGGCGTCATGGATGACACCTCCGAGCTCGGTCTTGCCGACCGGATGTGCGTGCGCTGGGCCGCTGTGAATGACGCTCGCGGCCGCGAGGGGCGCCCGCTGTCGCGACTCGAGCAGGTCGGATGGATCTATGCGATGGCGACTGGAGTCGCGACGGCCACGGCGCCGGACGGACGGGGCGATCCGAGCATGCGGCTCGAGCGGTTGCGGAGCGAGTTCACGGCGATGCGCGACGCCTTCGGATACCCCGGGATTCGACTGCCGCGCGCGGTGCGGGTCGACGACTCGATACGACCACGATGCACGCAGAACGTCGAAGCCAGCGTGGTGCACGTGCGCGCGACGCACGGAAGCGACTCCGCGTGGACGCCGGTGCTCGAGGCGACCGTTGGACAGGCGACCGACGTCGGAGTGACGGACGTCTCGTTCGAGTGGTCGTTGCAGGGGCTTTCGAGCGTCGAGGGCTGCGCCGGCACATTCGAGGGGGCGGTGCGTGTCTTCCCCGCGGCAGGCCGCGTCACCGCCGTGACCGAACCGACGTTCAACCCGCTCGACGGCGAGGCGATCGTCACGTTGGAGATCCGCGAGACCGGCGATCGCGATCTCGTCACCATCGTTGCCGACGACGCATCCGTCGGGGTCGCGCTCGCGGGTTCGTGGCGGCTCGGCGATGTCGCGGGCCCCGCAACGCCGAGCGTGCTCGGGCGCCAGGTCGACGGAGCGTGGGTCGGACTCGTGTCGCTCGCGGAGTGGACCGGTGACGAAATGGCGGGACAACGTGCTCGGCGACCGAACGAACTGGTCGCGACCTTCGTGCCCGATACGAACGCGAAGCCGGTCAGGCTCCCCCGGGTCGGTACGGTCTCGATCGTGTGGGGCGCGGAGACGACCGTGCGATTCCGCCGGATCGAGACTTCGCCGTTCGATGTCGTCACGCGCTACGAACTCGTGCCGTAGCGGGATTCGTCGCGACGTTCGCGTCTTCGCGCGTGCAACGGAGAGATCGGGGCGAGATACTGACGCCCGATGCCGGACATCGCGCCACTCGTGATCGCCGTCCTGCCGCTCCTCGCGACGGTGACGCTCGGCGTCGCGCTCTACGGCCGGCGCGACCTCTCGTCTCCGCGTTGCAGGCGGTGCAAGGCCGACGTGCGCGAGAAGGCGATGGACGGTTCCTTCACGTGCGCCTGCCGCGCGGAACTCTTGAAGCGGCGCGCCGTGACGTTTCCGTATCGCGTGCGCCGACGGTGGGCGGTGGTCGGTCTCGCGTTCGCGCTCGCGGCGTTTGGGCTCGGCGTGGCCGAGACGCGCGTGCTGTCGATCGGCCTCGGCTGGCGCGCGGTGTATCCGAATTGGCTCTTCAATCTCACGTGGCCGCATGGGGAGAGCGCCGAGTACGACTGGGCGTTGCTCCAGCGCCGCGTGGAGTCGATCGGGTCGCGCGACGAGGCGCGAGCGCTACTCGAGGCCGTGCTCGCACGACCTGGGCCGGAGCGACCGTGGGAGGGCGTTCTCGGGCGGTTGGTCGCCGCCGCCGCGCCGAGCGGGGATCTCGCCACGCGGGCGGCGGAGGCCGCCGCGTCGACCATCTCGTGCTCGTGGGGCGGAACGAGCATCGACATGTCGGCTGGCGCGCGCGACTGGGAAGGCGACGCGAACACCTCCATCGCAGTTCGCCTCGATCGAGTCACGGTGAACGGAGTGTCGGTGCCGTTCGACATGGGCGAGCCTCCGCTCAAGGACCCGCGCGGCGCATGGCGCGAGCTGTCGCCGATGGGACCATTCGTGAGGCTTCGAGATCCGATCACGGTCCCGCGCGAAACGACGGAGCCTGTCGTGGTGGTCTCCGGCGAGATCATCTACGTCCCGTTCTTGCCGGTCGGTTGGTGGACCGAGGACGGCTCACTCGCGCAGGATTCCGATCCGAGTAGCTGGGGCGTCGATCTCCTTCGGCACTCCTTTTCCGTCACGGCGAGCAACGCCTGGCGTAGAGGGGGTGTCCTCTTCGGCGCCAAGCCGGCAACGGTCGGGATCGACCGACTTACTCCTCTGCTCGGCTACGCCCTCGGTGCCGCTACCCCGCAATGGCTCGCTGGGTTGCGGATCGTCGCGTGCGCCGTCGCAGGCACCGCATTCGGGCTCGCGTCACTCGCGGGCATCGGCATTCTTCGGCTCACGAGCGTTTCGCCATGGATGCTCGACGTTGCAGCTTGCCCACGGTGTCGGTCCTGCCTCCGCGGCGCCGGGACCGCCTTGCCGGCGCGCTGCCCTGAGTGCGGCACCCCGGCCGACCCGCACGCGGTGCGATATGCGAGACGAGCGGTAACTCGACCGATCGCGGTCGTCGTCGGCACGGTCGTCACGCTTGCCTTGGCTGGAACCGTGGCTCTCGTGGGCCCTGAGACCGTGGGGCGACTTGAGGCGCGATGCGCGGAGGCGTCATGGGACCCCCTCGACTTCGCCGCTTGGCGTGCGGAGCGAACCCTTGCGGGCGAGAGGATCTACGACGGGTCGGTCTTCCGGGGGTCGTCGTTTCTGCCGATGCTCCGCCGGAGTCCGAATGAATCATCCGACCGCGATCGTGCCGCGGACGTGTTTGCGCGGACGCTCGCCATCGGGTGGCGAGAGGCCGAACGAGACCGGTCCGTGCGCGGTCGCCCGCCATCGATGGAAGAACGATGGGAGTGGTTTTCGGCGATCGACGCCGCGCTCGTGCGCGAGTCCGAGGCCGCCCCGGGAGCGGAACTCGAGGCCACGTTGGTCGCGGCGCGCGATTCGATGCGCGAGTCGTGGGGACTTCCCGGCATTGCCGTTCCGCGGGCCGTTCGGGTCCGCGAGCGAATCGTGCCCCGACTTGTTGCGTCGCTCGATTCGGCGCGATGGGATCTTCGCGTGCGAGAACGCCGGGCGAACCGGGCGTCGCCAGGGTGGACGCGGCCTCCCGATTCGCCGCTCCGCGTTGCCACGGACGTCGGGAGTATCGCGTGTGAACTCGAATGGACGTTACTCGGGACGGACGACGACTCGCTCGACGCGGACGCGGCAAACCTCTGTGGCGTCATCCGCGGCACTGTCCGCGTCCTCCCGAATGACGGACCCGTCACTGTCGTCACCGATCCCGCGCTGAATCCGCTCGACGGCGGCGCGACGGTCACGCTCGAGATTCGCGAGACGGGCGAGCGCGATCTCGTGACGATCACGGCCGACGACGCCGCGGTCGGCGTCGCGCTCGCAGGATCATGGCGGCTCGGCGACACGTCCGGTGTGACGCCGCCGCGCGTCCTCACGCGTCAGTCGGGCGGGCCGTGGACGGGGCTCGTCCCGGTCGCCGCGTGGACCGGCGACGCGAACGCGGGCGCGTTCGACGGGCGGCCCGACGAGGTCGTGGCGACGTTCGTTCCCGATCCGAACGCGGGACCGATTCAACTCGATGCGAACGGCATCTTCAGCATCCTCTGGGGCGCGGAGACCACCGTGCGTTTCCGCCGCGTGCCGCCGCGCGGGTTCGATGTCGTCACGCGCTACGAACTCGTGCCGTAGCCAGATCCGGAGCGCCATTCGCGTCTTCGCGCGTGCAACGGAGAGATGCGGGCCCGATACTGACGCCCGATGCCGGACATCGCGCCACTCGTGATCGCCGTCCTGTCGCTTCTCGCGACAGTCACGCTCGGCGTCGCGCTCTACGGCCGGCGCGATCTCTCGTCTCCGCGTTGCAGGGGCTGCAAGGCCGACGTGCGCGAGAAGGCGATGGACGGTTCCTTCACGTGCGCCTGCGGCGCGGAGCTCTTGAAACGGCGCGCCGTGAAGTTTCCGTATCGCGTGCGCCGACGGTGGGCGGTGGTCGGTCTCGCGTTCGCGCTCGCGGCGTTTGGGCTCGGCGTGGTCGAGACGCGCGTGCTGTCGATCGGCCTCGGCTGGCGCGCGGTGTATCCGAATTGGCTCTTCAATCTCACGTGGC
>JAEUIT010000043.1 GCA_016795035.1 Phycisphaerae bacterium | reverse complement strand
GGTGGACTTCTTCGACATGGTCATGCTCCATCTGGAGGTGTGAGAAACAGCGAAGCCCGCGACGTGCGGGCTTCAGGTGACTGGCGTGATTCGGATCTCCCGGCCGCAGGCCGGGCATTGGCATCGGGTGGGCGTTCGTCGTCGCCGTTCAGCGACGCGGCCTGCTTCGCGGCCCGCTTCGTACGCGGCGGCGAGGGCCTGCTCAACCATCCATACCGCGACCTCGCGGAAGTCGGCACCGCTGCGCCGCGGCTCGAAGGTGTCGATCTCGAAGAGAAGGTCGCGCTTGGCGATGGCGAGGATCGCGGCATCGCGGTTGGCGTCGGGGTCGGTGGTCATGGTCAGCGTCCTTCCTTCTGGCTCGCGGCGATGGCGTCGATGGCGTTGGTCAGGATTGCGATCGCGGGCTTCGCGTCGCGCATCGCGGCGAAGCGGGCGAGCGCCATCTCGAGCTCGAAGGCGCGGCCCTGCAGGATGCCGCAGGTGTTCGGCATCTCGTCCGCGTCGAGGCGGCGCTCCGCCTCGTCGAGCGCCCGGCGGATCGAGTCCATCTTCGATCGGATGTCTGCCTTCGCGTCGTCGGCGATGCTCGCGAGCGAGCGCTTCGCGTACTCGATCTGCCATTCGGTGTCGGTCGGCTTCTTGGTCATGGCGTGCTCCGTTGGTCGTGGGGTGGTGCGTGGTCACTCGGCGTCGGCGAGGAAGCCCTCGACCGCGTCGCGGTCCATCCCGCTCAGGAATCCGACCGTCCCGATCAGGTCGCTGCGGACCTTCTGGAGGTCGCCTGCGAAGCCCCAGTTCTTCGCGTCGGCCGTGGCCCGCTCCGCGTGCTTCGCGAGCTCCATGTCGAGGACGTCGAGGAGGCGTGCGATGTCGTTGCGGGCGGCGGCGTATGCGTCGGTCGCGGTCTGGCGGGGCTGGCTGGTCTTCTTGGTCATGGCGTTCTCCGTTCGCGGTTCGTGGCGGGTCGCGGGATGCGTCCCGCGTTGGACACACAAGGGCATGAGCCGCGCGAGACATCAAGGCGGTTTCCCGCGATTCCCGAGAGAGTGGGCGATGAGTGGGCAACTGTTCCCCCACCTCGCCGACCTCGCGGACCTCGCGGACCTCGCGGGGATGTGCGTCCGGAAGGTGGCCATGTCGACGGGAGGTCCGCATGGCTGAGGCCCCGACCGGCAACGTGAAGAAGAGCCCGGCGGCGCTTGATGTCGACGATGTCGTGCGGCTGCTGCGGGCCTCCGGCTCGAGGCACGCCAGCGCGGATCGCGTGCGCTCGGACATCGACGCAGGCGCGCCCACCAACGTCGACGGCACGATGAACCTCGTGCACTACGGCGCGTGGCTCGCGCGTCAGGTCGCGGCCGCGGAGACCAACCGTGGCAACTGACGTGCGACGCCTCCGCGCAGGCGAACTCTGCCGCCTGCTCAACTCGACGCCGATGGGCGAGTGCCTCGGCGAGCGGCAGTTGCACCGCCATCGCACCCGCGCCGGTCTCCGCATCGGTGCGGACGGCGACTCGAACCGCGTCGACCTTCTCCGCTACGTCGCCTGGCTCTTCGACCACCGACATGCGCCTGAGCCCATGGGGGCGCGCACGAGCGAGGACAGCTACGACGCCCACCGCGAGCGCTCCCGACTGCGAAACGCGCTGCTCTCGGTGTCGGGCCGCGACATCGGCGAGATGCCGGGAGTCCAGGAGCCGGCGCGGCGGGCGCGGTGCGAGCGGAACTTCCGGGCGTTCTGCGAGACGTACCTGCCGCAGACCTTCCACCTCAAGTGGTCCGACGATCACCTGAAGGTCATCGCCAAGATCGAGACCGCCGTTCTCGAAGGCGGACTCTTCGCGATGGCGATGCCTCGCGGATCGGGCAAGACGTCCCTCTGCGAGACGGCGTGCCTCTGGGCGATGCTCTTCGGCCACCGCGAGTTCGTCGCCCTGATCGGTAGCGACGAGGACCACGCGGCGAGCATGCTCGACTCGATCAAGGCGGAACTCGAGAACAGCGAGCCGCTCCTCGCCGACTTCCCGGAGGTGTGCTTCCCGATTCGCCGGCTCGAGGGAATCCACCAGCGCGCCGCGGGCCAGCTCCACAACGGAAAGCAGACGCACATCGGCTGGGCGGCGCGAGAGATCGTCCTGCCGTCGATCGAGGGGTCACGCGGATCGGGCGCGATCATCCGGGTCGCGGGGATCACCGGTCGGGTGCGCGGGATGAAGTACAAGCGGCCCGACGGCGGCGCGGTGCGCCCGTCGCTCGTCCTGATCGACGATCCGCAGACGGACGAGTCGGCGCGGAGCCCGTCGCAGTGCGACACCCGCGAGCGCATCCTCTCGGGCGCGATCCTCGGCCTCGCGGGACCGGGCAAGAAGATCGCGGGCCTCATGACATTGACCGTCGTGCGCCCCGAAGATCTGGCCGACCGCCTCCTCGATCGCGACAAGCATCCGCAGTGGCAAGGCGAGCGGACGAAGATGGTCTACTCGTTCCCGACGGACGAGGCGCTCTGGGCGCGCTACGCGGAACTCCGCGCGGCAGGCTTGCGCGCAGACGCGGGGCTCGCGGCAGCGACGGCGTTCTACCGCGAACACCGGTCCGCGATGGACGACGGCGCGAACGTCGCATGGGCGGAGCGCTTCAACCACGACGAGGCCTCCGCCGTCCAGCACGCGATGAACCTCCGGCTCCAGGGCGAGCAGGCCTTCTGGGCCGAGTACCAGAACGCGCCGCTGCCCGAAGCGAACCTCGTCGACGACGAGCTGCTCACCGCCGACCAGATCGCCGCGAAGGTGAACGGGCACGCGCGGCGCGAAGTGCCGATCGGCTGCACGCGTCTCACGATGTTCATCGACGTGCAGGGCAAGGCGCTCTTCTGGCTGGTGGCCGCATGGGAGGACGACTTCACCGGCTATCTGATCGACTACGGCACCGAGCCCGACCAGAAGGCGCCGGGCGGGTACTTCACGCTCCGCGATGCGAGGCACACGCTCGCCGACGCGTCATCGCGCGCCGGACTCGAAGGCGCGGTCTACGCCGGGCTCGAACGGCTCATCGAGGCGACGGTCGGGCGCGAGTGGCGACGCGACGACGGCGCGATGGTGCGGATCGATCGCTGCCTCATCGACGCGAACTGGGGTTCGTCGACGGATGTCGTCTACCAGTTCTGCCGGCAGTCGCAGTACGCCGGAGTCGTCATGCCGAGCCACGGCCGATACGTCGGCGCGTCGAGCATCCCTTTCAGCGAGTACCGGCGGAAGAGAGGCGATCGCGTGGGCCTCAATTGGCGCGTGCCGACCATCACAGGCCGGCGATCCGTGCGACACGTGGTCTTCGACACCAACTACTGGAAGAGCTTTGTGCACGCACGCCTCGCGGTGCCGATGGGCGATCCCGGCTGCATCTCACTCTTCGGTCGAACGCCGGCGGCGCACCGACTGCTGGCCGACCACCTGCTGGCCGAGTATCGCGTCCGAACGCAGGGTCGCGGCCGCACGGTCGACGAATGGAAACTGCGGGTCGAGAGCCTCGACAACCACTGGTTCGACTGCGCGGTCGGGGCGTCGGTCGCGGCATCGATGGAGGGCGCGGTGCTCTTTGGCACTGGCGCTTCGATGGCGGCGGTGCGTCCCCGAATCAAATTGTCGGCGTTGCGGAGGGGTCGATGAAGCCGGGCACGCCGAAGAGGCCGGTCAACGACGATCGCGGCATCCGATGCCCGGCGTGCGGTTGTGGGCACTGGCGCGTGATCTACACGCGGCCGTCCTCCGGCAGCCGACTTGTCAGGCGTCGGGAATGCCGGCACTGTGGCCGACGGATCGTCACCTACGAGCGAGCCTCGTAGCGTCACGGCTGCGCGCCGAGGAAGCCGACGTCCATATGCGTAACGATCTGCATCGACGAGAGCGCTGAGCCGGACATCCCGCCGCGACACGGCGTATTTCCCAAGTAGCGACCCCGCGCACTTCGCGCGGCGGCCGCGCTGGGAGCCGCCGTGGCCGAGGACCTCGAAGACAAGATCCGCGACAACGCCTCCGGCCCCGCCAAGGCGTCGAACGAGACCGGCTCGGTCGAGCAGCATCCGCTGCGCGACCAGATCGAGGCCGA
>JAEUIT010000028.1 GCA_016795035.1 Phycisphaerae bacterium | reverse complement strand
CGCAGTTGGGGGAGGGGGACCATCGCGCAGCGATGGTGGTGGGGGTCCTTTCCGTCTCCGTCTCGGCATTCTTCCTGGTTCGGACATCTCGTCTCGTCCCACACTCTGCGCTCGTCTCTCGCGCCTCGTCCGACGACGACTCGAACATCCGATGTGTTCCGTGCGACGCCGCCTACACGGCCGACCTCACCGCCTCGAGCTCGCGGTCCGCGCGTCATCTCCTCCCCCAACGCAGTTGGGGGAGGGGGACCGTCGCGCAGCGATGGTGGTGGGGGTCCCCTCCGTCTCCGTCTCGGCGTTCTTCCTGCCTCGGACATCGAGTCTCGTCCCACACTCTGCGCCCGTCTCTCGCGCCTCGTCCGATGCGCCGCCCACACGGCCGACCTCACCGCCACGAGCTCGCGGTCCGCGCGTCATCTCCTCCCCCAACGCAGTTGGGGGAGGGGGACCATCGCGCAGCGATGGTGGTGGGGGTCCCCTCCGTCTCCGTCTCGGCGTTCTTCCTGGCCCGGACATTTCGTCTCGTCCCACACTCTGCGCTCGTCTCTCGCGCCTCGTCCGATGCGACGCCGCCCACACGGCCGACCTCACCGCCACGAGCTCGCGGTCCGCTCTTCGTGACAGCCCGAACGCCATCACGCGGGCGAACGGGTCGAGTCGTCGCCGTTGCCGTCGCCATCGTCGCCAGTCGCCGCCACCTGCAACGACGAGCGTGCGCTCCGCCAGGCAAGCACGACGACCACGACGAGCCCTACCGCCATGGCGATCGAGATGCCGACGCGGCGCGGATGAATCACCGGGAAGAGGTCGGGCATTCGTTCACTGACGAATCGTGCGATCTCGGGCACGAACCGAAGCGATCCGAGCAAGGCCGTCGACGAAACCACGCGAAGCGCGAGATCGACGAACGTGAGCGCCGCCAGCGCGCCGATCAGCGCCGCCATCGTGCGCAACGTCCATCGCGGGAGCGGCGCCAGCGTGCGGCTTCCATACGTCACGACGACCATCGCCGCGCCGAGCGACCAGAGCCACACCCACCGTGCGGTCGCCATCCCGGGCTCCGTCGTCAGCCACGACGGCCACGACGAAGGGGTGCCGACCGGACCGCGGACGACAAAGAGCGCATTCAGCGAGGCGGCGATCCCGACATAGAGGGCGAGCGCGGTGACGAAGACGTAGACCACTCGCTCGCCGAGTCGTGCGTTCCGCGCGAACGCCCCTGTTGCGGCATGCCATGCGATCGTGCCGTTCAGGGCCCAGGCTGCAACGAGGAGGAGCATGAGATAGATCATGGGCAGGCCGTTGCGACCTTCGGAAAGCGCTTTGCCCGCAAGGATGACGACCGCAATCGCGAGCGCCGCGACGACCGCGCCGGCCGTCACGCGCAGTAACGTCCTCGCCGCGCGCAGCGCCATGCGGCGCCGCCGATCCGTCACGTGATCCAATCCGCACTCCGGACAACGAGCGGCGTCCATGGGAAGGTGATACCTGCACCGCGGACACGGTCCCGCCGTCGCCCCCCGATCGACAAGCGCGGGCGCAAGCCAGCCGGCACACACGATGAGCACTGCCGGAAGCGACATCGCTCCCGCCACGAATGTCCAGAACCAGAGGAGCCGCGTCGGCGACTTCACCGTGAGAAGCCTCGCGCCGTGCGCGATGAGTCCCCACCCCGTGAGCACCTCAAGGATGCACGCTGCAACGACGAGCGCCACGGCCACCGTCATCGGGCGAACACGGGAGACCGCGGGTCGCTCCCTCCGATCGCCGTGTCGGTCGTTCTCTCCCGCGATCGCGGCCATGGCCGGACCTATCGGCATCCGCGCGACGCCCCCTGCAACGCCTCCGTCCGTTGCGGCGGCGGGCCGCGCCGTGCGAAGATCTCCGGCCATGTCCCGTCGCCCGCATCGAGCTGTGACTCCATGACCGCGTTGCCGCGCGGCGACCTCGTTGCGTGCTGCATCGCGCTCGTCGTCCTCGTCGGCGGCTGCGCCTCCGGCGACAAGGCTCCCTCCCCCATGACGACTTCGACCTTCGATCAAACCTCGGCCGACCGTTGGCACGAAGGCCGGATCACGCGATTGACCGCCACCGACGGCTGGCTCACGCTCGTCGATCTCGCGTTTCTCACCGACGGCGTGTGGTCGTTCGGCTCCGATCCCTCGTGCCGCCTGCACTACGTCCATGCGACGGCCCCGCGCGTCGGCGCGTTCGTCGTCGAGGGCGACGTCGTGAACTTCGCCGTCGACCTCGATGCACGCGGCCATCCCGCGGCGCTCGTCACCGCGGACGATCGCCCGATCGACACCATCGCGCTCGTCGCCGACGACAAGGGCTCGCCGACAGTCCTGAAGAACGGCCCGATCACCGTGACGCTCGTCCGCCGCAACGGCGCGCTCGCCTTTCGCGTGAAGGACAACGAAAGCCCGACCCGGACCCAGTTCGCCGGCATCGAGCGATTCCCGTTCGATCCGACGCTCGTCGTTGCAGCCACGGTCGAGCCCGCACCGAGCGGCGCGACGGTCTCGATCACGAACGTGAAGGGCTTCACCGCCGACGAGCCGCTCGTCGCGACGCTGCGCGGAACGGTCGCCGGCGTGCCCTTCGCCTTCGCGGCGACCGCCGGCGGCGGCGACCGGCTCTTCGTCGTCTTCGGCGACGAGACGAACGGCCGCGAAACCTACGGGGGCGGGCGCTTCATCGACATCGACGCGCCAGTCGGCGGCGCTGGGGACAGCCGCGTCACGATCGACTTCAATCGCGCGTACAACCCGCCCTGCTCCTTCACGGCGTTCGCGACCTGCCCGACGCCGCCCGTGTCCAATCGTCTACCCGTTCCCATCCGAGCCGGCGAACGCGCCGTGCACTGACCATCCCATCCGAGGATCACATGCTCCGCACGCTCTCCGCACTCGCGCTCGCCATCGCACTCGTCGGCTGTCACACTGCGCCGAAGAGCGCGTACGAACCGTCGCCCGGCGCGACCTCGAGCGAAGTTCGACACGTCGTCCTCGTCAGCCTCATCGATCCGACGCAGGCCGACGAGCTCATCGCCGACATGGATCGCCTCGTGCGTCCGATCCCGGGGATCGTGGGCTACTGGCGCGGCACGAAGTTCATCACCGGCCGCTCCGAAGTCGCGCTCGACTACGACGTCGGCCTCGTCATCGACCTGAAGAACGCCGCGGCGTATGACGGCTACGTCATCGATCCGCGCCACGTCGAACTCGTGAAGACCTGGAAGCCTCGCGCCACGAGCATCCGCATCTACGACATCGCGCCGCAGGCAACAGAGAGCGCCATGGCGCCGAACTCCCGCTGATCGCCCGCAACGGGGAGTTCGCGATGCTCGAACCGCTTCCGTGCCCCGCGTGCGGCTACGACATGCGGGCCACCGCCGACATCCCGCGCTGCCCCGAGTGTGGCCTCGCCATCGATGTCCGCGCGCTGCGTGCCCGGACGGCCATGCGCGCGTGGCGTCTCACGCTGCGCAACTCGCAGTTGCTGACGAACATGAGCCTGGTCATCGCCGCGATCTGTTGGATCGCCGCGATCGCGATAGCTCTCGCGGGTCCGCAAGCCCCGGTGGCGATCAGCGGCGCACTTCTGGGCGTCAACGCGATGCTGGCGATGGTCGGCCTCACGCTTCTTGCCTTCGCGAACCTCGGCGTCAATCTTCCGCCGAAGCGCCACATGTCGAACACGGTCGTCGTCATCTCCGTGTTGCAGCTCGCTGCGGTTCTCCTTTCGCCCGCTTGCTTTTTCATGATCGTCGTGTTCCCTCCGATCCTCGTCATGTGGGCCGGCATCGTGAGCATGATTCCGCTCGTCACTGCGATCGGCTTGATCCACGCCTCGCACATCCTGAGTTCGGAGTGGCATAAGGTCCCGATCACCGCCGGCGTAGTCATGCTCGCCGCGTACATCGTGATGACAGGGAAGGCGATAGGTTCCGCCGTCGGGTCGAGCTTCGGACGGGACGACATGATCTGGCTCAGCGCGGCGTTCACACTCGCGACCGCGGCGCTTCCGT
This sequence comes from Phycisphaerae bacterium, assembly GCA_016795035.1. Classification (GTDB taxonomy): domain Bacteria; phylum Planctomycetota; class Phycisphaerae; order Phycisphaerales; family SM1A02; genus JAEUIT01. The sequence continues at coordinate 26,779 of JAEUIT010000028.1, read as the reverse complement.
TCGGCTTTGCATCGGTCCGTCGGCACATCGACCGTTTCGAATCCGACCTCAGCTTCCGCCACGAACGGTGGTAGCCGCGACCGGGCGCGCAATCAGGGCACCTGCTTGATGCCGCTTCGTCGTTTCCGCTCGTCCAATGCAGGCGAGGCACGCGTCGTCGCGCGCCGTCCCACGATCGGCAAAGGAGCGTTCCCGATGGCGAAGTACAGCCGCAAGGCGTCCGCGAAGGTCGAGAAGGCGATGCACGAGCGCAAGCGCGGCACGCTTCGGAGCGGTGGCTCGGGCAAGAAGGTCACGAGCCGGAAGCAAGCGATCGCAATCGGCCTCTCGGAGGCACGAAGCGAAGGCGCGAAGGTGCCGACGAAGAAGACGCGGTCGAAGGGGACCTCGCGCAAGAAGTCCTCGAGCCGTCCCTAAGGTCGCCCGTCACTTCGCCTTCGGCGCGACCGCTTCGACGTTCTTGCCTTCGAGCGCGTCGGCCCGCTCGGTCTCGTCCGGCGCGTAGGTGCGCACGAGCGCGCCCACGACCTTGTCGAGCGCATCGCGGTCGGCAAGCGTGAGGGTGGTGCCTCCCCGCGTTGCCGCGGCCTGCACGACGCCCTTCGCGGCCGGTGCGATCGAGCTGCGGTCGGCGATCGTGCGCTGCGTGGCGATCCACGCGGCGTCGACCGCTTCAGGCAATTCGGGCGCCGCGAACCAGATCGGTTGCGCCTCGAGATCGAGGTCGACCGAGCCGTCGGCTTTCCGCGTTGCAGGCACGATCGCGACGAGCGTGCCGCTCGCGTAGCCGTCATTCATGTGCTCGGCGGTCTGCGATCCGACCACGAGCACCGGCTGCGCGACCTGCCGGGCGCGGATCAGCTCGGGGTTCGCGCGGATGACGACGATGACGCCCGCGTCGACCGTCGGGCGCTCCTTGCGCCACTCGTGGACGTAGCCGGTCGTGAGCGTGAACGGGCGGACCAACACCAGCTCGCCGATCGAGGCGGGCGTGGGCGGCACCGGCGCGACGCCGACGACGTTGCCGGCGCGATCGGTGCCGGGCGCGGGAGCTTGGGCGGGCGCGCCCTGCGGGGCGGCGGCGAGCAGGGTTCCGACGGCGGCGATGGCGAGAATGGACGTGAGAGTCGTTCGCATGAGTCGTCCTGAAGTCGTTGTGGCGTTCCTTCGAAGCCGTCAGTTCTTGTCGAGCATGATGTCGTCAATCGCGACGCGGCCCTTCTCGGAGCCGGCGCCCGCGCCGAACGAGAGAACGACCTTCGCGATGTTCGTGAGATCGACGCCGGTGCTGCCCGCGCGGAAGTCGCTCGGGCGGATGCGCAGGACTTCGAACTCGTTCTGCCACCCCGCGCCGGTGCCGAAGCCCGTGCGCTGATAGGGCCGCTGCACGCCGCCGCCGTAGGCGCCGATGTTGATCGCGCTCGAGACGCCGTGGCTGTCGATCAAGGTCACGGTGAAGGTCAACGTGCCGTTGAGCGCGACGGTCTGCGGGTGTCGCGTTCCTTGCGCGGCGCGGAGCGAAAGGTATTCGTACTGCGAGAAGTCCGCGAGGGCCGGCACGACTTCGTACTCGACCGTCGTGGGTCCCGTGAAGTCAAAGACGAAGCCGCGCATCGCGTCGCCGGTTCGGCCGCGCGTCATGCCGTTCCACGGATCGGACGCGATCCACGTGAACGCGGTGTTCGCGTCGTTCATGAGCGCTTCCACGACGTTCGACACGGTGAACGTGACGGTGCCGCCCGACGAGCTCAGGCCGGTCGACGTGTTCGTCTGGAAGTCGTCGATGACCGCGTTGTCGGCGGACGGGTCGCGATAGTCGAGGTCTGCGATGATCGTGCTCGCAACGCCGATCGGCCGCAGGTCCTCGTATTGCCGCCAGAGGTATTCCTTGCCCGCGGCCTGGCCTTCGACCTGCCACTTCACGATCGCAAGCCACCATGCCTTCGCGACCGACTGCGCGCCGGCGTTGCCGATCGCGGTTCCGCTCGGGCCGGAGAAGTCGTTGATGCCGCAGCAGTTGAAGTCGTTGTGGTCGGCGCCGTGCACGTACATCGAGGCACGCTCGCCGATGGACCGCTCGAAGAGGTTGAAGCTGTCCGCGATGTCGTTGTCGGGGCAGCCGCACACGTCGCCGTCGGCGGCGCCGTAGATCAGGAAGTACGGCACCGCGTGCGGGTTCGCCGAATTGGTGCCGAGGAAGTCGGTCGGCGCGATGCTCGAGACGACCTTGATGTCGGAGAGCGTGTAGTTCGTCGGCGTGTACGTGCCGTCGAAGATGCGGTCATACGCGCGGACGACGCCCTCGCCGCCGCGGCTGTGGCCGATCCAGATGATGCGATCCGCGTCGAGCTTGCCGTTGAACGCGCCGCCGCCGATCGTCGCCTGCTGCGAGATGATCGCGTCGGTGTGTGCGAGCGTCGTCGTCGACGCCGTCTCGATGCCGGGGCCCGTGTTGTTCTGGTGCGACATCACGATGTAGCCCCAGCTCGCGAGGTGCGTCCCGATGTAGTCGTACCACGAGTACTGGTGACCGTTTCCGTGGCTGATCACGACGAGCGGCAGCTTGCCGTCGATCGACTGCACGTTGGTCGGGTAGTAGATGCGCTCGAGCTGATACGTCGACGGAATCTCGGTGTCGTTCGTGTCGTAGCTCGCGATCGTCGTCACGGCATACGGGCCCGCGGCGTTGAGCGAGCCGACGTACCAGAAGCCCGCGTCGTCGCCCGCGCCGTCGATGAGGTCGCCTGAGTCGAGGACGCCGTTGTCATTCATGTCGACGACGAGGTCGTAGCCCGTCGCGATCTGCGTTCCGTTCGCGGCCGTGAGCGCCGTCGTCGTCAACGGAAGGATGCAGGTCTCGATCGTGCTCCCGAACGCCACCGCTTCCGAGGTCCCGCGCACGTCGACGAGAACCGGGTCCGAGGCCCAGTCCGCGGCCGAGCGGTTCGCGATGATGTAGACCGCGTGCGTCGCGTTCAGGATCGCCGGGATGGCAGCCGGGTCGACGCCGACCCGCACGGTGCTTCCGACATTGAAGCTCTGCACGTAGTTCGCGTAAGGGAAGGTCGACAAGGCGACGGCCGCGAGTTGCGTGGGCTGGTAGGAGTCGGTGCCCGGGCAGTCGCCCCACAGGCCGAGCAGGCTTCCGAGGTCGCCGCCGTCGACGATGCCGTCTTGATTCACGTCCGCCGGGGTGAACCCGCCCGACGGACCCCACGAGCCGAGAAGGCTGCCGAGGTCGGCCCCGCCGATCGTGCCGTCACCGTCGATGTCCCCGGGGCATGTGCCCGCGTGCAGCGTGGCTCCCGTCAGGAGCGAGCCGGCCAGGGCAAGAAGGCCAGCGGACAGCGGGGATAGACGAGACGACGAGCGAGAGAACGAAATGACGCACCTCCAAGGTGGGGCAACGGTGGGGTCCCTGCCAGCCGAACACGAGAGAGCCGGACGCGTTCGGCGGCAAGACGACAGGAGTAGGCGTGGTGAGAGCCGCGGGCGAGCGCGCGGCGGTGGAAAGTGGAAAGTACCGCCAAGTACCAGACGGGCAACGACGTGATGCGGCAATTCGCCGCTTTGGTCGAAGCCGGCGTACACGCGACGCATCGCCCGCGCGGGGGAGAGGCCGAGGGATGGCAAAGTCCGCGAACACCTTGAGGCCCATTTCGCTACTGTGACCGCTTGCCCCCGCCGATAGCACCTTGAGCCCTCTCGACGGCGAGAATCCGCTCGCGGGACCGGTCTACGCAATGGCCATCCGAACCACGATTCAGCCCCGCTTCAAGATCCTGAAGCCGATCTACGCGGCCGTGTGCCTCGCGCTCGGCATCTGGGGTTGGTACGACTACTCGGTCACGATTCCCGAGAAGGAACGGCGCTACGCGGAACACTCGGCGTTGACGGCCACGAAGCGTTCGCTCGAAGAGAAGCGCGAGCGCGGCGCCGTCCTCACCGACAAGGAAGTCGCCGAGTACGAGGCGGTCACCGCCACGCTCAACGCGAACTTCCTCGAAGCTCCGGTGCAGCCGGCGAGCTACGACCGCGCGGTGCAACTCTGGCTCTACATCATCGGGTGCGGCGTACTGGGCACACCGATGTTCCTCTGGCCGCTCTTCCGCGCGGCAGGCAAGCGGTACTCGCTCGACGACGACGGCACGCTGCGCACGCCCGAAGGCTCCTGCAACATCACCGACGTCCAAGGCATCGACATGAGCCGCTGGATGTCGAAGTCGATCGCGGTCGTCACGCTCGCCGACGGCACGAAGTCCACGCTCGACGACTACGTCTTCAAGAACGTCGACCGCATCGTGGGTGCGATCGCGCATCGGCTCCATCCTGACCTCTGGACCGACGAGGCCAAGGAAGTGAAGAAGGCCGCCGACACGAACGACGCCGACGGCGACAGCGACAACGGGGACTCCGACACGACGCCGACCGCTCCGACGAGCGCCGAAACGACGTCCACGTCGGGTTCGCACGGGTCGTCGGACGACTGAGAGGGACGGATAACTCGCCGATCGACGGATCGGTCGCGGAACGCTTTCCGTTTATAGTGCGCCGCTCTTCGCGGCGAGCCACGTGGTCGTTCGACCAATGGGCCCGCCGCTGAACGGAGCCGTCGCCATGCCGCACGCCATCCATGAGCCCACGACCGCGATCGCGAAGGTTGATCGCTGCGCCGACCTTCCGCATCGCCCGCGCGTCCTCTTGGGCAAGATGGGCCTCGACGGCCACGACCGCGGCGTCAAGCTCATCGCCCGCGTCCTGCGCGACAGCGGCATCCACGTCATCTACTCCGGTCTCTGGCAGACGCCGCGCAGCCTCGCGATCTCGGCCCGCGACGAAGACGTCGACGTCGTCGCCGCCTCGATGATGTCGAACTCGCACCTCGTCCTCGTGCCCCGCCTATTGGAGGAGTGCGCGAAGGTCGGTCGCCCCGACATGATCATCAACGTCGGCGGCATCATCCCGCAGGAAGACGTCGACACCCTGCTCAAGGCGGGCGTCCACCGCGTCTTCCACACCGGCACGTCGATGGACCAGATCGTCGACAGCGTGCGCGACGCGACCAAGGCCTACGGCCCGCTCTCGAGCCCGCACCCGGCCGCGCAGCTCGCCCGTCGCCTCTCGCTCGCCCACGCGAAGTCGACGCCGAAGGACGCGCCGCGCAAGCGCCCGGCGCAGGTCGTCGGCATCACCGGCTCGCCCGGCGCCGGCAAGAGCACGCTCGTCGCGGCGATGGCGAGCGAAGCTGTCCGACGCGGCCAGAAGATCGCGGTCGTCGCGTTCGACCCGATGAGCCCGATCACCGGCGGCGCGCTTCTGGGTGACCGCCTGCGCGTCGACTTCAACGTCGTCGACGAAGGCATCTTCTACCGCTCGCTCGCGATCGTCGGCGAGGACTACGCCACGCTGCCCGACATCATCGAGTTGATCGGCGGCGCCGGCTACGACCGCCTCATCATCGAGACCGTCGGCGCGGGCCAGAACGACGTCGCGATCCGCAGCTTCGTCGATCGCACCGCGGTCGTCGTCGTGCCCGGCATGGGCGACGCCGTGCAGATGGACAAGGCCGGCATCCTCGAGATCGCCGACCTCTTCGTGGTCAACAAGGCCGACCACGCGGGCGAAGCGAAGCTCGTGCGCGAACTACTCGACATCGCCGGCGGACGGAAGATCTTCGAGACGATCGCCACGCAGGGAAAGGGCGTCCTCGAGCTTCTCGACGCGCTCTTCACCGCCTGACGCCTCCCTTGACCTCCTCGCGCCGCACGTCGACGTCCACCGATGCTGCCGATCCTCGCCGATGAGCCGATCCAGACGCTCCCGCTCATCGGCGGCGCGCTTCTCATCGTCGTCGCGCGTATCGGCGACGTCTCGCTCGGCACGCTGCGCACGGTCGCCGTGATCCACGGTCGCCGCGGCGCCGCGTGGATGCTCGGCTTCTGCGAAGTGCTCATCTGGGTGCTCGTCGTGAGCCAGGTGATCGTGACGGTGCGCGACAACTGGGTGTACGCCGTCGCGTACGCGTTCGGTTTCGCGACCGGCAACTTCATCGGCATCACGATCGAGCAGTACTTCGCGTATGGGCGTCAGATCGTGCGCGTCTTCACGCGCCAGGGCAGCGAGATGGCCGAAGTCATGCGCGCCCAAGGCTTCACCGTCACCGAGTTCGAAGGCAAGGGTCGCGACGGTCCGGTGAACATGCTCTTCATCGAAGTCGGCCGGCGCAAGGCGCAGACCGCGATCCGCCTCGCGCGCGAGGTCGACCCCACCTGCTACTACACGATCGGCGACATCCGCGAAGCCTCGACCGGCACGAGCGGCACGCCGTCATCGCTCGCGAGCGAAACCTCGCCCGCGCGCTCCGAACTCAAGCGCCGCTAAACGATCTCTCTATTTTCCCCTCTCCATTCTCTCTGCTTCCCATGTCCACCTCCACCGCCACTCCTCCGTCGACCGCGACGTCCGTCTCGCTCCCCCGCAACACGAACCAGGCCTTGGGCATCGGCCAATTCGCCGTCGACTTCATGTCCGGCACCATCGGCAAGCCCGGCTCGAAGGTCGTCGACCGGACGATCATGTTCCACACCGACGCCGTCCTCTGCGGCATCAGCGCGATCGCGCTCGGCACGAACGCGCCGACGCTCCTTCGCCGCGAAGCTGCGGAGTATCCGCGTGCGAAGGGGGCGACGGTCTTCGGCTCGAAGGACGGCGTTGCAGCCGAGAAGGCGATCGTCGCCAACTCGAGCGCGGTCCGCGAATGGGACTCGAACGGCACGAACTTCGGCTATCGCCCGGAGCTCGGCCACACCGCCGGCGAGTTCGGCCATAACGACTTCTATCCGGTCGCCGTGGCCGCCGCGCAGCTCGCGGGCAAGGACGGCGCGTACGCCCTCCGCGGCATGATCCTCCTCGACGAGATCCGCGGCCGCCTCGCCGAAGTCTTCTCGCTCAAGACCTACAAGATCGATCACGTCGTCCACGGCGCGATCGCGAGCGCGGCGACGTACGGCGCGATGCTCGGCGCGACCCCGGAACAGATCGAAAGCGCGATCGGCATGGTCGTCGCGCACTACATCCCCTGGCGGGCGATCCGCGCCGGCAAGCAGCTCAGCGACTCGAAGGGCGCGAGCGCCGCGATCTCGACCGAGGTCGCCGTCCTTTCCATGCAACGGTCGATGCGCGGCTTCATGGGTCCGCGCGACATCTTCCGCAACCCGGAGAGCATGTTCCGCCAGTTCATGAAGACGCAGGGCGACAGCCCGTTCGATCTCGTCCTCTCCCACTCGGGCGACGACTTCGCGGTCATGGGCATGCACTTCAAGCTCGGGCTCTACGAGCACCAGTCGGCCGGCGCGCTGCAAGGCCTGCTCACGCTCGTCGAACAGAACCCGACGATCCTCGAGCAGTCCGACGCGATCCAGTCGATCAAGATCGTCGCCTACGAGCCGGCCTTCGGCATCATCGGCGACCCCGCGAAGCGCGATCCGAAGACGCGCCAGAGCGCCGACCACTCGATGGTCTACATCGTCTCCACGTTGCTGCGCAAGGCGATTGAAGCGGCGAAGAAGAAGGGCTCGGGCAAGCTCTTCGCGTCGAACGACGAGTACTGGAAGACGCTCATGCTCTCGCCGTACGACTACGACGCGAGCGCGATCAAGAACGAGGCGACGCGCGCCATCATGGCGAAGATCGACTTCGCCCACGGCGGCGCCGAGTACGACCGCCGCTACCCGGACGGCATCCCGACCTCGATCGTCATCACGATGAAGGACGGGAAGAGTTACGACAGCGGTCTCGTGATGTACCCGGCAGGCCACGCCCGCAACACGACCGCGAACCTGAAGGACATCCTCGCGTCGAAGAATCGCCTCCTCGGCGCGCTCGCGACGAAGGACTTCGCCGCCGTGATCGATCGCCTGAATCGCCTGCCGTCGCTCTCGGCCGCCGAGATCTCGTCGTTGCATGACTTCGCGATCGAATCGCGCAGCGACTTCAAGGACTGAGCCGAAGAAGTCGCAGGCAATGCCGCAGCGATCACAGAGCCCCGCACCCTCCACGCAGGGGGATGCGGGGCTTTTCGTCGCGCGGCGGGCCGGTCAGGGCTCCGGCATCCCCGCGCATGTCGGGCAATTCAGCGTCGCCTGCACCGCGCAGATGAAGTCCCACGCCACCTCGCAGCAGAACGGGTTCATGTCGCAGACGAGGAGGCAGCACTCGAGGTCGTTGCAGCCGGGCCCGTCCGGGAGGTCCCCCGCGCAGCAGTCGTTCGTGCCCAGTCCGCACGCGACCGGCGGGCACGCCGCGCAGAACTGCAGCGCCCACGTCGCGCACGACGCGTCCCACTCCACGTTGCAGCAGAAGGGGTCGACGTAGTCGCAGACGAGCTCGCAGCACGCCGCGTCGCCGCAGCCGGCCGACCCCGGCACCGCCTCCCCGGGGAGGCAGCATCCCGCCGCGCCCGGGTCCCCGCAGCCCGGCGGCGGCGGACAGCCGCACGAGGCCTGCGCCGCGTCGACGCAGATCGCGTCCCAGTGCGACGCGCAGCAGAAGGGATCCGCCGCGCACACCGCGCCGCAGCAGCCGGAGTCGTCGCAGCCCGGCGAAGGATGCGCCGCGCAGCACGTCCCTTCCGACTCGTCGTTGCAGCCAGGCCGTCCGACGGCGGGGCCCCACGCCCCGAGGAGCGCCGCGAGGTCGGCGCCGTCCACGATCCCGTCGCCGTCGAGGTCCGCGGCGCACGGAGCCTTCGCCGCGGGCGGACACCGCCCCCAGGCGCCGAGCAGCGTCCCGAGGTCGGCGCCGTTCACCACGCCGTCCCCGTCGAGGTCGGCCGAGGGCAACGTCCGCCGGCACTCGTCCGGCACTCCGTCCTGGTCCGCGTCCGCGCTCGACCCCGAGGCGATGTCGCAGCCGTCGTTCACGCCGTTCCCGTTGCAGTCGACCTCCTCGATCCCCGCGAGGACATGGACCCGTCCGCTGAACGACTCGAAGCACGGGTCTCCCACCACGACCACGTCGCCGTGGACGGCGACGCTCGCGCCCACGCACCAGCCGTCCTCGGGCGCGAGCACGAAGACCTGTTGCCAGACGTCGCCGACGAGCCGGTAGACATAGGCCGCGCCGGCCGCCGGCGCGGCCGAATAGTCGGAGTACGCCCCGACCACGAGCGTCCGCCCGTCGTCGGTCAACGCCACGTCGCCGCCGAAGTGGGCCGTCGACGCGGCCGCGGGCGGCACGAGCACCTGCGTGCGCTGCCATGCCGCGCCGTCGTACGCATAGAGATGGACGGCGCCCTTGTCGCCCGCGGTCCGTTCGGCGCCCACCGCGATCGTGAGGCCCGCCGCGTCGATCGCGACCGCCTCGCCGAAGTACTTCGATCCCGTCGCCGCGTCGGTCGGCGTCAGCGTCTGCTCGAGCGTCCAAACGTCGCGCACGCGCCGGTAGACGAAGACCGCGCCCGTCGTGTCGTGTGCGCCGTTGACGCCTGGAGCGCCGACGACCGCGACGTCGCCGGACATCGCGACATCGCTGCCCAGCCCATCACCGCTCTTTGGAATCGGCGCCGTGAGCTCCGTCTCGCCAACCCATACGCCGTCAACCAGCCGAAACACGTATGCGGCCCCTGACGTCACCAAGCCCAGCGTTTTGTGCTGGAACGCGCCTATCAAAATCGCGTCGTCTGTGATCGCGACTGCTCCGCCAAAGTAGCCGCCGCCTTCCACCATTGACGCGCACAACTTCTGTCGAAACGTAGCCAGTCCATCGGCAACGAGATAGACATACACGGCACCTTCGAGACCGCTATCTGGATCACCAATCACCAGTCGCTCGCCCTTCATCGCGGCAGCGACGCCGAACATGTTCAGACCATCCACCTCTCCTGAAGTCAGAAGCCCCTGCAGGGACCATGCCGATCCCTTCCGCCGGACGAGGCGACCTGATCCCTCTAACCAATTCTCAGAGTGTGCCCCAAGGAGGATCAACTCCGGTCCCGCCGCCACTGAGCTTCCGACCGCCTCCGACGTGTTGGCGTTGAACGCGCCGAACGGTTGCCACTCACACTGTGCGTGGGACGGCGTCGCTACAGCAAGAATCGCCGCCGCGAGGGCAATCGACGCGAGCGCGACACGTCCGCGGCGGCCGCGGCCACGAGAGGTAGCTCTGACGTCAGCGGTAGGAATGAGACTCATCATTCGGGCTCTCCCGTGGCCATCCGACCTGCATACCTATTGACAATCAGGATCGGGAAGATCGCCGAAGAAGACGACCGAGCCGGTCTTCGGCATTTGCGATGTCTCCGAACTCCCCAGGGCGCCGATGATCGCCTGCGAGCCCCGCAGAGCCAGCGTCGCCCCAAGTTGATCAACGGGACCGCTCGGAGAGGACGAGTCCAAAATCAACACTTCATTCCACGCGCCGCTGCTGCGCCGATACACAAAGGCCCGTCCACTGAGATCGGTGCCCGCGAACGGCGCACCGACGACGGCCATCGACGAGCTCAACGCAACGGAGAATCCGAACCCGATCGCCGTTGTCGACGGATTGAGATCCGCGTAACTCGACCACTGGTGGGTGCTCACGCTGTACGCGAAGACCGTTGCAAATCCCGCGGGACTGGACGTGCCGCCTTTGGCCCCGACCAGCGCGGCATTGCCGTCGATCGAGACCGACCAGCCGAGATACTCGTAGGACGGGTCGGAGCTATCGGAGACGAGCTGGCCTTCGAGCGTCCAGCCGCTAGCACCCGGGCCGGTCCTCGTGAACACGTATGCCTTGCCGGCGCGTGTGTACTGGCCGCTGGTGCCTGCCGCGAAGAAAGGAGCGCCGACGATGACTCTGTTGCCATCGATCTCAACCGAGTAGCCGAAGGAGCATTCCTGCGTGTCATCGGGATAAGGCGGCTTGAGAGTAGTTTCGTAGACCCATTGACTCTGGATGACGTCGTACACGTAGACGTAGACGCGCCCGCTGCCGACGCTTGTTCCTCCGTCGGCGAGGTGTGCGCTTACGACCGCGATTGACCCGTCGATCGCGACGGCCTCGTGCTGCGTCGTCGAGCCCCCGAATCCGTCGACCTCGCCGCTCGGATTGCCGATCTCGCTGAACTGCGACCATTGACTGCTCGACGGCTCGAGCACGTCGCGCTCGAAGAAGAAGATCCCGCCAACCCCTGAGCTGCGACCAGGTGCCGAGACGATTGCGAATCGTCCGCTCACTGCAACGGACGCGCCGAACACATCGTTGCTCGCTGGCAAGGCGTGTTGGATCTTTTGCACTTCGGTCCAAACGCCGCTTGCGTGATGGAATATGAGTGCCGCACCGACACTCGTCAATCCACTCTGCGGATCGAGATCCGGCGCACCAAACTCGCCAATCAGCGCGAGCGATCCGTTCCCGTCCAACGAGCAATCACTGGCTGCGTATCCATTCTCGTACGGATTCACAGGGTAGATCGGGTCCTGTGTGCACTCGTCCGTGAACGCGTTGGCAGGACTACTGATCGCGACGATCAAGAGACAAACGAGCGAGCGGACGGCGTAGTGAAGTGTGCGGTGTGCGGTGTGCGGTGTGCGGTGTGCGCTGTCCTAGACATGCCGACTCCTTTAGCGGATGCAGTTGCCGAGCTGCGTCCCTGAACAGCACACATGGGTTCGACCAACAGCGGTCGAGGCAGCCCGCGTCGATGTTTGACCGTACTCGCGCTAACAACTACCTGCAACACAAATCGGAGAAACCAGCAGATAGGCGGCAGTCCCGCAGATGTCTGCCATCGCGAATTCCGCGTTGCGGCCTAGACAGCGACCGACCGCCCCGAGCAAGGAAAGATCAAACGCGAGTTGATCTCCCGTCGCCTGCCGTCGCTCTCGGCCGCCGAGATCTCGTCGTTGCATGACTTCGCGATCGAATCGCGCAGCGACTTCAAGGACTGAGCCGATGACGTCGCAGGCAACCCCGCAGCGATCACCCAGCCCCGCACCCTCGAGACAGGGGATGCGAGGCTTTTCGTCGCGCGGCCGGGCTCGTTCTCAGGTCCGGATCCGAGGCGGCACGAGCGCGCCCGAAGACACGGTCGCCACGCCGTAGCTGATGTCCGCGACCTCTTTCACTCGAGCGAGCGCGAGCGATCGAATCGCCAAGAGCCGAAGAACGACGAGCAGCTGGAACGCTGCCTGCGCCACGCCCGAGCCCATGAGGATCGATGCCCATCCGACCGAATCGATCGGGCGGCCGGTGCCGACGACTGCGGCTCCGACCGAGAGGATCAACATGATCGCCGCGACGACCGCGGACGTGACGAGAAGCGTCATCCCGCGTCGATCGCTCGTGAACGATCGCTGCAACGCGGAGAGGATCCACACGATGCCGATCGTCGTCACGACGCCGGTCACTCCCCCGCCGACCGTGGAAAAGACCATCATCGACTTCTGCGCTTCCGCCGGATTGTTCAGGTTGGACGTCGCCACGCCGATGCCGACGACCATGCTGATGGCGAGGAAGAGGACGGACCAGCCGCCGGTCACGAGGAGCGGGACCGTCGCGCGGGCGAAAACGCTTCCGAACGAGATCGCAAGAATGATGATCCACCCGAGATAGCTCAGGATCTGCACGCAGCCCGCGACCATCCCCACCAGCCCGATCGCCACCACGAACGGACTCACGCCCGTCCGCACCATGTCCTGGGCTGCCTTCGGATCCACCCAGAGCGCGCCGACGCTCATGCCGAGCGTCGCCACGATCGAGACGCCGAGGCAGAGCGCGATGGCGAGAAGCGCAAACGAGAGCAGGCGCGCGTCGCGCTCGACGAAACGGGCCCATCGGCGAACCGTTTCGAGAAGTGGCGTTTGACACTTCTCGCAACGGGCCGTCTCGCCTGCCGCCGACGACACGTCGGTGAGGCAGCGCGCACAGGGAATGAGCGGTCGTGAGAGCTCCATGTGGTTACTTCGGCTGCGCCTTCGCGCGATTGGGGAAGGGCGCGGTCGGGACCGGCGCCGGCGGATGCGCCTTCAACGTCTTGAGCAACTCCTCGATGCCGCGATCAAGCTGCGGGTCGCGCTTGGCCATGCGATCGCCGGGCGTGACGTCGACCTCGATGTCGGGTGCAACGCCGAGATTCTCGACGGACCACGCCGACTCGCCGGTCTTCTGCGGATCGAACCACGCGAACTCCGGCTGCGTGGAAACGCCGAGATCCATCGACGGCTTGTCGCCGCGGATGCCGACGACGCCGCCCCACGTGCGCGTGCCGATGAGTGGCGCAAGCCCACGGATGCGAATCGACTCCGGGAAGATGTCGCCGTCAGAGCCCGCGTTCTGATCGATGAGGACGACGCTCGGCCCGTTCATCGTGCGCGTCGGATAGGTCTCGGGCGCGCCTTGTCGCGGGAATTGGTACGCCCACACGCGCCGCGCGACGCGTGCAACGATGAGTTGGCTGACCCAGCCACCGCCGTTGTCGCGGATGTCGACGACCATGCCCTGCACGCCAGCCGGCGGTATCGCCGCCTGCGGGAACCACGTGCGGCTGAACTCGATGAGGCCTTCCGAATCCATGTCGGGAATGTGCACGTAGCCGAGCGTGCCGCCCGACTTCTCGCGCACATACGCGCGATTGCCGTCGACCCACGCCGCGTAGCGAAGCGGTCGATCCTCGGAGATCGCGATCACTTCGATCGTGCGACGATTGTTGCCCTGCGCGTCGTCGGCGATCTCGAGCACGACCGGCTGGTCGGCGCGATCCTGGAGCAGCTCGTACGGATCGCGATCGGGGCGGACGGGGCGGCCGTCGATCGAGAGAAGCACCGATCCCGGTGCAACGTTGAGATGCTTGAGCGCGAGGGGGCTGAAGAGGTCGCGATCGCCGGGACGGCCCGGAAGGATCGACGCGATGCGCACCGCGTTGCCGTCGCGGACAAGATCCGCGCCGAGCAGGCCGACGCCGACGTGCTTCGCGCGATCCGGTTCGTCGAAGCCCATGATGTAGGTGTGGCTCGTGCCGAGCTCCGAGAGCAGTTGGCCCATCACGTCGGCGGCTTCGCTGCGTGTGCCGGCTCGCGTGAGGAGCGCCTTGTAGCGTTCGCGCATGGCGTTCCAGTCGACGCCCGCCATGTTCGGCGCCCAGTAGAAGTCGCGCTGGAGGCGCCACGTCTCGTCGAGCATCTGCGCCCACTCGGCGGGCGGATTGACCCGGACCATCACGTCCGACGCGTCGACCTTCTCGACCTTGTCGCCTTCGCCGGCTGCAACGTGGAAAGCGCCCTCCTTGAACCATGCGAGCGTGGAGCCGTCGCGATTCGCCGCGTACTGCGCGATGCCGTCGACGACATCCTTCGTCTCTCCGCTCATGACCTCGAACTTTTTCAGCGTGGCGATCTCCTCGCCGAGCGGCGGCGCGGGCCACGCCACGTCGGCGATGCCGCGCGTCGGATCGCTGAGGAACGCGACGCCGCCGAACGTCGCGGTGAGATCGCGGTAGTTGCCGGGATCGACCGGCAGCTGCCAGACGCGCGCGCGAATGTCGGCGGCGTCGATCGTGACGTCCGGCGCCTTCGCGTCGTCGTCGTCGTCCTTCGCATCGCCTTCCTTTGCACTCGCCTCGGCGCTCTTAGCCTTCGCGTCGCCGTCCTTCGACTTGTCGTCGTCTTCGGACTCGGATTCCTTCTCGTCGTTGCCGCCCTCGGCCGAGGCCCACGCCTTGAGATCGAAGCCCGCCGCGGCGGCGAGCGCCCGCGACGGCGGCGGCGTCGTCGCCTTGAGCGGCACCGCGAAGACCTGGGTCATCGCCGGGATCACGAACTCGAAGTCCGGGCCCGTGATCAAGGGATCGATGTGGCGATCGGAGAGAAACCAGAGGTACTCGCCCTTCGGATCGAAGCGCGGCTCCTTGTCGTTCGTCATGCCGTCGCTGAGCTCGATGCGCGTGTCGTCCTTTGTCGAGCGAATCACTATCGCCGACATGCGGTTGAGCATCGGGCGCGTCCACGCGAGCCAGGCGCCGTCCGGGGAGAACGAGAAGTCGACGATCTCGCCCGCGTCGCTGCGATCGACTTCGGTCACCGCGCGCGAGTCGACGTCGAAAAGCCACAGCCGAAGGTCCTTGTCGGAGAACGCGATTTTCTTGCCGTCGGGGCTCGCCACGAGCGCGAGCAGCCACTGCGAGCGATCGGTGGTCGCAAGCGCCGGCGTCGACGAGCCGTCAGCGGGGAGCGTCGCGATCTGCTGTTCGCCGCTCGCGTCGGTGATGCAGGCGAGCTTGTCGTCGCCGAGCCATGTCGCGCCCCACTCGCGCGACTTCGATTCGTGCGTGATCTGCCGCGCGCCGATCTGCACGCCCTTCGTCGGCTTGCCGACGGGCAGCGTGAGCAGTTCGCCGCGCGCCTCGACGAGCACGCGATCGCCCTTCGGCGACAGCGAGAACGCGGTGATGTTCTTGAGTGCGTCGACGAAGCGCGGCATCGTGCCCGCGCGGTCGCTGAGGAGATCGATGTCGAGACGCTTCACGTCGCCGTTCGAGGTGTCGATGAGGACGATTCCGCCCGCCTGCGACGCGACGACGCGCGGCCCGCCCGCGGCATCGGCGCTCAGCATGCGGAGTTCATAGGTCGACGGATCGGTCGGCTTCGACGAGTCGTTCACGAACGTCGTGATCTGCGCGGCGCCGCTTCCGTCGGGCTTCATGGCCCACACGTTCTGCGTGCCGTCGCGGTCGCTGAGGAAGACGATGCGATCGCCGATCCACATCGGATAGAGATCGTTCGCGTTCGTGTTCGTGACGTTCGCGAAGGTCTTCGCGCCGAGGTCGGCCGTCCAGATCTCGGGCGCGGTGCCGCCGCGGTAGCGCTTCCAGTTCCAATTCTCGTTCGACCAGCGCGTGAATGCGAACGTAGAGCCGTCGTTCGAGCTCGGCTTGAAGCTGATCATCGAGCACTCGCCGAAGCCGCCGGGCACGGCGATGCCGCCATTTGCGTCGACGAACCAGAGCTCCTGACGGCCGAGGGGATTCGCGCGCGGCGAACGGAACGCGATGCGCGAGCCGTCGCGCGTCCACGCGAGCGGCTCGTCGTTGCCGGGGTGATAGGTGAGGCGCGTCGGTGCGCCGCCGTCGATCGGCATCACGTAGACGTCGAGGTTGCCCTCATACTCGGCCGCGTACGCGACCTTCGTGCCGTCGGGCGAGATGACCGGCTTCGACTCGAGGCCGGCGCCGTTCGTGAGCCGCGACGCCACGATCGGCGCCGAGGCGTCCTGCGGCAGCCGCGCGGTCCAGAGGTCGCGCTCGCTCACGAAGACGATCCGATCGCCGTGGATCGCGGGGTTCGTCAGATAGCCTTGCGCCGCGAAGGTCGAGGGAACGGCTGCAACGGAGAGAAGGAAGGCGGCGATGGATCGGGTTCGCATCGCCGCATGGTAAGTCCTTCGGGGCGGATCACTCGCGGTCAGCCTTCGATCGAGCCGATACGGTCAAGCCTCGCCTTGCAACGATTAGCCGTCTCACGATCGTCGAGACGGCGGAGCCGCTCGCGAATCACTTCCACGTCGACGAGTCGGTGGCGAACGAGTCGGGCGACGAACACCAAATCCTTTTCGCGACCGGCAGCCAGTTTCGAGACTGACAGATCGTGGACGTCGAGGAAGAGCCCGACCGCCCCGCCGGTGCCTCGCGACTCGAATCGAACAAGTCGATCTCGCCAATCGCGCGGCAACGTCGCCGTCTCGACTCCTACGCCATGGGCGTAGTATCCAAAGGACTGGTGGAACGGCGAGCCCTCGCCGATGCAGCCGTCGATCAGGGTTGCATCGTCGGGGGATCGAAGCGTGAAGAGATCAAGCTTGTGGGACTCGCGCAGGTCGCTCGGCGGGTCTGCGACGGAGCCCAGGATCGATTGAGATCCGATGACAACGAACTCCGTCGCACCGGTGATGGCCGCTGCCGCGCGCAATACGTGTTCAACTTCGTGTCGCCTCATCGACCGTCCTTCTCGATTCCATTCGGCGCCTACGTGTCTCAGCCGTCGCCGAGCAGATTCTCGCGTACAGCACGCTTTATGTCCCACACCTCATGCGGCGGAACGACTCCCGCAAACGGCGATGACTGCCGCAGTCGCTGCCCTTCGTCCGACTCGTCAAGCAGCACCGCCCGAATCTCCGACGGGGTTCGATCGAGGATCGACTGCCATTCGAGATAGGTTCGAACCAAGCCCGGCGAGTCCGCGTTGCGGAGGAGCCATCGGCGCAGATTCCCCCGCGCGCATTCGATGCGCTCGGGGTGCTCCTCGAGTCGATCGGCCACTCGCCGCGCGAGTTCTATGCCCACTCGATCATGGATGGCATGACTCACCGTCACTCCCGTCAAAGAAACGATCGCACGCGCTCCACCTCGTCGGGGCTTCCGAGGAGGACCGGCACGCGCTGATGCAACTTGGCCGGCTCGACGTCGAGCGTGCGATGGTCGCCGCTATAGGCAAGGCCGCCGGCCTGCTCGACGATCATGGCCATCGGGTTCGCTTCATACAGAAGCCGCAGCTTGCCGTCGGGGTTCTTCTTCGTCGGCGGATACATGAAGACGCCGCCCGTGAGCAGCGTGCGGTGCACGTCTGCGACCATCGACCCGATGTAGCGCGTCGAGTACCCGCTCGCGTGCGCCCACTCGAGGTACTTGCGGTAGCCGTCGGGGAACGTGCTCGAGTTCGCCTCGTTCACCGAGTAGGTCTTGCCCGACTTCGGGATCTTCAGGCCTCGGTCGACGAGGAGGAACGAGCCCACCGAGTGGTCGAGGACGAACATGTCGACGCCGTTGCCGGTCGTGATGACGAAGATCGTGCTCGAGCCGTAGAGGATGTATCCGGCGGCCACCTGCCGCAGGCCACGCTGACACACGGTCTTTTCCGCATCGGGGATCAACGGGTCGTTGCGAAGGATGGAAAAGATCGTGCCCACGCCCACGCCCACGTCGAGGTTCGAGCTACCGTCGAGCGGGTCGAAGAGGACGCAGTACTTCCCGCCCTCGCTTCCGCGGCGCAGGATCGTCGGCTGCTCGTCCTCCTCGCTCGCGATGACCGCGATGCTCGCGCGCGTGCCGAGGATGCGCATCAGGATCGTGTTGGCGATGACGTCGAGCTTCTGCTGCTCCTCGCCCTGCACGTTGCTCGCGCCGGCGCGACCGAGAACATCCTGTAATCTTGCGTGGCGCACCTTGTGGCCGATGGCCTTGCCCGCAAGCGAAATCGCGGACGCGATCCAACTGAACTCGCCGGTCGCATTCGGATGCCGCGCCTCCTCGCCGAGGATGTGGCTCTGGAGGCTGGTGAGATTGTCCGAGGGCTCGACAGTCGGAGGCATGTCGCCAGTATCATCCGCCGCTTCCGCATTATCCAGCCACGATTCGTCTCTCTGCACATGACTCACGCAAAGCCCGTCATCCTCGCCGCCCGCCGCACGCCGATCGGAAAGTTCCTCGGAACGCTCAGTCGCGTTCCCGCGCCGCAGCTCGGCGCCTACGTCGCGAAGGCGCTCTTCGCCGACGTTCCGGGCTCGAAGGACGCGATCGACGAATGCATCATGGGCTGCGTGCTGCAGGCGGGTGTCGGCCAGAATCCGGCGCGCCAAGTCGGCCTCCTCGCGGGCCTGCCGGAAACGCTGAGCGCGGTCACGGTGAACAAGGTCTGCGGCAGCGGTCTCCAGGCCGTGATGCAGGCGGCCCAGACGATCCGCTGCGGCGACAACCAGCTCGCGCTTGCCGGCGGCATCGAGAACATGGACCTCGCGCCGCACATGATTCACATGCGAAACGGCGTGAAGTTCGGCGACGCGAAGATGCTCGACCACATGCAGTTCGACGGCCTGACCTGCGCCTTCGAGAAGTGGCCGATGGGCTGCGCCGCCGACCACATCGCCTCGAAGCACGGCGTGTCGCGCGAGGACCAGGATCGCTTCTCGGCGCAGAGCCACCAGCGCGCCGCGATGGCGACGAAGGAAGGCTGGTTCAAGGCCGAGATCGTCCCGCTCACGCCTGAGCAGACGATGCAGAAGGTCGGCCTCGACGCCGACGAAGGCTTCCGCGCCGACTCGACGCCCGACGCGCTCGCCAAGCTGAAGGCCGTCTTCACGAAGGACGGCACCGTCACCGCCGGAAACGCAAGCCAGATCTCCGACGGCGCCGCCGCCGTCCTCGTCGCGAGCGAGGCGATGGCCGCGAAGCTCGGCGCCAAGCCGATCGCGCGCATCGTCGATTCGTACACCGCGGGCGTCGCGCCGAAGGAGCTCTTCTTCGCGCCGAAGATCGGCATCGAGAAGATTCTCGAGCGGAATGGCCTCAAGGTCAGCGACATCGACCTCTTCGAGATCAACGAGGCGTTCGCCGCGCAGATCCTCGCGAACATCCGCCCGCTCGGCATCTCCGAGGATCGCCTGAATATCGGCGGCGGCGGCATCGCGCTCGGTCACCCGATCGGCGCGAGCGGCGCCCGCGTCCTCACGACGTTGCTGCATCACCTCGTCCGCACCGGCGGCAAGCGCGGTATCGCGTCGCTCTGCCTCGGTGGCGGCAACGCGGTGACCATGCTCGTCGAGCGCGCCTAAGTCGTCGCGTCGCATGTCGGCGACCGGCCCCCGTCCTTGGCCTTGTCTCGCGTGCGGCTACCCGCGTGCCGGACTGGGGACGGAGTCGGCGTGCCCCGAGTGCGGAGCGCCGCCGCCGCCGCTCGACACGCTCGCGCTCCTCGGCCGGTCGCTCCCCTTCTCGCCGTGGGTGCCGCTCGTCGGGAGCTCGCTCTTCCTCGCGTTCGTCGTCGGCATCCAGATCCCGCGGATCGTCCGCTCGGGCTGGATCCCGTGGGACGCGCCGCTCCTGATCATGATCGCGCTCGTCGTTGCCGTCGTCGTCAGCGCCCGCATGCTACGCCGCACGCGGAAGCGCGGCGGCGACGTCGTGTGGCTGGTGCGTCCCGATGCGATCGAGGTGCGCGCCGCGCACGGCATCTCCACGTTGCAGTACGGCAACCTTGATCGCTGCGAGTCGAGGGTCTGGCCGTCCCGAAGGCTCGCGAAGATCACGATCGTCCCCCGCAACGCATGGGGATTCGCGACCTCCTCGATCTGGCTCGACCGCTCGACATTCGACGTCGAGCGCGTCGCGAACGACCTCACCCAACGCATTCTCGCCGCACGAGCCCCCTAGCAGGCTGCTCGTCAGCGCTCCGCGCCCGTGGCCACGGCCGGCACGCTCGTCAGGTCGACCTCGACCGGCACGCCGGCGGGGTGGCCCTCGGGGTTCGGCATCTCGAGACGGATCACCCGCATGCGGCTGCCGGCGTCGGCGACTCGCGCGAGCGACGTCACGCGACCGATGCGCTCGCGTGCCCCCATCTCGAGGTCGCGGTAGCGAATCGCGAAGCGGTCGTTGACCGAGATCGCATTCGCCATCTCGACCGGCACGGCGACATCGACCCGCAACGTGGAGGTGTCGACGAGACGCACGACCGCGGCCAGCTCGTCGATCGCTCCGCCCGCCTCGACGCGCACGTCTTCGATCGTGCCGGCGAACGGCGCGACGAGCCGCGTGCGCTCGAGCCGCGCCTGATGCTCGCGCTCCTCGAGCCGCGCTTCCTGCAGCAACTGCTCGGCCTTCACGAGATCCGCCTCCGCGCGCACGAGCTTCGTGCGGGCGTCGAGCAATTCCTTCGGGTTCGCGCCGCCGTCGGCATGCGCGGTCTCGATGCGCGCGAGGATCTCCTTGGCGAGATCGCGTTCGCTCCGCGCGGCATCGACCGACGCCTGATTCGACGCGCGAAGCTGCGCGAGCGCGATCTGCGCCTCGATGTCGGAGTTCTCGAGCTCGGCGATGATCGCGCCGGCGGCGACCGCGTCGCCGATCTTCGCCTGCATCGACTCGATCCGGCCCGACGTCGGGAACCCGAGCTCAAGATCGTGGATTGGCTTCGTCACCGCCGGAAACGCGGTGTGCGCCGACGCGGTCGGCGGTGACGTCGGCTTCGGCGGCACGCTTGGTCCTCCGGCTGCAACGAGGACACAGGTCGTCAGGATGGCGGTGATCGTGTTCATGGCAGTTGCCTTCGTCGTTGCGTCGTGGTCCGTGCGTTCACTCGGCCGTCGCCAGGCGCTCACGGAATCGGAGCACCGCGCGGTACCAGGTCTGGGCCAAAGAGATCGGTGCGGCCGGCAACCGCACGGCGAGACGCTCGCCGCGGTGGAGGCCGTCGGCCTCGTTGACCGCGATGCGCACCTCGAAGCGCGCGTCGGGCGCCATCGAGGTCACCGGCGAGACTGGGACGTCGCCGCCCGCGTCGGCCGCAAGCGCGCGCATCTCGGCATGGACGCGCGCGTCGCCCGCCGGCGCGACCGACTCGATGCGCCCGGTCAGCGTGCGTCCCCCGTCGCCGATCGGCTTGAGCTCGACGACTTCGCCGGGTGCAACGCGGAGCGAGGCGAGCTCCACCTGATCGACGAGCGCCCGCGCGATCCAGCCGCCGGAGCCGATCACGGCGACCGGCGTGCCCGCAGGCACGTGCCGACCGAGATCGTGTTCGGTGAGGAGCGGAACGAGCGCGCCGACCGACGGCGCCCGCACCGTGAGGTTGCGTTCGTCCGCGTCGAGAAGATCCGCATGTCGCGCCGCCGCGGACCACTCGGCCTCGGCGATCGCCTCGCGCATCGGCGACTCGGCCGCCGCGATGTCTCGGGCGAGACGGCTCGCACGTTCGGTCGCGCGAGCGCTTTCGGCCTCGTTCCGGAGATCGATCGCGTCGAGCTCGAGCAGCGCGTCGTCGGAGTGCGCGGTCGAGACCTCGAGCATGGGCATCGCCGCGACCGTTCCCGCGACTTCCGTTGTGATCAACGTTTCAGCCTCGCGCTCGACCACGGCTTTCGCCGGAAGCTCGCGCGGCAACGGAAGCGAGATCGCCGCGGCCGGAACCGCGAGGAGCGCGAGCGAGACCAGCGCTGCCCGCACGCGGACCGGCTTCGTCTCGGGATCGGCGAGGAGATAGCGGAGACTTCGGTACAGCGTTCCGACGATCGTCGACAGCGCGTACCCGACCGCGATGAGGAGCCCGACCGCGAAGAACTTGAGCGCGATGACGGCGCACATGCCGAGCACCACGCCGATGCGGTAGATCGACGCGCCGATCGCATAGGCGAAGAGCCCCACGCGCATCGAGGGCGACCACGCCGGACCGCCGGGATCGATGCCGACGAACGTGCGCTTGAGCACGCGCAACGCGTACGCGGTCGACTGCGCCCGCAGGTTCGGCACCTGCATGAGATCGCTCAGGATGAAGTAGCCGTCGAAGCGCACCAACGGATTCAGGTTGAAGCCGACCGTCGTGACGCTCGCGAGCACCATCGTCTGGTACGCGATCGAGTGCAACGTGGAGGTCTCGGTGAATGCCCACACGATCGCCGCAACGCCTGCGATCCACGACTCGAAGTACATGCCGCCGAAGCAGACGATGAGACGGTCGCGAATCCGCGTGAAGCTCCAGGAGGCGCTGGCGTCGACGTACGCGCACGGCGTGAGCAGGACGAGCGAGATGCCCATCTCCGGCACCGCGCCGCCGAACGTGCGACATGCGTACGCGTGCCCGAACTCGTGAATGCCCTTGAGGACGATGAGGAGCGCCCACATCGTGAGCACTTGCTCGCCCTGCAGGAGCGTCGGCAGCTCGGCGCCGAGCTCGCGCCAGCGTCCCGCGAGCGACACCAGCGCGATCGCGGTGAGCACGCCCCACACGACGAGCGCCGACTTCGTGAACGCACGCGAACCGAGGGCGAGCGTGTGGACGAGGAAGCGATCGGGATTCCAGAGCGGGATCTTCCAATAGAGGAACGCCATCAGGCGCGAGCGCACCCGCGACTTCTGGCGTTGCTCGTATCGCGCGTACAGGCTCCGGTCGTCGGAGATCGGCAGCGCCAGGAGCCCTGACCGATGCAGCGTGAGGACGAACTTGTAGAAGCGCTCTTCGTCTTCCGGACTCGCGACGCCGTCGGTCACGAGCGACTGGAAGTTCTCGCCGAGCGTGCGGTCGCCATTGAGCGCGACGAGCACCGCGTAGTCGCCGGCGGAAAACGCGTGCGTCTCGAACGAGACGGGATCGCGCACGGTGTAGGTGACCTCGCCGCGGAAGAGATGGCGCGCGACCTGGAGATCTCGGCGCAGCCCGACCTGCACGCTCCGGAGCTTCGGAGCGAGCGCGTCGGGCGCGGGAGCGCCAGTCGGTGCGGCAGGCGCGGGGGTCACACCCACAGCTTGATCCTCACGAAGTCGATCGCGCGGCGGAGCCACGCCTGCCACGGCGCGGCCGTGCCCGTCTCGATGCGCGCGAAGCCTTCGGAGCCCGAGCGCAGCCACGGCGCGTCGGCCTCGAGCTCCGCCTCGGCCACGAAGACGTTCTCGCCGTCCCGCAGTTCGGCTCCGGCACGAATGCGCTCGATCGTGATCGGGATGCGCACGTCGGGCTTCGCGAGCGATGCGAACGTGCCGCGGGCCCCGCTCTGCATCCGATGCACGTCGCGATCGGGGATGGCGATCTCGACCCGCAGCGCGCCCGTCGGCGCGAACTGGAAGAGCGTCTCGCCGGCAGGCAACGTCGAGCCGACGCGAGAGCGGAGATCGCCGCTGAGGACGACGCCATCGGCAGGCGCGACGATCGTCGAGCGCGCCAACTTCCGTCGAATGCCCTCGAGGCTCGCCTCGTCGACCGCCGCTCGCGCGTCGATCAGGGCCGCCTCCGACGTCTTGCCCGCGCCTCGCGCCGCGTCGGCCTCGATGCGCGCCCTCGCGATCGCGGCGTCGAGCCGCGTGCGCTCGATCTCAAGGTCCGAGGTGTCGATCGTGGCGAGCACTTGGCCCGCCTTCACCGCATCTCCGGCGACCACCGGGGCGGAGACGAGCGCGCCCTCGAAAGGCATCGCCAGATGGCTTGCCCCGGCGCTCGCGAGCCGACAGCGCACCGTTGCGGTGTCCTGCACGGTGCCGAACATGAACCAAACGCAGGCTGCGATGCCCGCGAGCCATGCGAGCGTGCGCGGAAGGCTTCGCGGCCGGAACGCGTTCGTCATCGCGTGCGACAGCGACTCGGCGAAGTGCTGCTTCGCCGTGCGCGTGGCCCGATGCACGAGCTGCAACGCGGAGGCGTACGGCAGGGCTGCGTCGGCGATCTTCTTCAGGTCCTCCTCGGTGAATCGACGCCCCGGCGCGTGACGGATCGCGAGCAACGCGGAGACCGTGTCGCCCGACATCAGCGGGATCGTCGCCACCGCAGCGCCATCGACCTCGTTGCTCCACTTCTGGTGCAACGCGTACCGGTTCGCCTGATCCGCACCGTTCCAACAGACGGGTCGCTTCGCGTCGAGCGCCTCGCACATCGCGTCGAGGGCCACGGTCACGCCCGGAGCGCGCTCCGGAACCTCCGCAAAGCCCGAGATCGAGACGAGCCGAGGGCGGTTGCGCCGAACGTCCGCCAGGATCACCTGCTCGCAGCCGATCTTGGCGCGGAGCTGGTTCGTGATCGACATCGCAAGCGCGACACGGCTCTTCGCGCCGCTCGCGGCGGCTAGCGCTTGCACCACGCCGCCGCCGGCGGTCGTCGCCTGCTGCTCGCGCGTCGCCTCGCGCGTGATCGACGCGGCAAGCGCCGGCATCATGGCCGTCACGCCGCGCACGAGCGAGAGCAGCTCGTGGGCCTGCTTCTCGTCGCGGCACTCGAGCACGAGCGCGATCGCGCCGTTGACCTCTCCTGACGCCTCCGGCAGCGGGCACGCGATGAGCGACACCGTGGCGTCGCCGTCCTTCGCGCGGTAGAGCCGAGCGACCGCGCTCGCGCGGGCGATCGACTCGTCGAGCGTCCGTTCGACCGTTGTGCGCCAGAACGCCGGATCGGTGGCGCCGGTGTGCCAGTAATCCTCGAGCGAGCGGCCTGCGACGCGCGCCCGGAGCAACGCGAAGGGCGCGCGAAGCTCCCGCGCGATCATGCGAAACGCTTCGCCGACGAACGACGACGCGCTCGACTCGTGCGCGGCGACTTGCCGCACGCGCGAGAAGAGGTCCGTGGCGCGAGCGAAGTCCTCCGCAGGCCGGCCCGAGGTCTTTTCGAGCGCGGCATCGGTCATGCCGCGGCCTCGCGAATGTTGCCGCCGGAGACTCGCTTCATCGATTCGGTGAGCTCGGCGCCGTCGAGCGCCGCGAAGAAGGAGAAGCCCGCCTCGATCGCGTCGTCGTGCAGCATTCGCGCACGAACGCAGCGCGCGTAGATCAGCGGCAACTTGGTGTTCTTGCGGTCGATGTCGAGCGCGTAGACGTCGCCGACATGCACCGACTGCTCGAAGATGATGAGACAACCGCCCTGCGACACGTCGACGGTGCGTCCGGGCACCGCGCCGCGCATGCGATCGCTGAAGTTGCCGGAGCGGGCTGCAACGGGGAGTGACACGGTGAAGCGGGGATGAAGACGGCGCGCCTGCACTTCGGCGGCGGTGTTTGTCGCCAGTTCCTTCACGAGCTCCTGCTCCTCGGCGGCCTTCTCAGGCTGCTCGCGAGCATTGAGGCGCAAGTCTCCGAACATGAGTACCTCCCACGAACCGCGTTGTCATCGATGCGCCGAAGCCCTCGGCACTGGAGCGATATCGGCCCGGAAAACTCCGCGATTGACCTGAACTGCCGTGACTGCGTCGTTCAACGCATCACGACTTACCGGGCCCGCGATCGCGTGCGTCGCGATCACCGCGCGTCTCACCCTGGAAGCCGCGGAGGAGCGACCAGAACGCCGCAAACATGGAGATTTGCTCGGGCGCTTCGCGCGGCGCCTCGGCCGAGCCTTGCGCGGCCGCGTCGGCCTCGGTGCGGAGGCCTTCGACCTCGAGGCGGATCGCGTCGTTGAGCGCAACAAACGCGCGATCGAACGAATCGCCCTGCATCAGATCGATCGTCCGCGGCGCGAGCTCGACGGACTCCTCCTCGCCCGATGTTCCTGCCAAAAGATCCCCGACGGGATTCCAGGTGGCTTCGACCCCGACCGGCTGGTCGAACACGATCGGCGCATCGGCGGGAGATCCGCTCGGATCGAGTGCGGCGGCGCCGTAGTAAGGGTCGCCGTCGCGCGCCGTCGGCGCGTCGTAGTGCACGACCACCTCGGTCCCTCCGGCCGCCATCGCGCCGCCACTCTCCGTTGCAGCTCGATTGTCGTCGCCCGTCGTCGACGGAACCTGCGACGCAGGGAGCGCGTCGATCGCGACCTTCACCGTCGTCTCGATCGCGTGGCCGTCGCCGTCGACGGCGCGCACCGTGACCGAGGCTTCGCCCCCCGCGAGCGCGCGAAGCGCCGACGGGTCGGCCACGGTGATGACGCCCGTCTCGGGATCGACCGCAAACGCCCCGTTCCCGCCCACGACCTCATAGTGCAGCGAGTCGCCGACGTCGGGATCGGTCGCGGTCGCCCGCCCCACGACGAACCCGCGGTCTGACGTGCCAGGCACCGTGCCGTGATCCACCGACACCGAGACGGGCGCCTCGGAGACATCGGCGACGGCGATGGTGAACGCACGCTCAACGACCGCGCCGTCGCCGTCCGTCACCTGCACCGTCAGCGAGAGCTCGGGCGCGGTCTCGTGATCAAACGTCGCCCCCGGCGCCACGCGGATCTCGCCCGTCGCGCCGTCGATCACGAAGCGGCCATCCGCGTCGGACGTGAGCGCGTACGTGTGGCCTGCGGTGTCCGCGTCGGTCACCCGCACCGATCCGACGAGGTCGCCCGGCGACGCCGATTCC
>JAEUIT010000045.1 GCA_016795035.1 Phycisphaerae bacterium | reverse complement strand
TCCGCCTCGGCGGCGATGCATGCGCGTGCCGCTCGGGCATCCGCGGCCTCGGCGTCGCGCGGGTCCGGAAGAGCCGGCGCACGCGCGGCGAGTCCTGCGCCGCCGCTGCCGCCACGGCCTCGCCGTCGTCCGCCGGCCTCGGCGCCTCGAACCGCTCCGCGTCGAGCTTCGCCCCGTGGGCGTCCGCGATCGCGTGGTCGCGCCGGGTGAGGTCGGCCATGAAGCGCTCGACGCGGCGCGAGAACTCCTCGTCGTCCATCCCCTCGACCTCGGCGCCGCGCCGGCAGGGGATCGCCGGAGCCAGGAGCGTCCGCTCATGCGCCTCGCGGTCGCCGGCATGGAGCCCGCGGCGCAGCTCCTCCTCGAGCTGCCTCAGGCGTCGGACGATCGACGAGTGCCGGCAGCCGTCGAGCTCCTCGGCGGCGCCCGCGCGCACCGGGTTGAGCGCGATGTACGCGGCGGTCGCCTTCAGCTGGTCCTCGCTGCGGCAGGGCAGGCAGAAGTGGCGCTCCTGCCAGACCGGGCCGCTGGCGTGGTCCTCGAGGTTCCAGAGCCGGGCACAGGGCTCCTTGAGGAGCTTGTGGAACCAGCCGAGGTCGTAGAGGCGGCGTCGCCAGTCGCAGACGAGAGGGCGGTCCTGCGCCGCAAGCTCGACCTCCCGTTCGCTCGGCGCGGGATCCTCGAGGCCGAGGACGCGTTTCACGGTCCAGTTGGGTGCGAGGGTGAGCCAGCGGCGTGCGACCTCCTCGTCCGACCAGGCCATCGCCAGGTGCGGATGGGTGCGGAGGCCGAGGTGGAGGTGGTTGCTCATCGCGGCCCATTCGAGGACGTCGACGGCGAAGGCGTCGGCGAGGGCGACGAGCCGCCGCTCGATCCACTCGCGGCGCTCGGGGATCTCGAGGATGGGGAGGCGACGGACGCAGCGGGAGACGGAGTGGGCGATGAGCGGTTCCCATTCGCGGAAGGTCGCCCAGCGGGGTTTGGCCATGGAGGTGGCCTCCGAGCTCGGCGGCGGGGCACCCCCTCAGTCTCCGTCTGAGACCCGCCATGCGGCCGAGCGGGCGGGAGACTACCCGGGAATGGTCGGGTGTCCGCGGGAGGCGGCGCTTTTTCGATTCCGCGGAAGGTCCGCGATAAGTGGGCGGGGCCCCAATCGGGGGAATCGGGGGAGAGGGGGCTATTCGGCGGCGCGCCAGGCTCGGTCGAACCCGCTGTCGAAGATCTGCGGCTTCACCTCCCCGAGGTAGCTGCGCGCGAGGTTCTCCATCAGCACGCGCTCGAGCGAGCGGCGCAGCGACTCCTCCGTCTCCCGTCGCGCGGCGGCGATCGTCACGCCGTCGCCCGGCCGAATCTCCTCGAGCCGCACGATCACGTAACTATTCTCAACGAGCGTCGGCAACGACGTCTCGCCGACATTCAGCGAGAAGATCGCCACGCGAAACGCCTCCGGCCACGTCGGGTCCCCGCGGGCGATCGGCGCAAGCAACCCACCTCGTGCCGCACTCGCGTCCGTCGAGCGGCGCACCGCGACGTCCGCGATCGACGCCCCCGCATCGAGCTCGCGCTTCACCTGATCGGCCTCGGCGAGCGACGCCACCGCGATCAGGCGGCACACGCGTTTCTCCCCGTGCAGCACGTCGTGATGGCGAGCGAGCGCGTCTTCGGTGACGACGACATCGTTCGCGACCAGTCGCCGCAGCGACGCGTTTCGACGCAGGAGCGCCTCGAACCGCACCGGGCCGAGTCCCTGCCGATCGCGGATCTCCGCCAACAGGCGCTCGGCGGTGTTCGGATTCGGATCAAGCGACGCGATGAGATACGCCCGCTCCGCGGCGACGTCGGCGTCGGTGATGGTGATCGAGTGCGCGGCGAGCGCCTGGGCGATCCGTTGGTCGAGGAAGGCGTCGCGGAGGACGGTGACGCCGGCCAACTCGGTCATCGCGGGCCGTAGGTCGTCCCAGGTCAGCGTGTGGTCGCGCCAACTCGCGACCGGCGCACCGCCCGACGTCGCCGGGCCTGCGCCCGCCCCGGTCGCGCGGACGGGATTCGTCGCCGACGCACCCGCCGACGGCGCGATGGGCGTCCCGCGGGCGCCCTGCGTGGCCCCGGTGTCGCAACCGGCCACGAAGAGCCCGAGCGACGGCCCCAGGAAAAGAAGGCCGACGAAGAGGCCGAAGGAGCCGAGGCCACGGGAACCGGAGGTGCGCATCCTGCGCAAGAGAACGGACGGTCGCGATACTGTCAAACTGCTCGCTCCGCCGACGTCGCTTCCGACGCCCCCAACGCATGTGCCCACCCACCGATCCCGGCGCCGACGCCGCCCGCACCCTGAGCACCGAACTCTGTCCCTTCTGCGGCGAGCCGCGCGAGGACGCGGACGACGCGGTCGCGCCCAACGGCACGCCGCGCTGCCGCGCGTGTCTCGCGTTTCTCGATCCGCTCTCGCGCCAGGTGACGCAGAACCACATGGGGCCGTGGTTCATCCGTGACGCGACGCGGCCGTTCTATCCGGGCGTCGCGTACGACGTGCTCGTGGGCCTGATCGCGCGGGGCGACATCGGCCGCGACACGGCGATCCGCGGGCCGGGCACGGGACAGTTCTGGATGCGCGCCGCGGTCGCGCCCGGCGTCGCACATTTGTTAGGCAGTTGCCACGCGTGCGGGGCCGAAGCCTCGCGGGGGGCGGAGCGCTGCCGAACGTGCGGCGTGTACTTCCCTCGCTATCCCGACCGCGAACGACTCGGCCTCGTCGTCGACGAGCGCCTGAGCGCGTTCGCGCCGAACGAGGAGTTGCGCGCAGGGGCGCCCGCCCCGCGGCCGATGGCGCCGCGCATCGAATTGCGCCCGGCGCCCGCCGCCCCGCGCGCTGCTGACGGCGTCACGGCGCTCACCCCGCTTGAACGCACGCTCGGCGAGGAGATCGCGGGCGAGCGGCGCCGCACTTGGTGGCTCGCCGCCGTCGTCTTCGCGCTCCTCGTCGTGAACGTCGGCTTGGGCGTCCTCGTCCTACTTGCCCGGCGCGGGTGACGCGCTCGGCGTTGCAGCCGGAGCGCCCGTCGCCGTGCCGACGTCCTGCGTCGGGGGCGCGGGAAGCGCGCCGATGTACATGCCGTTCGCCATCTGGACGACGGGGCGCGTCGAGGCGATGAGCGCGTCGATGCCCTTCGGGGTCAGCGCCGGGTCGAGCCAGCCCTTCGCCCGCCAGTTCTCGAGCAGCGGCCGATGGACGAGGACGAAGCGGGCACCGGTGGCGGCGAGCGCGGTCGCCCAAAGTTCGGGGTTGTCGGGAAGCTGCGCGGCGATCAGGTTGATCGCGCCGCGGTCCCACACCGTCGAGTAGCCGTAGCTACGGCGGTAGCGGAAGGGCGCCGCATCGCCGACCAGGATGATCGGAATCGGCGCGGTCGTTTCCTTCGGCAGGTAGTGGTTGATCCAGAACGCCGGGTTCGCGCTCTTCAGGATCTCCTGCCGCACCGCGGGGTCGGTGTTGGCGGCGAGCTGGTCCGCGAAGAGTTCGCCGGTCGCCGCCTCGCGCTGGCCGATCCAGAGCGCCGGCGCGACGAACGGCGACTCGATGGAGTGATCCGTCGACGGCTCCATGCGGAAGACGAGCGCCGGCGCGAGCGACAGCGCGCATGCCATCACGGTCAAGGGCTTCGCCAACGAGGCGACGCGACGATGCCCGAGCGCGGCCGCGGCTGCAACGGCGAGAAGGACGGCGCTCGGCACGAGAAAGCGCGACTGGAGATGCGTGCCGACGATCCAGAACCCGAGCTGCGCGAGGAGCGCGAGGAGGAGCGCGGCGCCGACCGCGGTCGTCGCGCGGGAGCGCCCCGCGCAGAGGGCCGCGAGACCGGCGAGGCCGAGCCAGGGCAACACTGACCATTGCGCCGCCCACGGCTCGCCCGGCGCCGGAGTCACGCCGAAGCCGAAGACGAGCCATTGGTTCCACAGGCGTTGCAGCCGCTCGAGGAGCGATGCGTCGGTCGAGTGCGCCGCCGCGAAGATCTCCGCCTGTTCGGGCGTCCAATGGCCGGTGCCGAAGAGGCCGGAGAGGAAGGGGAACGTCGGATTGCCGGTCGCGAGCCCGTTGCGCACGAGCCACGGGGCAAGGAGCGCGGCAACGACGAGCGCCGCGATCGCGCCGATCGGAACCGCCTTCGCGCCGCGGAGGACGAGGAAGACGAGCGCGACCGGCAGCGCCAGGAATCCCACGGCCGTCAGCTTCGATCCGCAGGCGGCTGCAACGAGGAGTCCGAGGGCGAGGCCGGTGCGTAGCGCCGGGCGCGTGCCGTTCGAGGGCTTGAGCGCGAGGAGGATCGCCGACGCGAGGAAGAGGCCGACGAAGCCGTCGTTGTAGGCGAGGGAGCCGACGACCACGATCCACGGCGTCGACAGGTAGAGCGCCGCGGCGAAGACGCCTGCGACCGGGCCGGCGAGGCGCCGCGCGACGCAGCCGACCGCGAGCGCCGCAAGGAGCGTGACGAGCGCGGCGAGGCATTGGGCCGCGAGCGCGCCTTCCTCGACGCCGCGGGCGAGGACGAAGAGCTGGAGGAACGCCGACTCGACGAAGCTCGGAAACGCGGAGTAGACGTTGTACGGGAGCGTCTCGATCCGTCCGCGTTGCAGCCACTCGGCGGGGAGCTGCAGGTGATAGGAGAGCGCGTCATACCCCTGGAACTCCGAGCCCCACAGCCAGCCCGGTTCGCTGGTGGCGGCGAGCAGCAGGATTCCGATCGGCACGCCAAGCGCGAGGAAGGGGATCGGCGCCTCGAAGCGGAGACCGGGCCCGCGCGCGGAGCGAAGGCGAAGGACGAGAAGCCCCACGCCGAGCGCGACGAGCCCCCACGAGGGGATGCCGCCGAACGCGGTGAGGAGACCGAGCGTTCCGAAGAGCGAGGTGAGCGCGAGCGAGGCTGCAACGCCGAGAGCCGCTTCGAGCGCGACGCGCTCGATCGCGTGACGACGGCCGAGGCCGAGGCGATCGACGAGGACGCCGCCGAACCCGAGCGCCATGCCGATCCAGAGCAGCGCGATCGAGCCCACGCGGAACCAGACCGCCCATGCCGCGAGCGATGCGTTCGGTCCGTCCACGCCTTCGCCTAACCAACTGCCGGCGACGGCCATGGTCGCGGCGGCGACGGCGGCGGTCAGGAGCATCACGATCGGCCCACGCGACGAGAGTTGCATGGAGCGGGAGGATACGAGGTCGCCCGTGTCGAGTCCCGAACGACGCGGGGCTTCGCCCGTCGACGAAGCCCCGCGTGTCTCATGCAACGACCGACGACCGAGTCAGCAGTCGCCCCAGCTTCCGAGGAGCGTGCCGAGATCGGCGCCGTCGACGGTGCCGCTGTTGTCGAAGTCGCCCACGTCGGTGCCGCCCCAGTTGCCGAGGAGGATGCCGAGGTCCGCGCCGTCCACGGCGCCGTTTCCGTCGAGATCGCTCGTGCAGGTCGGCGCGGGCTCGAGTTGCCCGCGAATCTCGCCGCCGGGGAAGTTCGACGTGTGGATGTTGTAGTAGAAGCCCGACGGGTTCAGCAGGATGCGCGCGATGTTCGGGCCGGTGGTCGGCGCGGAGCCGGCGATCGTGCCGGCGCCCGGCGCGGTGCCGATGTTGATGAGGACGCCACCGTTCTGGCCGGCCACGCCGGTGTGGATGTGCGACGCCGTCACCGTGGCGGAGAGCCCGGTGTAGGTCACGTTCCAGCCGATCGTCTTCGCGCCGGCGTCGAACGTGAACGTCGCGCTCGCGGTTCCGGCGGAGCCGCTCGGCGGGACTTCGTTCGCCCCTGTGAGCGTCGCCACGAGCTGCGTGTCGGGGGCGGCGATGAGTTGACCGCGCACCGCACCTGCCGGGAATTCCGACGTGTGGAGGTTCACGTAGAAGCCGGCGGGATCCGCGAGGATCTGTGCGATCGTCGCGGGGGGCGCGGGCTTCGACTGGATCAGCGTGCCCGCGCCGCCGGTCGTCGCGATGCCCATGTCAAAGAGCACGGGGCCACTGACGCCCGCGGCGCCGGTGTGGATGTGCATCGTGGTCAAGGGCGCGAGGTTCGTGTACGCCAAGTCCCAGGAGATGGTGTTCGTGCCGGTGTCGATGTTGACGACGCCGATGCACGTGCCGTTGGGATCTGCCGGAGGAATCTCGTTCGCGCCGAGCATGTTCACGATGAATTGGTCGGCGGACGCGATGGACGTGAGGGCAAGCGCTGCCACAAGCGCGGCGGCGCGGCGCATTCGGCTGAGACCGGTCTGCATGGGTTCCTCCTTGTGATTCCGCGAAGTCGTCGCGGCTCGAGTGCGGGCTTGCGTGCCCCGCGGGGCCGAGCGTACAGGTCGGTCGCAACAGATCAACGAGGTTCCGTCTCGAATCGACGAGTCGCCTCGGCACGCGCCTTGCCTTCATCGCGTCGGGAACTGGACGTTCCCGGAGGTTCGCATGCTGGCACGGATGCTCAAGGCTCGAATCACGCAGATGTTGCGCCACGCGACGGGAGTCGTCGCCGTCGCGCTTTGCGCAGTGAGCGCAGGGAACGCGCACGCCGGGGAACTGCAGGACTACGTTCGCGTCCGCGGTCTCGAGGGCGACACGCTCGTCGGGCTCGGTCTCGTGACCGGCCTGAACGGGACCGGCGACTCGATGAAGGACTCGACGATCGCGGGACAGCCCTACGCCCAATTGCTGCGGCGGCTCGGGAACATCTCCGCAACGCGGGCCGACACGCTCAAGACCAAGTCGGTCGCGATCGTCTACGTCACGGTCCACGTGCCCTACGGCGGCGCGCGGATCGGCGATCGCCTCGACATCCGCCTCTCGACCGTCGGCAACGCGAAGTCGATCGCGGGCGGCGAGCTCGTCGCGACGTACCTCGTGAGCGACGTCGTGCCCGCCGATCGCTCGCAGTGGATTCCCTTCGCGATCGCCGAGGGCGGTCCGGTCGAGGTCGACGACCCCGACGCGGGCGGCACCGTCGGCGCGATCCGCGGCGGCGCGAAGATCGTGCGCGACATCATCAAGTCGCCGTTCGACGGCAACTACGTCTACTTCATCCTGAAGCAGCAGTACACCGGGTATCCCGCCGCGACCGCGATCGCCGGCGCGATCAACGAGGAATTGCAGCTCTCGAACATCACCGACGCCGCCCGCGTCGTCGACAGCCAGACGATCCGCGTGCGGATCGACGACGGCCGCCGCTCGCCGGAGGAGTTTCTCGGCGACCTCCTCACGACGCAGGTGCCGACCGATCTTCTCCGCCTCTCGAGCCGCATCGTCATCGACATGCGCAACGAGGTGATGACGATCGACGAATCGGTGGAGCTGCGGCCGACCGCGGTGACCGCAGGGGAGCTGCGCATCACGACGATCACGCCGCCGATCGAGCCGACGCCGGAAAGTCCGGTGGCCGTGACCACCGCGTGGACCGGCATCGCGACCGGTAAGGACAACAAGTCGTCGATGCGGCTCAAGGATCTCGTCGAGACGATGCGGCAGCTTGACGTGTCGTTCCGCACGCAGGTCGCGATCGTCGAGAACCTGAAGGCGCAAGGGGCCATCAAGGCCGAGATCGTGAGGCTCCCATGACGCACGCGATCGCCGCGAACAGCCGGCCGGCGCTGCGCCTGCTTCCGCTCGAGCGCGACCCGATCCGCGGCTCCGAGCGCGTCGTGCGCGAGCGGATCCGCGAGAGCGCGCAGCAGCTCGTCGCCGACGCGCTCGTGACGCCCTTCCTCGCCCAACTCCGCGAGAGCGTGGGCCAATTCTCCGGCGAGAAGAGCGTCTTCAAGCAGACCGACGCGGAGAAGCGACTCGGCCCGGTCATCGACTCGGGCATCGCCGACTCGCTCGTCACCCGCACCAAGTGGCCGCTCGTCGACAAGGTCGAGCAGTCGCTTCTCGC
This sequence comes from Phycisphaerae bacterium, assembly GCA_016795035.1. GTDB lineage: Bacteria > Planctomycetota > Phycisphaerae > Phycisphaerales > SM1A02 > JAEUIT01. The sequence continues at coordinate 46,646 of JAEUIT010000045.1, read as the reverse complement.
CCGCGCCGGCCTGAAGCCGGTCGGCGCGCCCGACCTCACGAGGCCCACGGAGTCGACGCGATGACCGCCGCCGCCACTCGTCCGAAACCCGCCCCGCCCGAGTCGCTCGATGCGATCCTCGCGGCCACGCTCGAGGAGTATCGCTCGCTGCGCGTCGAGATCGCGAAGCGCCGAGAGGCGCTCCGTCGCGCCGAGATGCCCGTCGTCGCGCGGAGCGTCGAGACCGAACGGGCGATCATGACGCGCATCGGCGACCTCGATCGTCGGCGAGTCGTCGCCGTGCAGGGGCTCTCGAAGCGACTCGGCGTTGCAGCCACCGCTCCCGTCAGCGAGATCGCCCGCAAGCTCGGGCCCTCGGGGGACGGGCTTCTCTCCGTTGCAGCCGCGCTCCGCGAGGAGATCGAGGGCTGTCGACGCGACTCGAGCGTCGTGCGGGCGGCGGCCGACGCGCTCTCGCAGCATCTCGTCGGCGTCTTCCAGGCCGTGCAGCAGGCGTTCGCCGGCGCGACGGTGTACGGCCGCGCGGGTCGCGTCGCGCTCGCGGCGCCGATTCGCTCGATCGATGTGAAGTCGTGAGGGAAGGGTGGGAGGGTTCGGGGTTCAGGGGCAAGCCCTTCGAAACCGGATCCAGTGCCCTGAACGCACAGCCACTCTGCCCCTGACCCCTGAACCCTGCCCCTGACCCCTGAACCCTGACCCCTGAACCCTTCTCCCCATGGGCCTCACCTCCGCACTTCACGTCGGGCAGTCCGCGATTCTCGCGAGCCAAGCGGCCATCCAGGTCGCCGGCAACAACATGGCGAACGCGGCGACGCCCGGCTACCACCGGCAGGTCGCGGGGCTCACCCCGGGGCTCTCGAACCGCATCGGCACGAACTCGTTCGTCGGCACGGGCGTCAAGCTGCGCGACATCAGCCGCGCGGTCGACACCGCGTTGCAGACGCGCGTGCGCGGCGCGATCGCCCGCGAGGCGCGCACCGCGATCGACCAGCGCTTCCTCGGCGCGCTCGAGTCGCTCCAGAATGAGCTCACCGGCAACGACATCAGCTCGAAGCTCTCGGAGTTCATCAACTCCTTCAGCGAACTCGCGAACAACCCGAACGACGACGCGGTGCGCTCGCTCGTCCTGCGGCAGGCGACCGGCGTCGCCGACTACGTCCAGAATCTCCGCGGCGAATACGGTCGCCTGCGCGACGAGGCCGATCGCGCGCTTGCCGCATCGGTCGAGAAGGCCGACGGCCTTCTTCAGCAGATCGCGGCCGTGAACGGCGAGATCGCGCAGACGGAGCAGGGGGCCGGCCAGGCGAACGGGCTGCGCGATCGCCGCGACCAGCTCGTCAGCGACCTCAGCGAGCTTCTCGACGTCTCGACGATCGAGCAGCCGAACGGCTCGATCGACGTGCTCGTCGGCTCGCTTCCGGTCGTGCTCGCGGGCCAAAGCCGCGGCCTCGAACTCCGCACGAAGACCGTGGGCGACGACACGAGGGTCGAGGTGCGCATCAAGGCCGACGGCAGCACGCTCTCGGTGGAGGACGGCCAGATCGGCGCGCTCCTCGGCCAGCGCGCGAACACGATCGACCCGGCGATCGATGTCCTCGACACGTTCGCCCGCGAGCTGATCTTCCAGGCCAATCGCGTCCACAGCCAAGGCCAGGGCAAGTCGGGATGGAGCTCGGTCACCGGCCTCGTGCAGGTCGCGAACCCGACCACCGCGCTCTCGGCCGACGCCACGGAACTTCCGTTCGACGTGCGGAACGGCTCCTTCGCGCTCCACATCACGAATGCGGCGACGGGCCTGCGCGAGTCCGCGCTCGTCTCCTTCGATCCTGCAACGCAGAGCCTGAACGACCTCGTCGCGTCGATCAACGCCTCGGGGCTCGGCAACCTTTCGGCGAGCGTCACCGGCGACGGCCGACTTTCGATCACGGCGAGCGCGGGCTTCGAGGTGTCGTTCTCCGAGGACAGCTCCGGCGTCCTCGCGGGCTTGGGCATCAACGCGCTCTTCGCCGGATCCGATGCGACCGACATCGCGGTCAACCAGGCGCTCCTCGACGACCCGCGCCTGCTCGCGTCGGGCCTCGACCACGTGCCGGGCTCGAACGGGTCGGCGCTCGCGATGGTCGGCCTCGAGTCGCTCTCGATCGAGGCGCTCGGCGGCCGCTCGCTGCGCGGCTACTGGCAGGCGCACGTGAACGGCAACGCGGTGCGCACCGCCGCCGCGAACGACGCCGCCGAGAGCGCCGCGATCGTGCGCGAGGGCCTCGAGGCGCAGGAACTCGCCGTCGGCGGCGTGTCGCTCGACGAGGAGTCGGTCGACCTCATCACGTACCAGCGCCAGTTCCAGGCCGCCGCCCGCTTCATCAGCGTGATCGACGAGGCGATGCAGACGTTGTTGAGCATTGCGTGACGCAAAGGAGTCAGGAGCCAGGAATCAGGAGCCGGTGACGGTAACGACCGCTCCAGATCCGACTCCGCACCCACTCGCTCCTGACTCCTGAATCCTGACTCCCTTCTTCCCCCATGAACGCCATCCCCGGAAATCTCAGCCGCGTCCCGACCATGCTGGCCTCGCGCATGTCGCTCTCGACGATCGCGGGCACCACGCGCGACATGCTCCGCGCGCAGGAGGAGATCGTCACCGGGAAGAAGCTGAACCGGCCGAGCGACGACGTCGTCGGCACGAGCGCGGCGTCGGTGATCGACGACATCCTCGAACGGCGCGAGCAGCGGCTGTCGAACCTCGCGCAGGCCGACGCGATCGTGAGCTCGCTTGACGCGGCGCTCGGCGACCTCAGCGATCTCGTCCTCGAGGCGAAGTCGGTCGGCCTCTCGCAGATCGGCGTCGGCTCGGACGCCTCGACGCGCCAGAATCAGGCCCAGGTGATCGACGCGATCCTCAACGCCGCCGTCGACATCGCGAACCGCTCGCAGCGCGGCATCCACTTCTTCGGCGGCTCGGCGCACGCGCAGGCGCCGATCGAAGGCTTGTACGGCGCGCTTCGCTATGTCGGCGCGGGCAAGGGCATGGTCGCCGACCTTCCCCTCGGCGACGACCTGCGCATCACGATGGGCGGCGACCAGGCGTACGGCGCGCTCTCGGCGCGCGTCGAAGGATTCGCCGACCTCAATCCCGGCATGACGGCCGCGACGCGGCTCTCCGACCTCGGCGGCGCCCGCGGGCAGGGGATCGCGAAGGGCTCGCTCACCGTCACGGTGAACGCGGTCCAGATCGACGTCGACCTGAGCGAGGCCGACACGATCGGCGACGTCACCTCCGCGTTGCAGGCGGCGATCGCCGCGCAGGACCCGGGCGCCACCGTCGCGATCTCGTCCACCGACCCGTCGCGCCTCGCGATCACGCCGAGCGCGGGCGTCACCATCACCGTCGCCGATCCGTCGGTCGCGGCGATGGCCGCCGACCTCGGCCTCGTGGGGAGTTACCCGGCAGGCACGACGACCGACGGTCTCGACCTCGATCCGCGCCTCACGGAGTTCACCGAGCTCTCGTCGATGTCCGGGCTCACGCTTCCGCTCGGCACGATTCGCATCCAGAACGCCGGACAGACGCGGCTCGTCGACTTCTCGACGGCGACGACGGCGGGCGACCTCATGCGTCTCGTCGCCGAAACGAATATCGGCGTGCGCCTCGAGATCGCCGAGTCGGGCGACCGCTTCAACATGCGGAACGAGCTCTCCGGCGCCTCGATGAGCGTCGAGGAGGTCTCGGGCGGCACGACGGCCACGCAGCTCGGGGTGCGGAGTTTCCACGGCACCACGCTCCTCGCCGACTTCAACGACGGCCGCGGCGTCGGCAACGTCACCGGCAAGTCCGATCCGCTCACCGGCCTGCCCGACCCGTCGCTCAACACCGACTTCCGCGTGACCGTGAAGGACGGCCGCTCGTTCGACGTCGACATCGACGGGGCCGAGACGGTCCAGGACGTCCTCGACGCGATCAACAACGCCGCCGCGGCCGCCGGCCTCACGCCGGTCGAGTTCACCGCGGCGCTCAAGCAGGACGGCAACGGACTGACGCTCACCGACACCACCGTCGGCACCTCGACGAGCGTGACCGGCCTCAACAACTCGACCGCGGCCGAGGACCTCGGCATCCTTGGCTCGACGACCGGCGCAACGCTTGCCGGGACCGACCGCGCAACGGTTGCCGTGGACAGCCTCCTGAGCCACCTCATCTCGCTTCGCGACGCTCTCAAGGCCAATGACGAGGCTGGCATCACCTTTGCCACATCGCGGCTCGACGCGGACTTGAGCCGCGCCGTGGAAGCTCGCGCCGACGTCGGCGTCCGAGCACGGCGCATCACCGACGCGATCACCCGCGAAGAGGATCTCACGGTGCAGGACCAGTCGCTCCGCTCGCAAGTCGCTGACACGGATGTCACCGAAGCGGCGGTGCGCTTCTCGAACCTTCAGCAAGCACTCACCGCGGGCTACCAGATCACCGCCCGCACGCAGGAACTCAGCCTGCTCGACTTCCTGCGGTAGGCAGGCGAGCGGCACATGTGCGCCCCGCGGTGCGGGCGCGCACGACGCGACGGATCCCGGCGGCCGGATCCGACGCGAGGACGGAGGTCCCCGGCGACCGTCGCCGGACCACCAAGGATTGGGAGGGCCGCACGAAACGGAGCGTTTCCGATGCTTGTAGAGACCACGCGATTCGGTGCCGTCGAGATCGACGACAGTCGAATCATCCAGTTCCCGGCTGGGCTGCTCGGCTTTTCGAGCTACCGGCGCTACGCGCTGCTCCAGCCTGACGAGCAGGGGATCTTCTTCTGGCTCCAGTCAATCGACGCGCCGGACCTTGCGTTCGTCGTGACCGATCCGGCGCTCTGGATCCCCGATTACCAGGCGCAGATCCGTCGTGAGCAGATGGACGAGCTCGGCCTCGGCGAACTCGCCGACGCGCAGGTCCTCGTCATCGTGAACAAGCGCGACGGCGCGCTCACCGCGAATCTCCAGGGGCCCCTCGTCATCAACGCCAAGAATTGCTCCGCGATGCAGCTGGTACTCGCGGAGAAGCGCTGGACGACGCGTCACGTGCTGATGAACGTCTCCGAGCGCGCGAAGGCCACGGCCTAACACCTCGCGAGTCGAGACCGGCACGCACTCGTTCGTTTCCTGCCCTCAAGGCGAACGACCTCTTCGATCAGTTCGGACGAGGCCGCAACGGATGCGGCACGTCGCGCATGAGGCAGCGCGGCGTATCCAAGGAAGGAGCTCCACATGCTGGTGCTCTCCCGACAGAGGGATGAGACAATCATGATTGGCGACGACGTGGAGTTGACCGTCGTCGACATTCGAGGCGACAAGGTCCGTATCGGGATCAAGGCGCCCACGCACATCGCGGTACACCGCAAAGAGGTGTACGACGCGATCAAGAACGAAAACCAACAAGCAGCTCAGCACGCGGCGATCTTCCGCGGCGAGATGTTGGCGCTGAAGCCGCGGACCGCCGCGGTCGAGAGGCGTCGCCCGATGGGCGGGACGGTCCTGCCCACTGCACGCATCGAGTTGACGCCCGTCGTCGCGAAGGACCAGTCGGTAGCGGCGCGACGGGAAAGTGCATGAAGGACAGAGGATTCAGGATTGAGGATTCAGGATTCAGGGTGAAAGCACCCGGAGCGCCGAGCAAGAAATGCATTTCCCACTGACTCCTGACTCCTGAATCCTGACTCCCGGCTTCGCATTCCGCTTCCGCGCAATCAAGGAGGATTGCAATGTCTCGCATCAACACCAACGTTCCGTCGCTGATCGCACAGAACAATCTGAAGCGCTCGGGGTTCGACCTCTCGATGAGGCTCCAGCGTCTTTCGACCGGCCTGCGCATCAACCGCGGCGCCGACGACCCCGCCGGCCTGATCGTGTCGGAACGTCTGCGCTCGGAGATCAAGGGCCTCGACCAGGCGGTCGAGAACTCCGAACGCGCGAGTTCCGTCATCGCGACGAGCGAAGGCTATCTCGCCGAAGTCGCCGATCTCCTGAACTCGCTCAAGAGCCTCGTGGTGAAGAGCGCGAACTCCGGCGGCGTGAGCCCGGAGGAGATCGAAGCGAACCAGCTCGAGATCGACTCGGCGATCGAATCGATCACCCGCATCTCGAACACCGCGAGCTTCGCGGGCCTGCAACTCCTGAACGGCTCCTTGAGCTACATCACCTCGGGCGTGTCGTCGACCGCCATTGAGGAAGTCGACCTCCAGAGCGTGCAGTTCGGCAACGCGTCGAACGTGGCGGTCTCGGTCGAAGTCGTGCAGAGCGCGCAGCTCGCGTCGCTCTTCCTCTCGGGCAACCGGCCCGGCGCGACGGGCGTCCTCGAGTCGGCGGTCACCCTTGAGATCGCCGGCCCGTTGGGCGTGCAGACGCTTACCTTCGACTCCGGCACGCAGCTCTCGGCGGTCGTCGCCGGCGTCAACGTCCTGAAGGACACGACCGGCGTCTCCGCGAGCCTCGTCGATCCGAGCGACCAGTCGTCGGGCCTCACCTTCAACTCGCGCACGTTCGGCTCGGAGTCGTTCGTGTCGGTGAAGAAGATCGGCCAGGGCGGCAACTTCTTCCAGACCTACGACGCGCAGGGCGGCAACTCGATCCAGCGCGACACCGGCCGCGACGTCCGTGCGATCATCAACGGCGCGGTCGCGACCGGCGACGGCCTCCAGATCTCGCTCAATACGCCGGCGCTCTCGATGTCGCTCGACCTGACGTCGACGTTCGCGACGACCGTCAACGGCACGCCGTCGACGTTCACCGTGACGGGCGGCGGTGCGCTCTTCCAGCTTGGGCCGAGCGTCTCGGCGACGCAGCAGACGGGCGTCGGCGTGAAGAGTATCGCCGCGAGTCGCTTGGGCGGCACGACCGTCGCGGGCGTCCGCTATTACCTCGACAGCCTGAAGAGCGGCAACTCGAACTCGGTCGTGAGCGGACAGTTCACGAACGCGAGCGACATCCTCGACAACGCGATCACCGAACTCTCGGTGATGCGAGGCCGCCTGGGTGCATTCGAGCGAAACACGGTGCAGACGAATATTCGCGCCCTGCAGATCGGTCGCGAGAACATCACGGCGAGCGAGTCGAAGATCCGCGACGCCGACTTCGCCGCCGAAACCGCGGCGCTCACCCGAGCGCAGATCCTGCAGCAGGCCGGTACGTCCGTCCTGGCGGCCGCGAACTCGAACTCGCAGAACGTCTTGGCGTTGTTGCAGTAGTGAAGAAGGAGTCAGGATTCAGGAGTCAGGAGTCAGTGGGCAAAGGCACTTCGGTCTCGACTTGGCCGCTTCGCCCCTGAACCCTGAACCCCGAACCCTGGATCCTCGTCGGTCCCCCTGACTCCTGACTCCTGAATCCTGAATCCTCTTATCGCCCCTCCAGAGTTGCGCTCTGGAGGGGCGTTTTTTTCATGCGCTCGCGCTGAAACGGCGTCCTCGTCTGAAGTCGCCTAGATGCGACTCCGATGACCTTCGAGACCGCTCTACCTGTTTCGCGACTCAGGGGCCATCGGACGGCCAAGCCTCGCGACGCACAAGGGGAACGGCTGTTCGGTCGCAGGACGCGGTCCGAAAGGAGCACAGCTAGAGGCCCACGCGGAGGATCCGCGAGACCTCGGGAAACGTCGCGCGTGGCGGCGTCTCTGACCGCGAGTCTCCATGGTGGAGACCGGTCGAACGGCCCGGCCACTCGGCTCAACACAGCCGGGCCGGATCACGGAGGACCTTAGCAGTGAGTCGCATCAATCAGAACATTTCCTCGCTGATCGCACAGCGGACCCTCGGAGCCCAGAATAAGGGCCTCCAGACGAGTCTCCAGCGCCTCAGCACCGGTCTTCGCATCAATCGTGGTGCGGACGACCCCGCCGGTCTCATCGCAAGCGAGAACCTGCGTGCCGAGCGCACGGCGATCAGCGGCGCGATCTCGAACGCACAGCGTGCGGACCAGGTCGTGAACGTCGCCGAAGGCGGTCTGCAGGAAGTCTCGAACCTTCTCGTCGAACTCCAGGGTCTCGTCGGCGCCACCGCCAACGAAGCCGGCGTCTCGCAGGAAGAGAAGGACGCAAACCAGCTTCAGATCGACTCGATCCTCCAGACGATCGACCGTATCGCGAACGCGACCAGCTTCCAGGGCACGAAGCTCCTGAACGGCAACTTCGACTACACGACGTCGGCCGTCACGAGCAACATCACGAACGTCAACATCAATACGGCGCGCCTCTCCGACAACGGTTCGGCTCGCTCGGTCACCGTCACGGTTCTCACCTCGGCCCGCACGGCCGGCGTGTGGCTCTCGACTGGTGCGACCTTCGGCAACGGTGGTTCGGGTGAAGTCACCTTCGAAGTCACCGGCACCAAGGGCGTGCAGCAGTTCACCTTCGCGTCGGGCACGTCGCAGTCGGGCATCATCGCCGCGATCAACAGCTTCCGCGAAGCGTTGGGCGTCTCCGCCGCGCAGGACTCGACCGACAACGCTCGAGTCGCGATCCGCTCCACGGGCTACGGCACCGATGCCTTCGCTCGCGTGAAGGAACTCGCGAACCAGAACACGACCGACTTCATCTTCGCCTCGGCCGCGGCATCGTCCGCGACCAGCGACCTGAAGCAATACGGTCGCGACGCGACGGTCCTCATCAACGGTACCCAGGCCACTACGGACGGCCTGACGGCTCGAGTCTCGACGGACGGCTTCGACGTGGCCCTCACGCTCGACGGTGCGACCTCGCTGAACACTACGAACGCCGCCTCGACCTTCTACATCACCGGCGGTGGCGCGGACTTCAACCTCGCTCCGAAGGTGAACTTGGCCGGCAAGGTGTCGCTCGGCATCGAGACGGTCACCACGGGTAACCTCGGCAACGAAGCCGACGGCTTCCTGTCGGCCCTGAAGTCCGGTGGTTCGGCGAACGTCCAGAACGGCGATCTGTCCGCCGCTCAGGCGATCATCGAGTCGTCGATCAAGCAAGTCTCGAGCATGCGAGGTCGCCTCGGCGCCTTCCAGAAGAACGTCGTCGGTGCGACGATCTCGAGCCTTGGCGTCTCGCTCGAGAATACGGCTGCCGCCGAAAGCTCGATCCGCGACACCGACTTCGCCGCGGAAACCGCGAACCTCACCCGTTCGCAGATCCTGTCGCAGGCCGCGACTCAGTCGCTCTCGCTCGCGAACAGCACCCCGCAGGCCGTTCTCTCGCTCCTCGGCTAACGCAACGGGAGATCCCTCGCGGGATCGCTCGCGACAGCTGAAACGTAGAGAACGGGGCGGAGACAACTAGGGAGAAACCCGCGGCGGGCCAGACAATCTGGCCCGCCGCTTTGTCATTGGGCGCGGCCCCGAGCGGCCGCGAGGGTTCGGGGTTCAGGGTTCAGGGTTCAGGGGCAGATCTCCACCTCCGATGGATTGCCCCTGAACCCCGGACCCTGATCCCTTCCTCTACCCTTATGGCGTGCGCTGCATCCGCTGCAACTACGACCTGCGCGCGACGGAACATCGCGGGGCCTGTCCCGAATGCGGGCTGCCGGTGTCGGCAAGCAGTGTCGAGCTCGCGCGGCTTGCCGAGATCGACGATCCGTGCGTGCCATCGTTGCGCACGGCGCTCGACCTCTTCGCCGCCGGCGCCGTACTCGCCCTCGTCACCGCTCCCGCGGCGCTCATCGGGTTGGCGATCGTCGAGAGCGTGCGGCAAAGCGGTCCGAAGCTCGGCGCGCCCGACGAGATGCAAGTCCTCGTCACGGTCACGCTCGCGGCGATCGTCGTGGCGAGTACGACCGCGCTCGCGGCCGGATTTCGGCTGGCCTTTCGCGTGCGGCCGTGGACGCCGGATCCGTCGAACGAGCGCGGGCTGCCCGGGTTCGTCAACGTCACGCTCGCAAGCGTGGCGACAGTCTTCGTCATCTTCGTGATCGGCTGGATCGCCGCCGCCTCGCGCGGCGAGGAGAGCGTCGCGCCGATCGCGTCGACGCTGTGGGTCGCGCTCCTTCCGCTCCGCGCCCCGCTCCTCGTGCACGCGGGCGACTACACCGTGCGCGTGTGCCGGCCGCGCGGCGCGACCTCGGCGCGCGTCCTCGGTCGCTCGATCGGACGCGTCCTCCTCACGTGGCTCTGGATCGGAGCGATCCTGATCGCGTTGGCCCATGCGCTCCTCGATCTCTCCGACTATCCGGCGCTCGTCTTCGTCGCGGCCGCGCTCGCGGGCCTGGCGTCGGTCCTCGAGATCGTTGTTGCAGCCCACCTCCTCGGCTCGGTCACGGCCGGGGGGCGGGCGTTTCGGAAAGCGCGGGCGGAGCAGCGGGCTCGACGTGAATGAGGACGTCGCGGACGCGCGGATGCGCCGTGCGGACGTGATCCTTCACGCGATGCGCGAGCGCATGGCCGTCGCGCACGCTCATCGCGCCGTCGACGTGCACGTGGAGATCGGCCCAGAGATCGGCGCCGACCTTGCGGACGCGGCACTTGTGCGCCGCGACGACGCCCGGCACCTCGGCCGCGAGGCGCTCGACGTCGGCCTCGAGTTCGCCGTGTGACGCCTCGTCGAGAAGCTCGGCGAGCGCGCCTTTCCCGAGGAGGAACGCGTTCACGAGGATCACGCCTGCGGCGACGAGCGCGGCGATGTCGTCGGCGCGCTCCCAGCCTTCGCCGCCGATGATCGCGACGAGGATGCCCACGAAGGCCGCGGCCGACGTGATCGCGTCGCTGCGGTGATGGGCGGCGTCGCCTGCAACGGCGAGATTGCCTTCGACGCGCGCTCGCCGGGCGACGATCCGCGCGAGGATCTCCTTCACGACGACGACAACGACGAGGACGACGAGCGTGAACGGAGCGGGGGAGTGGTGCGGCGTGATGATCTGGCGGATCGCCTCGATCACGATGAGGACCGCCGCGCCGACGAGCATGCCTGCAACGACGAGTGCCGTGATCGGCGCCCACTTGCCGTGGCCGTAGGGATGGTCGGCGTCGGCCGGACGGCCCGCGAGGCGCAAGCCCCACCACGTCACGAGCGAGCCCGCGACGTCGGCGCCCGATTCGATCGCGTCGGCGACGAGCGCCGCCGAGTTGCCCAAGATGCCCGCCGCGCCCTTGACGAGGACGAGCGCCGCATTCACCGCGACGCCAATGAGCGCGAGTCTTGTGGAGGAGAGGGACACGGGGGGCGCGGCCGCAAGCCGCGAGGAGTCAGGATTCAGGAGTCAGGATTCAGGGTTCAACACCCTGCGAGCGATGTCAACTCGCCTTCCACTGACTCCTGACTCCTCAATCCTGACTCCTCTTCACACTCACTTCGCCATCGCGACCAGCGAGTCGAACGTCGCCGGGTCGTCGATCGCGATCTGCGAGAGCATCTTCCGGTTCAGGAGGCAGCCCTTCCGCTGAAGCGAGTTGATGAAGAGGCTGTAGCGGGTGCCACGCATGCGGCACGCGGCCGTGATGCGGGTGATCCAGAGGGCGCGGTAGTCGCGCTTGCGGGCGCGGCGGTCGCGCCACGAATACCGGCCGGCGCGCCAGAGCGCGATCTTGGCCTGGTACTTGTGACGGTGCTTGGTGCCGAAGTAGCCGCGAGCTTCGCGGAGGAGTTTGCGGCGAGCCTGGGTACGGGCTGCGCCCTTACGTGCGCGGGGCATGGGGTCTCGTCCTCGTGTGAGGGCGGCCGGCGGAGGCGAGCACTCGCTCGCGCTTTATGCCCGACGGCCAAACCTGTGAACGGTCGTTTCGTGATTCGTGAGTCGGCCGGGCTTACTTCTTGCCGCCCGAGCAGTCGCAGCCGCAGCTGCCGCAGGAGCCTTCGGCGGCGAGGAGCATGGCCTCGTGCTGCTCTTCGCTCCGGAGCGGGCGGAAGAGCATCTTGCTGAGAGCCTTGAGGTTGCCGGCGCGGGCGTAGCGATTCTTGCGATACGACTGCACCTGCGTTCCGGTCTTATTGCTCTTCAAGTGGCGGCTCGCCGGAGCGCGAAACCGGATCTTGCCGGTCTTCGTGATCTTGATTCGCTTCAGCAGGCCCTTGTGACTCTTGTTCTTCGGCATGACAACCTCAAGCGCGTCGCCGCTGACAGTCCGCTCCGACGCGATCGCGTCCGGGCGTGCAGTGGCGAGAATCGGGAAAGGTACCGGAAGTCGGCGGAGGGGGCAAGGGGAGGGAGTCAGGAGTCAGGAGTCAGTGGAACCGAGATCAGGGCTCGGCGATGGCGCTTCACTCGCTCCTGACTCCTGAATCCTGAATCCCTGTATTGCCTCACTCAGTGCAGCAAGAACGCGTCCACATTGCCGCTCGGGCGGTCGCTCAGGGCGCTCGCGCCATTGCCGTACGGCAGCCAGATGTTGTCGCCGGGGCCCTTCGCCATCCCTGACGGGGCAACGTAGGGGGCATAGAGGAAGTCGACCGAGCCGTCGGTGAAGAGGAGGCTCTGGCCGCGACCGTTGTGGCTCTCGCTATTGAGGGCGACTTCGGCGATCGACTCCCCGCTTCGGGCGAGATCGATCAGGGGATTGCGGTCGCCGATCAAGGGGATCCGCGGCCCGGCATTCCAGATCGGGTGCTTCGTCGCCGCCATCACCTGGTACGCGTACGACCCGTTCGGATCGTGGTCCCCGGGGCAGCAGAGGCAGCCGGTCGTGCAGTACGAGTGGTCGGTGAGCGCCTTCAGGTTGTCGGAGTGGCGATAGGTCAGCCAGTTCGAGAGGTCGGGAAGGACCGACGCCCGCATCGGCAGCGAGCCGAAGTCTCCCGAGTACGTGGACACGCCGCTTGCGAGCGTGCGGAGGTTGTTCGAGCAGGAGAGTTCGAGCGAGCGGCCGCGCGACCACGAGACGACCGGCACGATCACGCTCACGCCGACGATCGCGACACACGCGACCGCCACGAGATCCGACCAGCGGAAGCGCCGCCACGCGGGGGTGCCGGCGTACGCCGGGTGGCTCTCGATCGAGAACGTGCGTTCGCGCTCTTCGTCGGCGCGGCGCACGCGGGCGAGCGTGGCGGCGACGAGGGTGGCGGCATCGCTCTCACTGACCTCCGGCTCGGGATAGGCGTCGAGGAGGGTGAATTGGGCGAGGAGTCGTTCCACGCGCGTGCGGTCGTCGGCCGTCAACGGCCCCGCGACCGTCTCGACCTTGGCGGGATCGAAGTCGCACGCGACCAACGCGTCGAGGAGCTCGGCGTCACGCGGAGACAGTCGCGCCGCGAGCGTCTCAGGTGCGGGCAGCTCGCTGTGGTGATCGTTGGATGCGTCGTTCGGAGCGGACATGCAGTCGAATCCCTCGCACGAAAGGACGTGTCGAAGCGTCAGGAAAGGGGTCAGGAGGTTGGCGGCGCGTCGCCGCCAGGGAGGCCGTCGGGCGCGTCCGTCGGATAGAGCGCCTTCCACGACCCGGCGAAGTGCGCCACTGCGGCGTGCAGTCGGCTCTTCACCGTGCCCAGCGGAATCGAGAGGCACTCAGCGATCTGCTGGTAACTCATCCGCTGGAAGTAGGCCAGTAGCAGGATCTCGCGGTAGTGGTTCGGCATTTCGTCGACCACCCGCTTCACTCGGGTGCCGATCTCTCGGGTATCGGTCTCGCGACCGGCTTCGGGGGCGTCGGTTTCGAGGAGATCGACCAGCGAGGCGTCGCCGTCCGAGACCGGGGCGGAGAGGCTCGTCATGGTGCGGCGCCGCTGCCGACGGTGATGGTCGCGGGCCTTATTGGCTGCGATCGCGAAGAGCCACGGACGGAAGCGACGATCGGCGTCGAAGGTGTCGGCCGCCAAGTGGACCTGAAGGAACGTCTCCTGGAAGACGTCGTCCGCCGCCGCTCGCGAGCCGAGAAATCGGAAGAGGAATCGGAGAAGGTCCTCGCGATAGCGCTCGACGAGGGTCTGGAACGCGCGGCGGTCGCCCTCCCGACTCTGGACGAGAAGGGTCTCGTCGGTCGGATCGGGGCGCGGAGCGGAGTTGGGCTCAGAGCGGGAATCCGCAGTCATTCGGGCTCCGCGCGCCATGGAGGTCGAGGATCCGTCTGCGGCCGCCGCAGCGGACGCCCCCGGCACACCGATCGCGCGGGTGGCGAGGATATCGGTCGACGACGCGTTGTGGGTCGATGCCCGCGCGGGAGCCGTTGGCCGGTCGGACGAGCCGCGGCGCAAGGACCCCACGATGGCGTTCGCGAGGAGGATGCTGATCGGGAGGGCAGCACTCACGCTTCGACTACGAGGCGCGCGTGGCCCGGTTCGCCAAACGTGCGACTCGGCCGGCGATCTCGTGTGCCCTCCGCGACTCTCGGACGGTGCGATCGTCCGAGATCGGTACCATCCGTTCCCATTCCGTGCCTCTCCGTTTCGGACGCTGCCATCAGGCGGCGCCGGGTGAGGACGCCGCCTTTCGCCTCCGGATCGTCGCTGATGCCCGTACCGATTTCCCAGATGTGGACCGTCGCCACCTACGTCCTGAAGCAACGGCTTCAAGGTCGCAAGCGATACCCGCTGGTCCTCATGCTGGAGCCGCTTTTCCGTTGCAACCTCGCCTGCGCGGGCTGCGGCAAGATCCAGTACCCGCCTCACATCCTCAAGCGGCAGCTCACGCCGGCGCAGTGCTTCAAGGCCGTCGAGGAGTGCGGCGCGCCGATGGTCTCGATTCCCGGCGGCGAGCCGCTCCTTCATCCGAACATCAAGGAGATCGTCGAAGGTCTCGTCGCGCGGCGGAAGTACATCTACCTCTGCACGAACGCGCTCCTCCTCAAGGAGAAGCTCGAGGCCGGCTGGTTCAAGCCGAGCAAGTACCTCACGTTCTCGGTGCACATGGACGGCCAGGAGGAGCACCACGACTTCGCGGTGTGCCGCGAAGGCACGTACGAGAAGGCAGTCGACGGCATTCGCCTCGCCGTGAAGATGGGCTTCCGCGTCACGACGAACACCACGCTCTTCGACGGCGCCGATCCCAACTCCGTGCGCGCCTTCTTCGACGAGATGATGGCCCTCGGCGTCGAGGGCATGATGCTCTCGCCGGGCTACGCCTACGAGAAGGCGCCCGACCAGAAGAACTTCCTCAAGCGGCAGAAGACGAACGAACTCTTCGAGATGATCCTCTCGAACCGGAAGGACGGGAAGCAGAAGTGGCGCTTCAACCAGTCGCCGCTCTTCCTTGAGTTCCTCATGGGCACGCGGCAGTACGAATGCACGCCGTGGGGCATGCCGACCTACAACATCTTCGGCTGGCAGAAGCCGTGCTACCTCCTCCAGGAAGGCTACGTCGACACGTTCTCCGAACTCATCGACGAGACCGAGTGGGAGCGCTACGGCCACTCGAGCGGCAACCCGAAGTGCGCGAACTGCATGGTGCACTCGGGCTACGAGGCGAGCGCCGTGAACCACACGTTCGCGAGCGTCGGCGGAATGTTCGCGACGGTGAAGGCGATGCTCTTCAACACCTACGCGAACCCCGCGGCGAAGCGCCGTCTCGATGAGGAGAAGGCGAAGCCGCACGGTCCGGTCGCGCACCTCGTGCAACTGGGCATCGCAGCGGACGTCGTCGAGAAAGACGGCAAGCGCACGGTGCGGCTGGTCGAGTCGGGCTCCGCCGCCTGAAACGTCGAGCCGTCCGCGGTCACGCCGTCGGCGAGGCGTCGGGCACGAGCGTGGTCGTCGACCACCACTCGTCGATGGTGCACGGGCCGAGGGCGTCGAGCGACGTTCCGAGCCATTCCCGCACCGTGGAGCAATCCGGGGCGTCGATCACCCAGAATCCCTTCGTGACATTGACGCGCCCGTCGATCAGGACCGCCTTTGCCGGGATCGCGGCCGCGATGACCTTCGCGGCCCGCGCGCCGTCGTCGGCGCGGACGAGGACGTACGCCCGGATGCGCTCGTTCATCGGAAGCTCGCGGCCTTGCGCCTTGAGCTGCGCGTCTCGCGCGCTGTCGCGGGCCACCGCGCCGCGCAGGTCGGAGGCGGTCGCGAGCGTTTCCGTCTCCATCGCGAGGACCCCCGCGACGACCGCGGGATCGGTGTCGGTGAGCGTCTTCGCCTCGGCGATCGAGTCGACGTCGAAGATGAAGATCCCGCGCGAGGTCGGGTCGTGGTTCTCCTTGCCGTACGGACCTGCAACGACGAGTTTGTGCTCGTCGGCGAGGCGACGGATGTTCGCCATGTGGCCGGCCTGGATTTCCTGGCGCTCGGCGTCGGACTTCTCGGCGACGCGCGGTCCGCGCTTCAGCGTGACGAGGACGTACTCCTCGGCGGCCGCGACGTCCGACTTCGACGGGGACGAGCAGCCCACGGCGAGGACCAGCGCGGCGAGCGAGAGCGCGACGGAAGCGAAGCGGGCGATCGTCATGGCCGAAGCGTACCGGCTCAGCCCGTCGCGGCTTCACGCCGCTCGATCTCGGCCTTCATCTCGACGAGGTCGTTCGAGATCGCCTTGCACATCGACCGGAAGAGGGGCCGCATGACGAAGCCCATGACCGTTGCGATGAAGGTCAGGGGCGTCGCCTGGAAGGAGAGCGAGAGATCGGTTTCGTCTCCGACCGGCTGCGCCCGCATCTCGGAGACGTACCGGCAGCCGCAGCTCATGCACGTGAGCTCGTAGGCCCGGCCGGGCTCGAGGCGCGAGACTTCCATCGTCTCGGTCGCCTCGCGCCCGAACATCATCCTCGTCTCGCGGAACGTCGTGCCGACGCGCGTGGGACCGTCGGTCAGCATCTCGATCTTCGTGATGCCCTTGATGAGCGTGGGTGCGTTCGGGAAGTCGCTGATGGCGTGGAACACGCGTGCGGCCGGGGCTCGCACGCGAACGCTGTGGGAGAAGTTGGCCATGGGTCGTCCTTCGCGGCGGCTGCAACGCGGTCATTTCTTCCGGTCGAAGACGAACTCGAGCACCTTGGTGTTCTTCTCGCCGATCGGAAGGTCGTGGACCTCGAGCGTCATCCGGTCGGGCGACTCGAAGCGATAGAGGTACTTCACCATCTTGTCGTGCTCGCCGGTCAGGTACTCGTCGAGCGTGCCGTAGAGGATGAGCGCCTTGTCGCCGGGATCCATGTCGCCCTCGGCGTGCGTCATCGCGGTGTCCATGCCGCTCACGCCGGTCCAGACGAAGCTCTGCTTGAAGTTGTCGTAGCCGAGGATCTGGAAGCCCTTGAAGGGCATGCCCATGAGCGTGCCGTCGAGCTCGGCCTTGAGCCAACGGCCGGGCATGAGCCAGGACCACGTGGCGGTGCCGACGTCCTGCGTGCGCTCCGCGCCCCCGAGGCTCATCTTCACCGACACCGCCCACGTCCCGACGAATCGCTCGAGCGCCTTGTGGTTGGGTCCGGGCTTCACGATCGTCGCGGCCTTTTCCATCGCCTCGCGCATCGCCTTCTGCTGGGCCGTTTCGGCGGACGCGTCTTTCGGCGGCTCGGCCTGGCGCCAGCCGGCGCCTGCAACGACGAGTGCGCCGGCGAGGAACGAGGCCGCGAGCGCGGCGGTGCGGGAGGCGGTCGGGAGTCTCATGGATCAGTCCTCGGAATGGGGGCGGAAGCGGGGGACGGGGCCGGCGCGGCGGCGGGCGTCGTGCCCGACGCTTCGCCGAGGTAACTCCAGAAGAGAAGGCGTTTCTCGATGCACCCGCGCGACGCGGCCCACAGCTCGTCGCGCGGCGTCGGCGGGTTCGCGAGCGGAAGGAGCGCGCCGGCGACCAACGCGGCTGCAACGACGAGACCGACGGCGTCGAGCCGCGAGCGCGGCGCGACGCCGCGCCGCAGGTGCTCGAGCCGGGCGAGGAGGAGCGAGCGACCGGGCCAGCCGGGCAAGACGAACGCGAGGCGACCGACCGCCCGTGCGTTCGGCGGCTCATGCAGCAGCGTGCGGGCGAGATCGGTCAGCGTGCGGCGGTACGTCGAGCCGCCGTCGCCGATCGTGCGGACGACGTGGGCGTCGGTCGCGAGCTCCGCGAGCGCCGCGAGGCGATGTCGCGCGAGCCACGCGATCGGATGCGGCCATGCCAAAGCTGCAACGACGAAGGAGAGGAGCGCGCGGAGCGGATCGCGGCGACGAAGGTGCGCGCACTCGTGGAGAAGCACGTGCCCGAGCGCGGCGCGATCCCCGTCGCGGGCGGCCGCGAGGAGCGGCCTCGGCACGAGGACGATCGGGCGGCGCACGCCGAACACGGCGGCCTCGTCGAGGCGGTCGACGATCCGCGTCTCCGGCAGGCGGCGCAGGCCGAGCGTCTCGGCGGCGCGGGCGACCTCGCGGCGGGCGTCGGCGTCGGCCGGGAGCGAGGAGCGGAGGATGCGCGACCGCTCGCGTCGGTGGCGCCAGGCGCCCGTGACGAGGAGCGTCGCGCTCCCGGCGAGCCACACCGCCGCGACGGTGCGCACGAGCGCCATCGGCACGCTCGGGCCCTCGGCCGCGCTTGCCGCGAGCGTGGGCGCGGCGACGAGGCGGGTCACGGCGAACGGCGACGCGAGCCACGGCGGCACGAGGAACTTCAGGAGGACGAACGCCCAGAGGAGCGTCTGGAGCCGTGGCCGCGCGCGGCGCACGCAGAGAAGGTCGACGAGCGCCGCGACGAGCGCGACAAGCGCGACCTGCGCCGCCGCGGGGAGCGCCCACGTCCACCACTGCACGGCGAGCGCGTCGAGGGCGCCGATCATGACCGCTTCCCCGGGCGCGACGGCGGCTCTTGGATGTCCTTCGCGGCGTCAGCGTCGAGGAGTTCGAGGAGTTTCGCGCGGTCGCGCTTCGAGAGCCGCTCCTTCGCGACGAGGTGTTGCAGCAACGATCCGAGCGTGCCCTCGAAGGCGCGCTCGACGAGCGAGCGCACCGCGGTCGAGCGGGCGTCCTCGCGCGAGATGCGGGCGACGTACGTGCACTGGTTGCCGCGCTTCGACTCGGTCAGCGCGCCCTTCTCGACGA
The DNA here is from genome assembly GCA_016795035.1 of Phycisphaerae bacterium. Taxonomy (GTDB): domain Bacteria; phylum Planctomycetota; class Phycisphaerae; order Phycisphaerales; family SM1A02; genus JAEUIT01. Next base: position 27,796 of record JAEUIT010000045.1, on the reverse strand, counting down.
GCCGCGCGAGGAGCGTGCGCACCGTGGTGTACGCCCACTCCGCGCTGTCGCCGATCCGCGCGTGCACGTCGCGCGCGGTCACGACGTCCTGTTCGGCGGCGACCGCCCAGACGGCGGTCATGACGGTCCACTCGGCATCGCTGAGGCGCATGGGAATCGTGGGGGGAGACGGACGGACACCGGCAAGTGCTACAACTGTGGCACTATGTGCTACAAGTGTGGCAGACGCAAGCCCAAGGTCCGAAGATTTCGTTGGGCCGTGTGGACAACCTGACGCCTTCCGCCGCAGCGCCGCCCGCTCCGCGAGCATGCGGGGATGCCCCTCCGTTCCGGCTCCATTGGCTACGCGCGCTATCTCGTCCAGGCCTCCGGCGACTCGTACGCGATCCCCGACGAGGACCTCTTCGCGAAACTGCGCGAGCATCTTCTCGCCCCGGACATCGGCGAGCCCAAGGAGATCGCGAGCGGCTTCTGCACCGGCCGGCACGTCTTCGATGGCGAGTTCACCTACGACGCCTGCGGCTTCGGCGCGTCGCTCCTTGCGGCGATGCGGGTGGACACCGCCGCGGTGCCGAGCGAGATCAAGCGGGCGTACCGCACGATGGCGGAAGACAGCCGAAAGAAGGCGCAGCGGGACCTCGGCCGCGAGGGACTTCCCGGCTTGAGCCGCTCCGACCGCAAGGAAGCGCGCGAGGAAGCCGAAGACCGCTGCCGACGCGATCTCGCCGACGGCAAGTATCGGCGCATCGCGATGCTGCCCTTCCTGTGGGACTTGCCGTCGGGGGCGCTCCTCGCGCCGTCGACGAGCGACAAGCAGTTCCAGGAGTTGAAGAGCCTCTTCGACGCGGCGCTCGATCTGCGTCTTGAGCGGCGCAGCGCCGGCACCGTCGCGCTCGACATCCTGTCCGAACTCGGAACCGCAAGCGCGCTCGAGGACGCGCTGCCCGACGCCCTCGTCAAGCGCCCCGAAGGTCCCGAGTCGGACGCCGACGACGTCCACAGCGGGGGCAACAGCGGCGCGGCGACCGAGTTCCGCAAGAAGGGCCGCCCCGAAGTTCCCTGGGCGCAGGCCGGCGGCGAACCCAACGACTTCCTCGGCAACCTCTTCCTCCTCTGGCTCTGGTGGCACTACGATGAGCACGAGGGCGTCGTCGAGGCGGGCGACATCACCGTCGCGCTTGCGATCGAGAAGTCGCTCGACATGGAGTGCGCCTGGGGCGTGACCGGGGCGCAGGCGCTCCGAGGCGACGCGCCGACGAAACTCATCGAGGCGACGAAGGCGCTCCAGTCGGGCAAGTGGCCCCGCAAGATGGGATTGCTCCTCGCGGCGCACGGACAGGAATTCCGCTGCACGCTGCACGGCGACAAGTTCAGCGTTGCAGGTCTCGTCCTTCCGAAGGGCGACCAGGAGAATCGCCTCTCGCCGCGGCAGATGCTCGAGGAGCGGATTGACGCGCTTCTCACCTTCGACCGCATGCTCACGCTTCTCTATCGCGCCTTTCTGCGGGAGCGCTTCGGCAAGAGCTGGGAGACGCGGGCGGGGCAATTGCGCGCGTGGATCGCCGACCGCGATCGGCGCCGTCGGTCGCACGTCGACGCGTCGACTGAGATGAAGCCCGCCCGGGCCGCCGAGCGAGTCGCGACGCCGACCGCCTAACGGGTCGGGCGCTGCCCGGCTATCGTGCGGCCTCGTGGACTCGCGCCGGCTGATCCTTCGACTGACCCTCGCGTGCCTCGGCGTGACCGCGCTGTGCGCGTTGTCGCTCGTCGTCATGCCCTGGGGCGGCGCGACGTCGCGGCTCACGTTCACCGCGCTCTTCGCGACGATCACCGCCGGCGGCTGCATTCCGTTCGGCCTGTGGGCGACGCACCCCGAGAAGCGCTGGGGCGGACTCGCCGGCATCGCGATCATGGCGCTCGCGCTCTGCCTCGCGATTCTCGCGATCTGGATCGACTATCTCAGTCCGGGCACCAACGCGATGCCGACGCTGAGTTTTCTCGTCTACCTCGCGAGCGCGTCGCCCTTCGTCGTGGTCGGTGCCCGCGAACTCGTTCGACATCGCGCCGCCGGCGTGACGGCGGTCGCTGGCGGCCTGGTCGCCATGCTTCTCCTCGCCATCCAGGCCTACGGCTATGGCGGCATCGATGCCTTCGACCGATCGACGTTTCCGATCGGTCCGATCGCGTACACCGTTCTCCTGTGGGGCGGCGGTGCGGCGCTCGGGCTCGTTCCGCGCCGACGCGCGACAGGGTGGCAGCGCCACTGGCCGCTCGTCGGGACCTCGCTCGCGACGATCGCCGCGATCATCGCGGTCCTCTGGTGCATCTATCTCTGGCCGGCGCGGGGGGCGTACGGTCCGGCGCACGTCTACGTCCGGCTCGCCGTCCTTCTCGGCGCGGCCGGCTACGCGATCGGCATCGCGAACGTGGCGTTCGTGCCGCGACTGGCCGGATTCGGCGTCCTCGCGCAGTGGGCGGTCGCCGGGTCGGCGGCGTGCGCGGCGATCACCTTGGCGCTTATGACGGAAGTGGACGAGGACGCGTGGACGATGCCGTTCGTCGCGTCGCTCATCATGCTCCTCGCGAGCGGACTCGCGGTCGCCGCCCTCGTGCGTTGGGCCGCGGTGCCGGAATTCTCGACGGGCAGCGAAGCGCTTCGCGAGGTCACGATCATCTGCCCGCGCTGCCGCCGCTCGCATGCCCATCCGCTCGGCGCCTCGGCCTGCCCGACCTGCGGCCTTCGGTTCGAACTCAAGGTCGAGGAGCCGCGCTGCGCCGGCTGCGGACAGCTCTTCGCCGGCGCCGCGACCGAACGGTGCCCGGAGTGCGGGTTGGCCGTGACGGCCCTCGCCGCCTCCCAGACCTAGGTTGAAACGTCCGCGGCCCGTTTCCCAAGCTCCGTTGACCCCGTTCGAGATCCCGCCCATGACCACGTCCACGCTCCGCTCGTTCGCCCTCGCCGCGTTCCTCGCGCCCGCCCTCATGCTCGCCGCCTGCGGCGTCCTCGACGGCAAGGCCGAACGGCATCTCGTCACGACCGAACCCGCCCCGGCGTCGCTTGAGATCTCCTCGCGCTTCTGCGACGTGACGCTCGGCGTCGCGACGACGAACGAAGTCGCGATCGACGCGAGCGTCTTCCTCGAGACGTCGGGCGGCAACGAGACCGCCGAGCGCGAGATCGAGTTCGTGAACGTCTTCGTGAAGCGCGACGGCGACAAGCTCATAGTCCGGCAAGGCGAAGAGGGGCAGAACTGGTCGTTCAAGGGCTCGTACTCGGGCCGCGGAAAGATCGTCGTGAACGTGCCGGCGAATGTGCCGGTGAGCGTGTCGACGGCCTCGGGCGACGTGACGGCGAAGGGCGACTTCGGCGCGATCAACGCCACGTTCGCCTCGGCGTCGGGCGACATGAGCCTCCGCGACATCGGTCTCGGGAGCCTGACGGTGCGCACCGCAAGCGGCGACGCCACGATCAAGACGCTCCGTCCGGTGACGACGCTGAACTGGGCCGCGGCGAGCGGCGACCTCCAGTTCGCGGGCGGCGCCAGCACGACCCGCGCCGAGAGCGCCTCGGGCGACATCCACATCGAAGGCGTGACCGGCGACTTCACCGGCAGCGCCGCGTCGGGCGACCTCTTCGTCGCGTTCCTGCCGAACGCGGCGTTCCTGAACCCCGGGACCCGCCTCAAGGCGAGCACGGCGTCGGGTGACGTGACCTTCGTCGTCCCCGCGGACGTCAATCCCGGCGGCACCATCTCGACCGCGAGCGGAAGCATCTCGCTCGCGCCCGGCATGGCCGCCGACGTCGCGCGCCGCAACGCGACGCTCAAGGGCGCGAACGCGACGGTCGAGATCTCGACGGCCTCGGGCGACGTCACGCTCAAGCGCTGAGCGCGTCGGCCATGCGCACGGCGGCGCAGAACGCCGCCATCCGCTCCGGGTCCTTCACGCCGCGCGTCCGCTCGACGCCGCTCGAGACGTCGACGCCGTACGGCCGCACCCGCGCGATCGCCGCGCCGACCGTTTCGGGCGTGAGGCCGCCGGCGAGGAAGACCTTCTTCGGGCTCGCGGCGACGAGCGGCACGAGCGGCGCGTGGTCGAACGCCTCGCCGCTGCCGCCGCGCGGCCCGTCGACGAGGAGCGCGTCGACGGACGGGCACGCCGCCCACGTCGCAAAGGCCTCGGGCGAGAAGGGGAATCCGCGCAGGACCGGCTTCGGCGCGCGTGACACCGCGTTGCAGCTCTCGTGGCCGTGACATTGCACGCGATCGAAGTCGCCGAGCGCCGCGAGGAATGCGGGCTCGGCGTCGACGACGAGCGCGACCGACTCGAGCGAGTGCCGCGCCGCGAGGGCGGCAAGCGCGCGGGCGCGCTCGAGCGTCACGTGACGCGGGCTCCCTTGCCACAGCACGAAGCCGACGAGGTCGGCGCCCGCCTCCGCAGCTGCAACGACGTCGGCGTCGGTCGAGAGGCCGCAGATCTTGACGCGCGTGCGCCGCGGCGTCACCGGCGCGACTCCGCGTTGCCGCGGCCGCCGTCGCCCGGCATTCCCTCGCGGGCGCCGCCGCACTCGTCGATCAGTTGCGTCACAAGCTCCTTCTGGTCCGCCGTCAGATAGCGATCCCGAAGCGGCAGGAGCACGCGTCGGCCTTGGTCCGCCTTGCCGAGCCTTCGCACGAGGACGACCGAGAGGAGGAGCGAGATTTCGGTCGTGCGGGTGTCGGCCGGGTAGGTGGCGAGGAACGCCTCGTATGCCTCGGCGGCAAGCCCGCTGTCGCCGGACGCGAGCACGCGGTTCGCGAGCTCGAGCTGGGCGTCGGCCGGAAGCGCGGCGCCCGGCGAGCGCGACAGAAGCCGTCGGTAGCCGTCGATCGCCGACGCGGGGTTCGGCGACTTGAGCGCCGCCTGGATCGTCGCGCGCAGCTGCGCGACCTCGTCGGTCAGGACGTCCGGCGCCTTCGAGGTCGGGTCGCGCTTCGCGGTCGGGCCGGTGTGTCGGAGCGCGGCGCGGATCTGACGGCGCTTTCGCCACTGCTTCAGCGAGTAGAGGAGATCCCATTCGCCGCGCGGCACGATGCCAACCTTGAGCATGAGGAGGCCGAGGCCGACGCCGCTCCCCATGCCCGCAAGGTGGGCGGCGTTACTCACGCGCGAGTCCGCCATGCCCGACCACGTGAGGAGTTGGAGGAGGAGGTCGACGACGACGTAGAACCCCGCGACCCAGAGGCTCTGGATCGCCATCGTGCTGATCCCCAAGAAGACGACGACGAACTGGGTCGTACTCCGCGGGAAGAAGGTCACGAAGAGCCCGAGAATTCCCATGACCGAGCCGGACGCGCCGAGGACCGGCGCCGGCGACAGGGCGCAGTGCGCCGCGCCCGCGATCGCACCGAGCGTGAGGTAGAGGATCAGGAACTTCCAGAAGCCGAGATGGCTTTCGACCGGCTTCCCGAAGGTCCAAAGCCCGAGCATGTTCATCCCGAGGTGACCGATGCCGGTCGGATCATGGACGAACTGGTAGCTGAAGAGGTTCCACCAGCGGAAATTGCGGGGCGAGAGCGCGAACATCGACAGGAAGGCGTCGATCGGACCCACGCCGCTGTCACGCGGGACGAATCGGGCCCCGACGTCCATCTGCATGAGGCCATACGCCACGATCGTCACGAGGATCAGGAGTACGGTCGCTAGGGCGGGGCGGCCGCCGTCGCGGTCGGTCCCGATCGGAAACATCATGGCGGCGGAGTGTAAGGAGGGGGGGCGGGGAGGCGGGAAAGCCGGCGCCGGGGAGTGGGGAGTCAGGAGTCAGGAGTCCGGAGTCAGTGGAAACGGCACTCCGAAGGTCACGGGATTCGAAGGGCTTTCCCCTGACTCCTGACTCCTCAATCCTGACTCCTCTGCCTTCTCCTTTTGCCGCGACGCCGACTTCTCTACCATGCGGAACTCGCTCCCGCTGGCAGCGCCCCGTCGAGGCCGCCGCGGCTCGCACTGCACCTCGACCTCTCCACCAATGACCGTGACCGCCGAGAAGCCCGCGTCCGAACCGTCCGTCGTCAAGCCCTCGTGGGACAAGGGACTCGCCAACACCGTCGCCGCCGAAACGCAGATGTCGTTCATCGACGGCGCGAAGGGCATCCTCGAGTACGTCGGCATCGACATCGACTCGCTTGCCCGCAACTCGACCTTCGAGGAGACGGTCTTCCTCCTCTGGAACCTCCGGCTTCCGACGAAGGCGGAACTCGCCGCGTTCGAGCAGTCGCTCCGCGCCGAGTACGCGTTGCCGGACGAGATGTACAAGGTCATCTCGACGTTGCCGAAGCACGCGACGCCGATGCATGCGCTCCGCACGATGGTGTCGGCGCTCGGCACGCTCGATCCGAACGCCGACGACGACTCGCTCGACGCGAACCGGATGAAGGCGCTCAAGCTCGTCGCGAAGACGCCCGCGCTCATCGCGAACTTTGATCTCCATCGCAAGGGCAAGCCCTTCGCGAAGCCCGACGCGACGCAGAATATCGCCGGCTCCTTCCTCACCATGCTCACCGGCCAAAAGCCGACGGCCGCGATGAACCGCGCCCTCGACGTCTGCCTCATCCTCCACGCCGACCACGGCCTGAACGCGTCGACCTTCGCGGCCCGCGTGACGATCGCGACGTTGAGCGACATGTACTCGGCGATGACGACGGCGGTCGGCACCCTCAAGGGGCCGCTCCACGGCGGCGCGAACGAGGAAGTGATGGTGATGCTCAACGAGATCGGCACGCTCGATCGCGTCGACGCCTACATCCGCGCGAAACTCGCGAAGAAGGACCTCGTGATGGGCTTCGGTCACCGCGTCTACAAGACGACCGATCCCCGCGCGACGTACCTCAAGACCTTCTCGAAGCAGGTCGCGACCGACACCGGCAACGAGAAGCTCTACGAGCTCTCCCACGCGATCGAGGAGCTCATGGCGAAGGAAGTCGGCCCAAAGGGCATTTGGCCGAACGTCGACTTCTACTCGGCGACCACGTACCACTCGCTCGGCCTTGAGCTCGACCTCTTCACGCCGATGTTCGCGATGAGCCGCATGTCGGGCTGGAGCGGCCACTGCATCGAGCAGCTGAAGGACAACCGACTGATTCGCCCGCAGGCGCTGTACGTCGGACCGCACGCGGTGAAGTACGTGGAGATGGCCGCGCGCTGAGCCCTGCCGCACGGACGGCGTTCATCTGTCTCCGTCTCCGTCTCGGCTCTCTTCTCTCCACGGTCCTCCTGTCACTGTCGTCACTCCTCTCGCTTCACTCGTCTCTCGTCACCCGCCGAGACTCGCGCCAAGGAACGAGCGACCTGTGATCACGGAGACACGAGGCGCGTGTTGAGAAGGCAGCCCGCGGAGAGAAAGAGACGGAGACAGAGGAGGCGGCTGCCCAACCTGCCTCGCAGCCGCTGGCGATTCAGCACATCTGCTTCAACTTCGCGTACACCGCCGCGGACGAGCCGATGATCCCCGCGTTGCAGAGTTGGTAGAGGAGCCAGCAGGGGATCAGCGCGCCGCCGAAGGTGAGCGACACCGCCCCCGCGTTGCAGGCGGCGTAGATCGTGAAGCATGCCGCGAGGCCGATCACGGCGATCGCGATCGACGCGATCTTCATCTTCTTGAGGCACGAGGCGCTTGCCGCGACGCCGTCGCCATTCATCGCGCACTGCCAGCCGCCGTGCTGGCCGATCGCCATCAGGGAGACGATCGCGCAGGTCGACGACGACCACGTTGCAGCCGGGGTGCCGATCTCCTGCCGGGCGAGATCGACGGCGAGGTCGAGCGAGGCCGCCGCGCCGTCGACGAGGAGCACGGCGTCGTCGGGCGTCGCGAGGAACTCGTACGTCGTCGACTGCCGTCCTTCAGCCACGGTGACCTGAAGCGTGGCGTCGGTCATCGAGACGGCGCCGATCGCGACGCCGTCGGCCGCCATGAGGATCGGCCCGTCGGTCGTGACGAAGTCGGCGCCGTCGGGCGAGCGGTGGAGCGTTCCGTGGGCGTCGACCGCAAGCGCGAGGCCGTCGGCGAAGAAGGTGAGCGGCCCCGCGTAGGAGATCGTCTCGCCGGGGCAGCAGAGGCCCCAGCCGCCGAGCATGGCGCCGAGGTCCGATGCGTCGACCGTGCCGCTCTGGTCGAGATCCGCGCTCGAACTCGGCGTTGCAGGCGCGCCCCACTCGCCGAGGAGGATGCCGAGGTCGATCGAATCGACGTGGCCGTCGCCGGTGAGGTCGCCCGCGCACTCGTTCGACGCGAGCGCGAGGCTCGGCGCGCCGAGGAGCGCGGCCGCGGCGATGAGCGACGTGGCGCGGAACGACCAGGTGCGGCCGGCGTCGTGACGAACGATCGATGACGTGCGCGTCTTCATGTGCAATCCCTTTCCGTTGCGGCCGTCCCGCGGCGCTCGCGCCTCGCACCGTGCGACGCGCGGGCCGCCGAAGCGGTCTCGCGACAGCGATGCGATCGGCGCGTGTCGATCTCGTAGAGGTTGCGTGGTTCCTCGCGCGAACGCGGCGTGCGAAAAGAATTGTCGCGGCGCTGAGAGATCGCCTCGGCGCGCCACGGAATGCACGTGGGCGGAGAGGGACAAGGGAGAAGGGGCAGAGAGGAACCAGTGCGCGGGCACGCGAGTCGGCTACGGCCGTTCGCGCGCCCGCGTTGTTGGTTTCGCGTGACGTTCGCGCGCCGTTGGCGCGCTCGCGGCGATTGTGAGGTCCTCCGCAACGACGTAGCATCTCGCCGTCGGCCGCCGCGCGCGGCGACGTTCGGAGGCGCCATGAACTCGGGCCAACGCACGCTTCTCGCTCGATGTGCCGTCGTTTGGATCGCCGCGCTCACGCCGGCGCTCGCGGGCGCGGCGCCATCACCGCTCGCGCCTCGCGGCGACGACACGCCGGCGCAGCCCGCGAAGGAGAAGACGCCGCTCGAGATCGCGATGGCGCGCTTCAAGACGGCGAGCGACGACCTGTCGGCGGCGATCGAGAAGGAGAAAGCGGAGCTCGTCGCCACGATCGACAAGGAGATCGAGAAGCGCCGCGATGGGCTCGGCGGCGCATCGGGCCGCAACGAGGAGACGCTCGCGGAGATCGATCGCCTCACCGCCGAGCGGACGTCCTTCCTCGGAAAGGGCTTCGTTCCGCTGTCGAAGCCGCTGCGGAAGGCGTCGATGGACTACGTCGCTGCCGTGCGGCGCGCTCGGGACGACGCGAAACCCAAGTTCGACTCGGTGGAGCGCACGATCGCGGGCCTGAAGAACGAGGGCGCGCTGCGCACGGTGCAGGGGCGCGCGAAGGAGTTCCTCAGTCCGAAGGCCATCGCCAAGTTCCGTTATCGATGGGCCCCCGGAAAGGTCGCGGAGTGGACTCTCTACGACGACGGCCGTCTGAATGCGGACGCCACGTGGACCTCTGACGGCGACACATTCGTCTTCCGCGGCGCCGACAAGACCACGCTCAAGGGCGGCGCGTGGAAAGACACGTGCCGGCTCTCGGACGACGGGCGCACGCTCGACGGGAAGAACACGCTCGGCCACCAGAAGCACGGCGAGCGCATCGACTGACGCCTCGCGTCTCGAGATCGCCACGCGAAGACGCCGCGTCAGAACGCCTTCGGCCAGAGGAACGCGAACACCGCGCCGGTCGCGAGCGTGTACACCGCGCAGTCGAAGACCGATCCGGCGAACGTGCGCCACGGCTTCCCTTCCCAGATGTACTTCGGCACGAGGCTGCCGCCGTAGGCGAGGAGCGCCGCGGTGCCGGCGACCTGGAAGACGCGCAGGAACTCCGCGCCGCGCGGCACCGCGAGGCCGGTGATGTAGCCGACGACCGTGCCGACCACGAGGAGGTGCACGAACCAGAGTCCGAGCGTTCGTCCGAAGGTCGGCGGTCCGCCTGCAACGAGGATCTGTCCCCACGGGCCGAGCCGCATCTTCTCCTTCGACGCCTCGTCGTTGGGATTGCCCGGGCACCAGGGATAGCAGTAGATGCCGGGCTCGAGCGACTCGCGCTTCATCACCTCCATCACGGCGGCCTCGTTCTTCAGGCCTTGGTAGTCCTTCTTGTGGATCGGGAGCGCCATCCAGATGACGGAACTCAGGACGAAGAGGACGACGGCGCTCACGAGGATGGGGAGCCAGAGGGCGGTCAGGTCGGTCATGGGGGTCTCCTGAGGGGAGGAGCGGAGGAGGAGGCTGACCCTATCGGCACAGGGCGCGCGACTGCACCAACACCGGCGGCACCCGCGCGCTGTTAGCCTTCGTCACGGGCTCGTCACAGGCGGCGAACCGACCCTTGCGGGCCAGGACCGTGCGATCGACGCTCCTCCCATGCCGCCCATCCTCACGATCCTGGTCGGCCTCCTTCTTCCGCTCCTGATCGCGGTCGGACCGGCGGTCGCGGGCGAGCGCACGGCGCTTCCCCGCACGATCGAACCGTACGACGTCGAGGGTGTGCTGGTCGCCGAACTCGACCGGGGGCTCGACGGGGGACAGGCACTGACGCCCGCCGCGTGGCGCGACGTCGAGGAGCTCTACCTCGCGCACCTCGATCGCGTCGAGCGCGAGGTCGAGCCGCGCCAGCGCGAGCTTCTCGAGGCGATGCCGACGCAAGGGTGGATGAACTGGCCGACGCTCAAGCCGGCGCCGGTGCGGGCGATTCGCGACGCGGCCTCCGACCTGGTCGTCGCCCTCGATCGCGCGTTCTTCGACGGCCTTGCGGCGCGCTGGGAGACCACGGCGCCGGAGCTCGCGCCGGTCGCGCGGCGCGCGGCGATTCGCTGGGAGTTGGAGCAGCGGCCCGCGACCAACGCGCTCGTCTTCCGCAGGATCGTGGACGTGGAGCCGCTCGTTCGCGCCGCGATGGATCTCGCACCGATCACGGCCGACGAACGTCGCGCGATCGACGAGCTGCTTCGCGCGGAAGCGGCCGCGCGCCTCGCGCGGGCGCGCGAACGCATCGCCGCGTGGCGTCGCGCCGAGTCGGCGCTCGAAGACGCCATCGCGACGGAAGGTCTCACGGTCGAGTCGCTCCACGGCGGCGACAATCCCAACATCGCCCGCGTGTTCGATCTCTGGACGCCGATCTCGGCGCCTTACGTCGCGCTCGTCGAGCGCGAGATCGCCGCGACCCGCGCGCTTGCCGAGGCGATCGCGCTCCGCTTGCCGACGTCGTCCGCCGAGACCTTGCGCGGGTGGCTCCTCGCCCGCGAGACGGACGTTGAACTTGCCGACACGGCCGACTCGCCGTTGGCGTACGCGCGCTTCCTCGACGCCGAGCCCGCGGGCACGACGCCAGAGGAACGGCAGAGGATTCAGCAGGCCGTCGACGCCTGGCGGCGGCGTGATGCCGCGATCGTTCGGCGCATTGCGGCCGCCGGCGCCAAGGTGTCGATGGTCGCGCACTGGCCGCTCGGCGGCAGCGGATGGTGGGCCGACGCCGTGCACGCGGGTGCCGAGCTCGCCGCACGGGAGGAGCTCGAGCGCGAGCGAAGCGAGGCGAAGGTCGCGGTGTGGAACGAGATCCGTGCGGTCCTCGGCGGTGCGGACGGCCCCCGCACCACGGAGCTGTGGGATCGGTTCAGCGCGGCGACGAAGAGGGAGCTTGCCGTCGAGCGTCGCCGACGGCCGACGCCGCAGTGGTCGCCGCCCCGCACGCCCACGCTCTTCTCCTCGGCGAACGCCGATCGGCTGTGGCTCGACGAGGGTGTCATCAACGCGCCGGACTTCGACCGCCTCATGCAGTTCGTTGTCGGGACGGACGAGGCGACGAACCTCGACTTGCTCGCGACGGCGCGCACGCTGCGTGACGACGCCGACGCGCGCTATCGCGAGCGGCTCGCGGAGATTCCCGAGTACGCCCCCGGCCTCCTCACGTGGACGATGGACGGCTCGGGGTACGTGCATCGCGCGTCGTATGCGTCGACCCTCGCCGCCCAGACGATTCCCGCCCGACACGACCTCCGACGGCTGGAAGAGTCGATGTTCGACGCGCTCGCGGCGCTGACGAACGATCCCGACGTGCACGCGCGGCTGCGCCTCGCGCGCGCGCTCCGCGCCATCGACCGCGAGCGCGTCGCGTGGCGGGCGCTCGACCGCGACTCGTTGGACGAGCGCGACCTCGCGAATCCCGGCGGCATCGCCGTCGCCCTGCTTGCCGGGCGTCGTGCGGACTCGATCGTGCCGGTCGCGGCGGCGCTCGAGGCCCTTGCAACGACGAGTCGTGCCCGCAGCGACGCGGTCGAGGAAAAGACGCTGGCGTGGCTCGCGCTCTCCGACGCGCTCATGTGGGCACGGAAGGACCCGGACGGTCCGCGCGAACGGCAACTCGCGGAGGCGCGGCGCGCCGCGAAGGCCGCCGACCTTCCGCATCGGGCGCCGTGCGCCGCCGCGGCCGACGCGGTCATCGACGCGATTCGCGCCGCGGCGCCCGACGAGCGGGACGCCATCGATGAACTCTGGGACAGCATGGCCTATCGCGCGGTGCTCTCGGGCGTGCCGCCGGCGCGCGTCGCGCTTCGTGCGGCGCCCTGCGACGTCTCGGCGATCACGGCCCGGTTCCACGAGCGCGACGCGGCGCTCCGCAGTGCCTTGCGGACCCGCGCGAACTCCGCGTTGCAGGCGGCGGTGCAGGGGGTCGATCCCGAGCTCGAGCGGCTCGGCCAACGGCGCCGTGCGGTGTCGGAGCTGGCGGAGTGCGCCGTGCGGATCGAGTGCGAACCGTCGGCGTCCGCGACGCGGTAGGCATTGCCTCCTCGTTGCAGGTACCATCGTCGCCGATGGACCGTGTGCCGATTGCCAAGGTGATCGGGTCCGAGCGGGCCCGCGACATCGCCGCCGTCTTCTGCCGGAACGGGTTCGACGCGGTCGCCGACCTTCCCGAGGCGCTCCACACCGGTGCGGCCGGGACCCTCGACTGGATGGAGTTCACGATCTCGGTCGACGCCACCGAAGAGCCGCGCGCCCGCGCCTTCTGGGAGGAGATCCGCGACGCGACGATCCTTCGCCCGATCGGGACGCAACGCGGCGAGCGCGACGACCTCGTGACGGTCTGGATGCACTGCGGAACGTGCCGGTATCCGCTCGTGACCGTCCGCGATGCGTTCGCCGCGGGCGGCGGCCGCTGTCCGGAGTGCGGACGTCGCTTCGTCGCGCCGCGCGAGGAAGTCGTCGATCCTCCGACGTGGACGTGCGAGCGCTGCGGCGAAACGCTGCCCGGCACTTTCGAGACGTGCTGGCGCTGCGACGCGGAACCGGAGGAGGCCCCGCCGGCCCACGCGCTCACCGCGCCCGCCGAGCTTCCGCACTGGCGGCTCGTCCGTCCGGTGTCGTGGCTCGGTGTCGCGTTCGTGATCGTCGCCGCGACGGTGGCGATTGCGGCGTACGTCCGGCGCGAGACGACCTATCAGGTTCGCGATCGCGAGCGTGCGGACCTCGTCCTGACGACGGCGGTGGTCACGGGCGGCGTGGTCGTCGCGTGGATCGTGGCGGCGCCGAAACCGAAGCCGAAACCGAAGCAGAACCCCACGCCGAAGTCGAAGCCGAAGGGGTGATCGGTAGGGTGCGCGTCGACGCCAACGCGGACACCGAGACGACGCAAGACGTCAGCGACGAGAAGGACGCCCAGACCAAGACCGAGACGGAGGGATCCCGCTTACGCCGACGGCTTGCCCTTTGCCACGGCCGCCGCGAGCGCCGCGCGCTTCTGGTCGGTCGTCATCGCGTTCCAGCGCGGCACGCAGCCCTTGCAGCAGAAGCCGACCTTCTGGCCCTCGAACTCGGTGACGATCACGGGATCGACCGGATCGTCGTTGACGACGGCGCAGTAGTGGTTCACGCTCGTCACCACGCCCGGCTTCACTTCCTTGCACATCGACTCGTCTTCGGCCGACGCTTGGCCTTTCGGCGCGGACGAACAGGCGGTGAGGCTGAGAAGGACGACGGCGAGAGAGGTGATGGCGAATCGCATGGCGCGAGTGTACGGCGAACTCGCTTGGCTGCGTCGCGGGGGTTGCGTCTGAGAAGTTGTCTCAGGGGCTCGCCTCACGCTCGGCCCGCGCGCGCCAGGCGGCGGCGGCCGCGGTCCGATCGGGCGAGGGCTCCGCGCGCGACCAGTCCTCGTAGAGGTCGGCGAGCGAGCGGGCGGCGTCGCGGCGGTAGGGGGCCGCCCACGCGGGGAAGCGTTCGAGGGCGGCAAAGCCCTCGGTGAGGAAACGCTCCGCGTCCGCAAACGCCTTCGCGCGAAGCCGCACGCGGCCGAGGATGCAGCGCGCCTCCGCCGTCGACCAGAGCGGGGTGCCGCCGAGGGCCGGCTCGAGCGCGACCGTCTCCGTCGCGAGCTTCTCCGCCTCTGCCACGTCGCCGGCACGGAGCGCGAGGCCCGCGAGTCCGACGCGCGCCTTCGCGCCGTCCGCCGAGGCGTCACTCCGCACCTGCCGCATCATCGCGAGCGCCTCCTCGAGGGAGGGCTGCGCCAACTCCGCGTTGCCCGCCTGCCACTGCGAGCCGCCGATCGCGACGAGGTACTGCGCGAGGCCGTGGCTCGGGTCGCCGTACGCGACGCGGGCGTCGGCGAGCCCGTCCTCGAGGAGGCGCCGCGAGCCGTCGAGGTCGCCGCGTCGGGCGCGAAGCCCGGCGAGCGACAGCCGAGCGTCGAGCGCCAATGAATGCCGAGCGCCGTAGGTCGCCACGAAGCCGTCGAGCGCCTCGCGGGCGAGCGATTCCGCGCCGTCGAGGTCGCCCCGCATTACGAGCATGCCGCTCAGCATCCGCGTGGCGGTGATGACGTCGCGATGTCCGCGGCCGAGACGCTCCTCGAGACGCGTCCGAATCGCGCGCAGGTCGTCGATCGTCGCCGCGTCGTGCGCGAGAATCGCGAGGTCGAGGCGAAGCTGCAACGTGGAGACGGCGTCGGCGCCGTCGAGCCGCTCGCGCATCGCGACCGCTTCGCGCATGGCCGCGAGCGCGCCCGCCTGATCGCGCGCGCGGTTCCGCTGCCACGCGACGGCGCGCCACGCTTCGACGGCATCGTCGTGGTCGCGCCCGGCGTGGGCAGCCACGATGCCGCGGAGCCCGCGCTCGGCGCGCTCGCGCCCGAGCTCCACGTTGCCGCCGGAGCGCTCGAGCGAGCCGAGGAGGACGAGGCTCTTCGCGGTGTCGACGTGGGCGTCGCCGAGGACGCCACGGCGGCGCTCGTACGCGCGCTCGGCCTGCGCCTTCGCGTCGTCGAAGCGGCCGAGCGCGGCGAGCGTCTCCGCGAGCGTCATCCGGATCGCGGCGTCGGTCTCGGGATCGCGCACCGCGTGGGGATCGTCGAGCTCCCGCGCGGCGGTCGCGGCGAACTCGGCCATCGTGAGGTTCTCGCCGGCCGCGCGGGCCCCGCCGGGATCGGCGGCGCGGAGCGCGCCTTCGAGGAATGCGAGCACCGCGGTCGACTTCCGCGCTTCCGATTCGGCACGGTCGCGCGCGTCGCTCGCCGATCGCCAGAGCGCCGTCGTCGTGACGGCAAACGCCACGACGAGCGCCGCGGCGACGAGCGCGAGCGCCGTCGCCGCGCGGTGCGTGCGCATCCAGCGGCGCGCGAGGTATCCGAGCGAGTCGCGCCGCGCCTGGATCGGCTCGCCCTCGAGGACGCGCTCGAGGTCCTCCGCGAGCGCGGCCGCGGACTGGTATCGCCGCGCGGGATCCTTCTGAAGGCACGTGAGGACGATCGTCTCGAGATCGCCCTTGAGCGCCGGATCGTGCACGCTCGGCGGCGCGGGAGGCGTGCGTCCGATCGCTTCGGACACCTCGTGCAGCGGGCCGATCACGCGGTAGGGGAAGCGTTCGGTCAGCGCCTGATAGAGGACCACGCCGAGCGCGTAGACGTCGGTGCGCACGTCGGGATGGGCCGTCGAGCCGGGAACCTGCTCGGGCGCGGCCCACGGAAGCGTGCCGACGAAGCCGCCCTCGGCGCTCTCCGTTGCAGCCGATCGAAGGTCCTTCGCGAGCCCGAAGTCGACGACGTGCGGCGCGCCGTCGGCGTCGACGAGGATGTTGCGGGGCTTGAGGTCGCGGTGGATCACGCCGCGCAGATGCGCCGCGTGCACCGCCCGCGCCACGCGCACGAAGAGCGCGAGGATCTCGCGCCGGCCCTCGTCGTCGAGGCTGAGCCGCCGGGCGTACTCGTCGAGCGGGACGCCGTCGACGAAATCCATCGAGAACCACCAGAGACCGCGGGCCTCGCCGCGGTCGATGATCCGGACGATGCCCGGCGCCGAGAGCGAACTCAGGATCTCGATCTCGCGCTCGAAGCGCACGCGTTCGCCAGGCGACGCGAAGGTGCCGCGACCGAGCACCTTCACCGCGACGGTGCGGCCGGTCGAGACCTGGATCGCCCGCATGACCAGCCCTTGCCCGCCGCGATGCACGTCGTCGAGGAGGCGATAGCCGGCGATCAGGTCGGGCTCGATCGGGAGTTCGCACCACTCCGCGTTGCTGCCGTCGCTCGAGGTGTCCTGCCAGGCGTCGCGTCGTCGTCGCGCGTCGGCCGCCTGACGCCGCGCGCGGTCGATCAGATCGCGATGATCGGTGCCGGCAGGCGCGCCGGGCGTTTCGGGGGAGCGAGCGGTGTCGGGGGAGGGATGCATCGACAAGCGAGACGAATGCGACGGCGAGCGGGGCGATTCACGCGGCGATGGCTACATCGAGCCCAAAAGCGCGCCCAGCCGCTGAAACGCGCGGGCCCGCAGCATGTGCACCGCGCCGGGGGAGCGGCCGAGGTCGCGGGCGACGTCCTCGATCGAGCGGCCCTCGAGGTCGTACGCGCGAATGACGGTCTGGTAGTCGAGCGGAAGGTCCTCGATCGCGCGGTCGAGGAGCCGATGCGCCTCGGCGCGGCGCAGGCTTCGGCTGGGCGTCGACGACGTCGCCGCGAGCGTCTCGAGCAGCCGGTCGCGCGAGGCCTCGGCGTTGGCGGCGTGCGTCTCGAGGCGCCGCTCGGGCGCACGCTTCTGGCGGGAAAGGCCGCGGATCGCGTCGCGGAGGTTGTTCTCGGCAAGCCGCCCGAGCCAGGCGGGAAACGCCGCCGCGCGGCTCGGATCGAAGCGGGCGATCTCGAGAAAGGCCTCGAGATACGTCACTTGCATGATGTCCGCGGGCTCGAGCGCGCGGCGCCACTGCTTGGCGATCACGAGTCCCCGTTCGACCTGCGGGCCGTGTTCGGCGAGGAGGTCGCTGAGCGCGTCGGCGTCGCCGCGGACCGCGCGACGGACGCGCTCGGAGAGGGTCGCGTCGGGCGACGCGCCCGCATTGGCCGGCTCCTCGTTCGGCATCGCGGCCAAGCCTAACAGACTGCCCCGCGGCGCCGAAACGGTGCAGCCGCGGCGATTTCGCGGGGTTTCGCGATCGGCGCGTGAACGTCGGGGGCGGACGTCGCATGGCGATCTGCCGCGCGGCACTCGCTCGGCGCCGATTCGTCCATGGAGTCTCTCATGAAGCCGACCCTCGCATTCGCCGCGCTCGCGAGCGCCGCCGCCGCGTCCTTCTCCGCCACGATCCACGCCGACGTTTGCTTCGGCGTCACGCCGTACCCGGTCGGCATCCAGCCGTCCGATGTCGCCGCCGCCGACCTCAACCTCGACGGCTATCCCGATCTCGTCGTTGCCAACCACGATCCCGCGCTCGACAACCGGATCGCGGTGCTTCTCAACCAGGGCGACGGCACCTTCGCGGCGAGCGTCTTCTACGACACCGGCGATCGGCCGTACTGGCTCGCGGCCGGCGACTTCAACGGCGACGGCCTGCCCGACGTCGCGGTGACGAACTACGCCGGCGCGTCGATCTCCGTCTTCCTGAATGTCGGCGGCGGCGCGCTTGCGCCGCAGATTCTCTACGAAGCGCCGCCCGAGCCGACGTTCATCCACGCCGCCGACGTCACCGGCGACGGCGCACCCGAACTCCTCGTTGCCAGCCAGTCGTCGTCGACGGTCACGACGTTCGTGAACGCCGGCGACGGCACGTTCGCCGCGGCCCCGCCCACGCCCGTCGGGTATGCGCCCTACGGCCTCGCGAGCGGCGACTTCGATCTCGACGGCGATCTCGACGTTGCCGTGTCGAACTACGGCACCGGTGAGTTCAACACGGAGATCGGCATCCTCCTGAACCAGGGCGACGGCACGTTCGCGCGGCAGGTCGTCTACCTCGCGGGCTACGCGACGGTGGGACTCGCGGCGGCCGATCTCGACAACGACGGCGACGTCGACCTCGCCGGTGCGAACCTCGGCTTCTTCGCCGAGAACGACACGGTCTCCGTCCTGCGAAATCAGGGGGACGGCACGTTCGCGCCGCACGTCGAGTACGTCGTCGGCGCGGGGCCCTATGACGTCGCGGCGAGCGACTTCAACGGCGACGGTTTCGCGGATCTCGTGACCGGCAACGAGCAGGGGACGGTGTCGATCCTCCTGAATCAGGGCGACGGCACGTTCGCGCCCGCCAACAACGTCCCGATCTTCGCGTCGAGCCTCGGCGTCGCGATCGCCGACTTCGACGCGAACGCGACGCCCGAGATCGCGCTCGCCGCGTTCTCGACCGGCGACGTTTTCGTCCTCTACAACGAGTACGTCGGCATCGTCGCACCGCCGTCCGACGTCGTCGCGCTGCCCGGTGACCGCGTGGCCTTCTCGGTCGTCGCCGGCGGCCCCGGTCCGCTCACGTACCAGTGGCGGAAGGACGGCGTCGACCTCGCCGACGGCGGGCCGGTCAGCGGCGCGACCGGCGAAACGCTCCTGATCGCGCCCGCGTCGGTGCGCGACGCCGGGGCCTACGACGTCGTCGTCGCGAACGCATGCGGCTCGGTGACGAGCGCGCCTGCAACGCTGAGCGTCACCGCTCCACGTTGCACGACCGACCTCGACGGCAACGGCACGACCGACGGCGCCGATCTCGGCGCGCTTCTCGGCAACTGGGGCGGCTCGGGCACGGGCGACTTCGACGCGAGCGGCACGGTCGACGGGGCCGACCTCGGAACGCTGCTCGGAAGCTGGGGGCCGTGCTGATCGCGGTCATTCGGCGGATGCTTCGCCGCGCGACTCGTCGCGCGGCGTCTCGTCTTTCGTGACGCGGACGAGGTCGATGCGCGTGCCGTCCATGTCGAGCACCTCGAACGCGAAGCCGTGGCAGGGGACCTTCTCGCCCTCGCGCGGCAGGTGCCCGAGCAGCTCGATGACGAGCCCGCCGGTCGTCGACGCCCGCGGCAGCGCCTCGATCACGTCCTCGTGCCAACCGAGCTCGGCGGCGAGGTCGTGCAGCGGCAAGCGCGCCTCGACGAGAAGCGATCCGTCCTCGCGGCGGCGCACGCTCGGCGCGGCCGGGTCGTTGCGTCGGCCGACGTCGCCGAGCAACGCGGAGACGACGTCATTGATCGTCACGAGCCCGTCGATCGCGCCGTACTCGTCGACGACGAACGCGAGGTGCGTCTTCTTCGCGCGGAAGGCGTCGAGCAGCTTGAGCGCGGGCATCGTCTCGGGCACGAAGAAGGGCTCCTGCGCGACGACCGCGACCTTGAACTCGCGCCCGGCGAGCAGGCCGTAGGCGATGAGGTCCTTCACGTGCACCACGCCGAGCACCTCGTTGAGGCCGTCGCGGCAGACCGGATAGTGCGAGAAGGGGTTCACGCCCAAGAGGACGCGCACGTCGTCGAGCGGCGTCGACTCGTCGATCGCGACGATGTCGGCGCGGGGCACCATCAGGTCCTTCGCGACGAGGTCGCCCACCCGCATCACGCGCTGGAAGAGCTTGTGTTCCTGCGGCGTGAAGACGCCGCTCGTCGCGGCGCGGGCGACGAGCGCGCGGACGTCGTCTTCGGAGACGTCGTCGCGGCGCGTCGTGGGCACGCGGAGGAGGCGGAGCATCGCCTCGGTCGACGCCGAGAGGAAGCGCACGGGAATCGAGGCCACGGTCGAGAGCAGCGTGAGCGGCTTGGCGATCGTCGCGGCGACGGTCTCGGGATACGCGAGCGCGATGCGCTTCGGGACGAGTTCGCCGAAGACGAGCGACGCATACGTGATGCCTGCAACGACGAGCGCGAGCGCGATGACGGTCGCGTATTCCTCGAGCCCGGGGATCTTCGCGACGAGCGACGCGAGGCCGGCGCTCAGCTGCTTCTCGCCGATCGCGCCGGCGAGGATGCCGATGAGCGTGATGCCGACCTGGACGGTCGAGAGGAAGCGGGTCGGCTCGCGGGCGAGGCCGATCGCCGCCGCCGCGCCGCGGCTTCCGCGCCGCGCCGCCTGCTGAAGGCGCGACTGCCGGCTCGTCATGATCGCAAGCTCCGACATCGCGAAGATCGCGTTCAGGGCGATGAGCGCGGCGAGAAGGAGAAGCGTCAGGCTCATGGGCGGAGAGGGTAGCGGATCGCTGCGGACGCGATCGCATCGGCGCCCGTAGGCCTACCCGCGCAGCGTCTCCCATGGCCCTGTGATCGCGATCGTCATCCCCGGGATCTGGAGATTCACGAAGAGGGTCGAGCCGTCGGGGCTGAACGTCACGCCTGCGAGCTCGTTGGCGTTGAGGACGTTGAGCGCGAAGCGGCGCACGCGTCCATCGGGAAGGATGCGGACGATGCCGTCGTTTCCGAGGCAGTCCTCGCAGACGAAGAGTTGGCCTGCGGCGGGATTCGTCGCCGGTGCAACGGTGAGATTGTCCGCGTTGCGCAGGAGCCGCGAGTCGGTCGACTCGACGAAGAGTTCCAGCTGCGCCGGCCGTTCGCGCTCGAGCGGCTCGCCCTCCGCGTCGCTCAGGCGATAGCGCCAGACTTGTCCGATCATCGCGGGCCCGCCCGTCGTCGATGCAACGTAGAGATGGTCGCCGTCGAGCGTGATGCCCTCGCAGCGCGCGAAGCGGATCGCGCCGGCGGCGAACGCGCGCATGCGGAGGTCGTCCTTCGGCGCCGCGACGTCGTCGACGTCGATCCAGCGCACCGCGAAGGGCTCGCGCGGGCGCACCGTGATGACGGGATCGCCGGCGCGCTCGACGCGGCCGTCCTTCGCGACCTCGGCGGGCCAGTTGCGCGAGTCGAGGCTCGGCCGCTCGACCGCGGCGAGCGCCTGCAGCTTGCCGGCGCCGGCGAGATCGCCGGGCGTGTCCGCAAGGAAGCGGTAGAGGCAGCCGTCGCCGACGTCCTCGGTGAGATAGACGATGCGCCGGTTCGGATGACACGCGACCGCCTCGTGCTTGAAGCGGCCGAGGCCCGGGAGGCGCCGCGGCGCCGTGAGACGGCCGTTCGGATCGGCGGGCACTTCGAACGCCCAGCCGTGGTCGCGCTCGAACTTGTCGGCGACCGCGTGCTGGGTCCACTCCTCGCACGAGATCCACGTGCCCCACGGCGTCGCGCCGCCTGCGCAGTTCACGCCAGTGCCGCAAAGCGAGAGGAACTGGCGCTCGACGCGCCGGGTGCGGAGGTCGTAGACCACCGTGGTCGTTCCGCCGAGGCAGGGGAGGCCGTAGCCGGCGTCGTAGAGGAGCGATCGATCGATCGAACGCAGCCGTTCGAGCTTCTCGCCGAACGCCCCGACCTTCGTGCCGAACGCCGGATCAATCTCGTGGTTCCGGACGAGGAGCACCTTCGATCCCTCGCCCTCGACCGGGAAGGCGGCCATGCCGTCGTGATGGCCTGGCACGAGCAGGCCGTCCGACATCTCGGTGCCCGTCGGCGAGAGGACCCGTTGCTCGAATCCCGGCGGCAAGGCCAGCGGCGCCTGGGCGAGCGCCGCGGCGTTGGCGGGCGGCGCCTGCAACGCGGAGATCTCGGCCCGCGCGCCCTCGCCACGGACGGCGCGCTCGAGCGCCGTGAAGGCGAGCGACGTCGCCGAGACCTGGAGGAACCCGCGCCGCGTCAGGGGCATGGCGTCATTGTGCGGACGGGCGCCGACGCCCGCGCGCGAATCCGGCGAGATTTGCCGAACGCTTACTTCCGGTTCGCCTCGGTCGTCTGCGGATAGAGCAGGATCCGATCGTGCGAGAGGAGAATGAGGTCGTCGGCCTTGTCGCCGGTCACGTCGGAGATGATGCCCATCGACGGCTCGAACTCGCGCGGCTCGCCGCTCGAGAACATGCGCGTCTCGAAGACCTTGAAGCCCATCGCGTGCAGCAGTCGTCGTGCGTCGGAGAAGGTCAGGATGTCGGCGAACTGCTCGCCGGCGTCGAGCGCGACGATGTCGAGGCGGCCGTCGCCATTGACGTCGCCCGGCACGAGCTCGTGGTGGACGCGGCGCGTCGACTCGGGCGACCAGGCGGCGATCTCCGCGAGCTCGAGGCGCTCGCCGTCGAGCCGCGCGATCGCGAAGCCGTCGTCGCCGATGACGAGGACGTCGGACTTGCCGTCGCCCGAGAAGGCGCCGGCGCGGACGCCGGTGAACTTGAACCCGGTCACGTTGAGCGCGTCGGTCTGCGTCCACGTTCCGGCGTCATTCCCGCCTTCATTCCGGGTAAAGAGGAGAATCGTGGAGTTCTCGCGGTCGGCCGCGACGAGCTTCGCCGGCTCGCCGCCGCTCGCGGGCATCACCGCGATCGAGACGAGCTTGGCGTCGCCGCGGGCCGCGTTGATCTGCTGAACGACCTGCCAGCCGGCGCTCGTGCCCGGCGTCTTCTTCGCTTCCTCCGGGCCGACGTAGCGCACGGCGCGGATGAAGTTCTTGTCGGCAACGAGGAGTTCCGCGTTGCCGTCGCCGTCGAGGTCGAAGACCGTCGAGTTCTCGTTCTGGGCCGCCTGCACCAGGCCGAACTGGCCCATGTCCTTCGAGTCGACCGTCGCGTAGCCGATCTTCCCGTCCTTCTCCTCGGCCCGCAGCATGATGAGCGGCTTGTCGGCGGTGAGAAGGAGGAGGTCGGTCTTGCCGTCGCGGTCGGCGTCGAGGGCCACGATCGCGTCGGGCTGCTTCGCGAGCGAGCCTAACTTCACCGTGGTGCGCTCCGCGTTGCCGCCGGCGGCGCCCACCGGGATGAGTTCGAGGAGGAACTCGCGGCCTTCCTTCGCGACGACCGCGAGTCGCGTTCCTTCCGAGAGCTTGACCAGGCTCTCGACGACCGGCACGTGGCCGGGCGTGATCGCGATCGCCTGCGGGAAGGCGATGGTGCCGTCGGCAAAGCGGGTGCGGCCGACGACGCCTTCCTTCTCGCTGACGAGGAAGATGTCGGCGGCCTTGTCGCCGTCGACGTCGTCGGCCACGACTGCGTCGAGATCGCTGAAGGCCGGGAAGTTCACGCTCGGCTCGAGGCCGTGGCCGGCGCGTTGCAGCCAGAGCGCGACTGCGTTGTCCTGGGTGTTCGTCGCGAGGACGTCGAGCAGACCGTCGCCGTTCACGTCGACGATCGCGACCGAGCGCTTGCGGTTGCCCGGATCGCTGAAGCCCCAGACCGTCAGCGGCGCCTCGCGGGTGCCGCCCTTGTCGACCGGCGCTTTCGTGAGTTCGCTCACCACGAGTCGGCGCGTGGGCCGCTCGATCACGGCGATCGCGTTGGCCGACTGGCCGGGAAGCTTGAGGGTCGTCGCCTCGCGGAGGGGCGGCATCTCGAAGCGCACCTGGGCGCCGAGGCCCTTGGCGCCGTTCGCGCCGCGCGCGCCGCGCCAGATGCGGATGGGCGTCGCGTTGTCGGGCACGATGCCGGCGATGTCCGTCGTGCCGTCGCCGTCGTAGTCGCCGACGAGGAACGCGACGAGCTGATCGGCGCCGACCGAGAGCTCCTTCTCGTCGCCCAAGCCCGCCCCCTCGAGCGGCCACACCTTGAGGCGGCCCTTCACGAGGGCGATCACGTCGGGGCCGTCGTCGCCGATCACGTCGGCGATCGCGAACGCATCAGGGTTCGGGACGAGATCCTTGACCGGAACCTTGCGCTCGAGTTCGAACGTGCCCGGCCGCGTCTGGCGGAGGAAGGCGATGGTGCCCGGCTGGCCGGCATAGACGAGGTCCATCATGCCGTCCTTGTCGAAGTCGATCGGCACGATGCCGGTGACCGCGTGGCCCACGCTCACGTTCTCGCGGCGGAATCGCCAGTGCTCGGGCAGTTCGTTCACGCGGGTCGGAGCGGGGACCTCGTCGGTCGGCTTCGCGCCGGCCTTCTGGTAATGCAGCTCGATGCGGCTCTTCGAATTGTTTGCGACCACGAGGTCGTTGAGGCCGTCCCCGTTCAGGTCGGCAACGACGAAGGGGCCCGCGTTCGGATCAACCTTGATGACCTCGAGTCCGTCGAAGCCAAAGTAGCTCGAGAGGTCGTCAGCACGCGTCGGGCTGGTGAGGGTGGCGACGAGCGTGCCGATCGTGAGCGCGAGTGAAGCGTTCCGCATGAGTCCCCTGAAGATGAGTCCCCGAACAACAGGCACCGGAAGCAATCCGCCGATGCAATCCCGCGGCGAAATGCCGCCTGGCCGGAAAAGGGCCGTATAGTAGCCGCCGCTTTTCGGCACGTTGCCTCTTGAGGAAGTCCCGCATGCCACGCTCGACGTCGTCTTTCGCGCTGTCCGTCCCCGGGGTCGCGTCGCTCTCCGCCGCGTTCGCACTCGCCGCCGTCTTGGTCGCACCGACGGCATCCGCCGACACGGTCATCCTCAAGTCTGGCGCCACCGTCAGCGGCAACGTGCTGAAGCGCACGGACCGCCGCGTGTGGATCGACGTCGGCGTCGATGTCCTGAGCTTCTCGATGGACGACGTGGACAAGGTCGACGCGACGGAGAACGCGAACGCGCTCTCGACGGTCAAGCAGGACTCGCTCTTCGTCGTCGCCGAGGGCCTCTCCGAGTTGCCGCCGAAGGAGCAGGCGAAGGCGATCGGCCCGGCGGTCATCAAGGTCTCGACGCCCGCAGGCCTCGGCTCGGGCGTCTTCATCAACGGCGAGGGCTACGCGATCACGAACGCCCACGTCGTGCAAGGCGAGACGGCGCTTCGCGTCACCGTGTGGTTCCCGCAAGCCGACGGCTCGCTCAAGCGCACCGAAATCAGCGACGTCGAACTCATCGCCGTGAATAACCACGTCGACCTCGCGCTCATCAAGGTGAAGCACCCGGACGGCAAGGAGTTCCAGTTCGCGCCGCTCGCGAAGGCGGAGGCGGTGGGCGTCGGCGAGACGGTGTTCGCGATCGGCAACCCGCTCGGCCTCGAGCGCACGATGACGCAGGGCGTCGTCTCGACGGTCTCCCGCAACGTCGAGGGACAGACCTACATCCAGACCGACACGCCGATCAACCCCGGCAACAGCGGCGGCCCGCTCTTCAACACGCACGGCGAGGTCGTCGGCATCACCAACATGGGAATCCTCGGCGGCGAGGCGCTCGGCTTCGCGATCCCGGCCCGGTACGTCAAGGACTTCGTGCGGAACCGCGAGGCCTTCGCCTACGACAAGAACAACCCGAACTCGGGCCACAACTATCAGGATCCGCCGGCGCGACGGGCGTTCGGCGTGGCTCCGGAGTTGAACGACGGATCGTCGGCCGGCGGCTCGACCTCGCGCTGAAACCCGCGTCCATCCTGTCCAAAGGAGGAACCTCGCTGGAATTCGGCGCGCGATCTCGGCATCGGGGATGATCCCGCCGCCGAGTCGGCGGTAAGGCCCCCCGGAAGGCGTCCCGCCTCGCCCGCCGAGGGATCCGACCGAGGGTGGCGGGTTGCCCGCCCCTGACTCGCCGGCTTCGCTCGTTTCGCGTCGCGAGATGGACGATTGGGAACCGATACGGACTCCCGCCGGCCTCAGCGACCTCCGCACTCTCTCGCGTTCACGGAGCTCTCGGGTTCATCCACACGGCCCACGAACTCCCGCACCATTTCGGAACCCACATGACACGCTTCTTACCCACCGTCCGTCGTCCGTTCGCATCCCGCGCCGTGCATGGCGTCGTCAGCGCCTCGATCGCCGCGTTCCTCGCGTCGGTCACGCTCGCGGGCGACCTGCTCTCGATCCGCACGCTCGCGCCGGAGAAGTCCGTCCTCGTCGTCGGCGCCGACAACATCACGCGGTCGCGTGAGCGCCTCGAGAAGACGCCGCTCGCCGGCTGGTGGAACGCCGAAGAGACGCAGAAGGCGCTCAAGGACATGCGCGAGGAGTTCGAGAAGGGGATGGGCGAGTGGACGCAGGAGTTAGGCGTTCCCCGCGACGCGCTCACGTGCCCCGCGGCCGGCGGCGCCGCCATCTTCCTCCAGCTCAATGAGGAAACCGGCGCCGAAGAGCCCGCCTTCATCGTCTTCCTCGACTGGGGCAAGGACGTCGACGGCTTCACCAAGGTCTACGACGCCGCCATCGCCAAGATCGAGAAGGAGAAGCCGATGCCCTTCACGGTCGAAGACATGAAGGGGCACCGCGTCTACGTCTTCCAACAGCCGAAGCCCGCGACGCCCGCCGGCGAAGACGCCGACGAGGGCATGCAGAGCCCGCTCGACTCGATGAAGCTCTGCGTCACTCGCGACGAAGGTCGCTTCCTCATGACCGGCGGCACGACGGCGATGGAAGACCTCCTCGTCCGCATCGAAGGCGCGAAGTCGAAGTCGGTCAGCGACAACGACGACTTCAAGGGCTCGATGGACCTGATCGGCGGCGACCCGGACGTCTACGCCACGCTCCTCACCGAGAAGGCGCTCTCGCTCCTCGCCGCCGTCGAGCCGCAGTCGATGTTCATGTTCGGCATGGTGACGCCGTTCATCCAACCGGTCGTCGGTGACATCCGCGGCTGGTCGTTCGGCTTCTCGCTCGACACCTCGAAGCAGCCGATGTCGCAGTCGATCGGCGCCTACATGCCCGCCGGCAAGGTCGGCCTCATGTCGCTCTTCGGCACGTCGAAGGTCGAGCCGGTTCCGGCCGCCGTCCCCGGCGACGCGCTCTCCTATGGCCGCATGAACGTGAAGTTCGGCAACATCGTCGGCGTCGTCGAGGACATCCTCGCGAAGCTCCCCGAAGGCATGGGCGATCAGGCGAAGCAGTCGGTCGAGCCCTTCATGCCGAAGTTCAAGTCGTCGTTCGCCGCGATGGGCAACGCGCTCCACGTGTGGACGCCGTCGACCGCCGGCGACGCCGGTGCGGAAGCGCTCGCGTCGGTCACCGCGATTCCGGTGACCGATGCCAAGGCCGCGCAGGGGATCATGGAGATCGCCGGCGACGCCGCGATGCTCAAGCCGCGCGACTTCCTCGGCAACACGATCTACTCGACCGACGACCCGGCCGCTCCGTCGTTCGGCTTCAGCGCCCAGTACATGCTCATGGGCTCGACGGAAGCCGTCGAGACCGCGTTGCGGGCGCTTGGCTCGAAGGACAGCCCGTCGCTCAGCGCCGATCCGAACTACCAGGCCGCCGCGGCGGTCTGGAGCAAGGACGAGCTCGTCGGCTGGGGCTACTCGAACACGATCGGCATCCTCGACACGATGAATCAGATGAGTGACGCCGCGAGCGCCGCCGGACCGCTCGGCAACCAGCTCGAGAACAGCATTCCGCTCGACGCGTTCGAAGACGTCCTCACGCCGGAATTCCTGAAGAAGTTCTTCGGCCCGTCGGCGTGGCAGCTCACGTCGACGAAGACCGGCTTCCGCTTCGACTCCTTCACGCTCGGCCCGATCGACGCGGCCAAGAAGTAAGACGAGTCGCGAGACGCACAACGACACGCGGCCGGCGATACGCCGGCCGCGTGGTCGTTTTTGACCGTGCGTTCGGCGCGCGGAGGGGAGGAACCACCGATGAAAACTGATGAACACAGATAAGCACGAAGGAGCGCGGGCATGCTCGCGCTTCCTTCATCCTTGTTCCTTCATCCTGGATCCTCGATCCTCGGTTTTCCCCTCACC
>JAEUIT010000070.1 GCA_016795035.1 Phycisphaerae bacterium | reverse complement strand
CGTCAGACGAGAAGAGATCCAAGAACGCAGAATCCGAGACGAGACGAGAGAGCCGATGCCGGAAGTGAGCCGAGACCGACACGGAGACAGATAGGGAAGGCGCCTGCAACGCGGAGCGAGCGACTTGCATCCTCCCCCGACGTCGTCGGGGGAGGGGGACCATCGCGAAGCGATGGTGGTGGGGGCAGGACCGGCGTGAACGAATCATGCCGCCCGGGACTGACCCCGCGCGACTCTCCACTTTCTCCGTTGCAGCCCCCTCCGTCATCGCTGCGCGATGCCACCTCCCCCACGTTCGTGGGGGAGGAGTAAGAAGGCCGCGCCTCGCGGTGTCCGCTCACTCGTCTCTCGCCACGTCAGACGAGAAGAGATCGAAGAGCGCAGAATCCGAGACGAGACGAGAAAGCCGATGCCAGAAGAGAGCCGAGACCGACACGGAGACAGATAGGGAAGGCGCCCGCGACGCGGAGCGAGCGACTTGCATCCTCCCCCGACGTCGTCGGGGGAGGGGGACCATCGCGAAGCGATGGTGGTGGGGGCAGGACCGGCGTGAACGCATCACCCCGCCCGGGACTGACCCCGCCCGCCTCTCCAGTCTCCCCTCTCCATTTTCCCGCCTCCTCCCTCACTCGTCTTCGCCGAACCCCGCCTTCACCAGCTCGACCAGCACCGCAAGCGCGCGGTCCGCGTCGCTTCCCTCGGCGCTCAGCTCGATCTCCGTGCCGCAGGTCCCCGCGAGCATCAGCATCTGCATGATGCTCTTCCCGTCGACGCACTCGTCCTGGTCGACGCGCCGCACCGTGATCTCCGAGTCGAATTCGCTCGCCTTCTCGACGAATGCCATCGCGGGCCGCGCGTGCAGCCCGAGTCGGTTCGTGATGGTCGCGCGCGCCTTCGGCACTGGCAGAAAGTCCGATCGCGGTCAGCGGCTGGTCGCTTGGCGGGCGTCCGCTTCGTCGAGAAGCGTGACGATGTCATCCACGGTCTGCGCTTGACGCAGGAAACGACGGAATTGATCGCGGCTCAGGTTGCCGAAGATCGCCTCCATCGCGTCGAGGTGCGCTTCCGGGCGCGTCTCCGGCGAGATCAGGAGGAAGATCGAGTGCACCGGCTGACGGTCGAGGGCATTGAACTCGACGCCCGTACGGCTGATGCCGACGGCCACCGCGATCTGCTTCACCGAGGAGGTCTTCGCGTGCGGCACCGCCACGCCGTGGCCGAAGCCCGTCGAGCCGCGATTCTCGCGGGCGATGATCGACTTCACGAACGTGTCGCGATCGGCGGCCGCGATCCGGCCTGCACTGACGAGGGCGTCGACCAGTTCACGGATCGCGTCGTCGCGCTTGGTGGACAGGAGCGAGGGGACGATGGCCTGCGTGACGACGATGTCGCGGAGTTTCATGGTGGACAGGTACGGGGAGACGGGGCGGCGCGGGAGACGAGATTCCCAAACGGCGAGTCGGTCGGCAACTCACTTCTTGTGGTCGCGGACGCGGTCCTTGTGATCGGTGATTTGCCGCGTGGCACGATCGACGGCGACGTCGACGCAGGCGTAGAGGTCCTCTTCGCGGGCATTGGCCACGAAGTCGTCGTGGTGTTCGACGTCAGTCCGGACTTCGACGTGGTAGCCGTTGGGCTCGCGCTCACAGACAACGTAGATCGCCTGGACCCGGTCGAAGTGCTTGCGGATCCGCTCTGCCTTCTTCCGGATGTACTCCTCGATGGCCGGGGTGACGACGAAGTGCTTGCCGCTGATGACCGTTTGCATACGAACCTTTCATTGTGACGTGAACCGGTCTTCGGTGACGGGTTCACGCAACGGGCGAGGGGGAAGGGGGAGTACGGACCGTGGGCGGAAGGGGATCGCGCGGCGGTCCTTCTTGGTGAGGCGGCACGAGCACGCCACCGGAGACGAGATATCGGATCGCCTCCTCGATCGAGATAGGGAGTTCGTGCACCTCGTCGCGTCGCACCGTGACGGTCCAGCCCGTGAACGGGGTCGGCGAGCTGGGAATGAAGACGGTCAGGGCTTCCCCGGACTCGTTTTCGATCGCCCGCATCGCGGAACCGGTCATCAGCCCGACAGCCCAGACGCCTTTTCGGGGGAATTCGACCAGGACGACCCGGCTGAACTTCATCTTCTGCGTGTCGGCACCGTCCGGGCCGGACGCATCGTCCGAGAGGAAGAAGCCGACGATCTGCTTGATCTGGGGATAGATCTGCCGGATCAGCGGGACCTTTCCGAGCACCCCTTCGAGGGCGCGGAGGAGGCGCCGGCCGAGCCAGCCGCCGACGAGTCGCCCCGCGAGATAGACGCCGACGAGCGCGACGATGATGCCGAAGAAGCGGGGATACCAGCGGGCATCCCACCAGCGCCGGACTTCGCGGGCTCGAAGCTCGTCAACGACTTCGCTTCGTGTGAGGGGCGAACGGGCGTCAGCCTGCGCGGCCATCGTGGCATCGACCGCGGCGGGCGTCGGCTCGAAGATGCCGCGCTCGGGGCCGGCGACGGAACTCGCCCACGCGAGCGCGGCGCGGCCGACGCTGTTGATCGGTTCGGCGACGTTGCGGGCGACGAATTGGTACGCCGCGACGAGAAGCCACAGCGTGAGGAGGCTCGGCAGGAGGACGGCAAGTCCGCGCAGGAACGCCGCGCGAAATTCAAACCGCGGACGCCGGTTGGGGCGAGATCGACGTTGTGACTCGGGCATGAGCGAGGCCAGCCGCGAGTGTAGAGGAATCCGGGGAGGAGGTGGAGACGCGCGGAACGCGTCAGCGAAGCGTCGGCGCGAGCGGTCGCAGCGTGACGTTCGCTTCGCGATAGTCGTCGCCGCGACGGAATCGCACGACGACGTTCTCGCCGACCTTCTTGTTCGAGAGGGCGAGCGCGAGTTCGCGCTGCGAGCGCGTCGCCTTGCCGTCGACCGACACGATGACGTCGCCGATGCGGAGCCCGGCGCTCCGGGCCGCGCCGCGCGGTTGCGTGTCGCGGATGCGGATGCCGTCGGCGATCTCCGCGATCGAGATGCCGAGCGATGCGTCGCCGTAGGTCACGGTGTCGTCGAGCGGGCCGCGCTCGCGCACCCAGTCCTTCCACGTGCGCTCGACCTCGGCGAGGGGTCGGCCGAAGATCCGCTCCATCGCGGCCTGTCCCGTCGAGTCGTCCTTCCAGCCCTTGGTGTAGGTCGTGTAGAAGTCCTGGAGCTTCCCGCGGTCGGCGAGGAACTCGAAGATCGAGCGCACCTGCGGATAGAGCGTCTGGCTGCGGTCCATGAACTCCTTCGCGGAGAGCGAGAAGAGCTTCTTCCACGGCATGCTCGTGTCGCCGGTGACCTGCCGACGGATGAGGTTGTGTCGCGTGTTCGGAAGGAAGGTCGCGGTGCCGTCGGGATTCAGCTCGTAGCGCTCGTAGAGGCTTGCGAGCCCTTCCTGGATCCAGATCGGATGTTTCTGCCGCAGGCGCTCCATGTGGCCGTAGTGCATGAGGTGCACGAACTCATGCTGGAGGCTCTCGCCGATGTCGCGCGAGACGAGGGCGCGCGTCGAGTGCTCGTAGACGCCGGTCGTCGTCGGGTCGGCGAAGTATTTCTTGCTGTCCTTCGGGGTCGGCACCGCGATGAACGTCGCGTAGGGCGGCGTGTCGCCGAAGAGAAACGCGGAGAGGTGATCGGCCTCGCGCTCGATCAGTTCGCGCACCGAGCGACGGCTTTCGTCTTCGAGCGCGAGCGCGAAGAAGAGCCGCCGCTTCGGATCGACGTCGAACGTGTAGCCCTTCTCGCCGTGACGCTGTTTCCAGTCTTCGAGCTGCGGGCAGGTGAGCGTCGCGTTCGGCTCGATCGGCCCGCCGGGGGCGGTGGCGCCGGGAGTCGCGCCGCTCGGCGTCGCGTCGGCTTCCTGCTTGCGCACGCGATCGCGCGCCTCGAGGATGGCGGTGTAGGTCGGATGGTCGCGGATCGACTCAAGATCGGGATCGGTCTCCATCGCGTCGAAGTCGCGGAAGCCCGCCTTGATCGCGCGGAGGAGCGTCGTGACCGACGCGTCGCGGTCGCCGAGCTTCGCGTGGCAGCACGCCACGTTGTAGATCATGATCGGGTTGAGGCGCACCTCGGCGAGATAGCGCTCCATGAGCGGGATCGCCTCGGCGTACTTGTGCGCTTCGAGCGCGCGATCGATCTGGCGCTCGAGCGCTTCCGCCGCGGCTGCGTCGAGCGGCGGGTCGTAGGCGCGCGCGACCGCGGTCGCCGTCGACTCGACCAATGGAAGCGCGACGCTTGCAACGAGGAGCGTGGCGAGGAGGGCGAAGCGGCGCACGGGGACGATGGTAGCCACGCGCGGCCTGCGGCCGCGAGGGTTCAGGGGTCAGGGTGGGAGGGTTCAGGGGCAAGCCCTTCGTGTGGAGGTCTCGCTCCGATCGTGGATCGTCTCTTCTCCCCGAACCCCGAACCCCGAACCCTGAACCCTGAACCCTGGACCCTTTCCTCTCTTCCCCTTGATCCTTTCTCCTTTCTCCTTGATCCTCTCCGCTCCATGCGTCCCGAACCCGGACACCCTTCTTCCGACGACGGCTGGTCGGCCGCGCTCCGCAGCCTGACGTCGCCGCGGGATGCCAATCACCAAGGCAGCGTCTTCGGCGGCGTGCTGCTCTCGCTCATCGACCAGGCCGGGTACGTCGAGGCCCGCAAGCACGGCCGGCACCGTTGGGTCACGGTCGCGATGCAGGCGGTCGAGTTCCATCAACCCGTGTGGATGGGCGACATCGTCACGCTCTGGACCCGCACCGCGCGAGCCGGGAAGACGTCGGTGACAGTCGAAGTGCGGGTCGACGCCGAGCGCTACGCGACCGGCGACCTTGT
Source organism: Phycisphaerae bacterium (assembly GCA_016795035.1). Classification (GTDB taxonomy): domain Bacteria; phylum Planctomycetota; class Phycisphaerae; order Phycisphaerales; family SM1A02; genus JAEUIT01. The sequence continues at coordinate 40,662 of JAEUIT010000070.1, read as the reverse complement.
CCACGTCACGAACGCGACGATGACGCTCGTCGCCACCAATGCGTCGGGCCAGCCGATTCCCTTCCGCGAACCGCCGTCGATGCCTGCAACGCCGAGTGCGCCCTCTTCCCCAGCGAGCGAGGGCAATGGCGGCGGAGGCGGCGGCCGATGACGCGACCCGTCCGACTCGGCACGCTCATCTCGGGCGGCGGCCGCACGGTGCTCAACCTCGCGGATCGGATCGAGGCGGGATCGCTCGACGCGACGATCGCCGTCGTGATCGCCCACAAGCCCGACCTTCCCGGCGTCGAACGCTGCCGCGCCCGCGGGTTGCCCGTCGTCGTCATTCCGACCGGCCCCGCCTGCAACGACGAGATCGACGCCGCGCTCGCGGCCGCGAACGTCGACCTCGTGGTGCTCGCGGGGTATCTGCGGCACTTCCGCGTCGGCCGGCGGTGGGCCGGACGCACGATCAACATCCACCCGGCGCTCCTTCCGAAGTTCGGAGGGAAGGGGATGTACGGCGACAAGGTGCACGCCGCCGTCTTGGCCGCCGGCGAACGTGAGTCGGGCTGCACCGTGCATCTCGTCGACGAGATCTACGACCACGGCGCGGTGCTCCTGCAACGACGCTGCCCGGTCGAGCCAGGCGACGACGTGCATACGCTGGCCGCCCGCGTCTTCGAGCTCGAGAAGTCCGCGCTCCCCGATGCCCTCGCGGCGTGGGCGCGGACGATCGTCTGACGCAGGGCCGTCGGCGCGAATCCCGACGGGCGGATTTCCGAAGATCGTCGCCCACGTCTCTCTCAGGACCACCATGCAGACCATCACTCCCGATCAGGCCCGCGCGCTCACCTCCATCGCGATCTTTGCCGCCTTTGCCGACGGCGGACAGTCGGACAGCGAACGACAGAAGGTGAAGGAAGTCGTCGAAGGGCTCGGCATCCCCGGCACGACCGAGGCCTTCCGCCGCGTCGTCCTGAAGCAGACGACCGTCGCCGACGAAGCTCGACTTCTCGACAGCGAGGAGTTGCGGCTCCTCGCCTGGGAGGGCGCGCTCTCCGTCTGCGAGTCGGATGGAGCGACGACCGACAAGGAACGGCGTTTCCTCGACGACCTTGCGATCGCGCTCAAGCGGTCGCTCGACGTCGCGCATCGCGAGGTGGCCGAAGCCGACGAACTCGCGGAGTTCGCGACATCCGATCGCGCGCCCTCCACGTTGCCGGTCCTCGCGACGAGCGACGCGGCGCCGGTCGGCGTGGCTGCAACGCGGAGCGCGGCGGCGCCGGCGGCCGCTCCGGCGGTGGTCATCGATCCCCGCGCCGCGCAGGTCGACCAGTCGGTCCTTCGCTACTCGATCCTCACCGCGGCGATCGAGCTCTTGCCGCAGGATCTCGCGACGCTCGCGATCATTCCGCTCCAGACGAAGATGGTGCACTCGATCGGCACGACCTACGGCTACTCGCTGTCGGCGTCGTCGATCAAGGAGTTCGTCGCGACGATCGGCATCGGCATGACCGGCCAAGTGCTCGAGCAGTACGCCCGCAAGTTCCTGAAGAAGGTCGGCAAGGGGCTTCTCGGCAACATCGGGAAGTTCGGCGCCGCGTGGGCGACCGGACCGGCGATGACCTTCGCGACGACCTACGCCATCGGCATGGTCGCGAAGCAGTACTACGCCGGCGGCCGGACGCTCTCCGCGGTCGACCTGAAGTCGCTCTTCGCCACCGAGGTCGAGCGCGCGAAGGGCCTCTACGAGAAGTACGAACCGCAGGTCCGAAACACCGCCGCGAACACGAGCGCGTCGCAGGTATTGGCGAGTTTGCGGCAGTAGCGGCCTTTGGCCGCGGGGATTCAGGAGTCAGGAGTGAGGAGTCAGGGTGGAAGCACCCGGGGAGCGGTGCCGAAGCGTTTCCCCACTGACTCCTGACTCCTGAATCCCTCTTCGAAACTTCGACGCGACTCCTCTGCCCCTTGCTCCTTGATCCTTGATCCTTTCTCCTCCTCTCATGCTCTACCTCGACTCCAACGCCACCACGAAGCCGCTGCCGGCGGTCGTCGACGCGGTGCGCGAATGCATGGAGTCGGCATGGGCGAACCCGTCGAGCGTGCATCGCCTCGGCGTCGACGCGCGGCATCGGATCGAACTCGCACGTTCGGAAGTCGCGCAGCTCGTCGGATGCCAGGAGCGCGAGATCGTCTTCGCCTCGGGCGGCACCGAAGGGGTGAACCTCGCGATCTTCGGCACGCTCGAATCGTGGCGTGAGCGCGAGGCCTCGGGTCCCGCGCCCGTCCTCATCACCAGCCGGCTCGAACATAGCGCCGTGCGCGAGTCGGCCGACGCGTGGCAACGCCGCGGCGGGGAGACGCTCTGGATACGGCACGACGAGCGCGGCCTCGTCGACCTCGACTGGCTCGAGACGACGCTCGTCGCGCACACGGGCCGACCGACGCTCGTCTCCCTGATGTGGGCGAACAACGAGACCGGCGTGATCCAGCCGATCGAGAAGGTGGGAGCCGTCTGCCGCACGCACGGCGCCCGCTTCCACACCGACGCGACGCAATGGGTGGGCAAGATGCCGACCGACGTCTCCGCGTTGCAGGTCGACCTGCTGTCGTTCGCGGCGCACAAGTTCCACGGACCGAAGGGCGTCGGCGCGCTGTATCTGCGGCGGGGTGTGCGCGTCGAGCGCCAGGCGATCGGCGGTCCGCAGGAGCGCGATCGCCGCGGCGGCACGGAGAACGTCGCCGGGATCGTCGGCATGGGCGTGGCCGCGGCCGAGGCGGCGCGCTGGCTCGTGAGCGGTGAGCGCGAACGGCTCCGCGCGGAACGCGACCGCTTCGAGCGGGCGCTCGTCGAGCGCTGCCCGGGCGCCGTCGTCAACGGCCGCGAAGCGCCGCGACTCTGGAACACCTCGAACGTCGCGTTCCCGCGGCTCGAGGCGGAGGCGATTCTCCTCCTCCTCTCGGAACGCGGGATCTGCGCGTCGGCCGGCGCGGCCTGCTCGTCGGGAAGCCTCGATCCGTCGCCGGTCCTACTCGCGATGGGGATCGCCCCTGAACTCGCGCACGGCTCGGTGCGCTTCTCGCTGTCGCGCTTCACGACGTCGGACGAGGTGACTCGGGCGATCGAGGAGATTCCGCGGGCGATCGAGAAGCTCTCGCTTGCCATGCGCTGATGCGCTCGGCGTCCTTCGCCAAGACCCAGACCGTCTCTTCGGAATCGTCGTCGAGGGCTGCAACGACGAGGTGCCAGTCCCCGTGCCTGCGCGCGACGCGAATCTCGCGAAGACTCTCCCACGGGACGACGCGCCGAAGCGCGCGCTCGGCAACGACGAGTCCGTCGTCGGTCTCGATCCATGCGCGCTCGGGAATGCACCGCACGCGGCGCCACACCAGAAGTCCGGCGAGCATGGCGAGCAGGATCAGCAGTGCCTCGGCGCCGATCGCAAGCCGAAAGGTCCACTCGTCGAAGGGCTGCCGTCCGGCGCTCATGGCATCCATGATGTGACGAGCGATGACGAAGCCCGGAAGGCTCGCGGCCCATGCGCCGACGAGGACGAACCAAACGGGCGAAGAGGGCAGCTTTCGGCCGAAGACGGCCGCCTCGAGGAACGTCACGAGGCTCGCGCGGCAACTCTCGCACGCCTTCGGATGCTGCAACGCGGAGATCGACGTCCGAATCGGAGCGCCGCACCGGTCGCAGAGGAGGTACGGGACGCTCCACATCCGCCGTACGCGCAAGCGACTCGGCGTCGATCGCCACCGTGCGATCTCTGCGAGAAGCGCTCGGGCATCGTCCTCCCTGAGACGAGTCGCGAGTGCGATCGAGCCGAACCATCGTCGTGACAGGACAACGAAGTCGCCTGGCGCATGGTGACCGTCCAGCCATCGCATGCGTCGGATGACGATGCGCCCGTACCGAATCCAGGGAACGAAACCATGCCGCGGGCTCAGGGGGCCGGCGGGCGTGAACGTCCACCCCGTCCGGAAGAGGCGTGGCCCCTTCGCGGAAAGGCTTGCGGCAATGAACGGCAACGCGGACAGGGCAAGAATGGATCCGGCGGCAAAGGCGAGCACGCCTCGCGGCAACGTGGGGAGCTGGGCTGCAACGACGCCGAATACGACGACGAGGGTGAACGCCGCGATGGGCAGGCGCCAGAGCGCGCGGCCGGTCGGAAGACCGTCCGTCGCGAGACCAGACTCGTCGCGGCGCCGGCATACGACAACAAGCGCGTACGCGGGCGTCGGCAGCGTTCGGCACTCGGGGCACGGCCGGAGGCTCCCCGTCGGCGGACGCTCGTGCGAGCAGCCGGCGCATGGCGCGTCGGGGCCACGGACAAGACGGAGGTCCTTTGTGACACGTTTGTCGCCCACCTCGGTCCATCTCCCCGTTGCAGGAATCTCGCGAGTTTGTGCTCGCGGAGAGTTAGTCCTTGGGTTAGGGTATTCGCCGCGCGAGTGCGCAGCGAGGAGTTACGTCACATGGGACTTCTGGGGGCAGTGGTCGGCGGAGCGATCGGCGGCGCAGTCGGGGCAGTGGCGTGGGCCGCGATCGCCTACTTCACGCACTTCGAACTGGGAATCATCGCGTGGGGCATCGGGATCCTGGTCGGCGTCGGCGTCCGCATCGGCGGAAGCGCTGAGGCCGGGATCGCAAATGGCATCCTCGCGGTCTGCATCGCGATCTCCGCCATCGCGGCCGGCAAGTACGTCGCGATCTCGTTCCTCGTGTCCGACGTCGAGAAGGAGTTGCAAGCGGACCTCGAGGCGGAGATCAGTAAGCAGCACAACGCGGACGGCATGTGGGTGCTCTACGTTGCCGACCAACTCATTGCGGAGCGCGAGTCGAAGGGCGAGAAGGTCGACTGGCCGGGAGGCCACGAGCCGGACAGCCGCATCAACGAGTCGTACTACCCGCCCGACGTCATCCAGGACGCGAAGGCCCGGTGGGCGCACATGTCCCCCCAAGATCAGGAGACGTACAAGCTCGCGCTCGAGGCGAAACTTCGCCAGGAGTACACGAAGGAGATGCGAGTCGAGTCGAAGGCCGCGCACGTCGAAGGCTTCGCGAAGTCGTGGGGACTCCTCGACATCGTGTTCGTCGTGCTCGCGGTCGCTTCGGCCTTCAAGCTCGCAACCGGCACGGAATCGGACGACTGACCCGCGAAGTCAGGCGATCGAGGTAGGCTATGGCGGCGGACAGAGGATGAAGGATTGACGATCAAGGGTGCAGGCAGTGGAACCCTTCTTGCCACCTTCACCCCTCAATCCTTGATCCTTCGTCCTTCACCCTTGCTCCTTCATCCTCGATCCTTGATCCTTCCCCCATGAGCATCACCGCCCGTCTCCGTCACGTCGGCCAGAGCCTTTGGATCGACAACATCACGCGTCGCATGCTCGACTCAGGGACGCTCGCGACCTACATCGCGACGCTCGACGTCACCGGGCTTACGAGCAACCCGACGATCTTCGAGAAGGCGGTCTCAAACGCGACCGAGTACGACACCCAGATCCGCGCGCTGGCTGCAACGGTGACTGATCCGGAGAGGATCTTCTTCGAGCTCGCCATCACCGACCTCACCCGCGCGGCGGATCTCTTCCGTCCGGTGCATGAGCGCACCGGCGGCGTCGACGGCTTCGTGTCGCTCGAGGTTTCCCCGACCTTGGCGAACGACACTAAGGGCACGGTGGAGCAGGCCCGCGCGCTTCACGCGAAGGCGAACCGGAAGAACCTCTACATCAAGGTCCCGGGCACGAAGGAAGGCCTGCCCGCGATCGAGGAACTCATCGCCGCCGGCGTGCCGGTGAACGTGACGCTCCTTTTCTCGAAGGAGCAGTACCTCGCGGCGGCTGAGGCATACCTCCGCGGCCTCGAGCGCCGTGTGCAGAAGGGACTCGGTCTCGACGTGTCGAGCGTCGCGAGCCTCTTCGTCTCGCGCTGGGATCGCGCGACGACCTCCACGTTGCCGCCGAACCTCGTCAACACCGTGGGCATCGCGGTTGCGAGCCAGTGCTATGCGGCGTATCTCGACCTCATCTCGAGCGATCGCTTCAAGGCCCTCGAACAGAAGGGGGCGCACCCGCAACGCCTCCTCTATGCGAGCACCGGCACGAAGGACCCGGCGCTGCCGGCGTCGCTCTACGTGACCGCGCTTGCGAGCCCGAACACCGTCAACACGATGCCCGAAGAGACGCTCCTCGCCTTTGCGAAGGAAGGCGCCGTCGGTTCGCTCGTGCCCGCCGACGGCCGCGCCGCCGACGCGCGGCTCGCCGAGATCACGAAGGCCGGCGTCAACCGTGGGCAACTCGCCGACAAGCTCCAAGTCGAAGGTCGCGACGCCTTCATCAAGAGCTGGCGCGACTTGATCGCGGTCGTCGAGAAGAAGGCCGGAGTGTTGGCGAAGGCGTGAGCGAGAGAGGAAATGAAGGGGTCCGGGGTCGGAGCTCAGGGCTCTGACCAAAGGGGTCAGGGGTCAGGGTTCGGGGTTCAGGGGCAAGCCCTTCGAGTCCGCGCGTTGTCTCTTCCCCTTGATCCTTCATCCCTGATCCTTCATCCTTGAACTTCCGTCCCTCTGCCCCTGAACCCCGAACCCTGAACCCTGAACCCTCTTCTTCATGCCCAACCTCATCGAAGAACTCTCCTGGCGCGGCCTGATCCATCAGACCACCGCGGACGCGAATCGCGCGGTCCTCGTCGACCATCTCGCCGCGGGACAGCGCGTCGTCTATGCCGGCTTCGATCCGACCGCGGAGAGCGTCACGATCGGCAATCTCATTCCGATGATGATGCTCGCGCACGTGCAGCGCGCCGGGCATCGGCCGATCGTCGTGATGGGCGGCGCGACCGGCATGATCGGCGACCCGAGCGGCAAGAGCGCCGAGCGCCAGCTGCAGACGAGGGAGACCGTCGAACGCAACATCGAAGGCCAGCGGCCGTCGTTCGCGCGCGTCCTCGACTTTTCGCCGACGTCGAAGGCGCCGGCCATCATGCTGAATAACGCCGACTGGCTCGGGAAGATGACCTTCCTCGACATGCTGCGCGATGTCGGCAAGCACTTCTCGGTCAACATGATGATCCAGAAGGAGTCGGTCGCCGCCCGCCTGAACACGCGCGAGCAGGGGATCTCATACACCGAGTTCTCCTACATGATCCTGCAGGCGTACGACTTCGAGCACATCCATCGCACCTACGGCTGCACCGTGCAGATGGGCGGCAGCGACCAATTCGGCAACATCGTCGCGGGCATCGATCTCATCCGGAAACGCTCGCCGAAGTCGCCCGCGGGTGACGCCGAGCGCGCCGACCTCTTCGGCATCACCGCGCCCCTCGTCACGAAGGCCGACGGCTCGAAGATCGGCAAGTCGGAGTCGGGAGCGATCTACCTCGGCGCGCACAAGACGAGCCCGTACGCGTTTCACCAGTTCTGGCTGAATGCGAGCGACGCCGACGTCGTCAACTTCCTCAAGTGGTACACGTTCCTCGACCGCGCGACGGTCGAAGGGCTCGCCGAGAGCGTGCGGACGAATCCCGGCGCCCGCGAAGCGCAGCGCCGTCTCGCCGACGAAGTGGTGCGCATGATCCACGGCGAGACCGAGCTCGCGAAGGCGATCGCCGCGGCGCAGGCGCTCTTTTCGGGCGACGTGCGTTCGCTCGATGCGGCAACGCTGAAAGACGTCTTCGCCGAAGTGCCGCGCTCGACGCACGCCCGCGCCGAACTCGCGAACGGGCCGGTGTCGCTCCTCGACCTCTTGCCGCAGACGTCGCTCGTCGCCAGCAAGCGCGAGGCGCGCGAGTTCCTCCAGAATGGCGCGATCTCGGTGAACGGCGAGAAGGCCGGCCCCGACCGCACGCTCACGACCGCCGATCTCCTCCACGGCACGACGATCCTTCTTCGCCGCGGCAAGAAGCAGTGGCACGCGACGGAATGGAACGCGGCCTGAGGGCCGCGAGGAGTCAGGATCGAGGATTCAGGAGCGAGTGGAAAAGACCGCGGCGGGAGCATCGGCGCTCGCTCACCGACTCCTGGATCCTGAATCGTTCACGCGACCGTCAGTAGGAGATCGTTGGCCCGGGACTCACGATCGTGCAGCGCGATCACCGACCGAAGCCGTGGATCGACGGCGCCGGAGCCCACCGATTCGAGATACCTGCACGACGAGTACCGTGCCGCACGCGTTTCGTACGCGGCGACCCAAGACGCACGAAGCGACGCGCGCTCAACTGAGACGGGCCAAACACCGGGCCTCGGCCGCATGTGCGCAGCGATCCCAATTCGCCACGGCTTGGCGGTGAGGCGAGCGCGGAAGCAGCGCTGGTTCAAACACATCCGCACGTAGATCGGATCGGCGCCGACGGCTTGGAAGAACCGGGCGACATCCGCGTCGTCGGGCGCATACGGACGATGCGTCGCCAAGAGGCGTAGGCCTCCCGGCGTTTGATACACCCGGACATTCCATTCTGGATGCGATGTCACGAAGCGACGCAACCGCCGGCGAGCGACTGCCGCAACGCCGCCTTGCACCGACACGCACAGAGAGCGCAGCAACACCGATATGGGTGTGGCAAGGACGAGCGCCGCGCCCAAGAGCCCTAGCGTCAGGCGCCAACTGCCCTGCGCGACTCCGATGCCGAGGCCACTCAATGCGAGCGCCGCGAAAGTCGCGACCGTGGCACCGAGGTGGAAGGGGAGGTCGAAATCGACATCAGCGAACAAGGCGTTTGGAGAGTTCAGACATCGCGCTCCGTACGCATTCCGCGTGATGACGTCCTCTCCATGTCGCGCCAGAACCTCTTCCCGAATCGGAACGCCTGCTGCACCGTTGTACGGGACCTTCGGCTCCCGGCGCGGCAGTTCCTCTCCGGCGATGATTCTGCCGAGGGCCTCTTCAGCGCGGCGCTCGGCCATCGCGGAAGCGTCGTCCGGGCTACTCATGGACCATCCGAAGCGGCGGACGGTCACTTGGCGTTTCGCGGTGCGAAACTGTCTCCGCGCTTCCGCCCAGTGATCAGGAATGAGCATCGGTCCGTGTCCGACTGAGTGGCATCAAAGACGCCCAGCGCAGCCTTACCCCACTTCCCGCCGCTGGAAGAGCGCGACGGCAATGCAGAGCGCCGCGGCGATCATCAGGAGGCCATACGGCGCCGTGCGGGCGACGTAGGCGAAGGGGATGGCGCGGTCTTGGTTGATCGCGTCGGCGAGCCAGAAGACCTGGAAGTTCGGCGTGATCGCGTAGAGCGCCTCGAGTCCCCAGAGCTTCGCCTTCGTGCCCATCGTCGCAAGCTCCGGATTGCGGGCGATCGACGACGCGAGCGCGTGGGCCGGGCGGGCGAAGAGCCAGTCGGAGAGGAGCCCGAGCATCAGGACGCCGATCGTCACCGAGAGCGTGAGGACTTGACCGAGGCGCGTCGAGGCCGCGACCGCGATCGACGCGAGCATGAGAACGCCGATCACGAGCATGCCGAGCGCGGTCCAGATCGGGACCTCGAAGACCGGCTTCTCGCCGGCGGCGCCAGTAAAGATCGCTTCCATCGAGTTCCGGCCGAACTCCGGGCTGAAGAGCATCGCGAGGAGGTAGGCGATGCCGGCGGCGGGCGTGGTGATGAGGAGGGCGCTACTCGCGAAGCTCTTGCCGTAGAAGTAGTTCATCCACGTCGCCGAGCCAATGCCCACGAGCACCGCGAGCGTCCCGAAGAGGAGGACCGGCTGGTGGACTGGGGTACGCACCGTCTTCAACACCCCGTGCATCTCGACGAGGAGGAAGGTGAAGCTCAGGTAGAGGAAGACGAGAAGAAGCGCACCTGCAACGCCGAGATACTTGCCGAGGACGAAGACCGGGCGGCTGACCGGCTTCGACACGACCGTCAGCACGGTGCGGTTGTCGATTTCGCGTCCGATCACGTTGGTCGCGATGAACGACGCGACGACGGCCATCGAGATGAAGACGGTCGAGAGGCCGATGTCGACGAACATCCGCTGGTCGTCATCGAGCGTGAACGCCGAGAGCGGGTTCGACAGGATGATGAGGATCGTCGCGATGACGGCAACGACGAGGACGATCGGCTGCCGGATGCTCTCGACGAACGTGTTGCGGGAGATGGCCGAGAGCTGTTCGAGGATCGTCATGGTGATGGCGCAGTCGGGGAGGGCGGGGCGCCAAGGAAGTGGCCAGAGAGGTGGGCCGGGCAGTGTTGCCGGCCAGTGGCGCTTCCGCGAGAGGGCGCGTCTCGAGTCGATCGGAGCGAGGGCCGCGTGGCCGGCCGCGCCAGACCCTCAAGGTCAGGCTCGGTCGGGTGGCGGGCGTGTCACACAGACGACAACGTTCCCGTAAAGTACCGTTTCCCGTCGAACCGGTCGTGCGCAGGTTCGTAGCCTCGCTCACCCAACCGGGTTCGCCAATCTCGGTCGGCACGGAGTCTTTCGGCGTTTCAGCCGTCGGGCAACGCGCCATCGACGGCCGGTCGCCGCCTCCCGCGGCCATGTCTCTTCCGGCCGTGTGGCGTACGCGACGGGTTCCGTCGGAGTGTCAAGGTCTTCCATCCGGGGTCGCCCTGCGCGACACCGAGCACGAGACCTTCCGTCGGGCCCGCCGGTTTCGGGGTCCCCGTTCGACTTCGGGTGTACTGGTTCGCGCGTCCTCTCGAGTTTCCCCCTCATGCGAATCGACCATATCGCGTATCAGCGGGCCGTTCGCGTCGCCGGCGGCGGCTTCCTCGCGCAATTGGCGCTGGGACTCGTCTTGATCATTGCGGGTCGGGTCCTTGACGCGAGCGTCGCGACGATCGCGTCGTTCTACGTCCTGTCCTGCCTGCCGATCTGGCTCGGCCTCGTGATCGTCTTCCACCAGCACCGGCTCGAACGTCTCGAGACGCTCGAGCAGGACGAGCTCCTGGCGACCCGCGGTGAAGCGGCGGTCGCGCTCTTCGAGCAGCAGGGGGCGCGGGTCGCCGGACGGCGCCTCAAGTTCATGCACACCTGGCTGATGCCGATCATCAGCCTCGTCGTGGTGATCGCCTTGTCCGTGCTCGGCTGGCTGGTGATCGACTGGTTCCGCGACATGAACGAACAGTTCAAGGACGTTCCCGATTTCAAAATCGGTCGCGGCTCCGGCTGGCAGTTGGCGGTGGCGATCGCCCTCTCGCTCGCGGCCTTCATCTTCTCGCGGTTTGTCGCGGGCATGTCGAAGCTCGACGCGTGGGCGAATCTCCGCGGCGGCGCCGCTGCGATGGTGGGCAATGCGCTCGTCCTTCTCGCGATCGCGATCGGCCTCGTCTTCGACTTCTTCCAGATGCCGAAGGTCATCGAGGGGATCGCGTACGGCATCGCGATCTTCATGTTCGTGGTGGCGGCCGAGATCGTCCTCAACCTCATCCTGAACCTCTACCGCCCGCGCCGTGCGGACGAGACGCCGCGACCGGCGTTCGACAGCAAGCTGCTGAGCCTCTTCGCCGCGCCCGACTCGATCGTGCGCAGCATCAATGAGGCGGTGAACTACCAGTTCGGCTTCGACATCACGAGTTCGTGGGGGTACCAACTCCTCCTCCGAAGCGTCGGACGGCTCGCGATCTTCGGACTCGTCGTCCTCGTCCTTCTCTCGACGATCGTCGTCGTGCAGCCGGGGCAACAGGCGATGCGCCTCCGCTTCGGCCGTCCGGTCGGCGGCGTGTACGAGTCCGCGATGATGTGGAAGGCCCCCTGGCCGGTCGACACCGCGCTCGTCGAGGACGTCGGCCGCGTGCGTCCGCTGGCCCTCGGTTACAACCCCGCGCCGCCGAAGGACTTCGCCGACTGGGGTGCGGAAGGCATCCTCGATCCGAACCGCAACATTTACGTGGTGATGCTCTCCGGTCGCGGCGAGCCGCCGCCTGATCCGACCATGCCGACCGTCGACCGCGGTGTCGGCCTCATCGACGCCGACGTCGTCCTGCAGTATCGCGTGCGCGACGGACAGCTCGACAAGTGGATGACCTTCGCGAACGACGTGCGCCTACGTCGCGGCAACACGACGGTGCGCGAGAAGGTCTTGAAGAACGTGGCGACGCGCGAAGTCACCATGGAGTTCGCGAGCCGGTCAGTCGAGCAGCTCCTCTCCGGCGCCGAAGGCGACTCGCTCGTTCGCACGCTGCACGGCCGGATCCAGGCTTCGTTCGACGCGCTCAACTGCGGCGTCGAACTCGTGGGCGTCACGATCCCGCGTCTCCGTCCGCCGGGTGGCGACGAAGCCCAGAAGTTCGTCGAGACGACGATCGCGTCGCAGAACGCCCGCAAGCTCGTCGAAGCGGCCCGCGCCCAGTCCGACGCCGCGATGTCGGGTTTGGTCGGCACGCCCGAAATCGCCCGCAACGCGGTCGCCGCGATCCGTCGCCTCCAGGCGATGGAGTCGTCGAACGAAGGCGAGTCGCCGGCCGCCCTCGAGCTTCGCGCCGAGATCGAGCGCATGCTCACGTCGCAGCCCTCGATGATCGCGAGCGGCATCGACAACGCCCGCGCCGAACGGTGGCGCAAGCTGACTTCGGCGCAGAAAAAGACGAGCGAAGTGTTAGGCCAGGCCGCGGCCTACGCCGTCGACCCGGACTTCTTCCGGGAGCGGAAGCTCATGCAGTTCCTCGCCGAATCGCTGCCGACCGTCCGCGTCAAGTACATCCTCAGCCTTCCGCCCGAGCGGGTCCGCCTCCAGATGGAGATGCAGGAACCTGACGGCGGCCTCAACGCATTCGACTACATCCGAAAGGAGGGAGAGTGACTCGCACACTCCCCATTGTGATCGGAGCGATCCTGCTCCTCGTTCTCGTCCTCTTCAACACGACGTACACCGTCCGTTTCCACGAGCTCGCTGTCCGCACGCGGTTCGGCGAACTCGCGGGCGTCGAACGCGACGCGGGCCTGCACTTCAAGGCGCCCTTCTTCGTCGACCAGGTCACGAAGCTCGACACGCGCCTGCAACTCATCGACAGCCCGCTCGAGACGGTCATGACCGCCGACCAGCAGCAGGTCGTCGTGCAGGCCTATCTCCTCTGGCGCATCAAGAACACCGACGACGCCGCGCTCAAGTTCTACGGAGCGTTCCGCTCGATCGACGAGGCGAACCGCAGCCTTGAGCAGCAGCTCCAGGGCGCCCTCCGCGCGATCGGCAGCTTGAGCTACGCCGACATCGTCGGCGCGAAGAGCCGTATCGCCGATGCCGAGAAGGCGATCCTCGGCGACCTGAAGCAGGCGGATCTCGCCGGCATCGAGCCGGTGTCCGTCGGCATCGCGCAGGTCCTCCTCCCGCCGAAGGCGACCGGCGCCGTTCTCACCCGCATGGGCGAACTTCAGAAAGCGATCGCCCTCAACGAGGAGACGCGCGGCAACACCGAAGCCGAGGCCATCAAGGCCGCGGCCCGCACGCAGGCCGACATCATCCGCGGCTTCGCGGAGGCGTGGGCGCAGCGCATCGCCGCCCGCGGCGATCAAGAGGCGGCTCGCTACTACGAGGAGATGGCGAAGCATCGCGACCTCGCGACCTTCCTCACGTGGCTTGACACCCTCAAGGCCGGCATGACCGGCGCGGCGACGATCTTTGCCGACACGACCCGCGCGCCCTTCCACCTCCTCGACCTGAACGCGCCGACGAATGCCGACGGCATTCCGATGCCGACGTCGTCCCCGATCCCGCCCTCGATCCCGTCAGCGACCCCGCCCATTGGGCCCGCGCCGGCGGCGCCCGAAAAGAACGGCGCCCCCAAGACCTCCGCGTCGAACGAGTCGAACGAGACCGCCTCCACCGAAAGCTGAGCGATGGCTGAACGACCCGACCAATCTTCGGAAGGCACGCCGGAGCGTCCGGACGCCGACGGCGGCGGATCGATCGTTCCGCGGGAAGACGATCTCGTCGTTGCAGGCGACGCCGGCAACGACGAGCCTCGCCGCGAGGCGAGCGCCCGCTTCGACGTCGAACGGAATCCGAGCTCGGCCGCGGACCTCCGCGACGCGATGGACCCGGCGAACCAGAGCCTGGCCGACGCGCTGCGACTCTCGTATCGCGTCCTCCAGCTCGGCATCCTCGCCCTGATCGTGACCTTCCTCTTCAGCGGCTTCCAGTCGGTGCGCGACGGGGCGACCGGCGTGAAGACGATCTTCGGCAAGATCGTCGGGAGCGACACCGGCATCAGCGAGTCGCTGTCGCCCGGCCTGCATCCCTTCTGGCCGTATCCGATCGGCGAACTCGTCGTCTTCGACCAGAAGCGCACGGTGCGGCTCGACAAGGAGTTCCAGCCCGCCACGCGCGACAACCTGAAGACCCGCGAGGACCAGCTCAACGCCGCCGACACGGCGCGCACGTTGACCGCAGGCCGCGACGGCTTCATCCTGACGGCCGACGGCGACATCGCGCACCTCTCGATCTTGGCGACGTACTCGGTGCAGGACGCGGTCGAATTCCTCGAAGCGACGACGCCCGAGCAGGCCGAGCAGATCGTGAAGATGGCCCTCATGCGCGCGTCGGTCCTCGTGGGCGGCCAGTTCTCGCTGCGCGAGCTCATGGACCAACGCGATGCACCGGCCGTGGCCATGCGCGACGCGGCGCAGGCGGCGCTCGAATCGCTCCAGACCGGCATCGAGATCTCCGACGTCACGATCGTCGACCGCGCCCCGCCGCGCTTCGTCGAGGCTCGCTTCACCGAAGTGCAGCAGAAGCGCGATCTCGCGCAGGCCATGGTCGAAGTCGCGAGGCAGGAAGTCGCGTCGATCCTGAACGGCATTGCCGACGAGTCGACGCGCAGCGAGCTGAACGACCTCGTGCGGCAATACGACAGCGCGCTCACGGAAGGCAAGTCGGCGGACGCCGACCGGATCCTCGCCGACATCGGCGTCCGCATCGACAAGGAGAATGTCGGCGGCGAAGTCTCGCGCATCGTCGAACGCGCCCGTGCATCGGCCTCGACGAACGAGGCGCTCCTCAACCGCGAGCTGAGCCGGGTCACCGGCTTCGCGGCCGCATACGACGCGAACCCGCGCCAGCTCACCCGCCAGCTCTGGCTCGAGTCGCTGGCTCAGGTGCTGAGGGGACCGGAGATGGAGATCGTGTCGGCGCCGCCGAACTTCGGCTTCGTCGACCTCGTCGTCAAGAGTTCGCAGCAAATCATGCAAGCCCGTCGCGCGGCGGCGCTCGATCGCGCGAAGCGAGCCGCCGACGAGCTTGAGATGAATATGGGCATGCATCTCTTCCGCGGATCGCAGATCCGGCCGGAGGGCGACGTGAAGCGCCTCGAGCGCGACGCGACGAAGGGCACCGGCCGCGACGACATCAAGGTCAATACGAGCAGTTCCTCCCCGTCGCGTTGAGCGACAAGCGACTGAGAGCGAGTTTTCACGATGGCCGCAGCACCCCGCACCGTTCCGTCCGACGCCGAGAAGATCGTTCAGGCGATCGGTCTGACGAAAGTGTTCAGCGACTTCTGGATGCGGGCCAAGGCCCGTGCCGTCGACGGCATCGACTTCGAGATCCGCCGCGGCGAGATCTTCGGCCTCCTCGGCCCGAACGGCAGCGGCAAGTCGACGACCATCAAGATGCTCCTCGGCCTCCTGCACAAGACGAGCGGCTCGCTCCTCGTCTTCGGCAAGGACCCGTCCGACGTCGCGGTGAAGTCGCGCATCGGCTACCTCCCCGAAGAGTCGTACATGTATCGCTTCCTCACTCCCGAGGAGACGCTCGACTATTACGCGAAACTCTTCGGCCTCGGCCGCGCCGACCGTCAGCGCCGCATCGGCGAACTTCTCGAGATGGTCGGCCTGCAACAGGTGCGGCACCGCGCGGTGGGTGAATTCTCGAAGGGCATGACGCGACGCCTCGGCCTGGCGCAGGCGCTCATCAACGATCCCGAGTTCCTCATCCTCGACGAACCGACCAGCGGCCTCGATCCGGTCGGCTCCCGGCAGGTCAAGGACCTCCTCCTCGACCTCGGCCGGCGCGGCAAGACGATTCTCCTCTCCTCGCACATGCTCGACGACGTCGAGTCGACGTGCGACCGGATGGTCGTCCTCTACGGCGGCAAGATCCGCGCCGAAGGCACCGCCGACGACCTCCTCACTGACACCTCGCGCACCGTGCTCACGACGTCGCGCCTCAAGGCGGAGACCGTCGCGAGCATCGATCGCCTCCTCCACGACAAGGAAGGGATCGGCATCGACAGCGTCGATGCGCCGCGCGAGCGCCTCGAAGACTTCTTCATGGAGCTCGTCGAGAAGGCGAAGGCCGAACAGCTCGCGACGAGCGGCGCCCAGCACGGCGGGCCCACCGCGTCCTTCCTCGTGTCGCAGGACCAGAAGGATGCCCGCGGCGAGGAGCTTGTCGATCAGCTCGTCCGCGAGGCGCCGACCCCCCAGGTGCGTGCAGTCGAAGCGGGAGTCGCGAAGGCCGCCGAAGCGTCGCGTGCCGCGGGCAAGGCGAAGGACGACGTCCTCAACGAGCTCCTCGAGGAGCGCGCCCCGGCGAAGCCCGCCGCGCCGTCGACCCCCGTGCCGAAGGCGCCGGGCGCCGACATCGACAACAGCCTGATCGAAGGGCTCCTCGGCGGCGATGACGCCAAGGACGACGGCAAGAACAAGGGTTCGCGTCCGTGAGCGACTCCTCCACCATGTCCCTCGTGCGACGCACGTGGCGCTCGCTCGACGAGCTGCAACGGCGTCGTTGGTTCCGCTACCTCATGTCGGCGATCTTCGCCGTCCTCGTCCTCGGCTACGCCGGCGCCACGTGGATGCGCGCGGAGTCGATCCGCCGCGATGGCGACGCGATCTTCAACGCGATCCGCACCGGCAACCTCGTCAACAAGGACGCGGTCGCGGTCGAGCTCACGGAGAAGGGGACCGTCACGATCGACGGCCGCACGTTCGGCAACATCCAGTTCGCGCCGGTCGCCAAGTCGTTCTATGACGCCGACGGCAACCTCGCGAACCCCGGCGCCGCCGTGCGCATGCTGATCGACGAGCGGCTTCCGACGTGGGCGCCGACCTTTCTCCTCCAGCGCAACGACACGCTCGCGACGCTCACGATCGCGGTCCTCGGACTGCTCCTGATCGCGGTCTGGACCGGCCTGACGATCCCGCTCCTCGTTGCAGGCGCGGGCACGGTCGTCGTCTGCACGGTCCTCGGCCTCACCGGCGGCACCGCGTGGGTCATCGCAGTCGCGTCGATCGTCACGCTCCTCTTCGCGTTCGCGACGCTCGTGCGCGGCGCCGCCGTCGTCCTGGGCCGACCGCATCCGGTGTTCGCGATCGCCGCGAACGTGCTGCGCGAGGCGGTGCGCCTCAAGACGGCGAGCTTCTTCGTGGTTGTCCTCCTCGTCACGATCCCGCTCCTTCCGCTCTGGATCGACGACAAGGAACCGCTCCGCTATCAGATCCAGTCGTTCCTCGCGCGGTCGATGGGGCTGCAATTCCTCCTGGCGGCGTGCATGACCGTCTTCCTCTCGAGCGCGACCGTGGCGTTCGAGATCCGCGACCGCCAGATCTGGCAACTCATGGTGAAGCCGGTCGCGCGCCTCCAGTACCTCTTCGGCAAGTGGCTGGGCGTGATCGCGCTCAACCTGATCCTCGCCGTCCTCGGCGGCGTCGCGATCTTCACCTACGTCCAGTACCTCCAGACGCGCACGCCGAAGGACGCCTTCGACATGATGGCGGTGCGCGAGGAGATCCTCGTCGCCCGCGACGGCCGCCTGCCGAAGTACGTGGCCCTGACCGGCGACGAGGCGCGGGAATTGGTCGAGCGAAAGCTCGCGTCCGACACGCTCCTCCGCGCCGAGATCGAGAGCGGCGAGCGGAACGAGACCGACGTCCTCCGCGAACTCGCGCGGCAGGTCCACCAGGAGCACCTCGCCAAGCAGCGGAACGTGCCGCCCGGACCGGACGGCCGCGAGTTCGTCTTCGAGGGCCTGCTGCCGGCGAAGCGCATGAACGCGACGATGACCCTGCGCTACGCGTTCGACATCGCGTCGATCGACCCGCACACGCGGCATCCGGTGATCTTCGAGTTCCCGAACACGCAGCCGGTCTTCCGCGAGTTCACGCCGGCGCAGGCGCACGTCCTTGCGATTCCGCCGACCCTGATCGACGACGAGGGCAAGCTCAAGGTCAAGATCATCAACGGCGGCCCCGGCGTCGACCAGAACGGCAACCAGGTGATCATCCCCGGCATCGACGCGATTCGATTCAAGGGCGACCAGTTCGAGGTGCTGTACCGCGTCGACACGTTCGAGTGGAACTTCGTCCGCGCGATGATGGTGCAGTTCGTGAAGCTCGCGTTCCTCGCGATGTTCGGCGTCTGCGCCGCGGCGGTGCTCTCGTTCCCGGTCGCGTGCATGCTGTGCTTCACGGTGCTCGCGATCGGCTCGATGGTGCCGTTCCTCGGGATCTCGCTCTCGGAGTACCGCATCGCCCAGGATGCCCCGGCCGTGTGGCGGGTGTTCCAGATGTCGGTGAAGTTCGTCGCGAGCGTCGCCGAGGCGGTCCTTCGCGAGTTCGGCACGACGCGCCCGACGGCGCTCCTCGTCGAAGGTCGTGTAGTGCGTTGGAGCGATTTCTTCCGAACCCTCTTGGTCATTGGCGGCATATGGACAGGTGCCACCCTCGTGATCGGGTTCCTCGCCTTCCGGAAGAAGGAATTGGCGACGTACAGCGGCAACACCTGATCGGCACGGGCCTCGCCCGCCCGGTCGATTCGGCCCTTTCGGGTAGATCCCATGAGCTCTGATCGAATCATCCAGTCTCTCGGCGTTGCAGGCGCGATCGCGTTCGCCGCGGTCGGCGGCTCCCTGTTGCCGGGCATCGTCGACAGCGCCGGCGAGCCGTACCTCATCTTCAAGCGCCTCGAGGCGGACGGCGGCGGCGAGCAGCGCGTCTCGGTGCAGGATCTTCGCAAGCTCACGACCGTCGCCGACGGCACGGGCAAGCCCTACGAACTGACCTTCGATTCCGGCGGCGAGACCTGGAAGGGGAACTTCGGCGCGAACGTGAAGGTGCGCGCGCTCGTCGACGGCGACATGACCGAGTTCGACGCGATCCTCGAGCGCACCAACGGCTTCGGCCTGCGCTACACCGACGTCGCGGTCGAAGGCGCGCCGCCGATCGTCGCGCTCGGCACGGCGCTCGGCGCGCTGCGCGGCCTCATCGTGGATTACCTCTGGATCAAGGTAAACATGATGAAGGAGAAGGGGCTCTTCTACGAGGTGATGGGCGACGCCGACCTCATCACGAAGTTGCAGCCGCGCTTCGGCGAGGTCTGGGGATTCCACGGCCACAACATGGCCTACAACATCTCCGTCCTCACGAACACGCCGGAAGAGCGCTGGGACTGGGTGAACGCCGGCATCGACCTCGTGCGCGACAAGGGCCTGCGCTACAACCCGAACGACGTCACGCTCCACAAGGAGCTCGCATTCTGGTTCGCGCATAAGTTGGACGGCGTCGCCGACGACGCGCACCTCTACTACAAGCGCGCGTTCGCCCGCGAGTGGCACTACATGCTTGGCGAGCCGCCGTACGACTACGCGGAGCGCATCGCGTGGATCAAGCGCATCGCCGACGCGCCGGAGACGCTCGAGGAGCTCGAGAAGTCCGACCCGAAGGTGAAGGAGCTCGTGGCCCGCCTGCGCAAGGACTTCGAAGGCTTCGACGAGCGCTTCCGCTTCAAGCTCGATCGCGAGTTCCTCCGCGCCTACGGCGAATGGGCCGCGGTGAAGTCGTCGACCTACTCGCGGCTCATGGGCATCGAGCAGCAGCTCCTGAAGGGCGGATCGGACGAGGCCTCGATGCAGCGGGCCAAACTCTTCCGCGCGTTCGAGGACACCTTCGGCAACCCGGAGTACAAGGAGGCCGCGGACAAGTTCCTCGCGTTCCTCCGCCGCAAGGTGCTCGCCGAAACCTACAACATGGACGCGCGGCTGATGTACCAATTCACGCGCGACACCGGTCCGCTCGATTGGCGCCATCCGCAGGCGCACGCCCTCTACTGGTCGCGGCGCGGCGGGCAGCAGGCGTCGGTGCGCGGCACGCTCGAAGGCAACATCTCGAAGGTCTTGAACAACGACCGTATCGAGATCCAAGCGATGCAGGCGCTCGCGCGCTCGGGCCTGATGTCGGTCGACCCCTTGTCGGAAGACAACCCCGGCCGCCTCAACGACACGCGCTGGACGCGGGCGATCGAGCGGTACTTCTACCGCCTCTATTCGAAGTACTATCCGGTGCCGGGCGCCGCCTCCGACACGTTCACGAACTTCTACGAGAACTTCATGCGCCAGGCGATCCGCGAGCTCTATCGCGCCGGCGACATCGAAGGCGCGAAGGCGATTCTCGCGGATCTCGACGCGAAGTTCGGCACGGGCTCGATCATCCCGAACATGGGCTACTCGAAGCCGCTCGAAGTGCTCGTGCAGGAGTGGACGCTCGGCGAGTACGAGATGCAGCCCGACGTCGCGCGTTCCGACGTCTTCGAGGCGCTCCGTCGCGGCTTCCGCGAAGGCTTGCTCCTCGGCCGCAAGGAGACGCTCGACCAGGCGCTCAAGTTTGCCAAGGACGTCACCGACTACTTCAAGCACAACAAGTACAACGACTTCGTCAACAAGTTTGGCGAAGGCCGCATGAAGGACCTGATCGGCCAGCTCGAGTCGACCGTGCGCGACGTGCTCTCGTTCGTGATCCTCGACCGCTCGCAGCCGCTCGTCGATCGCCTGATCATTCTTCGAAACGCGCCCGAGAAAGAACGTCGCGAGGTGTACGACCTCGTGCGCCCGCAGCTCGAGGCGGAGTTCATGGCGTCGCCGCTGTCGCGGTCCTTCCGCCTCGAAGACGTCATGCCCGAGCCGCCGAACATGGCCGAGTACCGCGCGGCGCAGGCCCGCGAGGCGGAGCGCAAGAAGGACGAGGAGAAGCGCTCCTCCGACGTCGAGCGCAAGTGACGATTCCCGACGAGCCTCTCCTTATGCCACGACCGCCTGCGATCCTTTGCATCGGACGAAACTACGCCGACCACGCCGCCGAGATGGGGGCGGTCGCGCAGCGCGGCCATCCGATGGTCTTCCTGAAGAACCCGGCGTCGGTCGTCGGCGACGGCGAAGCGATCCGCATCCCCGCGATCTGCAGGGACCACGGTCCGCAGGTCGACTGGGAAGGGGAGCTCGCGGTCGTGATCGGCCGCGACTGCCGCGACGTTCCCGAGTCGAAGGCGCTCGAGGTCGTTGCGGGCTACGCCGCCGCGAACGACGTGAGCGCGCGCTGGTGGCAGAAGGAAGGAAGCGGCGGGCAATTCTGCCGCGGCAAGAGTTTCGACACCTTCTGCCCGCTCGGACCGGTGAAGCCCGCGAAGGACGTGGGCGATCCGCAGGCGCTCACGCTCACGACCCGCCTGAACGGCGAGATCGTGCAGCAGGCGTCGACCTCGTTGATGCTCTTCTCCGTCGCCACGCTCGTGAGCGAACTCTCGCGCGGCATGACGCTCCTCGCCGGCACGGTGATCCTGACCGGCACGCCGTCAGGCGTCGGCTCCGCCCGCAAGCCGCCGCGTTTCCTCGTTGCAGGCGACCGCATCGAGGTCGAGATCGAGAAGGTGGGGCGGGTGGGGAACGTGGTAGAGGAGGAGTAGGGAGCGGAAGAGGCTGGCGCCTCGAAGGCAGGGAGTCAGGATTCAGGAGTGAGTGGAAAGGCATCGCGAGACCGGAAGCGTGCGGTGCTTTCCCACTGACTCCTGACTCCTGAATCCTGAATCCCTTCTTCAGTAGTTACAGATCTTCCACCCCGCGCTCGTCGTTCCCATCGAGCTGCCGGAGAGCTTCGTCAATCCGTCCATGCACCAGCCGTTGATCTGGTGGTTGGACGAATGGTGCCAGAGGATGTCGTCGGAGCCGTCGCCGTTGAGGTCGACGAGGCCTTCGATCTTCCATTGGGGCGAGACGTTCTGCGCGATCGCGCCGCCGGCGGCCTTGGCGAGGCCGACGAGCCGCCACACGTTCACGTTGCCGTTCGAGCTGTTGCGCCAGATGAGGTCGTCGCAGCCGTCGCCGTCGAGGTCGCCGATCGCGTGCACCGTCCAGGCCGACGAGATCGGGCTCGCGCCGGAGATGACCTTGTCGTCCCAGACGATCGCGCCGCCGAAGGGCGCGCTGTCGTCCGACGTGAGGAGCCAGCCCTTCACCACGCCGGAACTCGTGCGCCAGAGGAGATCGTCGCGGAAGTCGCCGTTGAAGTCGCCGGCGCCGACGAACGTGAGGCCCGCCGCCGAGCCGAGCGTGACGGAGTTGACGACGCTGTGGTTGTCGAGAATCCACGCGACGACCGAGCCGGTCGTGGAGTTCTGGAAGACGAGGTCCGCGTCGAGGTCGCCGTCGACGTCCTTCACCGCGAGCACGACCCAGTCCGCCGAGACCGGGCCGACGTTCTCGAGCGCGCCTTCGAGCTCCGCTTCGTTCCCCGAGATCTTCCACACGTAGAAGAGGCCGGTCGCGGTGTCGCGCCAGAAGGCGAAGGTCTTCTTTGAGTTGTCGGTCGCGCCCGCGCCGACGAAGGTCCACGTTGCAGGCACCGTTGGTGTCATGACGCCGCTCGAATCGATCGAGTAGCCGTTCATGAGCCACGAGCCGGCGCTGCCGGACGCGTTGAACCAGAGGATGTCGTCGGAGCTGCCGTCGTCGTCGAAGTCGTGCTGATTCCACTGCGACGCGGCCTTGACGACCGGATCTTCGTACTGGACGTGATCGATCTCGAAGCTGGCGCCGGCGTTCGGCGCGGCGAGCGAGAGCGTCACCTTCTTGATGCCGAAACTCGACGTGATCGAGACGAGCCGATCCTCGGCGGTGGCGCCGTTGTCGGCGGCGTCGCCGACCGGACCGACCGATTTCGTGAAGGTCGGGCCGAAGCCCGTCTCGACGGTGACGACGAGCGTTGCCGCGGACGGACCGTCGGTGAAGACGACACCGACGCGCTCGGGATACCCGCCAAGCGCCGCCGACGAGAAGGAGAGCGCGACGCTCGAGCCCGCGTTCGCGCGGTACGAGCGGCCGCCGGTGCCGGAGCCGTTGACGCTTCCGTCGTCGGCGTCGACCGAATCGGTCGTGGCGGCCGGGGCGACGATCGTCCCTCCGACGATCGTCAGCCCCAGCGTGTTCACGCTGCCGTCTTCGAAGGTCTCGCACTTGAACTCGTCGTCGAGGCTCATCGCCCCGAAGAGCCCGCTGTCGCCGAGTGTGGCGTAGGGGGTGGGATGGAGTACGACGAGGGCATCAGCCGCGGTGGCGACGGCCGAGGGCAGGAGCGCGAGGAGACCGGTGAGGAGGAAGCGGCGCATGCCGGAGAAGAGGCAGGTCGACGCCGGGAGATACGGGAATGGGAGAGGATTAAGGATTGAGGATGAAGGCTGAAGGGTGGTGGAGAAGGAGTCAGGAGTCAGGAGTCAGGAGTGAGTGGAAAAACCGCGCGGACGCGAGCGTGCGTTGCCTTCCCCCCTGACTCCTGACTCCTGAATCCTGAATCCTTCTTCCGACTACGTCTTCTCCCCGCCCGCCTCGACGCCGAACGCCTTGCGCACCTCTTCGAGAAGCTGCGTCACCTGGAACGGCTTGAAGAGGAAGCAGTGCAGCCCTTCTTGGCTGCAACGGACGATCGAATGGTGGGGGTCGTAGCCGAAGCCGGTCATCAGGATCACCGGCGTCCGCTGGTCGGTGTCCTTCACGGCCTTGAAGACCTCGTAGCCATTCCGGTCGGGCATGCGGACGTCGGAGATCACGAGGTCAAACGGCATGCCCGCCTCGGCCTCCGCGCGCACCGCCTCGATCGCCGGCGCGCCGCTCGCGAAGGTCGAGACCTCGCAGCCCTTCTGCACGAGGACGTCGGTGATCGTGTCGCGGATCGCGGCTTCGTCGTCGGCGACGAGCACGCGCTTCCCTTCGAGGATCGGATCGCGCTGGCCTTCGCGCAGGATCTCGTCGACTCCCAGGATCGTCTGCGGTCCGCTCGTCGCGGCCTCGATCCGATGCCGCACGCTCGAGACGGCGTCGAGGATCTTCTCGGCGAGTTCGACCACGCGCGGGTCGGCGCCGACCTCGATCGATTCGGCGGCCTTCGCGATGGTGTCCAGCGGCGACTTGATCTCGCCCATCACCGTGATCGCGACGCGGCGATTCGTGGTGCGCCGCTCGACGACGAGGACGTCGAGGATGTTGAGCGCCAGCGCCACGTAGCGGCCGAAGACTTCGGCGCACAGGCGATCTTCCTCGTTGAACGCGTCGGGCTGCTCGCTCTCGACGTTAAAGACGCCGACGATCCGCTCGTGCAGCCGAAGCGGCACGGTCAGGGAGCTGCGCGCAGTCGGCAGGCCGCGGAGGTAGTTCTTGTCGCTTCGCGTGTCGCGCGAGATGTAGCCTTGTCCGGTCGTCGCGACGATTCCTGAGATGCCGTTCGCGTCGCCGCGGGCGTAGAGCTTCTCGCCGATGCCAAGCGGCGAGAGGCCGTTACAGAAGACGAGCTCGAGCTGTTTCGATTCACGGTTGAGAAGCCGGAACTCGAAGTGATCCCAGCCGAAGACGTTCCGCACCGCGGCGACCACGCGGCCGTCGAGGGCCTTGAGCCGTTCCGCCGGATTGATGCGCTCGACCTCTTCGGCATCGATCCGGATGAGGTCGGCGCCCGCGGAGTCGATCGCGTCGAGCCGCTCCTGGACGCGGCGGCCTTCGGTCACGTCGAGGAGGATCGCGGCGACGCGCGTCGGCGTCGGCGGCGCGGCCCCGTTGCCGTTGTGCTGTCCCGGCGTCGCCAACGCGCTCGCGACGACTTCGAACGACCGCGACCCGATGCGGAAGGTGCGACGCTGGACGTCGCCCGCACGGAGCGGCACGAGCCCGCTGGCGGCCGAGCGGAGGAGGTCGGTACAGGTGTCGACGAACCGCCGAAGGATCTCGGCCGATTGGGCCGCGAGTTCGAGGTTCATCCACGCGACATCGCCCGAGGCGTCGACGATGCCGACGCCCTCGCCGAGCGCTTCGAGCACGGCGGACGCGGTCGATTCGGTGAGGGCGTGGCCGTCGAGCGGTTCCGCGCGGAGCCATTGCCGACTCTGGGCGCGGCCGATCGCCGAGTTGGCGTCGATCACGTCAAAGTCGACCGCCAGCCGCTGCATCAGGGCTGGGTCAATCGCCACTCCCGGCGGAAGGATGATCCGAGGACGTGCCTCCGGCATACGCGAGGTGCTCGTCTGGCCTATCGAGCGCGAGAGATGAAAAACGCGAACGCGCGACTGCGGCGAGCGAGTGACGGAGTGTACCCCGGAGGAAAGGAGGGATCAGGGATCAGGGTTGAGGGTTCAGGGAAGAAGGAGATCGAGGTTGAAGCGGCTGCCTCTTCAGGTTTGCCCCTGAACCCTGAACCCCGAACCCTGAACCCTCCGCCCTCCGCGATACCATGCCGCCGCCTTCGCCTCCCTCCACTCGTAGACCCGCGCGGTGCCCGCTTCGATTCGTCGACGGTCCCACCGCGAGAGACCGAGGCGCGGTGCCCTCCTTCGTCATGCACGAGCACACGTCCCCCGAAGCCAAGGCCGATGCGGCGGTCGCGACCCTCGAGGCGGGGCGTCCGCGCGCCGACGCCGTGGTCGCGAGCGGGGTCTCGAAGCGCTTCGGCTCGGTCCTCGCCGTCCGCGACCTCTCGTTCACGGTGCCGGAGCGGTGCGTGGCCGGGTTACTCGGCCCGAACGGCGCCGGCAAGACGACGACGATTCGCATGCTCGCCGGGGTGCTTGCCCCCGATCGCGGGACGCTCCGCGTTGCAGGCTTTGACGTCGCCAAGGACTCGGAAGCGGCTCGTGCGGCGATTGGCTACCTCCCCGAGTCGGCGCCCGTCCACCCCGAACTGCGGACGCGGGAATTCCTCCGCTATCGGGCCTCCCTGACCGGGCTTTTCGGCCGCGCCGCGAGTAACGCGATCGACCGCTGCGTGACCGCCTGCGACCTCGGATCCGTCACCGGCCGGCTGGTCGGCGCGCTCTCGAAGGGCTATCGCCAGCGCGTCGGCGTCGCCGCCGCGATGCTCTCGTCGCCGCGCGTCCTCATCCTCGATGAGCCGTCCGTCGGCCTCGACCCCCACCAACTCCTCGCCTTCCGCCAACTGCTGCGCGACCTCGGCAAGGAGCGGACGGTGCTCGTCTCGAGCCACATCCTCGCCGAGATCGAAGCGACCTGCGACCGCGCGATCCTCGTGGCGCAGGGCTCGATCGTCGCCCAAGGGCCGATTGAATCGCTCCGCGCGAAGGCCGGCGACCGCTACGTGGTCGAAGGGGAGGGAGGCGACGTGCGCCGCGCGCTCTCGTCGCTCGCCGAGCTCGGCTCCCTGACCGCGGAAGCGCTCGACGCCCGCTGGATGCGCGTGACCGCCTCGGCCGCCGCGGGCACGCCCGACCTGCGCGAGGCGATCGCCGCCGACCTTGCGAAGGCAGGCATCCGGGTGCGCGAGCTTCGCCGCGATCGTGCGAGCCTCGAAACGCTCTTCGTCGAAGCGACGCGCACGAACGCCGCACGTGAGGGCCAACGCGGCGGCCAGCGCGACGGAAACCCCGGCGGGGTGGCCGCATGAGCGGCGAACTCCACGTTGCACCGCCGCGCCGACTCGCGACCACGCTCGCCATCGCGAAGCGCGAGCTCTTGGCGACCTTCGCGACGCCCGCGGGCTACGTCACCGTCGGGCTCGTGGCCACGCTTCTCTGCGCGATCTTCGTCGCGGCGACCTTCCGCACCGGCGAGCCCGCGACGTTGCGTGCCGTGCTCCTCGCCGCCGCGTGGACGCTCCTCGCCGCGTCGCCCGCGATCGCGATGCGGAGTTTCAGCGACGAATTCCGCCAAGGCACCTGGGAAACGCTGATCGCCGCGCCGATCCGACCTTGGCAGGCGGTCGTCGGCAAGTTCCTGGCGTGCGCGATCTTCCTCGTGGTCGTGTTGGCGATTCCCGTCGCCGCGACCGGCGCGGTGCTCGAACTCCACGCGAACCCCGACTGGGGCGAGATCGGCACCGGCTTCGCGGGCCTCGTCCTCGCCGGCAGCGCCTTCATCGCGATGGGCATCCTCGCGTCGACCCTCACCTCCAATCAGTTAGTCGCGTTCCTCGTGCCGGTCTTCGTCCTCTTCGCGCTCACGCTCGGGAGTCGCGCGCTCGCCGCGGCCCTGCCCGCCGAATGGGCGCCGGCCGCATTCGCCGCCGAACCCTTGCGACGCGTCGAGGACTTCATCCTCGGCCTCGTCGATACGTCGAACGTCGTCTACTTCGTGGCGATCACCGTGGCGTCGCTCGTCCTCGCGTCGGTGTCGCTCGCGCGCGTGCGCGACGGCGGCTTCGCCGGCCGCTCGGCCACGCGACTCGGTCGCCTTGCCGCCCGCGGCGAGACCGCGCTCTTCGCGCTCGCGGTGATCGCGTGCGTCGGCGCCGCGACGGCGCTCGGCGGAACCGCCTCCGTGCGCCGCGAGTTCGACGCGACGAAGACCCGCGCCTACTCGCTCTCGACGGCAACCGAGGAGTTGCTCGCCGGGCTCGACGGCCAGTGGACGATCGCGCTCCTTCTCGGCGAGGACAGCGCCGACCCGGCGTCGCTCCGCCGCGTCGACGAGGTGCTCGAACGGATGCGCGAGGCGAACGCGAATGTCACGGTCGAGCGCATCGATCCGCTCGACCCGGCGAGCGCCGCCCGCTACGACGCGCTCCTCGAACGCCTCGAGGCGTCCGACGCGAAGGCCATCGCCGCGTGGCGACCGGCGATCGACCGCTCGTTCGCGGGCTACGACGCGCTTCGCGCCTTCGCCCGCGAGCAGAACACCGCGTTGCAGGCGGCGCTCGCGACCGCGCCGGCCGACCTCCCGATCCGCCCGCAGCTCGAGCAGCTGTCGTCGGGCCTTCTCCAGCTCACCGACTCGGGCGACGCCTTCATCGCCGCGGTACGGGACCTCCTCCGCACGAGCGAGGCGCGGCCGCTGCCCGACTGGGACGGCGCGCGGAGCGCGCTTGTCGCAAACGATCGTCTCTGGGCCGACCAGTTCGGCACCGTCGCGACGCTCGCGAAGAACTGGTCGCAGAATCCCCAACTGCCGCCGCAGGTCCGCGCCTGGGCGGCGAGCCGCGGCGACGACTTCGACCGCGAGGCCGCGGCGCGGCGCGCCGAGCAGTACGAACTCGAGGAACTCCCCGACCTCGGCGCGGCCGGCGTGAGTCGCGTGATCGGGCAGGGGGAGTGCGCGGTCATCCTCTCGCCCCGCGGCGCGGCGGCGATCCCGTCGTGGCAGATCGTGCCGGCGCGGGCGAACCTCGCGTCGAACGGCGCCCGCGGCCGCGCGACGCTTGGCTACGACTTCGCGGCCCGTGCCGAACAGATCCTCGCCGGCGCGATCCGCTCGCTCACGATCGACACGCTGCCGACGGTCGTCTTCGTGCACGCAGAGGATCGCTCGCTGCTCGAACGCCGCGAGGACCGGAACGAGCTCGTCGCGATGGCCGACGCGCTCCGCACCGCGCGCTTCGGCGTGCGCGAGTGGCCGATCGGTCTCGCCGAGAAGCCGACGCCGGCGCGCGGCGAGCGCTTCGTCTACGCGGTGCTTCCGCCGCTCAAGCGCGACGGCCTGCAGGTCTCCGAGCGCGAGCGGCGCCTGCTCGAGGTCACGCGCTCGCTCCTCTCGCAGGGCGAACCGACGCTCGTGACGTTCGCCCGCAACCTCTTGCCCGTCTTCGGCCAGAAGGACCCGTGGGAGATCGTGGCCGCCGACCTCGGGCTGCGCGTCGACACCGGTCGCGTCATTCTGGAGCTTCTTCCCGTTTCAGCCGACCGCACCGAGACGCGGCCTTGGCAGGAGATCAACCGCTTCGAGAGCTCCCACCCGATCGGCGCCGCGATCAACGGTCAACTCCTCGTTGCGAACCATCCGACGCCGATCATGCGGCTCGACGGGGCGCCGCCGAATCTCCGCGTTGCAGCCGTCGCGCGCGTCGAGCCCGACGCCAACCGCTGGATCGAGGACGACTGGCGCGGCGACGGCAACGCGGTGCGCAGCGTGCCCGACGCGAAGCGGCTGTCCGGACCCGCGGACGTCGTCGTGGCGGTCGAGCGCCCGGACGGACACCGCGCGGTCGTCGTCGGCAGCGGCGGATGGCTCCTTTCGACGATCGCCGACGCGTCGCAGTCGCTCGGCGGAGACCGATTTGCCCTCACGAATCCCGGCAATCGCGCGCTCCTCATCGCGTCGGTCGCCTGGCTCGCGGGACTCGACCCCGCGACGTTCGGCGGCGCCGAGCGCGAAGTCGCGCGCATCGGCGAGATCTCCGATCGCACCCGCGCGACGTGGCTCCTCATCCTCGTGGCCGGACTTCCGGTCGCCGTCGCGCTCGTCGGCACGGGCGTCGCGATGAAGCGGAGGCGCGACGCATGAGAGGCGTCCGCACGATCGTCGCGCTCGCGATCGCCGCCGCCCTCGGCGCGGGCTGGTGGGCGCTGCGCGATTCCCCGGCTGCAACGTCGAGCCTGCGCGCGCCCGGAGACCGTCCGGTCTTCGGCGAGAAGGACGCGATCCCGGTCGACGAGATCGACGCGATCACGCTCCGCCGCGGCGACGTGACCTACGAACTCCGCCGCACCGGCACCGCCTGGCGGCAGACGGCCCCGGTCGCGTGCGACATCGATCCCTACTCCGCGCGGCAGTTCGTCGCGGACGCCGCGTCGCTCCTTGCCGAGCGCGCGATCGACAGCACCTCGGCCTCGCCTGCCGCCGCCGACCTCGTCCTCCGCGCGGGACCGCGCGAGTGGCGACTCGAATTCGGCAAGCGAAGTGTCGCGGGCCGCGCGTTCGTGCGTCGCCCCGGCGGCCCGATCCTCGTCGTGCGCTCGCCGCTCTACGAACGTGCGGTCGAAATGGATCCGCGCGAATGGCGCTCGCGCTTCCTCTTCCCCGAATCGCTCGGCCGACCGACGCGCCTCGTGTGGCAAGACCGCACCGGCTCGTTCGAGCTCGCCCGCGACGGCGAGCGTTGGACCGTGCGCGGCAAGTCGCTCGCGCGGGCCGACCAGCCGCGCGTCGAGGAGCTTCTCTCAGGCCTCGCGCGAGCGCGGAGCGACGGCTTCCTCGTCGACAGTCCCGCGGATCTCGCGACGTTCGGCCTCGCCGAGCCGATCGCGCGGCTCACGGTCGAAGCGAGCGACGCAGGCGGCGTCGCCACGACGCGCACGCTCGAGATCGGCGCGCCCCTCGGCATCGGCACGAACGACCGCTACGCACGCCTCGCCGACACACCGTTCGTCTTTCGCCTCGGCGCCGGCACGCAGACGGCGCTCCTGCCGCGGCCCGGCACGCTCATCGAGCCGACGGGCTCGGGGCGCCGGCCCGCCGACGTGAAGCGCATCGAGGTGCGCCCGGCGAAGGGCGACCGTTTCGAGCTCGTGCGCGAGCTCGACCGCTGGACGATCAGCCGCGTGAAGGACGGCATGCCCGGACCGGCCGTCCCGTGCAACTCCGCGTTGCCGGAACGCCTGCTCAAGCAACTTTGCCTCGACCGCGCGCCGGAGATCGCGGTGGGCCCGTATCCCGCGGAAATGGAGCAGGCGCAGGTGCTCTTCTTCGGCTTCGACGAGAAGCCGCTCGACGTCGTGCGCATCGCGAAGGACACGAAGACCGGCAAGTGGGGACTCGAGAATGGCGACAGCGCGTTGCGAGTCTTCCCGGCGTCGACGCCGCTCGCCCTGACCGCGGACGAGTTCGGGGCGCCCTGAGCAGAACCTAACGGCGCGCGCGACGCAGGCATCTGTCTCCGTCTCTGTCTCGGCTTTCTTCGTGTCTCTGCTCACGTGAATCGTCTCGGTCTCCGCTCACTCGTCTCTCGATTCCAAGACGAGAAGAGAATCGAGTACGCAGAGACTGAGACGAGTCGAGAACGCAGAGACAGGAAGAGAGCCGAGACAGAGACAGATAGGGCAGACAGTGATGGAGACGGACGGTGTGCGCGCACCCACGCCCTCTCCATTCTCTCTTTCTACTTTCTCTCTCTCCTCCCCGGCACCGGATCCTCCCCCGACGCCCCACCAAGCCGCTCCCACGGATGGCACTTCGCAAGTCGGCGCACCGTCAGCCACGCGCCGCGGCGGGCCCCGTGGATCGTCAGCGCCTGAATCGCATAGTGCGAGCACGTCGGCGAGAAACGGCAGTGTCCGCCGAGCAGGGGGCCTAACACCACTTGGTAGCCGCGCACGAGCGCGATCAGTCCGCGCGCGGTCACGCCAGGACGAGGCGCGTGCGTCACTCGCTCGGCGGCGGCGCGTCGCTCGCCCGCTTCGACTGTCGTGTCGCTCGTTTCGTCCATAGCCGATGCGCCGAGTCGATCGCGCGGCCAAGCGCCGCGCGGTAGTCGTCGAGCGTGCACGGTTCGTGCGTCCGCGCGCCGACGACGAGATCGTACGCCCCGGGCCAGGTGCCGCGGTCGAGGCGAAACGCCTCGCGGATCATGCGCTTGAGCCGCGTCCGTCGCGTCGCGTTGCCGAGGCGGCGTCCGATCGAGAGGCCAAGGCGATGGTGCCCGTGCTCGTTCGGAATCGCGTGGACGACGAGCGGCCCTTCGAGCGTGCGCGCCTTGCCGGCGTACACCGCGTCGAACTCGCGGCGATGCTCGAGGCGAAACGCCCGCGTGAAGCGAAAGGGTCGCGGCGCGGCGTCGGTCACGCGTCCTGCTCCATCTCGTCCTGATAGCGGCGCATCAGGCGTTCGCGCGTGAGAAGGCCTTGGCAGAGTCCCTTCGCGTCGAGCACCGGCAACGACGAGAGGTCGCTCGTGCCGAAGCGGTCGAGGGCAACGTCGAGCGTGTCGCCGAGCGTCACCGACGCCGCGAGCGGCCGCATGATCTCGCTGACTTCGAGAAGCTGGAGCGCCTCGGGATTGACGAGCGCCGTGCGGAGCTCGCGTCCGCCGATCAGGCCGACGCAGCGATCGTCCTTCCCGATCACGACGAACTCGCCCACGTCGCAGCGGTCGGCGATCTGGAGCAGGCGCTCCGCCGTCTCCGTCGGCGACACGATGATGGGCGGGAGTAGCGGCACGTCGCGCACCGTGAGTCGGCGAAGCAGCGACTGGTCGCCGCGCGTGCCGAGCTTCACGCCTTGCTCGACGAGGACGCCGGTGTACGCGCTCTCGCGCTGGAGCGAGCGCGAGACGATCGTCGCGATCGTCGCCGTCAGCATCAAGGGCAGGATCACGCTGTAGTCGCCGGTGAGTTCGTACACGAGGAGCATGCCGCTCAAGGGGGCGTGCATCGCGCCGGCGAGCGCGCCGCCCATGCCGACGAGCGCGAAGTGCGCGGGTGTCGCGCTGGGCATGAAGCCGAGCGCGTTCGTCGCCATGCCGAAGGCGCCGCCGGTGAGCGCGCCGATCAGGAGCGCCGGCGCGAAGAGTCCGCCGGAGCCGCCCGAACCGAGCGTGAGCGACGTCGCGAGCGTCTTCAGGAGAAGCCACCCGAGCAGAAGGCCCATGAAGGAGAGCGTCGCGCCGCTGTAGGCCGC
This sequence comes from Phycisphaerae bacterium, assembly GCA_016795035.1. Taxonomy (GTDB): domain Bacteria; phylum Planctomycetota; class Phycisphaerae; order Phycisphaerales; family SM1A02; genus JAEUIT01. Next base: position 8,160 of record JAEUIT010000070.1, on the reverse strand, counting down.
GGGGGAGAGCAGGCGCTCGACCGCGTTGTAGCCATTGCCCATGAAGACCGGCAGGCCCACGCTCGCCTCGCTCGGGGCGATCCAACTCGCGATGCCAAGGTAGATCGCGCCGAGGCAGCCGAGCGCGAGACCGCCGAGCGCGGGATGAAGGACCACCGGACCTGGGATCTTCTCGAAGAGATGCTCGGCGATGCGCAACGAACGGTTGAAGCCGACCGCGACGACGCCGCAGACGACGCCGAGGAGGACGAACGCCGGCGTGCCCTCGATCGTGATCTGCGCCCGCAGCGAGTCGGCCACCGCTTCGCTGATGCCGAAGATCGGGCGCGGGGTGCCGAGAATCGTCTGCGTGGCGGCGCTCGAGAGGACGGCTGCAACGACGATCGGCGCGAACGTGCGCAGCGAGAAGTCGCGCAGGAGAATCTCGAGCGCGAAGAAGACGCCGGTGATCGGCGCGTTGAAGACCGCCGCGATGCCGCCCGCGGCGCCGGCGCCGAGAAAGCTCGTGACGCCGTCACGGTCGAGTCGCGCGAGGCGACCGACGTTCGAGCCGATGACCGAGCCGATCGTGACGATCGGACCTTCGGGGCCGGCCGAACCGCCTGAGATGATCGTGAAGGTGGCGGCGAGCCATTGCCGGATCGCCATGCGCATCGGCAAGCGCGAGCGTCGCCGCGCGACGGCGTAGAGCACCGCCGACACGCCATGCCCCTTGAGGTCGAGCGGGATCATCCGGCGGACGAGCCCGCAGAGGAGACCGCCGAACGCCGGGAGGAGGATGACGCCCACGAAGAGGAAGGCGGGCCGATTGGTGAGGAGGTGCTCGGCCTGCCGCTCAGCCCATCCGATCGGGCCGATGAACGCAAGGGCGATAAGGCCCATCAGGACGCCGAAGAGCGCCGCGTAGAGGAGGGTTCGCCAGTCGCCCCACCAGCCCTCGGCGTGCCGGTCCGGCGTCGACCCGCCTACCTCGACCGGGCCACGCGAGCCGGGAGTGGAGGAGGGGCGAGGGGGCACGGCGGTCGACATCAACGGATCGTTCGGGAGGGGATGCGGGCGTGGGTGCAGGGCAGTGCGACCGGGCGGGCCCTTCCGGCGGCCGCCGCGCGGACGCGAACGAAGGCAACTGGTATAGTGCTCCGTTCTTTCCGGTGGGAAGGGTACAGCCTCGGCGACGTATCGGCGTCGCACCCCGACTGTCCGCACTCGACCGCCGCTCGCAGCCTATCCTCGCCGGCCGTTTCGCCCCCACATCCTTGCCCCCACGGGCTCGTACCCGCACCGACCAGCAGATACGAGCACGGGTTCACGGCTTTCAGCATCGCACGGAGCTTTCATGATCGACGCCCTGAAGAGCGACGAGATCGTCAACAAGTTGGGTGGCCGCTTCAAGTTGACGGCCCTGATTCAGCGCCGCTTGGGCGAGCTCATCGACGGCGCTCGGCCGCTCGTCGATCGCAACGGCCGCAGCGATTTCGAAGTCGTGGTCGAAGAGATCATGACGGAGAAGATCACGATCGACTTCGAGCAGAGCGGCATTCCGTCGCCCGACGACGACGATCGCTGATCGAGAGGCCGCTCGCTTCGCGCAGAGCGTCTCGGTTCCCTGGCCGGGAGCAACGCATGTTTTCCGGTGACCCTGAAGCAATCGAGACCGTCGCGTCGCGCCGCATCCTCGTCGCGCTCGGCGGCGGCATCGCCTGCTACAAGGTCGCGGCGGTCGTCAGCACGCTCGCGCAGGCCGGGGCCGAAGTCCACGTCGCCATGACCGATGCGGCGACGAAGTTCGTCACGCCGCTCACGTTCGAGGCGCTCTCGGGCCGCGCGGTCTATCACGACCCGTGGGCCGGTCCGCAACCGGGCGACCCGCAGCACATCCGACTCGCCCGCTCGATCGATGTCGCGCTCGTCGCGCCGTGCACGATGGATCTCCTCGCGAAACTGGTGCACGGCCTCACCGACGACCCGGTGAGCCTTCTCGTCTCGGCGATCGATCGACGCCAACGGCCGGTGCTCCTCGCCCCGAGCATGAACGACGTCATGTGGCACCAGCCCGCGAATCAGCGCAACCTCGCCGACGCGGAGCGTGACGGCTTCACCGTCCTCACACCCGAGGCCGGATGGCAGGCGTGCCGCACCGTGGGCGTGGGCCGGTTACCGGAGCCCGACCAACTGGTCGAAGCGGTCGCTGCCGCGTTACGCGATCAGGCCAAGTCGTCGTAATCGCCATGCCGAGCGGTTCGGGGCCGGCCGACCATCGCCGCAGCCGCGCTCGAATCAAGAAAATGTCTGGACCGATGGATCGACGCGGGGCAGAGTGTCGTATGAGAGTGAGCCTCTTTCGGAAGCGGAGGCTCATTTCTCTTGTTGCCTCGTGAGTCGCGACCTTCGGGTTGCGCGTTCGAGCGCGACGCCCGCAAGGTTCTTGACAACTCGCGTCGGTCTAGCGGTCCCTATGGACCAGGATGGTCAGAGATGACGGATCTTCGTCGTTCCGCCGCGCTCGCGGCTGCTTCCGCATTCACGCTCGGCATTGCCGCAGCCTCGTTGCCCACGTCGCACGCCGGTGCGGCGGTCGAGCGCCGCAAGGTTCGCGCTCCCGAGACACCTGGCTACATCGCCGACCGCGAGTGTCGCTTCGAACCGCTTGTCGTCATGACGCCCGAGCCTCCGCCGATGCTCGCGCTCTGGCCGAGTAGCGGCGACGGCGGCATCGCCGGCGGCGGCGGCACCTGTCCGCCCGAGATCGCGGTGTGGACGAGCTCCGACTTCGGCCCCGGCACGTACATCCTGCAGGGCGGCTTCGCGGAAGGGGAGTGCGCGGCGGTTTCCTTCACCCTGCCCGCGAGCGCCTTCCCCATCAAGATCGATCTCGCCGAAATGATCTTCGGCACCTCGAACGCGTCCGTCGCGACGACGACGAAGTGGTCGGTCCTCGTCTTCGAAGGCACGCCCGATGTCAGCGGCCCGAAGTACGTCTACTCCTCCGATGGCGACCTCATCCCGCACATCTCGCTCCCCCCGGGGACGAGCGGCGTGAACGTGCAGTTCGCGATCGATCCGGGCGCGCCGCCTGAGGATCAGATGATCCTGCAGGACAACGGCTCGCACACGTTCACGGTCGCCTACCGCATCGACGAGCACAACAACCAGTTCGCCGACCCGTGCTTCTCCGCGCCGCCGTCGTCGTCGAACGCGTTCCCGGCCACCGACACCGGCGGCCTCGCCGCACCGGCGAACAACTGGCTCTTCGCGGTGAATTGCGGCCCGTTCGGCTGCCCCGCAGGATGGAAGAAGTTCTCGCAGCTGCCGGCGCTCTGCAAGCCGAGCGGCGACTGGGTCATCCGCGTGACGTGGTCATCCTTCACGTGCGCGCCGAGCGGCGCGTGCTGCTTGCCGACCGGCGACTGCGAGTTCGTCACTGCCGCCGATTGCCAGACGCTCGGCGGCACCTATCTCGGCGACGAAGTGCCCTGCGGCATCGGCTCCTGCAACGCCCTCAACGTTGCATGCTGCTTCGCGGCGACCGGCGGCTGCCTCACGCTCCCGTCCGAGACGTGCGTCGCGGCGGGGGGCGTGGCCGGTCCGCTCGGATCGTCGTGCGGCCCGAACTACGTCTGCTTCCCGAAGGGTGCCTGCTGCTTGCCGAACGGGACCTGCATCGGCCCCGTGAGCCCCGAGGAGTGCGCGGCGCAGAACGGCACCTTCAAGGGCAACAACACGACGTGCGGCACGACGACGTGCCCGGCGCCGACCGGCGCCTGCTGCTTCCCGACCGGCTTCTGCCTCGCACTCACCGAAACGAACTGCGCCCTCGCCGGCGCCTCGTGGGCCGGCCCGGGCACGACCTGCGCCGACGCGAACCAGAACGGCAAGGCCGACGTCTGCGAAGCGAATCCTGCCGACCTCGACAACGACGGCGATGTCGACCCGGCCGACCTCGGCATCCTGCTCGGTGCGTGGGGCGCGACCGGCGCGAACGCCGCCGACTTGAACGGCGACGGCGTCGTCGGACCTGCGGACCTTTCGATTCTTCTCGGCGAGTGGTCGTGACGATCGTCACGCGCCGGCGGTGACCCCGCCTTGGAACGCCTGCGGCAATGCCGCGTGAGCAACTCAGGAGAGGAGTTCGTGCGCCCGGTCGAAGACTGACCCCTTCGACCGGGCTCTTTTTCGTGCTGCTTTTCTCGCCGCGTCCGACGCGAGCCGATGGAACGAGGCATGAAAGCGGTGCTTCTCGCCATCGTCGCCGGCCTCGCGTGGGGGATCGGCGAAGTCTGCACGAAGAGCGTCCTCCACACCGGCAAGGTCGGGCCGCTCACCGCGATCGCCGTTCGCTCGACGATCGCGCTCCCGATTCTCTGGCTGATCTACCTCGTCGCGAAGAATGGCATCGCCGGAAGCGCCGCCGAGCCGCGCGACTGGCTGCGCGCCGACGGCGGCACGCTGACGAAACTCGTCCTCGGCTCGGGCCTCACGGCGGGCGCGCTCGCGATGGTCGCCTTCTACCTGTCGCTCAAGTTCGGGCCCGTGTCGCAGGTGAAGCCGATCGCCTTCTGCATCGCGCCGGCAACGGCGGTCGTCCTCGGCTGGATCTTCCTCGGCGAGTCGATGGACGCACGGAAGGCACTGGCGATCTGCCTGATTCTCGCGGGCGTCGTCCTCCTTACCGGATCCGGGACGCCGGCGCCCACGCCGCACAACCCCGACCCATCGACCGCGAGCCCGACTTCCGGCGTGCCGAAGGGTTGACTCAGACCGGGATCACGGCGAGAATCCTCCTCCCTCGCACCGCGTTCGAACGATCCGCGCGGAGCCGGGCGACCTCGGGAGAGATGCCTGAGCGGTTGAAAGGGCCGGTCTCGAAAACCGGTAGTGGGCTCGTCCTACTCGTGAGTTCGAATCTCACTCTCTCCGCTTCCTGACGACGGAATTGGCCACCCCGGCTGCGACCAACGCGGCCGGGGTGGTCGCTTTTGCGTGACGCCGCCCATGACGCTCCGATCGGCTCACGACCCTGGCGCCGGGTCTTTCGTCGCCGACCAGTACGCGAGGAAGTCACGGCCCGACGAGTTCGAGAGCCCTTCCATGCGCCCGTCCTTCAGGACCGCCGAGTGGTAGTAGGGGCCCGAGGCGTCCTCGGTCACGAACGCGATGCGCACCGCGTTCCAATCGACGTTGACGCGGGCGTCGCGCACCGCCGCGCTGTAGAAGGTGCCGGTGAAGGTGCGGCCGTCGACCGACGTCACCTCGAACCGCTGGACGTACGGTTCGCTCGTCGGCAGCGGGCGGAGGTCGACGAGCCAGACGCCGACAAGATCGCGGGCGTCGACGCTCGCCGTTGCAGCCGCAGGCCTTGACGCGGATTGCGGCGACGCGCACGAAGCCGCGGCGGCGACCATCAGTGCGAGCGAGAGACGGGGAACGATTCGTCGGCAGGTGCGCATGGTTCGTTCGATCGGGTGTGGACGCGGCTGCAACGACGAGCGGGGCATTCCGTCTCGCGCGAGCGATGACGCCGCCGGTTCGCGGAGGCCGTTCCGCACGCGCGAACCGTCCCGCCCGAGCGTACACGAGTTTCGGCACGCTCCCGGAAACCGCGCCAAAGCGCCATGCCGTCGCACCAACCGGTTCGCGCGTCGTACCCTTCCGCCTCCTGCCTCGCGCGCGCCGCACCGCGCGCCGTGGTCGGCGCGCTCCGGTTTCCCATGACATTCGATCTTCTCTCGACGAACGACGCGGCGACGACCTCGCCGTCGCAGGTGTCACCGTCGCCGTTGCCTTCGCCGCATCCGCCCACGGCCTCCTCGCTCGTGCCGACAGCGTCGTCGTCGGTCGCATTGCCGGCGAGTCGCACCGCGCCGAACGGCGGCGCGCCGCTCGGCCTTCGACCCGGCGAGCCGGCGCCGCGCCTCTACGACCGCGTGGTCGAGATCCTTCGCTTCAACCGCTACAGCCCGCGGACTCAGGACGCCTACCTCGACTGGATTCGCCGCTACATCGGGTTCTACCGCGGCCAACATCCGCGCACGCTGCGCGAGCCGGCGGTGAACACGTTCCTGAGCGACCTCGTCACGCGGCAGAACGTGTCGGCGTCGACGCAGAATCAGGCGCTCGCGGCGCTCCTCTTCCTCTACGACCGCGTTTTCGGAGAGCCGCTGAGCGAGCTCAACGGTCTCGCTCGGGCGCGACGGCCGAAGCGCCAGCCGGTCGTCCTTTCGAAGGAAGAAGTTGCGGCGATCCTCGAACGCATGGAAGGCGCGCCGCAACTCGTCTGCCTGCTCCTCTACGGCGCAGGACTGCGACTGGGCGAAGCGCTCCACCTTCGCGTGAAGGACATCAACGTCGATCGCGGCGAACTCGTCGTGCGCTCGGGCAAGGGCGACAAGGATCGCATGACCATGCTGCCCGAGAGCCTCGTGCCTCGGCTTGAACGGCAGATTCGCGCCGTCTCCACGTTGCACCGTCGCGACCGCGAGCGGGGGGAGGGCTGCGTCGCGCTGCCGCACGCGCTCGCACGGAAGTATCCCAACGCGCCGCGCGAGCTCGCGTGGCAGTGGGTCTTCCCGGCCCGCACGCACCACGTCGACGAGGAGACGGGCGAACGGCGACGACACCACCTGCACGAGACGGTCGTCCAGAAGGCGATGCGCGCGGCCGTGATCGAGGCGGGGATCGCGAAGCACGCGACCTGCCACAGCCTGCGGCACTCCTTCGCGACGCATCTCCTCGAGACCGGGTACGACATTCGCACGATCCAGGAGTTGCTCGGCCATACCGACGTGAAGACGACGCAGATCTACACGCACGTCCTGAACCGCGGCGGCATGGGCGTCGTCAGCCCGCTCGACGCCGCGGTCGGCGCGCGGCCGAATCCCGCCGCCGCCCTTCGCCGTGTGCTGACGCCGGACGCGACCGTCCCCGACTTCCGCGGAGCCTTGGGGGCAGGGGGCGCCGGCGGTGGTGCTCGCGACGCGCGGGATAGGCCCAATGGCCAAGGTGGGCCCAGTGAGCCGGATAGTCGCGACGGATGCGAAGCTCGGGACCTGCGGGACCGGCGCGACGGGCGGGACGGGCGCGACCGGCGCGACGGGCGCGACCCGGTCGACATCCGCATTGGAAGGGGAGCTGGAGATCGCAGTGGAGCGCGAGACGCCCCCGGGACCCGCGCCGAGCGACACGAGTGACGCGGCGGCGGATCGCACGGACGATCGTGCGGTGATCGTGATCGAGTGATCGGGTGATCGGGCGAGCGAGTAGTCGAGCGATCGGGCCCACACACCTCGCACGGGTTGCGGCAACCATGTGCGGTGGCCGTGAGGGACACGCGTTCAGGCCTTCGCGAGAACTGCGACGGACGCCCGACGCCAAGCGCTCCGTGAAGGAGATTGACACAGGCGAGCATCGACTCGCGCTCGCAGCTCCGAGTGGCGAACAGCGGGCAGGCCGAGCCCGCAACGCGGAGCAAGAAACGTTACGCCGGCGAGTACACCAGCCGGCTGGCCTCGCCCGCCGCCGCCGCCGCCCACGTCACTTCTCCGCCGCCTAAGCGCCGCAAAACCGGCCCTCACCACCGCCCAACACCCCAACCCCCAAATCTCCAACCCCGACCCCCTCCACCGCCTAACACCCCGCCACAGCCCACCCACCCCCGCCCCCCCGGCCGCAACGTGGAGTTCTCGTGCATCCCCAACCGCTTCCACCGCCGCCCAACATCCCCTAGACTCGCCGCACCCCCCGTCCCGTCGACGGGACAGAGACGAGTTAGGCCGAGCAATGCAAGTTGAAGGTATACGCTTTGGCTGGACGCGCTTGGCCCGAACGTCATGCGGCCTATTGCTCATTGGCGCAATCTGCACGTGGGTGCAGGCCGTTGCACTTGCTCAGCTTCCTGCGCCAGATACGAGCGAGATAGCTGTGCTCAGGCTTGAGATCGCCGCTCTGCGCGGGAAGTCCTCCGTACTAGACCCGGAGTTCATCGAGTCTGTGGCGGCGAGCGACACCAAGCCGACCTGGGATTTTGAACCCAGAGAGTGGTCGACCCAATTCAGGGCAGTGCGCATCGGCTCCACGCACATAGGCTCGCGGTGGGTTTCGGGCTTACCTGGATCGACAACGTCGTCGCCCATCTCGCCGACGCAGCCAAATGCGCACGCTGGC
>JAEUIT010000054.1 GCA_016795035.1 Phycisphaerae bacterium | reverse complement strand
TCGCTTCCGGCTTGGGCGCGGGCATCGGCGCGACCTCACCGCGGGACTCCACGGTGGTGGTCTTCTCGGCGGCGACCGTTGCGACCTGCTCGGCAAGCAAGGCACCGTTGGAGTGCCAGGCGGCGAAGGCGATGTCGGTGGTCAGGGAGACGCGCACCGTGTTGCCCTCGCGGACCACTTCATAGTCGCGGTCGCGATCCAGGTCGAGCACGACCCGGACGACGTCGGTGCTGTACTGGGAGAGGCGGATGTTCGAAATGCCGCCACGCGCCACCCGATCGTAGCGCTGGGCCATGGGAGCCAACCGCGCTCCCGTGAGGTCCAGGACGATCCGGTGCGGCGACGGGACCGTGAAGTCCTGCACCTCGACCGGACCGGTGAGGGTCACGACGACGTCGGCGCGACCGTCCGCCGGCACCAGCGACAAGCCGGTGACAGCGCTGGCAGGGACCACAACGCCCGGGTTCCCGGCGGCCTGCAGCTCACGGGAACCGACGGACAGCGCGATGGTCGCCAGGGCGACCAGCGAAACGACTCGCCTCATTGCTTCCTCTCTTTGTTGGAATCACCCAGCGCCAGCGTCTCCTGGCGGCTGTACCCGAACTCCTCGATCGTGAATGCCACGGACTTCGGCGAGATGGATGCGACCCGCATCCGTCCCACGCCCTGCCCGATGCGCAAGCGGTACTGCACCTTCTCCTTCCCCGAGACATCGTGCACCACAGCGACCGAATTGCGGCCACCGGCCGCGTCGTACGCGACCGCGACGAGGCGCAGGTCGGAGATGAGGGGCCGCAGCTCACCGTTCGCCATCAGGGAGACGAAGGGGTCGCGACGGCCGCCGCGATCGTACAGGTACGCCTCACGCTCGAAGGCCGCCCCGGCAGACTTCACCGAGGTGGAGCCCGCGGCCGAGTCGGTCGACGTGCTGAGTGTCGGCACCTGCTCGACCTGACGCACCGCCGGGGCCTTGCCCGTGTCGGCCGGGAGGGTCGACACGGTTTCCGTGCGGGCATTCGCCGCCGCGACCGCGGACTGCGCGGCCTGCTTTGGCTTGTTGATCGCAGGCGGCAACTGGCTCGCCGTCGCGGAATCCGGAGCGGCCGGCCGCGCCGAGCCGCTGTCCCGCGCGGGGGCGTTCAGGCTATCGCCCGACATCGCCTGCGCGCCGGCATCCACGGCGGCGATGGCGCCAACCGCGGCGACGTACCGGGCCTCGCGCCTGAGGAAGCGCTTCGTCACGCCCCAGCCGACCGAGGCGACACCGACGACGGCCCAAACGACGGCCTTCTTGAACTTTGGATTCATGACTTGCCTCCCCGCGTGACGGTGCTCGTCCGTGCGACGTATGTCTGGATCTCGAATCGCGTGTCGATCGCCGAGGCACCGTCGGGGCGCCGGCGCACGGCGTCCATGTTCGGGTTGGCCGCCGGCGCGAGGCTGAGGTTCACCGGCGCGACAATGCGCGTGAGCGAACCGACGTTGGCCAGGAACTCCGCGACCGCGTGGTAGCCACCGGTGACGGCGAGCTTGTAGCGATAGGTGTCGAACTGCTGGCCCTCGATGACGGGCTCGGGCTGCACGGTCGCGAGGTCGAGGCCGGCGCGTCGGGCGGCGGTCGAGACCTGCTCGAGGAGGGCCGGCACCTCGTTCCCGGTCGGGACGAGCTGGCGCATCACCTCGAGGTCGCGGGCGAACTGCTCGGCCTCGACCTTGAGCTTCTCCGCGTTGCCCTTGGAGGCTTCGGCCTTGGCCTGGCGGTTATTGGCCTCGAGGGTGTCCACCCGCCCGGAGAGCGCGGCCAACTCGATGGCCTTCGGGTTGTAGACGAAGTTCCAGTACGCGGCCACGAGGGCCAGCGCGACCATGGTGACGAGCACCATGACCTGTTCACGTTGGGTCTTCGGAGGGAAAGCCACGGTTACCTCACCGACAGCGAAACGGGGGCGGTTGTGATCACGGAGCGATCAGGGCGCTCATACTCGGCGTCCAGCTGGAACTCGGTGACTTCCTTGCCATCCAGCATGACGAGTTCCGACTTGGCCAGCTGAACGTTCTGGACGAACGGGGACGTCTCGAGGAGCTTCATGAAGCGGGTCAGGGCCTGGATGTCGACCGTGTTCCCGACGACGCGGAAGCGCAGCGCCTCGACGGTCGGTTCCGGGTCCTTGTTCTTCTTCGTGGAGTCCGCCTTGCCGCCCTCGGCCAGGCCGGGAGGCGTCGAGACCGCGGAGGTCTGGGCCATCGACTTGAGCCAGGTGTACGGCGGCAGGGAGCGCGACACCTCGTCCAGGATGTGCGGCCACACGTAGCGGTCATCATCGATCGACCGGATGATGGCCAGCTGCTTGACGACGGAGTCCCGCTTGGCCTCGGCGCGGCGACGGTCCTTGAGGATCATCGCGTAGCGGGTCGAGTCCCGCAGGGCCTCGGTCTCCCGCACACCGAGGTCTTCGGCGGACGTGCCCTGGCTCAGGTGCAGGATGCCCACGCTGGCGACGGCCACGATCACGCTCGCGACCGCTGTCAGCAGGTAGGGGTCCTTGATCTTGGTGGCCACACCGGCCGCCAGTCCCTTGAACGACACGCCGGAGCCGGACTTGCGATTCCGGGCTGCCCCAGGCAGCAGATTGATCTCGATCATCGGTAGGAATCCAGCTCGGGGTTACGCTGCCTTGCGGAGCGCGAGGCCAATGGGAAGCATGAGGAGCGGCGCGACTTCGTCCGTGACGAGGTTGTCGAGCGCCCCGGCACGCACCCGCAGGTTGGCCAGGGGGTTCGCGAGCTCCACGGGGAGCCGCAGACGGGTGCCGAGGGCCTGCGCCAGTCCGGGCACGCGGGCACCACCACCACAGAGGTAGACCGCACGGAGCTGGCTGCCCCCGCGGGAAGACGAGGCGAGGAAGGCCGCGGCGCGCTCGACCCCCACGGCGATTTCCTCGCCGCGGCTCTCGATGACGGCGTCCAGGTGCGGCGAGCGGTCGTAGCCCTGCAGCAGCCCTTCCGCCTCGTCGGCGCCCAGGCCGCGCTCGCGCTGCAAGTCCTCACGGAAGCGGCGCGTGCCGATCGTGAGGTCGCGCGTGAGGATCGGCACGCCATCGTCCAGGATGTTGATGTTGGTGACTTCGTGGCCAATGTTGATGAGGCCAACGACGCCCTGCATCGCATCGGGGTGGTTGATCTCGAAGGCGTTGTGCAGGGCGAACGCATCGACGTCGACGACCGCGGGGGCCAGGCCGGCGTCCGTGAGGAGCCGCATCTTGTTCTCGACGAGGTCGCGCTTGGCGGCGACGAGCAGGACGCTCATCTCCATGCCGTCGGCGTCGGGATCGAGGATCTGGAAGTCCAGCTCGACCGACTCCATGTCGAAGGGCACATGCTGTTCCGCTTCCCAGCGCATCAGCTCACGTGCCTGCTGCTCCTTCACGCGCTCGATCTGGATCTTCTTGATGATGACGTCGCGACCGCCGACGGCGGTGACCACGTCCTTCGTCTTGAGGCCAGCCTGCTCCATCGCGCTGCGGATGGCGTCGGTGACGATGCCGGGGTCCATGATCTCCCCTTCGACGATGGCGTCCGCCAGGAGCGGCGCGATGACGACTTTCGCGAGCTCCGGTTCGCCGCGACCGTGGTCAATGACCGCGATCTTGATGAGCCCTGAGCCGACGTCGAGTCCAACCGTCGTCTTCTTGCGACCGAAGAGCGCCATAACGAGTGGGGGTAAAGGTCCGGAGGCTCACGGGAACAGGCGGGGCCACGAGACCCGGAGCGTCTGCCCATGACACGACCGCCATGTCTGCGGGGTAACAGCACTTTGCGCCGGCCGTTGCGGTTCGCCGGATCGGTGCGCCCCGTCACGACAATTCGCGGCCGGATCCGTGAGCCACGTCACATGGGGAGCCAGGCGCGTCCATGCACGGGGCGCCAGCGTGCCTGACGCGAGAGGACGCCGACGACGAGGCACCCCGCGCGCTCGACGCGGAGTCCGTCGCCCACCTCCGGGTGATCGCCCGGCGCAGCGGCCGTATCGGCGGCCAGCACGGCCCCACGCAACACGCCGCCCCCGGGACCGGTCCGCACGTCGTCGCGCACGATCACGATGCCATCAAACCGTGCGCCGCCGGACACGGTGAGGTCGCCGTCCACGAGGAGCATCCCCTGCCCCCGGCCGCCGCGCAGCTCGACGCTGCCCCGGGCAAGGATCAGCGGCGCGTGCCGTGCACACGGCCCCGTGCCACTCGGCTCTCCCCAGTTTGAGACCACGGTGGTGTCGCACGCGGCGAAGGCGGTGACCGGTCCCGGGGTGATCACGGCCCCTCCCGCGAGGCGCAGCTGGGCGCGCGCGGCGAGCGTTCCCCACGACTCCGATCCGTACCCGTCGTAGGGCGCCATCGTCCCCGCGGTGGCGTCCTCGATCAGCGGTGGGACCCCGACGATGCGGCCTGTCCCCGTCCGGCGCAGGGTGTCCGGCATCGCGATCCCCGCTACACCGGTCCCGGGAAGGCACCCGGCCAGCAGCGGACTGGTCGTGGTATCCGTGCCAATGACCTCGCCACTCCCGACCACACCGACGGCATCCCGCACGGTCAAGGCCGCGAGGCCGCCGATGTCCGGGAGGTCTTGCCGCACCACCATGGTCGCCTGACGCACGGTGCGGCGTGCCAGGACGGTGTCCGGGAACCACGCGGTGGCCGCGAGTTGCCAGGTGACCGGGGAGATGCGCACCGCGCGGACCTCCACCAGGGCGGAGCCGGCGGCACGGCGCACAACGACCGGAGGATCGCCCACATGCAGGGTATCGAACGCATGGACGCGCGCGTCCCGCAGCACCCCCCAGAGCCCGGCGGTGGCGCCCGCCGTCGCCACCACCACGTCCCGGCGGGCCGCAGAGCGCCGGTGCGCGCCTAACGACACGTGATGGAGGGCGAGCGACAGCCAGCCCAGCAGCGTGGCGAACACGAGGGTCACCAGCAGCGCCGCACCGCGCCGCGACACCGGCTGGATCATGGGCGATTGGGAAAGTGGATGAGCCGCTGCACCGAGTCCCGGTGGATCGCTGCCCCGGTGGCCGAACGAACCGCGGCGCGCGTGGGGGCCGTCGCCAGGAGCCGCAGCGCCATGGGGGTGGTGGCTCCCGGTGCCAACACGCTGTCCAGCCAGTCGAGCCGCAGTCCGCTCCCCGGCGGTTCCAGCGGACCCGCCACGGGCTGGATGGTCGACCAGGTGCCCGCGGGCCCTTGCTCGGCGTAGCCGAGTGCCCACTCCGTTGCGGACCGGTAGAGGGCGAGACGGGACGGGCGCGTGACGCGGGCCGGCGCCCCCATCCGGGTGGAGTCCACGGTTGGCACCACGTCGAGCACCCAGGCGCCGAAGGCGGCGTCCGCAACGGGATGAAGGAGCGGCGTGGCTGCGCATCCCCCGCGCACCCACCGGGCCGACTGCACCAGGTGGCGGCTCCAGCCGTCGTCCGCCGCGTGTGGCGCGGCGCCATCGTCGAAGAGGTGGAGCAGGTCCCCGGGCTGCGGGCTGCTGGTCTGGCCGCCCAGGCGGAGGCCGTCATGCCGCGTGTCTGCCGCGACGGCGACCGCGCCGGCCACGCCGCAGACGGGACCATGGGCGATGGTCGCGTGCCAGACCACAGCGGTGTCCGCGAGGCGAATGGCGTCTCCCGCAGCTGCCGAGAGGGCGGGCAGGAGGTATGTCCCCGATTCGAGGGCGACCGCGAGTTGGCCATCGCGCTCGGTGCGGAGGACGACGCGCTCCGTCCCGCGCACGGCGGTGACCAGCGAGCGCACGGCGAGCGCCCCGAGCACGCCGAACATCGCGAGGGCGACGAGGACCTCGACCAGGGCCATCCCCCGACGGGTCAGCACGGTCCGGCGACCTCGAGGCGCCACGGGGTCCCGCTGGTCGGTGACACGACCAGGTCATAGACCGCGCCGGGTGGCTGGTGGCGCGCCGTCCAGGTGATGGCGCCCTCGGCGCGGGAGATCGCGCCGGCCGCGCCGCGACAGCCCAACGCACCTAACGAGTCCGCCAGGCTCGCCGCGTGGGCCGCGAGGATCCGTTGGCTCGTGCTGCGGTGGGTCCCCCGCGCGCTGGCGAGGTGGAGGGCCAGGACCCCCTGCAGGGTCGCCCCGAAGAGGAGGAGGGCGACCAGGACCTCGAGGAGGCTGAACCCCGACCGTGTGGTGTTGAGCTGCGATCGCATGCCGGAGTATCGCCCGGCACGGGCCGGCGGCCGGTACCCCCGTTATGCCACTCGCAGCATTTTCACGCACGGAAAACCAGAGGGGCGGGGGGGGGGGGGGGGCGCCCCCCCCCCGGGGCCGCCCCCCCCCCCCCCCCCCCCCCCCCCCCCCCCCCCCCCCCCCCCCCCCCCCCCCCCCCCCCCCCCCCCCGCCTCGGCACTCTGCCGACGTGAGACGAAACTAGGCCGTGAGGCTGCACTCAGCGCGTGCGTACTCGAGGATGAGGGGGTTCGACGCCGGGCCAGGGGCGACCGGCCGGACTCTCTGTCTCCTTGCACTCCAGTTTGCACACGCGCCTGCACTACTTCTTGGTGGAGTGCGCCGCGGCAGGTCGACTCTGTCGTTGGAACGCGGATTCGATTCAGCGAACATTGCGAATCGACGGCATGAGCATCGGTAGCCCAAGTGTCGTCCCCGTCGGGCGTTGTCGAACGAAAACCGCCAGTGACGCCCCGCTTTGAGGGGGGGCACCGGCGGTCCGTAAAGCGGGTGAAGGGACTTGAACCCTCGACATCCACCTTGGCAAGGGGAGGGTGGGGGGACGCAACGTTAAAAAAGGGCGGGGGTTGTGGCACAGGCGAATTCGGCTTGCACTCAGGCTTGCACGGACGTCAGACATGGGCTGGCGGCGGTTGGCAGCAGGCGACCGTTGAGCTCATGGGAGGTGCCTCGCAGGTCCCAATAAATGGGCGTGGCTTAATGTGGACTAATTCGTTGACTAGGAATCAAATACTAGAGCTGTCGCGTTGTCTCGGTCGAGCTCACATGCCCAGCAACGCCCATCATCAAGCTCGTTTAGCAATGCCTTTTGAAGGCACATGCGGCCGGCGTACCTTCCTCGCCGGGCCGGATACACGTGCAAGTCGCCCAGTTGGAGCTCCTCGATCTCGTCGGCAAACGGCCTCCACTCGGGTGCGTTGACGCTCAGCCGAAGTAGAGACATAACGGACTCGCTCACCTCCGCGGCCTTCGACCAATAGAACCTCCCAGCTTCAAGGTCGGCGCTTGTCGGCCCGTTCCGATCTCCACTAATGAGGATTCGGCCGAATCCATGTTCGCGAAGCGCTCGAGAAAACCAGCCCCTTTCGTCCTCATCGAACACGAGACGGCCTAGGAGGGTATCCGTGATCTCGAGCGACGGCTTCAAGTTTGCGTCCGATTGCTTTGCAGTCGGAGGAGGACCATTGCTGCGCGATGCCTTTGATGCACGCCGCTGCAGGACAATGAGCCAATGAACCTCCGCATACCAGAAGACGAGAGATAGAGCGCCAAGAGCAATCATGAACCAAGCGGGGCCGCAGCCGGGCACATAGATTCCAAGCAGAATGCACGCAATGCCACCCAGTAGGTAGGAACCGCTGGCGCCCAAAACTCTCCGCCGCTGATCCTGAACGGGCGTGACGCGCCCTTGGCTGGGTGGCCTCTCTCTTGAGTGCATCAACTAGGCTCCGACTGTGGGGCTCCGACTGTGGCCACACCCGTGCGCATCACGAAGCGCAGCGTACCCCCGGGAGGGTCTTCACTTCTGACGCGGCCGCCGCCGCGCTCGTAGGGCTAGCCTGTACATGCGATTGCACCGCCTTCGGGCAGGCAGAGCAACTGCTGGTCGATGGCGTTTACGAAACGCCGGGTCGGATCGTAGAACGACAGGCGCCACGAAGCGCGCCGGTGGCCTACGTGGCGCGTCCGTCGGTCAGCGGCCGCCCGTGATGCGGGTGAAGGAACTTGAACGCTCGACATCCACCTTGGCAAGGGGAATGCGGGGTGATGCAAAATTAGAGAAGGGCGGGGGGTGCGGCGCTCGAGATTTCTGCTTGCACTCAGGCTTGCACGGACGTCAGACGTGGACTGGCGGTGGTTGGCATCAGGCGACAGTTGAGCTAATGGGACGTGCCCCGCGGGTCCCGATAATTGGGCGTGGCTCAATGTGGGCAAAGTCCGTTGACTGGGCGACAGGTTCATTTCGCAAACGTGGTGCGTTGGGAACGAGCGAACGGCCAGCGACCAACGCGCGCCCGCAAGCCCGCGAGAACGCGAGCGTTACGACGACGCGCTCCGTCTGCAGACGGCGTCGACCAGCTAACCGAAATCGCCGCCGAATTGCACGGCGGCGAGGTGAACTCCCGTGGGTTCGGCTTGCGAACGAGCTTCCGCGGCGATCTCGCTCGCAAGATGTTGGAGCGGAACGGGTTACGCGCCTTGCCGACGGACGCGGCGGTCGCGCGTTCGCGAGCGATAGCAAAGCACCACTGACTTACGCTTGTCGCGCCGACGTTAACCGAGAGCGCACGTGGGCGAGAGAGCGCGACGTGGTTAACAAGTGGAGATCGCGGCGCCGATTGCCCTGCCAATCTCGGCGCCGGAATGCGCGGGGATTCTGGGAAGCGGGACGGCGACCAGCTGCTTCAGCTTGCGGTTGTCCTCCTCCAACTGCTTCAGCCGACGGACCTCCGCCACGCCCATCCCAGCCAATCTCTTCTTCCAACGGACGAACGTCTGCTCGCTGAGGCCCATCTTCCGGCAGACCTCGAAGATCGGCGCGCCGCCCGCGGCTTGCCTCAACGCGAACGCGATCTGCTCCTCGGTGTGTCTCGACTTCTTCATCCGATTGGCCTCCAAACAAAGGACGAATTCTCAGCTCAAAACTCTCATTCCGCTTGGACCAGGATTCGGGTTCGAGCTCAGACGGATGTGTACGAGACTTGGCAGGAGTTGTCACGTCGATTTCGCAGATCAGCCAATCTGTTTGTCCGCAGCTCTGAGTGGGATGATTAGAAAAATCAGCGTTCGAACAAAGCGAACATGGTTTCAGATTGGACGTCATAAATGACAATGCTCAACTGCGGTTTCACGCGAGATGGATTGATGTACACTTGTATCGCGTCTACATCGGCATGCCAGCCGTGGACGCCAAACCAATAATCGAATTGCCACTGTCGAGTTTCCCGGGATGCGGAATTGTCCCTTTGGACGAGAGGAAGCGCTGCGGTGAGCTTCGCGAACTCGGTCCGTTCGATGTTGCACCTGACCGCATATTGTGAAGGAGATCTTGTGACTGTGAGATTTCTCGCTGATTTCCCCAACGGCAGGAAATCTAGATGCGCCTCGCTGCCATCGCTGTAATGTCGCTCTCCATAGAAGCAGAAAGTGACCGCACAGTTCGCTAGAAAGAAGGTCGGAATAGCGAGTGCCGGCAAGATGGCGATACATGCAACGATGCGCTTGCGCAGGCCCACTCGGGCGCGGGCGAAGTAGCAGATGCCGATCGCCACGATCAGAAGTGCCGCGGCCGTCGCGAGAAGCGCAAGAAGAATCGGGAGCAGAAACGGTCGGGTGATGATCAGCCTCTTTCTTGACCGGCTTTTCCTAGGATCTTGCTATAGGGAAACCGGCTTGGCCTCCAGTGTGGCCTCCAGTGTGGCCACACCCGTGCGCAAGGGTTCCACTGTGGCCGCATGAGTGCCGCTCCCCACTCTGATAAACGTCAAGTAGCGGGGGATGAGGTCTCGCTTGATTTGCTAGTGATACGAGATCCATTCGTACCAATTGCCGTAAATACTTGCGAAGCTTGAGTTTTCGTGCCCGTCTCGGTCAAGGGATGCGACATACGCCAAGCCACGCGGCATTCCCCATCCATCATCGTCTGTTACCAAGAAGACCGCTCCGTCGCCGCGAATAAACACCTCTCGGAACTGGAAGAGCCCGACCGCCATAGGCCTCGGCGTTGTCGACTTGGCGCTCGCGACGAGTTCGAGAAGACCACCCTCGGATGCCCTCAAACGCAATCCCAAGGGAATCAGAGTGGCTCCGGAAACGATGCAGGAGGCGGCCATGGCGATCGCGGATAGCCATCGGGCGGTTCGTCCGAGTCGCTCGGTTCGCGTTCGGCATTCTCGGGGATCAAATTGCAAATACAGCCAGACCCACAGAGCCAAGAACAAGAGCAGCGCGGCCCCGACTAGCGTCGAGAGTGCACGCTCAAGGAAAGCTCCAGGTCGAGCGCACAGAACTCCAAGGGCTAGTGCGCCGATCGCTGCGCCAGAAATCCATAGAAATGACGGGGGGCGGGAGAACGTCTTAAGCATTCGCCTGGCAAAGGCATTCCTTTGAGAGGTGACCCAAGCCGGCGGCCGGCGCTCGCCACACTCGGCGCATACGCCGCTGCGCATGAGTCCCGCGTGGTTGCACCAGAAACAGATGTCTTGATCGGTGTCCATGCATCTCACCTCTCCACTGTGGCCACACCTTGAGGCTAGCGGTTCCCACTCTGGTCACATGCGTGCCGCTCCCCCCAACCTGGCCACACCCGTGCACAACGCGAAGCGCAGCGTACTCCCGGCTCGCTGGTCTAACTGTCGCTCCTCCATTCCCAGTACTGCGGAGAGCGAGCCGTGGCCAGACCCGTGCGCCGAGGATGGCGCAGATTCCGGGCGCCCGGCGTCACCGCCTATGTCGTGATTGTGACGACGGCGTCGCGCCCCGCGACAATCACGGCTCACGAAGCGCCTTCTACTCCACGTTGTAGCTCGAAGCCTGCGCCTTCCGGCAGTTCGCTCTCGCATTCGTTCTTCCGACGGCGGTGATGAGGTTGACGACCCGTTTCAGCCGCCCCGTTCCGCCTCCGCCTGGACCCAGCGTCGCGGGCTGCGGCTTTCGGGGTCGAAGATCGCCCAAACCGCCGTCCGGCCGAGCTCGGCCGCACGCCGCGTCACCGACCTCAGGCCGCCGCTGAAGTTGCCGAACGCGTTCGCTAGCCCGCGCGAGAGCGCCACTTCGACCGGTGCGGCGTACGCGGCCGCCGCGTTCATAATCGCTTCGGCGACGTCACTCAGCGTTGCAGCCGGCTTGGTCGAGGCCCCGATACCACGAGGCATCTCCTCGAGCCGTTCCTCGATTCGCGCATCGAGCGTCGCCAGCGCCGTCGGCCGATCGTACGGAATCGACGCCTTGCCCGGCCGCTCCGTCCTCCCGACGCGGTCCGCCTCGTTCAGGAAGGCCGCGAGCGTCAGGCCTTCGACGACCGGCGGGACCGCACCCTTCCGCCACGGGTTCGGCATTCCGCCCGGCAGCGTCTTTAGCCTCCGCACCGCCTCGCCTGGGTCGCACGGCAACGCCGGCAGGAGTTCCAGGCTTCTCAGCTTCTCCTTCGCCGCCTCCACTTCGCCGGCGAATTCGCCCGCGTCGATCCGCCGCTTCAACTCTTCGATCCGGTCACGGATCGACGCGAAGGCGCACTCCTCGAGCGACGCCGCGAGGCCCGCGCGGACGGGATTGAGCGCGATGTAAACCATGTGCGCGATCACCGACGCCGTGTCGGTCGCGACGATCGACTTGAAGCGGCCCTCCCAAAAGTGGCCGGTGACTTCGTCCTCGGCATTCGCGAGCTGCGCGATCCGCTGCTTCAGGAACTTGTGGAACTGCGACACGTCGGCGAGAACGCGGCGGGCGTGTGCGATCGCTCCGGGCCGTTTCAGCATCTCGTCGATCTCCTCCTCCTGCGCCGGGGCGTGGTAGGGGATCCGCTTCCGGCGTCGCCAGTGGTAGTCGGGGGTGAGAGTTCGCCAGCGGGCGGCGACCTCGCGGTCGGACCAGAGGGCGACGAGATCGGGGTGGGTCGCCAGAAGGAGGTGGAGGTGGTTACTCATGATCGCGAACTCGACGACGTCGATCGCGAAGAGGGCGACGAGCTGGACGATGCGAAGTGAGACGAGCGTCCTCCAGAAGCCGGGCTCGCGAGGGGGCTGGGCGGCGTCGCCGGAGGAGGGGCATGAGGAATCCGTCGGCGCGCGGTCGTCGAGGAGGAAAAGCCTCCGCACGCAGCGGGAGACGCAGTGGCAGACGCAGGGCTTTGCGGGATCGATGATGTTCCGCCTGGGAGTGGCCATGGCGGGGCGGGATCATCGGGGCAAAAGCGGGGTGTGCCTTCGGATACTGCGCTTTTTCGGTGCGCGGGATTTTCTGGGCGGGCGCGTGTCGCGCAGTGGTCTGGCCACGTGCGCTAGACACGCACGAAGCCCGTGACCCACGGATACATCGCACCGATCCAGCGCACTGGTCGGGCCAGGGTGGCGCGCGAGACCACCAGCAGTCAGGTCGCCGCGAAGCAGCGGTCAGGCTAGTGCACGGCGCGAGGCTAGTGCACGACGCGCATCGCACCGGTACCGCGCACTGGTCTGGCCACGGTGGCGCGTGGCCACGTGCGCGAGAACCGCACGAAGTCCAGGACCCACGGATACATCGCACCGGTCCAGCGCACTGGTCTGGCCAGGGTGGCGCGCGAGGCCGCCAGCAGGCAGGTCGCGGCGAAGCAGCGGTCAGGCTAGCGCACGGCGCGAGGCTAGTGCACGACGCGCATCGCACCGGTACTGCGCACTGGTCTGGCCACGGTGGCGCGCAGTGTTCAGACCCATGCGCGACGGCGTAGAGGTGCCGCCTCTCACCCCGCGCACGGGGTATTGCCAAGGCCTGCGGCCGCGCTGTTCGGAGCCGCTTTGCGCGGCATCACTTGCGGCGTTTAGGCGTCGTCGAACCGCTCTTGCCGAACGCCACGATTCCGAAGAGCAGGAGTATCGCGCCGCCGACTGTGGTGGCCAGGTACGAGTTGCCGTTGGGGCCGCGGTATCCAGCCATCTGTCCCGTGCCATATTGCATGACGAGGATGGCGACGCCGGCGATGAGTGCAAGAAGGCCAATGAGTCGGAGCATGTGCGTTGTTTCAGGAAAGGCCCAGTCGCACGCCACCGGGCGGTTGATAGGGAGTGGTCACCGCCGGCATTCTGGCAGCTTCCGCGCGAGACCACCAGCAGTCAGGTCGCGGCGACGCAGCGGTCAGGCTAGTGCACGACGTACATCGCACCGGTCCTGCGCACAGATCTGGCCCTGGTGGCGTGCAACAAGTGTGCTTGGCTCAACTGGTCTCTCGAGCGAGATGACGCTGTCCAAAGCAAGCCTCGGGGCATCAGGGATTACGTGGAGAAATTGGCAGTACCACGCGAAGTCCGCTGCACCAAGTCCGACCCCCTGTAAAGGTAGGGTCAAACTCAACTTGACAGAGCCTCACGATCGCCTCCCAGCTATCGCTCTCGAGATCGAGCTCGGCACTCAACTCTGTCGAGGAGACCGGAAGTCCAAACATCATGGGGGTCCAACTCGCTCCGCCGAGCGCTAGCCACGCTCCTCGGGGAAGTCGAGTAGGTCTGGCGATCCCTGCGGTTTCGGCTCGGAGATCTGACCTCTTCTCCAGTCTTGCGGCAATCGCGTTGCGCTCGACATCTGAAGGCAACGCGAGCTCGCGGAGGTTGCCGATCATGTTTACGAGCCCAAGGGGGTTCGCAACCCCTTCGCCGACGGGGCGAAAGCCGCGAAGCTTGCTCGTGTCCTTGCCCGGGATGCTGGAGATCGCGCCAGCAGGCGCGGCGGCGGCAGTGTCGCCCCACCAGTATCGACTTGGCTGCCCGGCTCGCATCGCCAGCATCCATTGTCCGACGGATGGCAAATCGAAGGTGGCATTCCGCGACTCGTTGAGCTGTCGCACGAGTTCGACCGCCAAGTCCGGATCAAACACAATCGCCGGATGCTCTGGCTTCTGCATGTAAATCTTAAAATGATCGAGAGAGTCGAACGGGACGCGTTCATCGTGTCGCCATCGTTGCGATTGCCAGAAGTAATATCCAAGTTGACTCGTCCAGCGCAGGCCCCCCAACGCGCCAACTTGGTTGGTAGCGAGCTCGCGGGTGGCGATGTAAAACGGCAGCTTCACCTCTAGCGACACGCCATCGAACTCAACGGTGCCGGGCGACACAAGGGAGAGTTCCAACTTCTCTGGATCGTAATCCTCGTCGGTGTTCTCCAGATCCGTCTCGATTCGACCAGGCAGCCAGAATCCATCGAATATGATTCCGGAGGTATCCGGAGATAGGTCAGGGGGGATCCGTATGCCCCGAATCTGTGAGACGGTTGGGTGGAGCGAAGGGTTGGAAATGCTGGCGTCGGGGGCGGTAGCAGCTTGATGTGATGTCGCCGCCTGCGAGCATGACAAGAGCCGTTCAGCACCTGGCGACTCGTCGGCGGCGAACAGCAACCCGCATGCAAGAGCCCAGCTCAGCGGTGGTCGATTAAGCGATCGTGGATTCATTAATAACAGTCCGGCAGTGGTTCAACGTGGCCTGGCTTGACTTTGACGTCCGTTATCTTAGAACGGCCATCGGCGCGGTCTGCTCGCTCCTCGTCGCGTGTCCCGAGCGGTCAGATCCGCGATCGCCTCGCGGAGGGTCGGGAACGCGAACTCGAAGCCCGCTTCGAGCAAGCGTGTCGGGATGACGAATCGGCCATACAGAGCGAGTTCCGGATCGGTGCGCAGCACGAGCGGAGCGCCGAGTCGGACCATCCACTCGAAGGCGGGTAGTCCGATCGGCATGCCGAGTGCTCGACGCAGCGTGCTCATGAACTCGACCTGCGATACCGGGTGTGGAGACGACGCGATGTAGGCGCCGCGCATCGACTCGTCGGTGATGGCGCGTTCGATGATGCGGTTCATGTCGAACTCGTGGATCCAGCTCATTCCCTGACGTCCCGATCCGACGCGGCCGCCGAGTCCCAATCGCGCCAGGAGCGAGAGTCGAGCGAGCGCTTCGCCACCGGCGCCGCGATCACGGCCGATGACGAAGCTCGTCCGAAGCGCGACCGAGCGTTGTGTAGGCAAAGCCGCATCGGCAAAGGCGGTTTCCCACGCCCGACCGACAAGGGGAGCGAAGCCGCATCCGAAGGGCGAGCGCTCATCACACACGAGCGTCGGCGGATCGCCGTAGATATGGGCGGTGCTCATCTGCACCCAAACGGGCGGCGGCGTGCGCACCGCGCGCATCGCCTCGCCAAGGACACGAGTGGCCTCGACGCGCGAACGGAGAATCTCATCCTTGTGGTCGGGCGTCTTGATGCAATCGACGGTGCGGCCGGCAAGATTGACCAGAGCGTCGGCCCCGTCGAGTTCGTTGCTCCATGTCTCGAGCGTTCGAGCGTCCCACGTGACATGACGCCACGAGCCAGCGACCCGCGGCGCTGTGCGCGACATCAAAATGACGCGCCAGCCTTTCGACGCGAGCTGCTCGGCCAGCGACACTCCGATGAATCCGCTTCCGCCCGCGACGACAACGGTTGGCATGCGTGGATAGTAATCGCGCGTGCTTGGCGTTCGCGTCTGCGCTTCGTCACCATCAACGAATGGCCGTGATCGGCTGCCAAGTCTGGGTACGGCGCGCGCTGCACTCCATGTTGCAGCCATAGATGCTCCTCCGTGAGAGGTCTATCGCAACGTCCTGAGTTGCTCGTGCACGGCACGGAACGCGCATCGCGTTTGGTGGGCCGACCTCTCCCGTCCAGATCATCCTCCGCCTCGACCCCCGGTCGGGCGAAGAGGCCTACTGAGTCGATGATCGCGCTGGCCGCCTGCTGGCAGAGTTCGTCGGGGCGCCCTCATAAGCACCAAGCACTCTGTCCTCGCGTGCCGCGTCGCGTATCGCTCCGCAGCGAGGAGGGACGGTCGGCGTAGCCATCTCCGTCATGGTCGTAGGGAAAGCGGCGTGCCGTGCCCAACGCTCTGGGTGCAAGCTATCGCCCCTTCCTCGAATCTCAGTGGCGTCTTGGTGAGATTTGCTGTCAGAACCGAGAGCCCGGCTCACTAGCATCGATGGAAGCCCGAGTGCGCCACGCTGTGAGGCGGCACCGTCTCGCGTTCTCAAGGTACCTCTCCCATGCGAAGCCTCTCTCAGGTCGCCGTTGCCGTCGTCGCTGTTTCTGCCTTCTCGAGCGCGTTGCTGGGCGACACGTTTCGGCCCGACGCGGCCACCGCGGGAAGCGAGTTTTCGGGCCTGTACGACATCGGCAACGCCATTGATGGCTCGGGCCTTCCTGCGCGCTGGACGATCTTCTCGCTCCACGCGAACTACACCACGAACAATCACTGGACGACGAAGGCTGGCGCGCTGCAGGCAGGAAACGCATGGGCGTCGTTCACCTTCAACACCGACCGAACCGTCGGCACGTTCCATCTTTGGAACCATCGGTCGAACGGCATTGCGTCGGATCCCGGCTATGCGGTGACGCTCTTCGAACTCCGCATGTACGACGCCGCGAACGAACTCCTCTTCGTTCTCCCCAATCAGACCGCCTTGCCAAATCTCGCTGAAGCGCAGCACTTCTGCTGGGAGCCCGTCAGCGGCGTTCGCCGCGTCGACCTCAAGATCATTCAAAACAATGGGTCGCCCAACTACACCGGCGTCGCCGAAGTGGCCTTCTCGAGCGAAGGCCGCGACACGAGCCAAGGTGACCTGAATTGCGACACGATCGTCAACGGCCTCGACCTGGCGATCCTCCTCGGCGTCTGGGGTCCGTGCGAAGGCTGCCCGCGCGCGACCTGCAACGCGGACATCAACGGCGACTGCGTCGTCGACGCCGCCGACTTGGCGCTCCTTCTGGGCGGTTGGACGGGCTGATGCGACTCGGGTCAAGCTCGCGCGGACGCTGTCGGAGACGCCGGCGTTACGGGCCGAAGGAAAAGATCGTGGCCCGTCATGCGACGCTGATCTCGAGACACTCGCCTCATCCCATCGCAACCATGAGTGCCCGCCAGAACGCGACGAGGAATGACACAAAGGCCACGAGGCCGCCGATCCACGCAACAATCGGCGCCGCCTTCCAGAATGGCTCGATTCGGCCCCAGAAGTACACGGCATGAGCGACGAGAGCCAGCCCGCAGAGCGAGATTGCCCACGGTAACGAGGCCGCCTTCCCGATTTCCTTTCCGACCTGACCGCCCGATCGAAACATACGTCCCCGGAATGGCCACGAATCGGTCTTGAAGTAATAGAACGCGACGAGAAGGATGAGGCAGGGCAACACGATCCCTCGCCAGAACTCGCCGTCCGCGAGACGAATGGCACACGACGGCACTCGTCCGACGGTGCGCACGATGGTTCGGGCATCCGTCGTGTCGACCGGCGCGCCGCAGCCGCCGCACAGACCCTGCATATGTGAAGGCGCACGCTGGCGACATCGGCGACATTGCGTCCTCGAGGCTAGATCGAGAAACGTGGAACGAAGCCATGTCCAGCGCCCCAGCACCGTCTGCAGCACGTTCGGCGAAGACGTGTAGCTGCGCGGTTCGCTCGGATCAAACAAGACACTGCACCTAGGACAACTCGGAGCTGTCACTCGGGTCAAATCGTGGCTGCACACGCGGCAGTGCCGGTCGACCGCAGGGAGTTTGGTTCGTCTTTTCATGAGGGTTCGTCGAGCCCTATTCCGTGGTCACAGGAGCGACCAGCGCCGTCCTTCCACGACAGAACGCGGTCCGAAAGCGATCGAGAGAGGGAAAGCGTTTCGGCGCTCTGGCGAGATCCAACGCATTTCAGATGCCCCGGTAATCGATCGCTTTGCGGCGATGAGCATTGTGCGCTTCGCATGGCCGGCAAATCGGTTCAACGCCGACCGCAGTCCGCGAGCTGCGTCTCGATCGAGTCGACCAACTGGCGAAGGATCCTGAGCTTCCGCTTCGCGATGCTGTCACCGACTTTGGCCAACGCGACGTTGATGGCGATGTCGGCATGTAGCTGCATATGGAGCGGGACCGCTCGGCACCGATCGATCGACTTCCGAAGCGCCCGAAGGTCGTCCGGCTTCGCACTCAAGTGGAGGATGTGAATCCCGAGTCTCCAACCCGCAATCAGACGCGCCTCGCGAATGGAACCGTCCGTCCCAAGTTCCGTCTCGATCGATGCAATCGCTCGCACATACGCCGCGTGCGTCTTTCGAAAGGTGCGAATCCCGCGGCGGTCGATCGCATTGAGCGCGGCGTTGGTCCTTCTCCGCGAGTCCATCGTCTTCATGGTGTCGACTCCCGATGCCGAGTTCCGTTCACCGCCCCACAAACACCGCGCGCAACACCCGCAGCCAATTCGCATGCGCGAACCCATAGATCCCGATCCGCGCCGCCAGCGCGCCGAACTCGCGCGGATGGCGCACACCACGGGGTAGGCCGCTCGCGCCGAAACCGCCGTCGAGGTCGCTGCCGAGCGCCACGCGCTCGTTGCCGACGAGAGCTGCAACGTGGTGCACGTGGTTGACGCAATCATCGATCGTCGGCTCGCGGTCTTCGGCGAGAAACTTGCCGAAGAGATTGAGACCGATCACGCCGTCGCGCGCCGCGACCGCGCGGATCTGGGCGTCGGTGAGATGGCGCTCGCGCGGCGCGAGGAGTGCGCGGCAATTCGAGTGCGTCGCGACCACGCGCTTCGAGGTGCACGCGAGGAGATCGTCGAAGCTTCGATCGGAGAGATGCGAGACATCGTGGAGAACGCCGAGCGCGTCGAACGCCGCGACGAGATCGCGCCCGGCCGGCGTGAGCGGACCGCCCTCGGCATTGCCGCCCGAATAGCGCGAGCCGTACGCCCAACTCATGCCGACCACGCGCACGCCGCGCTCGAACCACCACGGCGCTTCCTCGGGCGTGCGGATCGGATCGGCGCCTTCCATGAGAAGGACGATCGCGATCGGGTCGGTCGCCGGTGCGGCGGCCGCTTGTTCCAGGTCGGCGCGCGTCCGCACGAGGCGGATGCGTCCCGCCGCCTCTTCCGCTTCGTACCACCGCAACTGTGCGAGGCCCGCCCGATGCGCGCCCTCGACGTCGTCGCTGTCGCGGTAGCCCGCCGGGGCGTCGGGCGATCGAGTCTCGGTGAAGATCGTCCCGAGGGCGATGCGGACCGGAGCGTCGGCCAGGTCAGGCCATGACACGCACCCGTCGACGCCCGGCGGCACGCGCGTCTGCATGACTCGGCCGGATGCGGCCCCGCTGATGCCGACGTACGCAAGGTCGAGGTGCCCGTCGATGAAGGGGATGCGGGCGTGCGTCGGGCCGTGGATGGGGGGGGCGTCGTTCATGGCGAGTGCTGCGAGGACGTCGGACGGCGAAAGTCGCGGAATCGCGAATCTCTCCCATAGAAGGACGGCGAGCGATCTCGTAGCCTCATCGCCCCAACGCCCCAATGCAAGCCTGCCGGCGCGTTGTCAGCCCCATGGACGCGACGACCTCCTCCAGTCCGCTCGATCCCCAGGCCACGTCGACGGCGCGGGTGGCACCGCCGCCGCGGTCGCCGAGGGTCGATCCCTTCGCCGATCCGTCGGTCCGTTCGCGCCGTCGCATCGCCGCCGCGATGGTGTTCGCCGCAAGCGCCGGGCTCTTGGGCGTCGCCGCGTGGTTGACGCCGGAGAAGGGCGGAATGGGCACCCACCTGCAACTGGGCTTGCCGCCCTGCGGATGGATCACCGGCCTTCAGATACCATGCCCGACGTGCGGCATGACGACGGCGTTCGCCGCCGCCGCCGAGGGAAACCTGCTCGCGTCGCTCCGAGCCCAGCCGTTCGGATGCCTCTTGGCGCTTGCCACTGCGGTCACGGCCGTGGTCGCCGCCCAAGTCCTCGTGACCGGGTCCGCGCTCGGCGGACACATGGTTCGGCTGTTTGGCCCGCGGGTCGGCTGGACGATGCTCGTCCTCGCCCTCCTCGGGTGGGCCTACAAGATCGCGGCCTTCAAGATGTCGCTGTAGACGCCATGACCACCTCGCTACCTCCATCCACTCGTCGTCCGTCGCCCGCCCGTCTCCTCGGCGTCGCCCTCCTCGGCGCGACGATCGCGACGACGCTCTTCACCGCGAGTGGTTGCATGGTGCCGGGCATCATCGGTGCCGTCGGCAACGAGATCGAGCGCAACAAGAAGCTCGAAGTGCTCGCCGAGTACGAAGGGCTCGCGAACCGGACGGTCGCGGTCGTGGTGCACGCCGACGCGTCGACGCTCTACGAGTATCCGCAGGTCGTCGTCAACGTTGCAGCCAACGTCGGCTTCCGCATCCAGCGCGAGGTCGAGGGCGTGTCGGTGCTCGCGCCGGCAACGGTCATCCAGTGGCAGTACGCGACGCCCGCGTGGTCCACGTTGCCGTACGGCGACATCGCCGATGAGTTAGGCGTCGACCGCGTCGTCTTCATCGACATCTACGAGTTCCGGCTCAACCCGCCGGGCAACCAGTACATGTGGGAAGGCGTGGCGGCGGGCACCGTCGGCGTGATCGAGCGCGAGTCGGCGGACCGCGACATGTTCGCGGCGAGCTTCGACGTGCGCACGCAGTTCCCGCTGGCGAGCGAGCCGATTCCGCGCGAAGCCGCGACGGCGCAGGCGATGCTCCAGGGCGTCATGACGAAGTTCGTGCAGAAGTCCGCGTGGCTCTTCTACACGCACCTCGAGGACAAGTACCCCGACAAGCAGATGTGACGTCGTTCGGCGCGCGACGCGCCTTGCCGAAGAACGCCGGAGAACTCGCGTGAAGATCCATCGCATTCCAGTTGCCGCGCTCGTGACGGGCCTTGTCGGGCTCGCAGGCCTTCAGGCCGGCTGCAACATCGGCACGCCGGCCGCGTACGCGCTCTTCGGCGCGGGCACGATCGACGCCGAATATGAACTCGCCCCGGTGCGCACCGTCGTCTTCGTCGACGATCGCGCGAACGAGCTGCCGCGGACGACGCTCCGAACGTCCATCGCCGACAAGGTCTCGACCGACCTTCTCGCCGAAGGCTGCATCACGTCGGCCATCGAGCCGCGGCAGGCGATCACGGTCACGCGCAAGAAGGAAGGCAGCGGCAAGCCGATGTCGATCGCGGCGATCGGGCGCGAGCTCGATTGCCAGCAGGTGATCTACGTGCAGATCGTCGAGTTCACCCTGCAGGGCGACGGCGAGTTCACGAGCATGGGGTCCGAGACGGGCGTCGGCGTTCGCCCGACCGCGAAGGTCTCGGTGAAGGTGATCGACGTCGTCAACGGCGTGCGCGCCTATCCCGGCGGCGACCTCACCGGCGGCCGCGAGCTGACCGCGACGATGCGCGAAGTCGATCCCAATCAGCTGCAGTCGTTCTCGTCGCGCCGCGCGGTCGAGGACAAGCTCGCGCTCGAGCTCGGGGAGCAGATCGCGAAGCTCTTCTACGAGCACGATCGCATCGAGCACGGCGAGAATCTCGGCCCGCGCGACAAGTGAGCCTGATGCTCGCCGACCCGCCACTCAACGCGCCGCATGCCTGACGAATCGACGCCTGCTCGTGCCGCCGCGACGACCTTCGCGTGGGTCCCGTCCGACGCGCTGCATGTCATTCCCGGCGATCAGCCCTGCACGGCGGCGCTCGTCGCCGACGTCCTGGCCGCGCGCGGCGGGATCGCCGTCATCCTCGGCACCGACGCCGAGACCGCCCGCGTGCGCTCGCTCGGCTCAACGTTGCAGGCGCGGGTCGAAGGCGCGGCGTGCCCCGTCGTGCGCGAGCCGGTGTTGGCGGCGCGAAGCCTGCGGCGCTCGATCGGGACGCGCGCCGCGCCGCGCGAGATCGTCGCGTGGGGACTCGACGCCGCGGTCACCGCGCGCGTCGCGTGGCCCGCGCGGTCGGTGACGGCCGTCCTCCTCGACGGCGGCGCGTCGCCGTGTTCCGAATGGCTCGCGCGGCGCGGCCCGCGGTGGCGGCCGCACGCGGTCCGTGCGATCGGGGCGGACGTCGCCGCGCGCTTCGCCGGCCTCTCGCCGACGCCGATCGACGTGTTCGGCCCGGTCGGCGTCGACCCGAGCCGGCTGCACTCTGACCGTCGTGCCATTCGGCGGCGGTGGGGGGCCCGTCCCGACGAATGCGTCGTCGGGCTCTTGGGCGAACCGGCCGATCGCGTCGACGCGCGGCGCATCGCCCAGCTCGTCGGCATCGCGGCGGTCCGCGGCGAACGCGTGCGGCTCGTCGTCCATCCGGCGGCCTGCCGGCGCGAGGCCACCGAACGCTGGCTTGCCGGGATCGACATTCCGAACTTCCTCATCGTCGACGAGTCGATCGCCAGGCCTTGGGACGTCGTGGCCGGCCTCGACGTTGCGTCGTTCGGCGCCGACGCGGCCATCGCCGCCGGTCGCCTGGGCTTCGGCTCCCGACTCGCGGGGCTCGGATGCCTCTTCCGCGCCCGACCGGGCCCCGTCTCTCCGTTGCCGGCCCTCTGGGCCCGAGCCGCGGGGGTTCCGATCGTCGCCGAGCGCGGTGCGTTGGTCGACGCGCTCGCCCGCGACCTGACGGCCGCCGACGTGACCCTCTGGGACGACGAGGACGCCGTGCGCGCCACGCGTCAGATCGTCGCCGTCGCCCGGACGCTCGGAGCCGACCGCTCCGCCGACGCGCCGACTCTGTGCGCCACGCCTCTGTAACGCCGATCGACGGAGGTCAAACTTCCCGCTCGGGGGCTGTCCGCGCGCAGCGGGTTGCGGCCATCCGGGGCGTCCGTCGGCGTTCGGCACGAACTCGACGGCACCGACTCTTCGGACGTACCAGCCAAGGCTCACCTCACCATGCACTCGACTCGGCACTCGACTCGGCACGCAACTCGGCACTTAGGGGGCGCCCTCTCGGCCCTCATCGCCCTCGCGCTCCTCGCCCCGTTCGCCACTCCAACCCTCCCCGGTGCCGCCGCCGACGTGAAGCTCATCGCGCTTCCGAAGCGCGACCGCGTCGAAATCCAGCTCGACGTTCCGGGACTCACCCTCATCGAGGAGGAGCGAACGATTCCGCTCGCGAAGGGCGCGAACGACGTCGTCTTCGCCTGGGCAAACACGGCGATCGACAAGTCGACCATCCAATTCCGCTGCATGTCCGATCCGGAGAACGTGCAGGTGATCAGCGTGTCGTACCCGCCGAACGAGAACGCGCTCACGTGGCAAGTCTCGTCGCCGACCGCCGGCCCCGCGAAGGTGCGGATCTCCTACATCATCGGCGGCGTCGACAAGAGCTACGAGTATCGCGCCGAAGCGGCGAACGACGAGAAGAAGCTCACGCTCTGGCAGTACGTCCAGCTTCATAACCGCACGCCCGAGAGTTTCGGCGAGGCCGACATGTTCGCCGGCTACGGCGAGCGGCTCGAACGTCCGATCGGCGCGAACGAGACGCGCAAGATCTTGGCCGCGAAGTTCGAGAACGTGCCCATCACGAAGACCTACACCGCGGACCTCGCGCAGCACGGATACCTCGATCCGGCCAAGCGGCAGCTCAAGATCCCGATGCACTACGTGCTGAAGAACGACGCCGCCAACGGTCTCGGCCGCTTCCCGTTGCAGGCGGGGAAGGCGCGCATCTTCATCGCCGACGGCAAGGCCGAAGGCGAAGGCACGACTGCGTTCCTCGGCGAAGACTGGGCCGCCTTTGCTGCGAAAGACGACGAGCTGAAGCTCTTCCTCGGCGTCGCCAAGGACATCGTGGTGACGCGCACGATCGAGCGGCGTGACCGCAAGAAGACCGCGGGCCCGCTCTCCGACTACGACATCGTCGTCAAGTACGAGATCGAGAACTTCAAGGACCAGCCCGTCTCCATCGACCTTGCGGAGTCGATCGCGGGCCTCCGCGCCGAAGTGTTGGGCGACGCGCCCCGCGCGATCGAATGGGTCCTCGGAACCGAGGGCTCGCTGAAGACGCCGGACGCGCTCAAGTCGACGTCCGATCGCGTTCTCTTCCACGTCGACGCGCCGGCGCGCGGCGCCGACCAGAAGGCGCAGAAGAAGACCGAAACGCTCAACATCGTCCTCAAGAACGAGTGGTGATCCTTCTCCCCGAAGTTGACTAGGAAGACGGCAGAAAGGACATCACCATGTGGAAGAAGCTCCTCAGCGTCCCGATCGCGCTCGCGATCGCGTGGACCGCGCCGGCCCAGAATATCGACGTCTCCACGTTGCCGCCGCGCGATTCGGTCCAGCTCACGATCTACAACTCCGAAGACATCACGCTCGTCCGCGAGACGCGGCACGTCACGGTGAAGCAGGGGGACAACGTCCTGCAGTTCTCCTGGGCGAACACGCTCATCGATCCCTCGAGCTTGTCGCTCACGTTCCTCGAGCGGGCGAACGACCTCGAGCTCGTCGACACGGTGTTCCCGCACGGTCGGCCGCAGGCGCTCTACTGGAACGTGCGCTCGAAGTTCGACGGCGAGGCGGTGGTCGCGATCTCGTACTTCACGAGCGGCATCACCTGGACCGCCGACTACGTCGGCATCACGAGCGACGACGAGTCCTCGATGACGTTCGACGGCTACGTCACGATCGCCAACAACTCCGGTGACGACTACGCCGACGCGTCGGTGCGGCTCGTCGTCGGCACGATCAATCTCGTCGAGCGCATCCGCGATCTCGCCTCGCGGGGACTGGTGCCGCCCGCAGCCGTCCTTGAGTCGGAGAGCCGGATGCGCGACATGCCCGCGCCCGCGGCCGAAGCCGCGAAGGCCGTGCTGGCCGACGCCCTGATGGAGCGCAAGGAGAAGGAGATCGTGAAGCAGGGGCTGAGCGAGTACTTCATCTTCACCGTTCCCGGCGAAGAGACGATCCGCAACGGCCACGCCAAGCGCATGCGGCTCTTCGAGGGGACGAAGGTGCCGGTGACGACGGTCTACCGCTACCGGCCGATGGAGTACGGCGACCAGTTGGTGAAGCTCTTCCTCGTTCGAAACGACAAGTCGAGCACGCTTGGGGACTCTCCGTTGCCGGATGGCGCCGTGCGGCTCTTCCGCCGTCAGCCGACCGGCGGCCTCTCGGTCATCGCGTTCGTGCCGACGAAGTACGTGCCGATCGGCCAAGAGTTCGAATTCAATCTTGGCCGTGATCCGCAAGTGATCTTCGAGCGGCTCGCGACGAGGACCTGGCGCGACGACTTCTGGTTCAAGCGCGGCGACCAGCAGAAGCTCTACTCGCCGACGAAGGGCGACAAGGTCAACGACAACGATACGGTCGTCGGGTGGAACGACCACGAGGCGCGCCTCGAGCGCGTACGCAACTACCGCGGCGCGCCGATCAATGTCGAGTTCCGCTTCCCGATCAGCGGTGACGTGACGTTCGTCAGTTCGCTCGATCCGACCCTCTTCGACTTCCGCACGCCGGACTTCAAGACGACGGTGAAGTCGGGCGAACGCAAGGATCTCGCGTACGAGCTCGTGTCGCGCCAAGGCACGAACGCGACGCAGAACGCCGTGAAGTTGGAGGCGGCGAAGTGATCGACGGCACGCACGCAACGCTCCTCGCGGCGACGCTCACGCTCGCGGCATCGGCCTTCGGCCAGCAGATCGACGTCTCCACGTTGCCGCCGCGCGAAGGCGTGCAGCTCACGATCTACAACTCCGAGGACCTCACGTTGGTGCGCGAGCGCCGTTCCGTGACGGTCGCGAAGGGCCAGAACGAGCTGCAGTTCTCGTGGGCGAACACGCTGATCGATCCCACGAGCGTCGAGATCGAGTTTCCCGCGGCGAAGGCGGGCGCGCTCGACGTGATCGACACGCGCTATCCCTTCGATCGGCCGCAGGCGCTCTATTGGAACGTGCGCTCGGACTTCGACGGCGAGGCACTCGTCGAGATCAGCTACTTCACGAGCGGCATCTCATGGAGCGCGGACTACGTCGGCGTGACGACCGACGACGAGGCCTCGATGACCTTCGACGGCTACGTCACGATCTCGAACAACTCCGGCGCCGACTACTCCGACGCGCAGGTGCGGATGGTCGTCGGGACGGTCAACCTGGTTGAGACGATCCGCGACCTGGCGACGCGCCATCTGCCGCCGCCGCCGGCGGCGAGCGGTGGAGGTAGGCCTGGAAAGCGCGGCCCGAGCGATCCGGGGGCGGTTCGCCGAGAAGCCGTGCGCTACAAGATGCGATCGCTGAACGGCCCCGGCGGGGCCGGCGGACTCAGCGACATGGACGGCGACGGCGCCCCGCCCGAGATCGTGAAGGAAGGCCTGAGCGAGTACTTCATCTTCACCGTTGCAGGCACGCACGACGTGAAGAACGGCTGGGCAAACCGACTGCGGCTCTTCGAAGGGACGAAGGTGCCGGTGAGGACCGTCTACCGCTACCGGCCGATGGAGTACGGCGACCAGCTCGTGAAGCTCTTTCTCGTCAAGAACGACAAGGCGAGCACGCTCGGCGACTCTCCGTTGCCGGACGGGACGGTGCGCCTCTTCCGCCGTCAGCCGACCGGCGGCCTTTCGGTGATCGCGTTCGTGCCGACGAAGTACGTGCCGATCGGACAAGAGTTCGAGTTCAATCTCGGCCGCGATCCGCAAGTGATCTTCGAGAGGCTCGCGACGAGGACGTGGCGCGACGACTTCTGGTTCACGCGCGGCGACCAGCAGAAGCTCTACTCGCCGACGAAGGGCGAGAAGGTCAACGAGAACGACACGGTCGTCGGGTGGAACGACCACTATGACCGCGTCGAACGCATCCGCAACTACCGGGGCGCGCCGATCGACGTCGAGCTGCGGTTTCCGATCGACGGCGACGTGA
Organism: Phycisphaerae bacterium; assembly: GCA_016795035.1. Taxonomy (GTDB): domain Bacteria; phylum Planctomycetota; class Phycisphaerae; order Phycisphaerales; family SM1A02; genus JAEUIT01. The sequence continues at coordinate 111,894 of JAEUIT010000054.1, read as the reverse complement.
CGTTTGTGAGCGCCCTCACCCCGACGCTGTTTGACTTCCGCACGCCCGACTTCAAGACGACCGTCGGCGCCGGCGAGCGCAAGGATCTCGCCTACGAGATCGTCTCTCGGCAAGGCACGAATGCCACGCAGAACGCAGTGAAACTGGAGGCGGCGAAGTGACGCGAGCCATGTCAGCGGTCCTCGTCGCGGTCGTGAGTGCCGCGGCGTCGGCCTTCGGCCAACAGATCGACGTCTCCACGTTGCCGCCGCGCGAAGCGGTGCAGCTCACGATCTACAACTCGGAGGACCTGACCCTCGTGCGCGAGCGGCGCACGGTCACGGTCGCGAAGGGCCAGAACGAGCTGCAGTTCTCCTGGGCGAACACGCTGATCGACCCGACGAGCGTCGAGATCGAGTTTCCCGGTTCGAAGGGCGGATCGCTCGACGTGATCGACACGCGGTATCCCTTCGACCGGCCGCAGGCGCTCTACTGGAACGTGCGCTCGGACTTCGACGGCGAGGCGCTCGTCGAGATCAGCTACTTCACGAGCGGCATCACGTGGAACGCAGACTATGTCGGTGTGACGAGCGACGACGAAGCCTCGATGACCTTCGACGGCTACGTGACGATCTCGAACAACTCCGGCGCCGACTACTCCGACGCACAGGTGCGGATGGTCGTGGGCACCGTCAACCTCGTCGAGGCGATTCGAGACTTGGCGAATCGGCATGGGAGCGGTCAAGTCGAGGCGGGCGAAGGCGGCGCTCAGTTCGATGCGCTGCGACGAGCGATTGATCGAAAGCCGAGCGGCGGAATGCCGCCGCCGCCGCCGCCGCCGCCCTCGGGAGGTGGTGCATATGGATACCCCGGACCCCCCGAGATCGTGAAGGAAGGCCTGAGCGAGTACTTCATTTTCACCGTTGCAGGCACCCACGACGTGAGGAACGGCTGGGCAAACCGACTGCGGCTCTTCGAAGGCACGAAGGTCCCGGTGAAGACCGTCTACCGCTACCGGCCGATGGAGTACGGCGACCAGCTCGTGAAGCTCTTCCTCGTCAAGAACGACAAGGCGAGCACGCTCGGCGACTCTCCGTTGCCGGACGGGACGGCACGCCTCTTCCGGCGTCAGCCGACCGGCGGCCTCTCGGTCATCGCGTTCGTGCCGACGAAGTATGTGCCGATCGGCCAAGAGTTCGAATTCAATCTTGGCCGCGATCCACAAGTGATCTTCGAGCGGCTCGCGACGCGGACGTGGCGCGACGATTTCTGGTTCAAGCGCGGCGATCAGCAGAAGCTCTACTCGCCGACGAAGGGCGACAGGGTCAACGACAACGACACGGTTGTCGGGTGGAACGACCACGTTGCCCGCGTCGAACGCATCCGCAACTACCGGGGCGCGCCGATCGACGTCGAGCTGCGGTTTCCGATCGACGGCGACGTGACGTTCGTCAGTTCGCTCAATCCGACGCTCTTCGACTTCCAGACGCCCGACTTCAAGACGACTGTCGGCGCCGGCGCACGCAAGGACCTCGCGTACGAGGTCGTGTCGCGCAAAGGCACGAATGCGACGCAGAACGCGGTGAAGCTGGAGGCGGCGAAGTGATCGACGGCACGCACGCAACGCTCCTCGCGGCGACGCTCGCGCTCGCGGCGTCGGCCTTCGGCCAACAGATCGACGTCTCCACGTTGCCGCCGCGCGAGGGCGTGCAGCTCACGATCTACAACTCGGAGGACCTGACCCTCGTGCGCGAGCGGCGCACGGTCACGGTCGCGAAGGGCCAGAATGAGTTGCAGTTCTCCTGGGCGAACACGCTGATCGACCCGACGAGCGTCGAGATCGAGTTCCCCCGCGCGAAGGGCGGCTCGCTCGAGGTCCTCGACACGCGATTCCCGTTCGACCGGCCGCAAGCGCTCTATTGGAACGTGCGCTCGGACTTCGACGGCGAGGCGCTCGTCGAGATCAGCTACTTCACGAGCGGCATCACGTGGAGCGCGGACTATGTCGGCGTGACGAGCGACGACGAAGCCTCGATGACCTTCGACGGCTACGTGGCGATCTCGAACAACTCCGGCGCCGACTACTCCGACGCACAAGTGCGGATGGTCGTGGGCACCGTCAACCTCGTCGAGAAGGTTCGCGAGCTCGCGGAGCGGAATCTGCTGCGTCAGCAGACTGGTGGCGTACCGCCGTGGCAGAAGGAGGAAGGCGACAAGGTGCTCGAGCGCGAGGCGTTCAAGGAGGCCATCGTCGGAGCGGCGCGCCCGAACGACGAGCTTTCAAGCTTCTACTTCAGCAGCGGCGCCCCTCCCGAGATCGTGAAGGAAGGCCTCAGCGAGTACTTCATCTTCACCGTTGCAGGCACGCACGACGTGAAGAACGGCTGGGCGAATCGGCTGCGCCTCTTCGAGGGCACGAACGTGCCGGTGAAGACCGTCTATCGCTATCGGCCGATGGAGTACGGCGAGCAATTGGTGAAGCTCTTCCTCGTCAAGAATGACACGGCGAGCACGCTCGGCGACTCCCCGTTGCCCGATGGCGCCGTGCGGCTCTTCCGCCGGCAGTCGACGGGCGGCCTCTCGGTGATCGCGTTCGTGCCGACGAAGTACGTGCCGATCGGCCAAGAGTTCGAGTTCAACCTCGGTCGCGATCCGCAGGTGCTCTTCGAGCGGCTCGCGACGCGGACGTGGCGCGACGACTTCTGGTTCAAGCGCGGAAACCAGGACAAACTCTACTCGCCGACGAAGGGCGACAGGGTCAACGAGAACGACACGGTCGTCGGGTGGAGCGACCACTATGGCCGCGTCGAACGCATCCGCAACTACCGGGGCGCGCCGATCAACGTCGAATTCCGGTTCCCGATCGACGGCGACGTGACGTTCGTCAGCTCGCTCAACCCGACGCTCTTCGACTTCCGTACGCCCGACTTCAAGACGACCGTCGGCGCCGGCGAGCGCAAGGACCTTGCGTACGAGCTCGTGACGCGCCAAGGCTCGAACGCCACGCAGAACGCCGTGAAGCTCGAGGCGGCGAAGTGACCGGCGGCACGCACGCAACGCTCTTCGCGGCGGCGCTCGCGCTGGCGACATCGACGTTCGCGCAGCAGATCGACGTCTCCACGTTGCCGCCGCGCGAGGGCGTGCAGCTCACGATCTACAACTCGGAGGACCTCACGCTTGTTCGCGACGTGCGTCATGTGACCGTCGAGAAGGGGCGGAACGAACTCCAGTTCTCGTGGGCGAACACGCTCATCGATCCGACGAGCGTCCACTTCCGGAGCCGCACGCCCGGACTCGAGGTCGTCGACACCCGCTTTCCGCATGATCGTCCCGAGGTGCTCTACTGGCTCGTCGACTCGTCGTTCAGCGGCGAGGCGCTCGTCGAGATCACGTATTTCACGAGCGGCATCACGTGGAGCGCGGACTACGTCGGCGTGACCGACGCCGACGAACGCTCGATGCGATTCGACGGCTACGTCACGATCTTGAACGACTCCGGCGAGACGTACGACAATGCGCAGATCCGGATGGTGGTCGGCGAGATCAATCTCGTCCAGGCCATCGCCACGCTTGCGTCCTACGGCATCGAGGGCGAACCGGCGGGCGAGGACGTCAACGGCGGCATGTCGAAGCTGGAGATGCTGCGCGAGGCTCTCGACGAGAAGGACAAGGCGAAGCCCTCGGAGCCGGCCGGCGGATTCGGTTTCGGCGGCGGCGGCGGCGGCGGCATCTTCGGCGATCCCGGCGACGCGCCCGAGATCGTGAAGGAAGGCCTCTCCGACTACTTCATCTTCACGGTCGGCGGCACGCACGTGGTGCGGAACGAATCGGAAGGCCGCCTCCGGCTCTTCGAAGGCACTGAGGTCCCGCTCGCAACCGTCTATCGCTTTCGCCCCGAGGAGTACGACGACGAGGAGCTCGTGAAGGTCTTCCTCGTGAAGAACGACGAGACGAACAAGCTCGGCACCACGCCGCTTCCGAACGGCGACGTGCGGCTCTATCGCGACCGAGGCGAGGGCGGCCTGAGCGTCGTGGCGTTCGTCGATACGAAGTACGTGCCGATCGGCCAGGAGTTCGAGTTCGTGCTCGGCGCCGATCCCGAGGTTCGCTGGACGCATGTGGACGTCGCGACGACGCGGGGCGACTTCTGGTTCTCGCGACGGCGCGAAGAGAAGCTCTTCTCGCCGACGAAGGGCGATGCGATCCTCGCCGAGGACCGCGTTGCAGGCTGGACCACGCGCACGAGCGTGATCGAACGCGTTCGCAACTTTCGCGACCGGGCGATCGAGGTCGAGTTCCGCGTGCCGTTCGACGGTGACGTGACGTTCGAGTCGTCGCTCTCGCCGTCGCTCTACGACTTCCGCACCGTCGACTTTAAGGCGACGGTGCCCGCGGGTGCGACGAAGGACCTGTCGTACGTCGCCGAGACGCGCGAGGGAACGAACGCGGCGAACGAGCGCGTCGAGCTGCGCCCGTCGCCTACCGCCTCGCCTATTGGGCCGCAAACGCCGGCGCGAGCGCCGTGAGCGCCGCGTCGCGATAGAACGTGCGAAGGACGTCGGGCGGAAGCGACATGCCGCGCAGCGTCGGTGCGTCGTTCGGGCCGTAGCGCGACGGCTCGACCATCGCGAGGTCGGGATCGCTGATCGGCGACTCCATCTCTCCGTTGCCTTCCCACAGCATGCGAAGCGCCCAGTAGCGGCTGGCGTAGAGGTCGAACGCGGTCTCCGCGCTGTCGGCCTTCGCCTGCATCTCGGTCTTGCCTTCGCTCGCCATGAAGTGCTCGTCGGCCGTCACGATGTCGGAGCCGAACAGCAGTCGCCCGCGATAGCGCGCGAAGAAGGCGCGCACGTCGGCGGGGGAGTGACGCGAGACTTCGCGCACGACCCACTTCGTCGCGCTGGTGTCGAGGACGAGGTTTGGATTGCGGTCAAGGAGACCGGAGAGGAACGCGAGATCCTCGGGCCAGCCGCCCATGTGCGCGACCATCCATTGCCGATGGCGGAAGCGCTCGAGGAGCGCTTCGAGCGGTTCGTAATGCGAGCGCTTCGTGCCGTACTTCGCGCTGTCGGCGTACTTGGTGCGGAACCACGTGTCGGGATCCGCGATGTGCGCCATGAAGATCATGTCGAGCGAGTCGGCGAGCTCCATCGCGCGCACGCGCGTGGGCGAGTCGAGCGCGAAGCGACGCGGATCGCCGTCCATGCCCGCGAGGTCGATGAGGCGCGGCGCTTGCCAGAATTTCACGATGCGCGCGCCAAGCGCGTGAAAGCGCTCGATGCGCTCGAGAAAGCCCGCGCCGTTTGCGTGCTCGCGGTCTTTCGCCGCCCAATCGGGAATCGCGATGAAGCGGATGCGGTCGCCGAAGATCTCGCGCATCGCGGGGATCTGCTCGAGATGCGTCATCGAGATGATCGAGCCGATGCCGTAGAGGTCCATCGCCTCGCGCATCACGAGCGCGGCCTTCGGGCCATTGATGTGACTGTGCACATCGATGATCTCGTAGCCGAGGTGCGGGAAGGACGCGGCCTCGGCGCGATAGTCGAGGCCGAAGCGATTCGATGCGTTGAGGAATTGGCCCGGGCGCGGGCGGACCGCAAGCGATGGCATGGCGGCGATCGTAGGGCCAGAATCGCGTATGCGCCGTGCCGTCAGCCGGCGGCTTCCGGCGTCGCACCAGGCTTGAGCACGCCGCCGGCATGCACGAGACCGATGTAGAGCTCGCAGTTGCCTTCGACGTCGAGATGGCGCGTCAACTCGCAATCGAGCCACGACTGTGCTCGCAAAAGAACCGGCGGTCCGCCCGGCGCGCGCATCGTCGAGAGACCGAGGAAAGGATCGTGGCCGTCGTCGCGGTCTGACGAGAACAGGCGACGCAGGACGCGATCCTCGGGCGCGAGTTGGCAGAGGACGAAGCGACGGCTGTCGCGAATGATCGGGCTGAGCGGTTGCCCCTTCTCGATGGCGACGACAACGAGGATCGGCGAGCTTGAGACTTGCTGCACCCAGCGGACGACGACACCACCGTGCGCGTCGCCGTACGACGCGGTCAGGATGAAGTGGCCGTGCGGGATGTTCGCGGCTGCGGCGGCACGCGGATCGGTCGTGACCGCCGATGCGGCGTGACCGTTTCCGTTGCCGTTCGCGTGTCCGTTGCGGATGCCGTTCGCAGCCGTCGGCGCGCTTGCGGCCGGACGCACCTCGGCGCGCGGCGCCGCGGGCTCATCGCGACCTGCGGGGCGCACGGGAAGGCGCGGCGCTTTGCGCACGTTCGCGGCACGAGGCGCTGGCGTGGCCGACTTGGCGGCGTTCGGTCCACGGCGCGGCGGGAGTGCCGCATCGCGCGACGTTCGCGCGGGCTTTGATCGCTTGTCCTCCCTCATTCGCCACTCCTTCGAAATCCAACGGGGGTGAGCGTTCGCGATGAGCGTCCTCGCCGGCGAGGGTCACGCACATCCGAAGCCGTGGTCCGCGATGGAACGCCCATCGACATGCACATGGGCGTGTCGCGCGTCCAGCACCGTCGCTCGTCCATCCTGAGCGACGGGGCTCGCCTAGCGCCCATGCGGGACCCGGCGAGCAATGCGCAACTACTGAAACTTGCCACGCTTAGCTGGCGGCACAAGCCGGAACCTCCGGGAAGGGGCAGACTTTGCCCGTTGTTTTTGCCGGAAGGTGGGGCAAAGTGTTGCAAGGTGGGTTGCGGTGCAGTATTGTGAGGTCGTCGGGGCCAGTGGTGTGTGGGTCCGATCCTCCGCGTCTGGAGTGTCGGGCAACCCGTTCGAGGCTGGATTCTCGGGTGTTCAAGCATGTTTTTCGTAGGCGAATACGAGCATGCGTTGGACGGCAAGCAGCGGTTTGCGATCCCTGCGGAGATTCGCGACTTGCTCATGCCCGAAGTCCATGGAGAGGCGTTCATCGCCGCTCCGGGTGCGAACGGATGCCTCTGGCTCTGGCCTGAGAAGACCTTCCATGAGCTCGCTGGAGCTCTGGGCGGGTCCCTTCTCGGGGACGAGGACATCCAGCAGTTGGAGCGAATGATCTTCTCGCAAGCGGCTCGCGTGCCGGTGGACTCCGCTGGCCGCGTGCGAGTGCCCGATCGATTGCTCCAGACGTTCGGGCTCTCGGGAAGCGTGATGATCCTAGGCGTGCGGGACCATCTCGAACTCATGGACCCGAAGACTTGGAACGAAGAGCAGACGCGACTTCGTCCCAAGCAAGGCGACCTGTGGCGGCGGGCGCGACAAGCGCTCGCCGAACGGAAGGCCTGACGGAAGAACTTGCCAAGGGCATGCGGTCCGTGACTGGAGTGCATGCGATTCGCCAAATCAACTGCCGGCTGCCGTCACGGATCGACGGCATTCGGTCTCGGGAGTCCCGAGTGGGTCAGGGTTTCGGAGACGCGTGCGGCCAAGGATGGCTGCGAGCGGACCCGAGCGACGGAGTGAGCGACCGCCGCATGCCTGACCGATCGGCTCCCGATTGCGCGACCGGGCCATGGATTCGGCCCGGGCACGGACCGCTCGCAGCACGGACTCGCTGCGGAGGTACGCGCTTCAGAAAACGCCCCGGCTGCGCCTTTGCGCGGCCGGGGCTTTCTCATTGCTGACGGCACGAAAAAGCCCGCGAGGTCGCGGGCTTGTCCGAGGTCCATGCGATGGTCGGTGGCTCACTGCGCGGCTTCGGTCGTCGGCGCGCTCGGCGCTGCCGGTCGAATCGTGCCCACGATGTGCGCGCCGTTCGCGGCGTCTTGATTTGCTTCGGCCGCGAGGATCTGCTCGGCGACCTCACGACGGTGCACGTCGACCTCGCGCGGGAATTCAAACGCGAGACGAACACGGTCGCCCTTGATCGTCGCGACGCGCACGATGCCGATCGGCGCCGCCGGATTTCCGATGATGACCTCTTCGCCTTCGCGTCGTGTAATGACCAGCATCGCCAGGACCTCCTGCCTGAAGTTCTCGCGTGCGTGCGAGGGGCGAGCGTCGATGCGCCGAGGGCCAAGGTAGCCGAGGCTTCGCAGCGACGGAAGCAAAATCCCTGTAGACACTCTACTTGCGTCACATCGGACGCGCGAACTTCGCGCGACCCGGGGGCTTGAGGCACCGCCGCGACGTGACGGGAAGTGGGCTATCGGGCGCGACTTAGGGCCGCCGAAGCCAGCCGCCGAGGCCCCCGCGAAGGCATCCGTCAGTCGACCGCAACGACGCCCGTGACCTCAGGAATCCGCAGTCGCAGGTTCCGCTCGATCCCAGTCTGCAAGGTGATCGAACTCGACGGGCACCCGACGCACGCCCCCAGAAACCGGATCTGGACCACGCCGGCCGCGGTCACCTGCACGAGCTCGATGTCGCCGCCGTCGGCTTGGATCGCCGGCCTGATCAATGCCAAGACGTCGTCCACGCGCCCGATCAGCGCCGGGTCGGCCGGCGCGACGGGTTCCCCGGTCGTCGACTTCTCGACGCCGAACTGATCGAGGGAAAGGTTGCGAGGCTTGGACGGCGACATGGAAACGGCTTGATAATACGGAACGGCTCGGACGGAGCAACCGCCGAGTCGGAGTCTCGCCGCGAAAGGCGACGACGTCACACCCTGAACGCCACCGCCAGAACACTTCCCGGTCCCCATGCCGATTTCCTCCCATCTCGCCCGATCGCTCGCGGCCGCCGCCGTCGCCTCCCTCCTTTTCGCCTGCTCGGGCGGAAGCGGCGGCAAGGTCGAAGACCCGATCGGCACGCTCAACACCCCGGGCCGCGCCGGTCGCGAGTACCTCGCCGCGATGTCGACGGCCGACCGCAATCCGTCCGACGAGGCCTACAAGGCGGCGCTCAAGCGCATCGTCGTGTCGCCTAACTACGTCGTGGAAGCGCGCCGCGCCGCCTACGCCCGGCTCTACGAGACCGACCGCGACGCGCTCAAGCGCACGCTCGAGGTGAACTACCCGAAGCTCGACGCCCTCGAGTGGCGGCGCGAGCTCGCCGAGAAGATGGCCGCCGACAACTGGACCGAGATGACGCCGACCCTCATCCGTGCATGGGCCCAGCCGCTCGCGGGCTGGATCCTCCTCGGCAAGGAACGGCCGGAGCGGCTCGCGCTCGTCCAGATGTACGGCGAGGACAAGCTGGTCGACGTGCTCCTCAAGGAGATGGCCGATGCCCACCCGATCTCGCAAGCGAACCTCCGCGCGCGGTGCTGGGAGCTTCTCCTTCTCGAGGGGCAGGAGGCGCGGCTCCGCGCGCTTCTCGCCGACGACGCCGCCGTCGGCAAGGACAGCATGATGCTCGACCTCCGCGCCGGCGTCGTCGACCTCAACGTCCTGCCGCGCACGCGCGAGGAGATCCTCTGGCTCCGCACGCTGCGCGAGCCGGCGAACGCGGCGTATTGGGCCGACGCCAAGGCCGCAGTCGCGGCGCTCTCGAAGGAACGCCGCGACCAGATCGAGTTGCGCGACATCGGCATCCTTGTTGCAGCCTCCAAGCATCGGCCGGAATTCCTCACGATGGACGACGACGCGCTCGACGCGCTCATCGTCAGCCGTCTCGGCGGCTCCGGCCGCAAGACGTTCAGCCCCGACTTTTCCGGCTACAACGGCGGCAACGTGGACGTCTTCAGCGAGCGCTACGAGTCGTGGGTCGAGAAGCTCGCGTGGGGTGACCGCATCGCGATCGCCGTCGCGCTCGACGCCATGGCGACGAAGCCGCTCGTCGCCCACATCTTCGAGTGCGCCGACCGCGACCTCTCCGACAAGTCGACGGAGCACGGCGGCATCATCGAGCTGGACAGCCAGGCGCGCTTCGAGCTCGTCGAATACCCGAGCCGCACGCGCGGCAACGACACGCGGTACGAGGCGCCGCAGGAGCTGATGAACGACCTCTACACGGGGCTCTTCCACGTGCACATGCACGCCCAGGCGTACGACAACCGCCGCTACGCCGGTCCGCACATGGGCGACTTCATGTTCGCGGACGCGACGCGGGCGAATTGCCTGGTGTTCGCCTTCGTCGACAGCGATCGCCTGAACGTCGACTTCTACCGTCACGGTCGCGTCGTGGTCGATCTCGGAACGATCTCGCGCCCGTGACCTCTGGCTGCTCGTGCAGATCCTCGTCCTCATCCTTGTCGCGGCCGTCGCGATCGAATCGCGATCGCCGAGCGGTCTGCCCGCGCGCCCGATCGTCGCGCTCGCGGTGCTGATCGGCTCGCCGCTTCTCGTGCTCTCGCTTCAGCGTTTCCTGGTGCGCTCCACGTTGCGACGCCTCGACGGGCAGGACATCCGCGCGATGAAGACGCTGCAGCGAGCTGAAACGACGAGTCTCGCCGTCGCGTGGGTCGCGGTGTTGGCGACCGCCGTCGCGACGCTCGGCCTCGGATGGCTCGAGACGGTGCGCGGCCTCGTCGGAAATCCGCCCGCCCTCGACGAGATGCTCGCCGTCCTGCCGGCGATCCTGGCCATGACGGCGGGGTGGTGGAACGCGGAGCCGATCGAACGTCGCATCCGCGAGTCGTCGATCGTGCGGCGGCTCGACGAGGGCCTGCCCGTCACGCCGACGCCGTCGCGCGTGCAGTTCGTCCTCGAGCGCCTCCGCTCCGGCATCCTGCTGATGCTCGTGCCGATCCTCATCGTGGTCGCGCTCGGCGAACTCGCGGTGCCGATCGTCGAGGCCCGCGTCGATGCCGAGTGGCGCGAGCTCGCGGCGCAGGGCGCGCTCTTCGCCTGCGCGATCGCGACGTACCTCGTGACCCCACTGATCGCGCGAGTCATCCTCTCGCTCCGGTCGATGCCGCCCGGCGAACTTCGCGACGACTTGGTGGCCGTCTGCGCCAGCTGCGGCGTCCGAGTCCGCGGCATTCTCCTGTGGGACACGCACTACTCGATGGTGAATGGCGCGGTCATGGGCATCGCCGCGCCGCTCCGCTACGTGATGCTCACCGACGCGCTCCTCGAACTCCTGCCCCGCGACCAGGTGCGCGCGGTCATGGCGCACGAGATCGGCCACGTGCGGCGCCGCCACCTTCCGTGGATGCTCGGCGCGCTCGTCGTACTCCTCGTTGCAGCCTCGTACGCCGTCGACGTCACGATCCGCGAGTCGTTCGCCGCGGCGGTCGGCGGCGATGCGCCCACGTCGTTCGCGCTGGCCGCGTATCACGTCGCGACGCAGGCGGGCGTCATCGCCGCGGCGGGGCTCGCGCTCTTCGGATTTGGCTGGGTTTCTCGGCGTTTCGAGCGACAGGCCGACGCCTTCGCCGTGCAATATCTCTCCCGCGCGGAGGGATACGGAGCCGCGACGACGCGGGCGGTCTCCGCGATGCGAGAAGCCCTGCTCTCGGTCGCCGAGAGCGCGGGCATCGACCCCAACAAGTCGTCGTGGCGCCACGGTTCGATCGCGTGGCGACGCCGCAATCTCGAGCGCCTCGTCGATGTCCCGCTCGAAGCCTTTGCGATCGATCGGGTGGTTCGTCGGCTCAAGATCCTCACGCTCGTCGGCCTCGTCGGCGTCGGCGCGCTTCTCTACCTCGACCTTCGGGCGGATCCCGTCGACGACCCCAGTTACGATTCGGCCCGCGCCGCATCGAGCCCCGCGCCGCTCGCGGCGCACCTCTCGGAGTAGCACCCATGCGACCGTTTCGCTTCGTGAAGATGCACGGCATCGGCAACGACTACGTCTACGTCAACGCGTTCGAGCAGCCGCTCGACGATCCCGCAGCCGTGGCCCGCGCCGTCAGCGACCGGCATGTCGGCATCGGGTCCGACGGCCTCATCCTCGTCGCGCCGCCGACCGATCCGAGCGCGCACGTGCGCATGCGCATGTTCAACGCCGACGGCAGCGAGAGCGAGATGTGCGGCAACGGCGTGCGCTGCGTGGCGAAGTTCGCGATCGACCGGAAGCTTGCGACGGCGAATCCGATTCGCGTCGAGACCGGCCGCGGCGTCCTTCCGATTCGCTGGGAGCGCGGCGCCGACGACACCGTCGCCACCGCGACCGTCGACATGGGCGCGCCGATCCTCGAGCGTGACCTCATCCCGTGCGCCGTGCCCGGCTTCGGGCCGAAGGATCGCGTCGTCCTCGCACCGGTCGACGTCACGTTCTTCGGCGAGTCGTCGGAGCGCTGGCTGCGCGAGGCCGGCGTCGAGCGCGCGATCACGTGCGTCTCGATGGGCAATCCGCATCTCGTCGTTTGGTGTCGGCACGTGGCGGCGATTCCGCTCGAGACGGTCGGACCGCACCTCGAGCGGCACCCGTGGTTCCCGCGCCGGATCAACGTGCACTTCGTCGAGGTGAACGCGCCGAACGAAGTGACGATGCGCACGTGGGAGCGGGGGAGCGGCATCACGCTCGCCTGCGGCACCGGCGCGAGCGCGGTCTGCGTTGCAGGCGTCCTCGGGCGCAAGGCAGAGCACACGGTGCTCGCGCATCTCCCCGGCGGCGACCTCACGCTCGAGTGGCCGCGCGAGTCGGCGAGCGTCCTCATGACGGGCCCGGCGACGGAAGTCTTCGAAGGCACGCTGCATCCGTCGCTCCTTGCAACGACGAGCGCGGCCGCGGTCGGGGCGATGTCGTGACGACCGCGGCGGGGCTCGACCCCATCGAGGCGCGGCTGTGCGACGCGATCGCGACGCGCGTGCACGATCTCTACGGCGACCTCGAACGCTGGGTCGCGATCCCGACCGGCGGCCGGCATCGCGCGGGCCTCGACGACCTCCGCGGCCTCGTGCTCGAGCGGCTCGTCGTGCTCGACGCCCGGGTGACGCTCGAGCGCGGCGATCCGCGCCCCGCGTGGCTCGCGCTCCCCGACGATCCGCGCGGCGACGACGACCACATCCCGCCCACGGCGATCGCCTCCCGCCTCCACGTTGCAGGCGGCTCCGGTCCGCGCGTGCTCCTCGCCGGACACCTCGACACGGTGCATGACCCGCGCGGCGCGTTCCGAACGCTGGTGCGCGAGAGCGACACCGTCTGCCGCGGACCCGGCGCCGTCGACATGAAGGGCGGCATCGTGATCGCGGTGCACGCGCTCGAGGCGCTCGCGGCCGTCGGTGTGCCGGTGCGCTGGAGCTTCCTGCTCAACTCGGACGAGGAAACCGGCTCCTTCCACAGCGCGCGGCATCTCGAGGAGGCGGCCCGCGGCCATGACGTCGGGCTCGCGCTCGAGCCGGCGTCGGATGGCGGCGGTCTCGTCGTCGAGCGGATGGGCACCGGCCAATTCCGCATCGACGCCTTCGGCCGCGCCGCGCACGTCGGTCGCGACTACGCGGTCGGCGTGAGCGCGGTGCGGGCGCTCGCGAAGGCGATCATCGACGTCGAAGGCTTCGGCAACGTGGAGCGCGGCGCGATCGTGAACGTCGGCCCGCTCGTCGGCGGCCGCGTGACGAACGCGGTGCCCGACCGCGCGACCTGCTGGGGCAACGTGCGCTTCCGCGACGGCGACACGCAGGCGGATCTCTCTCGACGTTTCGCGGGCGTCGCAACGACGAGCGACGCGCTTCCGAGGCTCGTGGTCGAGACCGCGTTCAATCGCCCTGCGAAGCCGAAGACCTCCGCCGTCGAGCGGCTCGCGCATGGCGTTCGCCGCGTCTCGGAGGACCTCGGCCGTCCGTTGCCCTTCACGTCGACCGGGGGCGTGTGCGACGGGAACATCCTGCAGTCCGTCGGCCTGCCGACCCTCGACACGTTAGGCGTGCGCGGCGGCAACCTGCACCGCACCGACGAGTGGGTGGAGATTCCGAGCCTCGTCGATCGCTGCCAGTTGCTGGCGCTGGTCCTTCGGCGGTTGGCGCTCGGCGCGATCGCGCCGTGAACCATCGCCGACCCTCCCGAATCGGGCGGGGGCAGCACGGCCGAAATGGCCGATAGTGGTCGGTCGGCCGCGTTCTCGCGCCGATCCAATTACCATCTGTCCTCTGCGCGAGAGATCGGTCGAACCGAGGCCGCTCTCGCCGCGTCGCCTGCGTTTTCGACGAGGAATCTCCGCATGCCTGCCACCGCTTCCGCTTCTGGCTCCACCTCGGGTTCGACGTCCGGGTCGTCGCGGCCCTTTTCCGACGCCTTCGCCGGCAATCCCGCCATCGACGCCGCCATCGCGTCCATCCTCGCCGAGGTCCGCAAGCGCCAGGCGTCGATCACCGGCGCACGCCCGGCGAGCGCCGACCGGAAGGAGACGCTCGACTCGTGGCTCGCCCGCTCGGCCGAGGTGAAGGGGCGCCCCGCGCTCTATCCCTACGTCGGCAGCGGCTTCGGCAACGGCCCGCTCGTCGAACTCGTCGACGGCAGCGTGAAGTGGGATCTCATCAACGGCATCGGCGTGCACATGTTCGGGCACTCCGATCCCGACATGATCGAGGCGTCGCTCCGCGGGGCGCTCGCCGATACGTGCATGCAGGGCAACCTGCAGTTCAACCCGGACAGCATCGAGTTCGCGGAGTTGCTCGCGGGCGAGGCGTCGAAGAGCTCGCGGCTCAAGTACTGCTTCGTCACGAACTCGGGTTGCATGGCGAACGAGCAGGCGCTCAAGGTCTGCCAGCAGAAGACGAACGCCGCGCCGCGCGTCATCGCCTTCCAGGATTGCTTCATGGGCCGCTCGACGACGATGGCGCAGATCGGCGACGGCCCCGCGTATCGCGTCGGCGTGCCGCTCAACGTGCATGTCGACTACATGCCGTTCTACGACCCCGATCTCGGCCAGCGCTCGATCGACATGGCGGTCTGGCACCTCAAGCAGTACATCCATCGCTATCCCAAACAGCACTCGTGCTTCGTGATGGAGTTGACGCAGGGCGAAGGCGGCTTCAACGTTGCACCGCGCGAGTTCTTCCTGCCCTTGATGCAGCTCTGCAAGGAGAACGGCATCCCGGTGTGGGACGACGAGGTGCAGACCTTCGGCCGCACGACGACGATGTTCGCCTACGAGCAGTTAGGCTTGGGCGAGTTCATCGACGTGCTCACGCTCGGCAAGATGAGCCAGGCGTGCGCGGTCCTATACACGCAGGACATGAATCCGAAGCCGGGCCTCCTCTCCGGCACGTTCCAGGCGTCGACCTCGGCGTTCGCCGTCGGCAACGCCGCGCTCCGCAAGCTGCGCGACGGCGGCTACTATGGCGCCGACGGCAAGATCGCGAAGCTGCAAAAGGCCTGGCGCGAACACGCGGAGGCGTTCGTGAAGAAGCATCCCGAGTGGTTCCCGCCCGTGCGCAACTCGTTCGGTTCGCCGATGACGCGCATCGTGAGCGGCACCGGCGGCATGATGCGCCTGACGCCGTACGGCGGCGACAAGGACCGCATCATGAAGCTTCTGCATCGCCTCTTCGCGAATGGCGTGATCGCCTTCTACTGCGGGCACGAGCCCTATCACCTCCGCCTCCTTCCGCCCGTCGGCGTGATGAAGCCCGAGCAGTTCGGCCCGGTGTTCGAGATCTTCGAGAAGAGCTTTTCGGAATGACGCGGCCTTCGGCCGCTGGGATTCAGGATCGAGGAGTGAGGAGTCAGTGGGCGCACACGCAGCGCGTTGCCGGCCGCCAACCCACTCACTCCTGACTCCTGACTCCTGACTCCTCTCCCGCGCTTCGCCCTGATACTTGGCTTTCTCTCCCATGTTCCTCATCCGCCCCGCCCACATGAAGGACCTGCCGACGCTGCTCAAGCTCGCGCGCATGGTGCACTTCATCAATCTTCCGGCCGATCACGACCTTCTCGCGGCCAAGGTGCGCAAGAGCCTCGCGAGCTTCGCGGGGAAGTCGAAGTCCGAGCGCGACCGGCAGTTCATGTTCGTCCTCGAAGACTCGGAAACGGAGAACGTGATCGGGACGAGCGCGCTCATCTCGTGCGTGTCGTGGCCGGGCGTGCCGCACGTCTATCTGAAGGTCGGGCGAAAGCAGTTCTTCAGCAAGGATCTCGCGGGCGGGCAAGTCCACACCACGTTGCAGTTCGGCATCGACGAGTCGGGACCGAGCGAAGTCGGCGGCCTCATCCTCGCGCCGGGGTACCGCGGTCATAAAGAAAAGCTCGGCTCGCTCCTCTCGCAGATCCGCTTCCACTTCATCGGCCTGCATCGGCAATGGTTCTCCGAGCGCGTGCTCGCCGAGATGATGGGCACGGTCACGACCGACAGCCACACGCCGCTCTGGGAATACCTCGGGCGGCGCTTCATCAACCTCTCGTACAAGGAAGCCGACCTCTTCTCGGCGCGCTCGAAGGAGTTCATGCTCTCGCTCTTCCCGCGCGAGGAACTCTACGTGTCGATCCTGCCGCCCGAGGCGCGGGCGCTCATCGGCAAGGTCGGCGAGGAGACCGAGCCGGCGAAGGCGATGCTCGAGCGCCAGGGCTTCCGCGCGCTCGACCACGTCGATCCGTTCGACGGCGGCCCGTATCTCGAGGCGCAGCGCGACGCGATCCCGCTCGTGCAGGCGACGCTGACGAAGGTCTGCGGTGGCCCGACGACGCGGGCGTCCTCGCAGATGGCGGGGGAGGCGTACGTCAGCGTGATCGGCAAGGACGACTTCCGCGCCACGCGTTCGGCGTATCAGACCGCCGGCGACTCGATCCTCCTGCCGGCTGAAACGTTGAACGCCCTCGGCGCGAAGGAAGGCTCGCGCATCGGCTTCACGCCGCTCGGTAAGCCCTCCGGTAAGCGGCTGACGCGAAGCAAGAAGGCGACGCTCTCGGGCCGCAAGCCCGCCGGAGCGAAGTCGTGAGCCAGCACGGCGGCACGTCGCGCGGCGCGCTCCAGTCGTCGCCGAGCGACTTCGTCGGTGGCCGGTTCATCGCGCTTCCGAGCGGTGCCGCCGACGAGATCGTCGTCCGCGATCCGGCTGATCCGTCGCGCGTCGTGTGGTCGTCGGGCACGGCTCTCGACCATGTCGACGCCGCGGTCCGCGCGGCGCGCTCCGCGTTGCCGGCGTGGGCACGGCTCTCGATCGACGAGCGCACCGCCGCGCTCAAGGCGTACGCCGCCGCGGTCACGACGCACGTCGATCGCATCGCCGACCGCATCACGCTCGAAATGGGCAAGCTCCGCTCGGAGTCGATCCTCGAGGCGAAGCTCCTCGCCGAGAAGGTCGCGATCACGCTCGACGAGATCTCGCTCTCGCGCGTGCGCGGCTATGACGTCCCCGTTGCAGCCACGCGCGTCGGCCGCTGCCGCTTCAAGCCCCACGGCGTGATGGCGGTGCTCGGCCCGTTTAACTTCCCGGCGCACCTGCCGAACGGGCACTTCGTGCCAGCCCTCCTTCTCGGCAACACGGTCGTCTTCAAGCCGAGCGAGAAGACGCCGGGCGTCGCCCAGATCCTCGCCGAGTGCGTGGCCGAGGCGGGGCTTCCGGCGGGCGTCTTCAACGTCGTGCAGGGCGGCGCCGCGACGGCCCGCGCGCTCGTCGCGCATGACGGCCTCGACGGCATCCTCTTCACCGGATCATGGCCGGTCGGGCGCCGCATCCTCGAGGCGAATCTCGATCGTCCGGGTCGCATCGTCGCGCTCGAACTCGGCGGCAGCAATCCGGCCGTGGTCATGCCGAGCGCCGATCTCAAGCAGGCGGCGATCGAGTGCGCGCGAAGCGCGTTCGCGACCACCGGTCAGCGTTGCACCTGCACGCGCCGCATCCTCGTCCACGAGTCCGTCGCGCGGCCGTTTCTCCAGGCCTTCTGCTCGATGGCGAGCACGTTGCTCGTCGCGCCGGGCTTCTCGGCGGAGCCGGCGTTCATGGGGCCGATCGTCAGCGAAGCGGCCGCGAACGCGTTCCTCGAGGGCCAGCGCCGGCTCGCCGCACAGGGCGGTCGCGTGCTCGTCGCCGCCACGCGGATGGATCGGCCCGGCTGGTTCGTCACGCCGAGCGTCGTCGAGGTGGACCGCTTCGACGTTGCAGCCGACTGCGAGATCTTCGGCCCGCTCGCCCAGGTCGCGGTCGTGCGCGACCTCGATGCCGCGATCGACGGCGCGAACGCGACCGAGTTCGGCCTGGCCGCGGCGATCTTCACGAAGGACGCCGGCGAGTTCGAGCGCTTCTTTGCCGAGTGCCGCGCGGGCTGCATCAACTGGAACACCGGCACGGCCGGCGCGAGCTCGAAGCTGCCGTTCGGCGGCCTCGGCAAGTCGGGCAACCATCGTCCCGCCGCCGCCTTCAGCGTCGACTACTGCGCGTATCCGGTGGCGAACATGGTCGAGTCGGGCGACGCCGCGCCGCTGCCCGCGGGCATGCGCTTCGACGACGCCTGGATCGCGTCGCGATGACGCACGACTACTCGATCATCGTCCCGGCGTGGAACGAGGAAGCGGCGCTGCCTGCAACGTTGAAGACGCTGCGCGACGCGATCGAGGACATCGGCCGGCCCGCGGAGCTCATCGTCGTCGACGACGCCTCGACCGACCGCACGCCGGAGATCGCACGATCGTTCGGCGCCCGCGTCGAGCGCGTCGAGAAGCGCCAGATCGCCGCGGTGCGGAACGCCGGCGCGCGGATCGCCCGCGGGAGCGCGTTTCTCTTCGTCGATGCCGACACGCTCGTTCCGTCGGAGACGATCCGCGCCACGCTCGCCGCGCTCGACGCCGGCGCCGTCGGCGGCGGGGCGCGCATCGCGATGGACGAGCGGCCGCCGCTTCTCGTGCTTCCCTACCTCGCGGTCTTTCTCGTCATCTGGAAGCGGCTCGGCTATGCGGCCGGCTGCTACATCTGGGCCACGCGTGAGGCGTTCGAGGAGATCGGCGGCTTCGACGAGCGCTTCTACGCGAGCGAGGAGGCGTGGCTCAGCAAGGCGCTCATGGCGCGGGGCCGATTCACGCTCGTCGACCCGCCCGTCATCACGAGCGGACGCAAGTGGCGCACCTACCGCGCGATCTTCCTTCTCTGGCGCTCCACGTTGCTTGTCCTGCGCGGACCGAAGGCATGGCAGCGGCGCGAGGGTCTCGACATCTGGTACGAAGGGCGACGCGAGCGGACGTAGTGTCAGGCCGCGAGCCGCATCTCCCCGTTGCCGCCGTCTCGGTCGGCGTGCTTCTGGAGGAGCAGGTCGTACTCCGTGAGGTCGAGCGCGAGCATCGCCCTCGCGATGTCCGGATCGAACTGCTTGCCGGCGCCGCCGCGGACCTCGTCGAGCACGCGCTCGCGGGGCAACGCGGAGCGGTACGAGCGCGTCGACGACATCGCGTCGAACGCGTCGGCCACGCCGATGATGCGCCCGAAGAGCGGAATGTCCTCGCCCGCCAGCTTGTGCGGGTAGCCCTTGCCGTCCCAGCGCTCGTGGTGATGGAGGACGCCGGGGAGAAGATCGCCGAAGCCGGTGATGTTCTCGAGGATGCGATACCCGATCTCCGGGTGCCGACGAATCGCGGCGAACTCCTCGTCCGTCGGTCGGCCCGGCTTCGTGAGGATCGCCTCGGGCACGCCGATCTTGCCGACGTCATGCACGAGGCCGGACAGGCGGACGCGCGTCGCGGTCGCGCGATCGAGTCCCATGTCGGTCGCGAGCATCATCGACAGGAGGGCGACGCGCTCGGAGTGGCCGCACGTGTACCGGTCCTTCGCGTCGATCGCGGCGACGAGCGCCTCGAGGGTCGACATCGTCATCGCCCGCTGCTCGTCGAGCCGCGAGATGTTCTCGTGGAAGGTGCCGAGGAAGTCTGCGGCGGCGTCGAGGAACTGCACTTCCTCGCTCGAGATGTCGGGATCGCGGCCGAGCTTGCCGCCGGCGACCAGCACGCCGATGAGCATGTCGTCGTGCGTGACCGGCTCGACGAGGACGTCGGTGCCGACGAGCTGCGCGAGCGGATGGGTGTCGGCCGTGAGCGTGCGCGTCCACGAGTCGCCGGAGAGTCGGCCGAGCTTCTCCCGCGCCAGCGCGCGGAAGGCCTCGGGATCGGCGTTCAGGTCGCCTGCAACGATGAGTTCGGACCGGAGCGACGGCGAGATGCGCGGGCCGTCGTGGAACGCCAGGGCGATCCAGCGGAAGGGGAGCGTCTTCTGGAAGTCGGCGCACACCGCGTCGATGAGGTTGCGCGGGCTGTCCGGGCACGCGAGCTGGCGCATCGAGCGAAAGAGGCAGTGCATCTCCTCGTACGACTGCGAGAGCTTGTCGCAGAAGTCGGAGATCGTCGCGTCGCGATCGGCGATGGCCGCGAGGTCGGCGATGGCGCACTCGAGGAGCGCGGCGAGCCGCGCGGCTTCGCTCTTTGCGTCGGCAACGTGGAGCGCGTCGGGCATCGCGTCGCTCCGCCCCTCGGTGATCCATGCGGCGAGGCCCTCCGGCGCATCCGGCGGACCGAACACGAGCTCGTAGAGGCCGTTGCCCCGCTCGCGAACCTCGACCGTGCGTCCCCGTTCCACGCGCGTGATCGGCCGCGTCACGAGGCCGAGCGCCGCACAGCGACGATCCAACTCCTTGATCGTGCGTCGGGCAACGAGATCCTTGGCGGCTTCGCGACTGGTCATGGTGCGACGGAGTGGCTACGCGGCCTCGGCATCGGTTTCGGAGCCGACGAGCTCCGTCACGGTGCCGACGAGTTCGCGCATGCTGAAGGGCTTCATCACGACCGTCCGAATCGACGTGTCCTTGATGTCGTTGTGGCTGAGTCGATGGCCGCGGGCCGTGAGCAGGATGACGGGGATGTGCGCGGTCGCGGCGTCGGCCCGCATCGCGCGGGCGAGGCTGAGTCCGTCGAGGAGCGGCATCTCGTAGTCGGTGACGACCGCGCAGGGCGCGAGCTCGCGCACCGCGCGAAGGCCCGCCTCGCCGTCCGCGAAGGACTCGACGTCGAAGCCGGCTTGACGCAGCTTCTCCGCGACGATCGTGCGGATCGCCGGCTCGTCCTCCACCACGATCAGGGTTGTTGCGTTCCTTCTCGCCACGACGGACTCCGTTCACGCTCGCGCAAGCGACGAGGTGCCTGCGTACTTCGACTTGCCCCTGCGTCGGCTGAAGCGAATCTCCGCGATCGGCGGGCTGCGACCGATATCGCGCGGCGGCGTTAGCGGCCCGCCGCGCGGATTCCCGGCGCGGCCCTGAACTCGCCGCCCTCCGTCGCCGATGCCGGTTGCATGGGTTTCGACCGTACGGGCGTTCGGCCGCGGCGACGGGCGTTCTCGCTCGTCGAGGTGGTCATTGCGCTCGCGATCGTCGGGACCATCGCGGCCATCGTGGCCCCGCGCATGGCGAGCCGCATGGATCGCGCGGCGCTCGACGCCGCCGCGGCGCGCATCGGCCGCGAGATCGAGCTCGTGCGCGAGCGAGCGCGAGCCTCCTCGCGGTCGGCCACGGTCGCCATCGACCTCGCGCGAGGCCGTCTCACCGTTGCAGGCATCGAGCTCGGCGGCATCGGCGACGGCTCGGGCGTGATCGACGTCTCCGGGTCGCCCTACGGGGTGACGATCGCTGCCGCGAACTTCGGCGGCCGGTCCGGGATCGAGATCGGCCCTTACGGCACGCCGAAGCGCTCGGGCGCGATCGAGCTCAGGCGCGGACGCGACACGCGCATCCTCCTCGTGTCCGACGCGGGGGCCGTCTCATGGAAGTGACGCGACGCCCGCGCCGCGGCTTCACCGTGACAGAGCTCGTGCTCGTCATGGGCATCATGGTCGTTCTCGTCGTTGCAGCCAATGGCGCGATCGCGCTCTGCATGCGCGCGGTCGACGCCTCGGCCGACATCGACCGCAATCGCGAGCGAGCTGCCGCGCTCGACCAGCTTCGGCTCGATCTCTCGGAGGCGACCGGCATCGTCTCATACACTGCGAGGGATCTCTCGATCACCGTGGCCGACCGGACGGGCGACGGCAACGCGGAGACCGTCCGGTACCGCTGGAACGGCACCTCGGGCGATCCGCTTCTCCGCACGGAGAACGGCGACGAGGCGCCGCTCGTCTCGCGCGTCACGTCGTTCGAGCTCACGCCGATCACCGTGGCCACGCGCTCCTCGCCGACCCTGACGACCACGAGCGAGATGCTGCTCGGGGCGTCGCAGGAGTCGCCCGTCCTCGGATCGATGTCGATCGGCAGCGGGTCGCTCGGCTCCGCCATTCTCGTCACGCCGGCGCTTCCGGCAGGCGCCGTCTCGTGGGAGGTGTCGCGCGTGCGCCTCAAGGTGAAACGTGGAGTCTCACCGCTGGGCGTCTTCACGCTCTCCGTGCGCACGGTGGTCGGAGGGGAGCCGTCGGCGACCGACATCGCGAGCGCCACGGTCCAGGTCTCGGCGATGGCGCAGACCGCGACATGGCAGGACTTCTCCTTCGTCGGAGCCTCGATGGGCACCGAGAAGTCGGTCGCGATCGTCGGCTCCGCGCTCAATGCGATCCTCGTCTCGCTGGACACCGTCGCCACCATCGGCGACGGCTCGAAACTCCTTTCCCTGTCGCTCGGCGGATGGACCGAGGTGAACGCGCGCGTCCTCGTCTATGAGCTCTACGGCAAGGCCTCGATCATCACGCCGGGCGCCGAGCGCATGGCGGTGCCGACGATGATCGCCAAGCTGCAGCTCGTCGGCGGCGACCCTGCGGTCGAGACGCCGATCGCACTCCCCACGGAGCCGACGCTGCCGTGACCCGCGCTTCTCGCCAACCGCGCCGCGGCATGACGCTCGCCGAAGCGGCGATCGCGCTCCTCATTCTCGCGGTCGCCTCGACCTCCGCGCTTTCGCTGGCGTCGGCTGCAACGAAGACCGCACGGCGCGCGAGCGAGCTGCGCGAGGCGAGCCGCATCGCCGATGCGGTCATCGCGTGGCACGAACGACTTCCCTTCGAGGATCCCACGATCCCCGGCGGACTGGGCGGCGAGAGCGGCGAGACGTCGCCCGGCCCGTCGACGTGGGACGACCTCGACGACGCGAACGGCTGGACCGGGCCGGTGCCCTCGTGGTTCGACCCGAGCGGGCGGTGGACCCTGGCCATCACCGTCACGTGGGTCTCGAACGCCGACGCCGCAAGCGCCTCCGGGAGCGACACCGGGCTGAAGTGCGTCAGCGTGTCCGTGCGCGTCGCGGACCGTACGGTCACCACGCGTCGTGCCGTGTACGCGCGGCCTCGGCGCCGCCGGGCGCGCCCGCGTCGCGGAACTGCCCACATCGCGGCGCTCGGCTTCGCGCTCCTCATGATCACGATCGCGCTCGGCGCGCTCTTCGTCAGTCGCGCCGTCGGACGACTGGGCCGCGACCTTCGCGACGCCTCCGACGCCGAGCGGCGCCTGCGCGACGGAACCGCGTGGGCCATGCTCGAACTCGAGAACAGCACGCTCGACGACGGCATCACGCGGCGCACGTTCGCGATGACGTCGACGGCGTCGTCGCAGACGCTCCGCGCCGCGTCGAGCGTGAGCCCGTCGTCGACATTCCCCGCGGGGAGTCAGCCGGTTCGGCTCACCTTCCAGTCGACGAGCGGGATCGGCCGTCGATCGGCGACCGCCGACGCGAATCCGGTGCGACGTCCGTTCTCGGCGCTCGAGCGTCCCGTGGCCGTCGCGGGCGCGTTCGGGACGAGCGGGTCGGGCTCGCTCTCCGTCGTCGATGGGGTCGGCGTCGTCTCGACGTCGCGCGGCGCCGTGCCCGCGGGCGTCGTGAACCTCGCGTCCTTCGGCTCCACGTTGCAGGCGTCGTTGCAGCGGCGGGCGGCGCTCGTGCGCTTTCCGACCGCCGCGGAGATCGCCCCGCTCGCGGCGACGGGAACGGCGCTCAACTACGACACGATCTCGAAGCTCGGCTCGCGGATCCTGCTGTCCCCGCGCCACACGCTGCCGAGCGGCGCGTACAACGCGCGCGGCGTCTACGTCCTCGACTGCGCGAACCGCACGATCGACCTCGAGGACATGCGCGTGGTCGGGACGCTGATCGTGCTGAATCCCGGGGCCGGATCGCGCCTGCGCGGCGGGCTCGTGTTCGAGCCCGCGGTGCTCGGCTATCCGGCGCTTGTCGTGGTCGGTTCGATCGAGATCGAGCCGACGACGCTCCTGCGCGAGAACTCGGGCGGCGACCTGAACTTCAATCCGAGCGGCCTTCCGTACCCGTACATCGGCGGCGCGACCGACGCCGACATCACCGACATGTACCCGTCGCGCTTCAACGCGTCGGTGATCGTGACGGGTTCGCTGCAGGTGAACGCGGCGGCATCGTTCAAGGGCGTGTGCGTGGGCGGCGACTTCGGCGTTGCAGCCGGTGTCAGCGTCGCGCGAGACCCGTGGATCGTGAGCACGCCGCCCGATGCGCTGTGCGAGCGCCTTTGGACCGTCGACCCCTCCACGGTGCGGCGCACGTTTGTCGAGTGAGCGCGGACTGCGCGGCGCCGGTCGATAACCCGCGACCCCGGACGAAGGATCGGCTTCAACCGTCGTCATCGGCGGCCCGATGAAGCGATCCGAGACTCACTGGAGGGCTGCGCCGGGGATGTTTGGAACGCGCCGAACAACAGGTGTTCGCATGGGCGGCGGCCTTCGCTTTGCCGGAGACATCTCCGTGCGCTGCGCGCTCGCCGCGGGCTTCGTCGCCGCGCTCGGTACAGCGGGCATCGCGCTCTGGGCGCTGCCGAAGCCCCCTGCCGACGAGGCCGCGCCGGCGCCCGACTCCCTCCTTCGCTCCCCGGAATCGATTCCGATCGGCGGCGGCATCGTCGTCGGCGCGCTCGTGACCGCGATCTCGCTGCGGCAACGTCGAGCGATACGAGGTCCGCTCGCCGTTGCGGAAGCGGCGTGCGCCGCCGCAGGCGGAGAGGCGGACGACGCCGCGCTGCGCGTCGACGAGCGCTTCGGCAGCGCCGCCGTCGCGTGGAACGCGCTCGCCGATCGCATCGCTCGCTCGATCGCCGCACAAGGCTCGCTCGCCGAACCGAGTTCGATGCCGCTCGTCTCGGGCGGAGGGCTCGGCTCGTCGCTCGCCGAGTCGTTGTGGATCGGGCTCGCGGCCGTCGACTCGAGCGGTCGCCTCACGTGGCTCAACGGCGCCGCGGCGCTTCTCCTCGCGACGCGGCGCGACGCCGCCCTCGGCAAGCCGCTCTCGGAGTTCCTGCCCGATGAACGCGTGACGGAAGCGGTGACCCTCGCGGCGAGCGGCACGCGGGCCACGAGGGCCAGTGTCGACGTTGCAGCCGCGGGCGGCGACGCCGACGCGGAAGCGACGCTCCGCGTTTCGACGCGTGCGTTGCCCGGCGGCGGAGCGCTCGTCCTCCTCGAGGACGTCTCGCAGCAGAAGCTCGCGATGCTTGCCCGCGACACGTTCGTCGCGCAGGCGACGCACGAACTCCGCACGCCCCTCACCAACATCCGGCTCTACGTCGACGAGCTCATCGCCGAGGAGGAGCCGACGAAGGAGGTGCGAGGCCGCTGCCTCGAGGTCATCTCCAGCGAGAGCCGGCGCCTCGAGCGCATGGTCTCCGAGATGCTCTCGGTCTCGGAGATGGAAGCGGGCACGATGAAGCTGCACGTCGACGACGTGCGCACCGACGCCCTCCTCGCCGACCTAGAGAAGGACTTCAAGGCGCAGGCCGAGGCGAAGTCCATTCGCCTCGAATTCAAGCTGCCGCCGAAACTCCCGACGTTCACCGGCGACCGCGACCGCATCTACATGACGCTCGCGAACCTCCTCGGCAACGCGGTGAAGTACACGCCCGCAGGCGGCTCCGTGTCGCTCACGCTGCGTGCAACGCCGAGCGAGGTGCGCTTCGAGATCGCCGACACCGGCATCGGCATCGGCGAGAACGACCAGGAGCGCATCTTCGAGAGCTTCTATCGCGCTCGCGATCCGCGCGTGGAGAAGATCACCGGCACCGGCCTCGGCCTCTCGGTCGCGCGCCAGATCGCTCGTCTTCACGGCGGCGACGTGACGGTCTCGTCGGTCGTCGATCGCGGTTCCACGTTCACGCTCGCGCTGCCCGCGCAGCGTTCGGTCTCGCTCGCGGCGTAGGCCGTCGCTTCAGGAGTCGCACCATGGAAATCGCCGAATCGACAGCTGGCGCCATCGGCGTGGTCGCTCCGAAAGGGCCGCTTTGCGGCGATGACGCGCGGGCGGTGCGCGAGACGGTGTTCGCGGCCATCGCGAAGCGCCGCGGCCGCGTGGTCGTCGATCTCGGCGCCGTCCCGTTCGCGGACAGCGTCGGGCTCGAGGCGCTCCTCGACGTGTCCGACGCGCTCGCCGAGAGCGGTCGGTCGCTGAAGCTCGTGAACGTCGGCGCGACGATGCGCGAGGCGCTCGACATCGTCGGCATCGGCGCGCTCTTCGAGCAGTACCCCGACGTGCACGCCGCGGCCAGGAGCTTCCTATGAACGTTCCCGGCGCGCGACTCAAGCTCGGCGAGGAGTTAGTCCGTCTCGGGGCGATCACCGAGGCGCAGCTCGAGGCCGCGCTCGCGAGCCAGAAGTCGGGTGGCCGTCATCTCGGCGAGATCCTCGTCGAGCAGGGTCTTCTCACGTCGACGCAGCTTCTCTACACGCTCGCCACGTGCCTCGGCGTTCCGGCCTGCACGTTGCGTCACGGCCTGATTGACCCGGCGCTGCTCAAGCTCATCGGCCCCGAGGAGGCCGAGCGACTTCGCGTCCTGCCGATGTTCCGCGTGCGCGACACGCTGATCGTCGCAATGGCCGAGCCGCAGTCGCTCGCGACCGTCGATCGACTGCAGCACATGACCGGATGCAAGATCCGGCCGGTCCTCGCGCTCGACGACAACATCCGCGAGTTCATCAAGAAGTACGCGTCGGGCGAAGTGAACGTCGACGCGTTCCTCACGTCGCTCTCGGCGTCGGACGTCGAGGTCGTCGAGCGCGAGGCGCTCGACGAGCGGCCGGTCACCGATCTCGACCGGCTGGTCGAAGGCAGCCCGATCGTCAACCTCGTCAACGTCGCGTTCCTCACCGCGGTGCGCGACAAAGCGAGCGACATCCACATCGAGCCCGACAAGCGCGGCACGCGGGTGCGCTATCGCATCGACGGCACGATGCGCGATCTCATGCGCCCGCCGCCCGGACTGCACGCGGCGATCGTGTCGCGCGTGAAGGTCATCGGCCGCATGGACATCGCGGAGAAGCGCGTGCCGCAGGAAGGTCGCGTGCGCATCGTGGCCGAAGGACGCGAGATCGACCTTCGCGTGTCGAGCATGCCGACGCTCCTCGGCGAGAAGCTCGTGGTGCGCCTGCTGGACAAGTCCAATCTTCGCATCCGGCTCGGAGAGCTCGGCCTTCGGCCGGAAGCGCTTGAAACGTTG
Source organism: Phycisphaerae bacterium (assembly GCA_016795035.1). Taxonomy (GTDB): domain Bacteria; phylum Planctomycetota; class Phycisphaerae; order Phycisphaerales; family SM1A02; genus JAEUIT01. The sequence continues at coordinate 84,764 of JAEUIT010000054.1, read as the reverse complement.
ACCCGCGCGCTGCGCCAGCCGCACGGGCTGATGCTCGTGACGGGTCCGACCGGCAGCGGTAAGACGACGACGCTCTATTCGGCGCTCGACCTCCTGCGCTCGCCCGAAGTGAACATCGTCACCGTCGAGGATCCCGTCGAGTACCAGCTCGACCTCATCAACCAGATCCAGGTGCACGACGCGGTCGGGCTCACGTTCGCCCGGGCGCTCCGCAGCATCCTGCGGCAAGATCCCGACGTCATCATGGTCGGCGAGATCCGCGACCAGGACACCGCGCGCGTCGCGGTGCAGGCCGCGCTCACCGGCCACCTTGTCCTCGCGACGCTGCACACGAACGACTGCGCGGCGACGCCCGCGCGCCTCGCCGACATGGGCATCGAGAGCTATCTCCTCTCGAGCGCGATCGGCGGCGTCGTGGCGCAGCGGCTCGCGCGCACGCTCTGCGAGCACTGCGTCACGCGGTACTTCCCGTCGGAGCAGGTCCTCGTCGATGCCGGACTCGCCGATGCCGCAGGGCGGCCGTTCAAGAAGGGCGCGGGCTGCCGACAGTGTCACGACAGCGGCTATCGCGGCCGGCTCGGCGTGTACGAAGTGATGGACATCACGTCGGCGATTCGGCGTTGCATCTACCGACAGGACGCGGCACACCTCATTCGCGCCGAAGCGCGCCGCGCCGGCATGCTCACGCTCCGCGAGGAAGGCGTGCGGCTCGCGCTCGACGGCCGCACGACGCTCGAGGAGGCGCTCCGCGTGACGCGCTCCGACGACGAGGATGTCGCGGCGCCGCGTGCCGGCGTCGCGCCTGCAACACAGACCGCGCCCGTGGAAGGGAGCGTGGCCGCATGAAAGTCGCCTACGAGGGCTTCACGCTCGAAGGACAGGCCGTCAACGGCACGATCGAGGCGGGCGACCGCGGCGCCGCCGTGCGCAGCCTGCGCGAGCAGGGGATCGTCGCCACGCGCGTCGACGAGCGCGGCGCGGCCGCCGCGAACGCGGCGCCCTTGCGTCGCCTCAATGCCGATCGGCTCGCCGCGTTCCTGCGGCAAGCGGCGCTTCTCGTGTCGACCGGAACGCCGCTCGTCGAGGCGCTCGTCGCGATCGAGCGGCAGTCGGACGACGCGGTGCGCCGCGTCTCGGCGGAGCTCCGACGACGCGTCGAGGAAGGCGCCGCCTTGAGCGAGGCGATGGCGGCGATGCCGAGGATCTTCGACCCCATCTGCCGCACCATGACGAACGCTGGGGAGACGGCCGGCATCCTCGATCGCATGCTCACCGACCTCGCGCAGCACTATCGCCGCCAGGCGCGGGTGCGCCGCGCGGTGATCGCGGCCGTCGCGTATCCGATGGTCGTCGTTGCAGCCTCGTTCTGCGTCCTGATCGGACTGCTCGTCTTCGTCGTTCCGCGTTTCCGCTCGATGTTCGACGCCGTGCAGGCGCCGATCCCGGCGATGACCGACCTTCTCATCACGGTCGGCACCGCGATCTCGGAGCACTGGATCCTCTCGCTGGTCGTCGGCCTGCTCGCGATCGGGGCTTCGGTCGGCGCGATCCTCTGGCGACCGACGCGCCGCTGGGTCGCGGCGCGCGCGCTAGCGTTGCCGGCCGTCGGCAATCTCACCCGTTCGCTCGCGACCGCCCAGCTCGTGCGCGGGCTCGGCCTGCTGCTCGACGCCAAGGTGAGCCTGCTCGACGCGCTTCGCCTCACGCGCGAGGCGATGACGCATCCGGCCTATGTCGACCTGCTCGCCCGCGCGGAGGAGGCGGTCTCGCGCGGCGAGTCGCTCGCCTCGGTGATGGAGACCGGCGACTGCATTCCGCCGAGCGTGTGCCAGGCAATCGCGAGCGCCGAGCGCTCGGGCAAGATCGGCCCGGTGCTCACGCAGGTCTCGCAGCATCTCGACGAGGACAACGAGACCGCCGTGCGCGGACTCGCGCGGGCGCTCGAGCCGCTGCTCCTCGGCGTCCTCGGCGCGATGATCGCGTTCGTCGCGATCAGCCTGTTCCTCCCGCTCTTCGACGTTGCAGCCTCGGCCGGCGGAGGTCCGCGCCCATGACGATGTCGCGCCAACCCGGTTCGATCGGCGTCGACCTCGGCGCGAGCCGGATCGTCGCGGTGCAGTTCGCATCGTCGGCCGGGCGTCGCGTGCATGCGGCGACCAGCGTCGCGCGGCGCTTCGACGACCTCGGCGCCGAAGTGCAGCGCCTCGCGCGGGTGATGGCGCGGCAGGGGTTCGTCCCCGCGCCGGTCGTCGTCGCGCCGAGCGACGAAGATGTGACGACGCTCGAGCTTCGCGTGCCCGCGCCGACGGCGGCGACGGGTGCGAACGCGCCGCCCGTCGATCAGATCGTCGCGGCCCAGCTCGCGCGGCTTCGCAAGGTGGACGCGGCAGAGATCGAGTGCGCGTGGTGGCCGACCGACGGCGTCGCGACGAACGCCGGCGTGCGAGCGCTCGCGATCGGGCTCTCGACGGCGACTTCCGAATCCATCGCATGCGCGTTCGACGCCGCGGGGCTCGACGTGGTCGCGATCGAGTCGCGTCCGATTGCGGCGGCGCGCGGCCTGGCGCCGCTCCGCCCGCGCCCGTTCGAGGTGCTCCTCGACGTGACCGAACGGACGGCGCACGTGATCACCATCGAGCGCGGGCAGGTGGGGTATGTGCGTCGGCTCGAGGTGAGCCCGGCGGCGATCCGCGACGGCGGCATGGCGGCGCGCGACGAACTGCTCTCGGAGATGCGCCTCACGCTCGGCTACCTGCAACGACGAGACGAGCGCAACCCGGTGGATCGGCTGCTTTCCGTCGACGGCGCCGCCGCGGAGCGATTCGCCGAAGCGATCCGCGCCGCGCTCGAGATGCCCGTCACGATCGCCGACTCCGACTCGATCGTGGACGGCGGCGAGCCGCTTCCGGCCGAGGCGCTCGTCGCCGTCGGCCTCGCCGCCCGGCCGGGGGTCCGCGCATGATCGCCGTGAACCTGCTCTCGTCCGATCGGCGAAAGCTCCGCGCGTCGCGACGACGCGTCGGGCGATGGCGTCTCCTCGTTGCGACGTGGTGCGTGGCGCTGGTCACCGTTGCGGTCATCATCGTGCGCGGCGACCGACGGACGAGCGCCGACGACATGCATGCGAGCGTCGCCGCGAGCGAGGAGCGTCGCGCGGCGCTCGAGCGGGACGTGAAGGACCTGAAGGCGCGCATGGCGAAGAACGCGTCGCGCATCGCCGCGGCGAACGCCACGACGGACCATCCGGACTGGAGCCGGCTCCTCGTGCGCATCATCGGCGACCTGCCGAAGGACCTCATCTTCACGCGGTGGGAACTCGCGCAGCGCGGCGACTCGCTCGTCCTTCGGCTCGAAGGCGAGGTCTCCGACGTCTCGGCGCTCACCGGCTTCGTGATGCGGCTCGAGGGCATTCCCGCCTTCCGGCGCGTGGCGATCCTGGGCGCGCGAGCGCCCGACGCGGCGCACGCGACGGCGTTCGAGATCGAGGGAATCCTCGAGGAAGGGACTCGCCCATGACCGCCGCGACGTCCGCTGCGACCGCCGCCGCGAGGCCCGCCGGCCGCGCGCCCGCTCCGATCGTCGTCCACGCGACCGGCGTCGCGATCTGCGGCGTGGCGGCGCTGGCGTGGTACTTCGGCTTCGCCGCGCCGCACATGCTCGAAGGGGAGACGTACCGCGCCGCCCGCGCGCAGCTCTCCGCGTCCGCGGAAGCCGTGGCCATGCTCGAGCGCGAGCGCACGGAGTTGGCGGGAGTGCTCGCGGAGCAGGAGAAGCGCCTTGCGTCGAGCGAGCGCACGCTGGCGCCGGTCTCGTCGCTGAACGCGAAGATCGCGAAGATCACGGAGCTCGCTGCGGCGCACGGGATGCGCATCTCGTCGCTCGCGCCCGGCGTTCCGAAGACGTCGTCGCTTGCGACCCTCGTGCCGATTCGCATCACCGGCGCCTGTGAATCTGCGGACACTGTGCGCTTTCTCGCGGCCATGCACGAGGGCTTCCCAGATGTCGCGGTCGTCGGCTTCGTCGTCCTAGCTCCGACAGGTGACGCAGCCGGCGCGGGCGTCGAGATCGAGCTGACCTGGTATGCCGAGCGTGCGGACGATTCCGCGCCCGTTCGTGCGCAGGCTCCTTGACCGAGGCCCTGTTAGTTCGTCTCTTCTCGACATGCCGTTGCCGAAGGAACGATTGGTGTTCGTGGGGATCCTTGGCATCGCTCTCGGAGCGCTCGCCGTGGATCGCCTGGTCTTGGGAGTCGGAGGCCCGAGCGTCGCCGGCGCCGCCGAACCGGTGGCCCCCGACGCGCCGGCCGCGCCGGCGGACGATCTGCGGCCCGCGCAGCCGCTCCCGACCGAGAGTTCGCTGACGCATGTCGCAGGTCGACTGCGGGCGCTCGACGTTTCCACCTCGCGGCTCTCGGAGTTGCCGGAGTCGTTCCGGGTGCCGCAGAAGCGCGAGCCCGAAGCTGCAACGCCGAAGGCCGTCGAGATCGACGTGAACGTTCCGGACGTCACCGCGATCCTCGTCGGCCCGTATCCGGCCGCCGTGGCGGACGGACGCACCGTGCGCGTGGGCGATCTCGTCGCGGATTGGACCGTCGTCGCGATCGCGAGCGATCTCGTCGTCTTCGACCGCCAAGGCCATCGCGTCGAGCGGCGCGTCCGCTAACGGCCTCTGGCCGCCGTCGCCTTGCGAAAGACTCCCGACCGGGTTCGCACGGCCACGAAAGTCCGACCTTTCCTTCGCCGATGAACACTCTGCCAAAGGCGACCCTCGTGAAGGTCGCCCGTTCCGGAGGAACTCCATGCAACTCGCGATCAGTCCGCGCTCTCGTCGATCGAACCTGCGGCGGGCCTTCAGCCTCATCGAGCTCGTCATCGTCATCGTCATCATCGGCGTGCTTGCGGCGATCGCAGTTCCGCGGCTCAGCCGTGGCGCGACGACCGCCGGCGAGAACGCGCTTGCGGCGAACCTCGCGGTGATCCGCAACGCCATCGAACTCTTCCAGGTCGACCACAACGGCGCCTATCCGGCGCTCGCGAAGCTGGAAGACTCGCTCACGAAGTACAGCGACGTCACCGGCGGCACCACCGGCGACCGCGACGTCGCGAACGGCATCATCTTCGGCCCGTACATGCGCGCGGTTCCGCCGCTCCCGGTCGGCGCGAACAAGGGCAAGGCCACGTTCGTCGACACGCTCGGCGGCAACGGCGGCTGGGTCTACGACGCCGCGAAGGGCACCGTGATCGCCAACTGCGCGAACGGCGAGGTCGACTCGAACGGCAAGAAGTACAACACCTACTAACACGCGGCGCCGGTCGTCGAACGACCGAGCCCGTCGAACGAAGCAGCCGCCAGGCGCCCGAGCCGGATCGCAGGATCCCGCACGGCGGCCTGGCGGTTGTCGTTTGCTTCCTGGAGGCGCCGCGGGAGTCACTCCCACTCCCGACTCGGCGGGTCCCGCAAGCGTCACACGAATCCCAACCAAGTTCGCAGGTGCGTGACGACCGTCCGAACTGCCGGCATCTCCGAGCCGCGGAGGTGATGCGTGAAGACCTGGTGCGCGGCGGCGATCGGTGTGGCCTTCGGTATGGCGTCGAGCGCCGATGCTGCGGCGCCCGATGCGCGGGTTATCGTCCGACCGTTACGCGTGGAGGAATTGCTCGCGCGCGGCGTGCCGCCCACGGTCGCCCGTAGTCGCGCCGATGCCGCGATTCGCCGCGTCGCGCGCGACACCCACCGCACGCTCGACGCGATCGGCTGCCGCGTCGTCCGCGTGCCGCCGGGCCGCTCCGCCGACGAGTTGGCGCGAAGCCTCGAGGTCACCGGCGACTATGCGTTCGTCGAGGTCGATCGGCTCGTCTCCGTTGCAGCGCTGCCGAACGATCCGCTGTATGCGTCGCAATGGCACCTCGCGAAGATCGGCGCGCCGGTCGCGTGGTCCGTCACGACGGGCGACGCGGATCTCGTCGTTGCCGTCGCCGACAGCGGCATCGATCTCGACCATCCGGATCTCGCGCCGCTCCTCGTTGCAGGCTACAACGCCGTCGACGACATCGCCCAGGTCGACGGCGGACTCGTCGACGGTCTCACCGACCACGGCACCGAAGTCGCCGGCTGCGTCGCGGCGGCGACCAACAACGGCATCGGCATCGCCGGCCTCTGCCACGGCGTGCGGCTCATGCCAATCCGCGTGTCGAACCAGCCGGGCGACACGGCATTCCTCTCGGACATCAACGCCGGCGCGATCTGGGCGGCGGATCACGGCGCGACCGTCGTCAACGCGAGCTTCTCGAACGTGCTCAGCCCGACGGTGTTCGCGACCGCGGACTACCTCCTCTCGAAGGGCGTGAACTACGTGTGGGCTGCGGGAAACGCCGCGTCATCGCTCGGATCGCTCGATCCGGCGAACGTGACGGTCGTCGGCGCGACCGACTCGACCGACGCGCTCGCGGTCTTCTCCAACACGGGCGCGGCCATCGACCTCGTCGCGCCGGGCGTCGCGATCCAGACCACAAAGCTTGGCGGCCTCTACGCCGCGCCGAACGGGACGAGCTTCGCGTCGCCCATCGTCGCGGCGGCGCTGGCGCTCGTGCGGAGCGCCAACCCGAACCTCGCGCCGCTCGCCGCCGAATTCGTGCTGCGGACGACCGCCAAGGACCTCGGACCGGCCGGCGAGGATGCGACCTTCGGCGCCGGACGACTCAACGTTGCAGCCGCCGTGCAGCTCGCGGCGCAGTCCACGTCGTCGGAGCTCGCTCCGTTCGCGGTCGATGATGTCGCGTGGGGCGAGCCGACGGGCGCGGACATCGTGATCCGGCCGCTCGCGAACGACGTTGACCTGAACGGCGACGCGGTCGCGCTCGTCTCGTTCGACGCCTCCAGCGCTCCGGGCTCGGTGCGACTCGGCCCGCCCGATCCGGACGGCGCGCCGACGGTCGTCTTCGATCCGAGCGACTGCTTCGAGGGCGTCGCGTCGATTCCCTACGTGATCGCGGACGATGGCGGACTCGAGGACGAAGGCGAGATCACCGTGGGCGTCGCCCGCATCCCCGCGTTCGACGGGGGCACGCCTTACACGGTGCCTGGTTTCGGGTCGCCGAGCCGCATCGAGGTCGCGGACATCGATCTTGACGGCGATGACGACATCGTCGCCGTGTTCATCTCGACGATCGGAACGATCTCGATCTTCCGTAACGACGGCGGTGCCTTCGTGCACGGCGGGTCGCTCAACGTGTCGAGCTTCGGCGCCGTGACCGTCGATGTCGCGGACATGGTGGGGGACTCGTGCCCAGATCTCGTCGTTGCCGAGTCGCTCGCGAACCGGCTCGTGGTCGTGCCGGGGCAGTGCGGATCGTTCGGCACCCCGCTTGTCCTCACGATGACGCAGCCGAGCGCGATCGCGGTTCGCGCGGTCGACGGGACGCCCTTCGACCCGAACGGCGACGGCCACACCGATCTCGTCGTTGCACAGGGGGGATTCCCGACCGTCCTCAGCGTGCTCTTCGGGGACGGCAACGGCGGGTTCGCGCCGGCGGGCTCGCTGGCGGTCCAGCCGCAGCCACAGCGCCTCGCGATTGCGGATCTCACCGGCGACGGCTCGCCGGAGATCGTCTGCCTCGGATCGGGCAGCGGCGAACTCCGCGTTGCGTCGGTGTCGACGACCGGAGCGTTGGCGACGATCTCGACGACGACCTCCTCGATCAGCCCGTCCGACCTCGCCCTCGCCGACCTCGACGGCGACGGGGATCTCGACGTTGCATGCGCCTCGAACGGCGCGCTCGGAACCCTCAACGGATTCCTGGTGCATCTCAACGACGGCCACGGCGTCCTGTCCGCCGGCATTCCGTTCACGTCACCGAGCGCGTGGCCAAACGCGATCGCAGTCGCGGACTTCGACGGCGACGCCGACTCCGACGTCGTGCTGCCGCACCTCCTGTCGAACGAGTTCGGCACTTATGCCGCCATGTCGATTCCCACGGGGAGCGCGATCCTCCCGCTGCCCAAGGCCGTGCCCACACTGACCGGCGCACAGGACTGCGCGGCGCTCGACGCCGACGGCGACGGCGATCTCGACGTTGCCGTCGCAGTCATCAGCGCCGGCCCTCGCACGATTCGGGTCTATCGAAGCGAGCCGCCGGCATCGCCCGGCGCCGATCTCGACAACGACGGCACCGTCGGCCCGACGGACCTTGGCCTCCTCCTCGGCGCGTGGGGCGGACCGGGTGCCGACCTGAATGGAAGCGGCACCACGGGGCCGGACGATCTCGCGATCCTGCTCGGAGCGTGGGGAGGGTGCTGAGGTGCGGGAGAGAGGAGTCAGGATTCAGGAGTCAGGAGTCAGTGGGCAACCACATCCGCACCGCGCGGCACACGTATTCACTTCCAATCCTGTTTCTTGAATACCCATGCGCGCGGCCCGAGACCGCGCGCTCTTCCCCTGACTCCTGACTCCTGAATCCTGACTCCTCTCTTCCTCACTGCCACGCGCCGAGCAGGATCGCGAGATCCGAACCGGAGACCTGGCAGTCGTCGTCGAGGTCCGCGTTGCAGCTCTCGCAGTCGGCGCAGGTTCCCCACGCACCGAGCAGCGTGCCGAGGTCGGCGCCGTTGACGTCGCCGTCGCAGTTGAGGTCGCCGAGCACGCAGGGAGGTGTGACGCTCGTCACGACGACCGTCACCGTGTGGGCGCGATAGAGAACGCTGAAGGTGCCGGGGCCGACGACTTGGTCAAAGGAGCCCACGACGGAGTCGGCCGCGATGATCGTGAACGACGTGCCGACGAACGGTTCGAACCCGTCTGCGAAGGAGATCGTGAGCGTGCCGTCGAGCGTGATCGAGCCGTCGACGTCGAGGACGTCGTAGGACACGCCCGGAACGTAGCCGCCGAGATCCGCCACGAGGCCGGCGGCGGCGCCCATGCCGACATTGCCTTCGATGGTGAGTCGGCCCGTGGAGCTGTCGCCGAAGGTTGAGCCCGGATTGATCACGCCACCCGTCATGGTCAGGTTCGAATCCACTCGGCCCGCTCCGCGCACCGCTCCGCCGCTCATCGCCACCACGTTCGGGACGACTTCGAACTCGCCGTCGGCGGCAATCTCTCCGCCGGTCATGACGACCGCGTCCTGTGATCGGAGAAGCGATCCGGCCGCAACGTGGAGCGCTCCGGAGTTCGTCCACGACCCGGCTGCAACGTCGACGACGAGCGGCGACGCGTGATCCGCGAGGATCGTGCCTTGGTTGACGAGTTGGATCGAGTTGTTTCCCAGCGAGCCGCCGCCGCGAATGACGTTGTCGACGTTCGTGAGCGTCTCGCCTCCATTCCACGCGGTGACGAGATTGGGGGCCACACCGCCGAGGGAGACCGTGCCGCCGCCGGTGAGCTGCACGCCCGCGCTCGCGGCGTTGTCGACATACAGGATCGCGTTCGAGCCGGTCGAGAGGAGGCGGATGTCCCCCTTGTTCTTGATGTTGTCGATGAGCCGGATCGAGGTGCCGTTGGGGATCTCGACCGCGCCTTCGATCGCCAGCGGCGCCGCCGCTCCGTCGCCTTGGAGCGACGCGGTGCTGATCGTCCGCACGACTCCGGTGCCGACGCCGCGGAGCAGCCCGCGATAGAGCGCCGCGCCATTCAGTTCGACGACGCTCCCCTCGCGCGCCTCGATGACGCCCGTCTCGGTCGGTTGGTCGAAGAGGGCCGGCTGGAGGCGCAGCGTCGCGCCGTCTCGGGCGGCGATGACGCCACCGTTAGTCAGCGTTGCAGCCGGATCGATCAAGAGGATCGCGGCCACGTCCGCCTCGATGCGCCCGCCGACCTCATTGACGAGGTTTAGTGAGTTGTTCCCCAGCGATCCGCCGCCGCGGATCAGGTTGTCGACGTTTGTGAGCGTTTCGCCGCCGTTCCAGGCAGCGACGATGTTGCCGCTCGACGAACTCATCGAGACGGTGCCCCCGCCCGTGAGCTGCACGCCGCCCGTCGCTGAGTTGTCTACGTAGAGGATCGTGTTCGCTCCGGAACTCAGAAGTCGGATCTCTCCCGTGTTCACGATGCCGTCAATCAGGCGAGGCGCAATTCCGTTCGGCACTTCGAGAATGCCTTCGATCGTCAACGGTTGCCCGTCGCTCGGCGCCTGCAACGTCGTCGTGTTGCCGATCACGCGGACCCGCCCGGACGCCTCGGATCGGAGGCGTCCGCCGATGATCGTCGCCGCATTCAGTTCCACCGTCGAATCGGCGAGCGCCTCGATCACGGACGTCGCCGCGGAGCCGTCGAACGTCGCGGGCTGAAGCCGCAGGGTGCCGCCTGCGACCGCACGGAGGGCGCCCGCGTTGATCAACGTTGCAGCCGGGTCGAGCGCGAGGATGTTCGTGGCATCGGCCTCGATGCGACCGGCCGCCTGATTCACGAAGTTGACGCTGTTGTTGCCCAGCGAGCCGGCGCCGTGGATCAGGTTGTCGACGTTCGTGAGCGTTTCGCCGCCGTTCCAAGCCGCGACCACGTTCGTCGGCGAGTCGGAGAGTGCGAGTTCGCCGCCGCCGGAGAGGCGGACGCCGTTCGTGTTCGCGTTGTCGACGTAGAAGATCGTGCTCGCGCCACTGCCGAGGAGCCGGATCTCGCCGGTGTTGTGGAGGGTGTCGACGAAGCGCGGTGCGAGGCCGTTCGGGATCTCGAGAATGCCGGCGATGTCCAGGCCGCTGTCGGTGTGGACGCCCTGCAACGAGGTGGTGTTGCCGACGACGCGGATGCGTCCGCTTCCTTCGGTCACGAGGGAGCCGTCATAGAGGAGGCACGCGTTCAGCTCGACGACGCCGCCGTCCTCGGCGCGGATCTCGGCGCCGAACCAGCTCGAGTCGAACGTCGCGGGTTGCAGACGCAGCGTGCTTCCCGACGCCGCGACGAGCGCGCTGCGATTCACGAAGCTTGCCGCCGGGTCGATCGAGAGCGGCGCGCGGCCGTTCGCGACGACGGTGAACGTGGGCTCGGTCTCGAAGTTGAGCGAGTTGTTGCCGAGCGTGCCGGCGCCTTCGACGAAGATCTCGAATACGACCGTCTCGCCGCCGGCCCACCCAGCGACGATCGTGTTTGGTCCGACGAGTTGAAGCGATCCGCCGCCGACGATGTCATGCGATCCGTTGAAGTAGACCAGCGCGGTGTTGTCGACTCGCACGCGGCCGTATTGCTGAATGGTGCCGTTCGGGTGCTTCGCGCCGGGATCGAACCGCACCCACGTCCCGGGCGACACCGCGAGCAACCCTTCTTCGAGGCCAGGAGAGATCGTGAACGGCGAGTCGATGCCTTGGTTCCCGATCGTGCGCATCTCGCCGCCGGGCAGGATGGCGATCTCGCCCACATCAAAGTTGCTGTTGGCCACGCGGACGAGCCCCTGCACCTGAAACGCGGTGGGGCAGATCCAGGTGCTCGACGTCAGGTCGAGCTGTCCGTCGAGCACTTTCGAGCAGCATGACAGCGGATTGCTGATGAGGACGTTCACCGTCCGTCCGTTGCACAGCATCGTCGTTGCAGCCGACGCGAGCGTGAACGCTTCGATCGTCGGATTGACGTCGACCGTGATGGTCGAGCCGCTCGTGATCAGCACGGCATCGGCAGGCGTCGGAACCGCGTTGCCGGACCAGTTGAAGGGAACGCTCCACACGCCTGGTGCGGCGGCGTCCCACGTCACGATCTCGCCGCCGGCGAGACAGGGGCCGGCGACCACCACGATGGGACCCAAGACAAGGACGGACGACAGCGCGTATGGACGGTGCATGCGAGAGCTCCTCGCGTGCCCAATGGGAGGTCGCCCCGGATCCGGACAGCCGAATCCCGTCTTTGTCGCCTATTTGCGGCGGATAACTTCGACGACGTCGCGCAGGCGCTCGGTGGCGCGGGTCGCCGCCTTGCGAGTGGCGTCGATCGTGAGTCCGAGCCGCTCCGCCTGCTCCGCGAGTGCAACACCCTGCGAGGCCCACACGACGAGATCGCGGTCGCGCGGCAGGAGGAGGTCCAGTGCCTTCGTCACGAGCGCGAGATCCTCGCGCCGCTGCGCGAACGTGCGCGGGCCGATCTCCGTCGCAAGCGGCGTGAACACGCCTGAGCGCGTCAATCGCAGCACCGCACCGCCGTGTCGGCGGATGGCGAACCAGTGGTCGCGCCGCGCGTGCAGGTGCCGACGGGCGATCTGCGCCATCCACGCGCGAAAGGCTTCTTCGCCGCGCCATTCGAAGCGGTCGAGCATGCGTAGCGCCGTCTGCTGCATGCCGAGCACGAGATCCTCGACCGACTCGAATCGGAGAAGCGCCGTCCCCGCCTCGTCGCGCGCGATCGACGCGAGGTACGGCGAGGCTGCAACGACGAGATCGCGGGCAGAGGCCGGCGCATCGCTCATGGCTCGCTCCTCGCGCGGCGCACGACGAGGCGAACGCCGGTGACGTCGGACGGGGCCGAGGCGGGCATGCCGTTGCCGGCGCTGATCTCGAATCGATCCGACTGGCCGAATGCCCACGAGCCCCCGGCGTGCCGGCGATGTCCCACATCCTCGCGCCACCACGAATCGACGAACTCGGCGACGCTTCCCGCGAGGTCGTAGGCGCCGATGACCGATTCGTCGACGGGGAAACTCATGACCGGCGCGGGCGTCGGCTTCGGATGCGCGAACACCGAGCTCGTCCATTTCGGCCGCCAGCGATCGCCGAACACCCAACGCGTCGCGCCTGACGCCCCGGTCGCGACGAGCCACTCGTCGTAGGTCGGCAGCGCGACACGCCACGGCGAACCCTCCCGTTCGGCCCGCCGATTCCGCCAGTCGAGGTACGCGAGCGCGTCGTCGTAGGAGATGCCGAGTGCTGGCCACGAGGGAGTCCAATCGTCGGGGACCCCAAAGGTTCCGTCGGCGAGGCGCGGACAGTGCACGCCTTCGGTGCGACTCCGTGGCACGCGAAGGAAGCCGTCGGCGTCGTCGATCTCGGCGAGCGTGGCAGGGTCGTTCACGAACGCCAACCACTCGGCGACGGTCACTTCGTGGCGCATGATCCAGAGCGGATCGTCAGCTGCGTGGAGCAGCACGCACGCCGGCGGATAGTCCGCGAGCGGCGGAATTCGCACCGTGATCTCGCGCTCGGTGCCGGGTGAAAGTACGAGCGGGATCCGCGCCTCCGCGCCGTCCTCAGCGCGGGCGACCACGACGTAGCGTCCCGGCGCAAGATCGTCGGCCCGGTGCATTCCGTCGGCGCCGCCGTGCGCGAGCAACGCGGAGTCGAGCGCGGGAAGGAGTCGCGTCGTGACGCGGAGCGCCGCAGGATCGATCGAGGCCGGGTCGATCGCGATGGTCGTGAGACGGCCGTCGCGCAGCCCCCGGACAACGCCGCCAGAAGCGACGAGGTCGCGGGTGCCACGCGTACCGAGCTGATCGACGAGGCGTCGCACCGGCGTTCCGTCGATCTCGAGGAGAAGGTCGCCGCGTCGCAGTGCCCCGGAGGAGGCGTCGGCCTCGATCGCCCACGCGTCCGGCTCGAGATCGCGCAGAGCGCCGCGGTAGGGAAGGGCGAGAGTGCGCGGCTCGCGAGGCGGGGAGAGTTCGCCGCCTTCGACGAGCCGAAAGAGCCACGTCCGCGCCGTCGGAGGCGACACCGCAACGCGCAGCGACGCCGTACCCGTAAGCGACGCGACGAGATCGCCGCGGTCGTCGTTCGCGGCGACGAGCTCCGCGAAGACGCGTCGCGTGATGTCGTCGCGCTCGCCCGACGCGGCGTCGTGTCGCGCGCGATAGAGCTCGGCGCGCAGCCGGCGCACGTCGGCCGACGACGCGCCCAGCCGCTCCGCAGCAGTCACGAGCTCGAGCGCGCGGTCGAAGCGCTCCGCGCTCGAGCGTCGCGCGCTCGCGACGTCGCGCTCGAGCGACTCGAGGTCGCGATCCTCCGCGTCATCGAGATAGCGCTCTCCACGTTGCCTGATGAGCGCGTCGTAGCGGCGCTCGACCAGGGCGCGCGCCTCCGCGCCTGCGAGTTCCTGGCGGAGAAGCGCGCGGGCGTCATCGATCGCCGCGCTGGCCTGGGCCGCCCGGGCGCGTTCGTGCGTCGACCGTTGCACCAGAAGCGCGATCGAGAGGACGAGTGCCGCCGCGGCGCCGACCACGAGCGCGGCCGTGAGCGCGGGCCGGCGCCGGAACCAGCGGGCCGCGAGTTCGGCGCGCGAGCTGGGGCGGGCGCGGATCGGACGAAACTCGAGGAGCGCCCGGAGGTCTTCGCGGAGTTCGCCCGCGGATTGATAGCGCTTCGCCGGGTCCTTCGCCATTGCCTTCGCGACGACCGTCTCGAGGTCCTTCGCCAAGTCCGGGCGGAGCGAACGAAGGGACGGCGGCTCGTCCGCGAGGATGCTCTGGAAGAGCGCTTCGAGGCTCGAGGCCTCGAACGGCGGCCGCCCGGCGAGGCATTCCCAGAGGACGACCCCGAGGCCGTACACGTCGCCTCGCGGATCGTCGGTGAGCGCGCCCTCGCCCCGTCGGCCGATGCGCTCCGGGGCCATCGCATAGGGCGATCCGACGAAACCGTCGGTCAGCGTTGCAGCCTGCGACGAAAGGTCGCGGGCTATGCCGAAGTCGACGAGGAGCACGCGTCCGTCGGCTGCAACGAGGACATTCGACGCCTTGACGTCGCGATGCACGATGCCGGCGGCGTGCGCGGCGGCAAGTGCGTCCGCGAGCGCGGCGCCCATGCGCACGACCGTGGTTGTGGGGAGCGGTCGCCCCTCGGCGGTCGCGTCGCGGAGGAGCGCGTCGAGCGAACGGCCGTCGACGAGCTCCATCGCGAGATAGCGCAGGCCGTCGACCTCGCCCAGGGAATGCACGCTGATGACGCTCGGATGGCGGAGCCGGGCGATGGCCTTCGCTTCGCGCTCGAACCGCTCCCGCGCCGCCGGGGTTCCCGCGACCTCCGGCCGGAGGAGCTTGAGCGCGACCTTGCGAGCGAGTGCGAGCTCGGTTGCCTCGTAGACGACGCCCATCCCGCCCGAGCCGAGAACGCGATCGATCCGGAAGCCCGCGATTCGCGAGCCTACGAGGCGATCGTCGGTTCCGGCGTGACGTGCGGGAACGTCGACGCTTCCGCGCGCGGCCCGCAACGCGGAGAGGCGCGCCTCAAGATCGGGATCGACGACACCGCGGCGTCGGAGAAAGTCGCCCGGGTCGCCGTCGTCGCCCGCATCGCCGACGTCGGCCGAACCCAACAGCGTGAGGTAGGCGTCATAGAGCGCCTCGCGGGCTTCGTCCGTGATCCGATCGCCGGCGGCCATGCCGTCATCGTACGAGTGGCCGTCAGGCACCGCGACGTGCGGAGGTGCCTCCCGCCCTCACGCCTAACTCCGCGATCCTGACTCCTTCCGTGGATCAGACGATCCGGTCGCCGAGGTACGCCGCCACCTGATCGATCGCCACGCGCTCCTGCGCCTGCGTGTCGCGGTGGCGCACGGTCACGGTGTTCGTCGTGAGCGTCTCGCCGTCGATCGTGAAGCAGTACGGGGTGCCGGCTTCGTCCATGCGGGCGTAGCGCTTGCCGATCGACTGCTTCTCGTCGAACTCGATCGTCCAGCGCTTGCGCAGCTCGCGGAAGAGGCGCTCGCCGACCTCGGGCATGCCGTCCTTTGCGACGAGCGGAAAGATGCCCGCCTTGATCGGTGCCATGCGCGGATGGAACTTCATGAAGACCTTGCTCGCGCGCGACTCGTCGGGCGTATAGGCCTCGCAGAGGAGCGCGAGCGTGCCGCGGTCGGCGCCGGCCGACGGCTCGATGACGTGCGGGAAGTAACGCTCGTTCTTCTCCTGATCGAAGTACTTGAGCTTGTCGCCCTTTCCGCAGTGCGTGGCGTGCGCCTTCAGGTCGAAGTCGGCGCGGTGCGCGACGCCCTCGAGTTCACCATAGCCGGGATCGGTGAAGGGGAACTTGTATTCGATGTCGCTCGTGCCGGCGCCTTCCTTCGCGTAGTGCGCGAGCTCGTCGCGGTCGTGCTCTCGGAGTTGCAGGTTCGAGCTCGTCAGGCCGATCGACTGCCACCAGTTGAAGCGATAGTCGCGCCAGAACTTGTACCACTCGTTCGCGGTGTCGGGCCGGATGAAGAACTCGATCTCCATCTGCTCGAACTCGCGGCTTCGGAAGGTGAAGTTGCGCGGCGTCACCTCGTTGCGGAAGGCCTTGCCGATCTGCGCGATGCCGAACGGCACCTTCACGCGGCTCGTGTCGACGACGTTCCAGAAGTTCACGAAGATGCCTTGCGCCGTCTCCGGGCGAAGGTACGCCTTCGAATCCTCGTCGCGCACCGCGCCGCAGTGCGTCTCGAACATCAGGTTGAACATGCGCGGCTCGGTGAGCGTGCCGGCTTCCTTCGCGTGCGGACCGACGGCGCGGGCGCGGTCATCGGCGCTCAGCATGGTGAACGGGCGGCGCAGATGGCGCGCCGGGTCGAGCGCGTCGCGGCGCTCGTACTTCGCGAGCGTCTTCTCGGCCTTCGCCATCTGCTCCTCGTCGCCCTCGACGTAGACGTAGAGCCGCGCGCCGGGTTCGGCGGCGCCGAGCGCGATAAGGTGGTCCGCGCGATAGCGGCCCTTCGACTCGCGGCAGTCGACCATGGGATCGTTGAAGCCGCCGACGTGGCCGCTCGCGACCCAGACCTTCGGGTTCATGATGATCGTCGTGTCGAGGCCGACGATGTCGACCGGCTGGCCGTCCGGGCCTAACAGCTCGCGGTGGACGATGTCGTTCCACCACGCGCCCTTCAGGTTGCGCTTGAGTTCGGCGCCGAGCGGGCCGTAATCCCAGAAGCCGTTGATGCCGCCGTAGATCTCGGAGGACTGGAAGATGAAGCCGCGGCGGCGGCAGAGGGAGACGATGTCGTCCATTCGGGCCATTGGCGAGCGTTCTAGAAAGAGTGGTCGGCGCGGGTGAGGCGAGCGTGCCCCGAGTCGTCCGCGCGGGTGGGGCATCCTACCGAAGGGTGCGAGCGGCCAAAGGGTGATGGCTTGACCCTGAACCCTGAACGGCCCGGTGACCGCAATGGGAGGTCACCCAACTGACAGCATTCGGAGGTCACCCGGAGCAGGCACCCGGAGCAGGCAACTCGAGCAGCGATGCTCGCCCACGGAGGTGCTTCCCTATTCCATCCGCCGCCGGATAGGGGCAGTACCTGGCCGTCCGCGAGTGATTCGATCAGGAGCATGCGTCCGGGCGCGGACCGACCTCGTCCTCACGGTCCCCGGGTTCTATCTGTGTTCATCCGTGTTCATCTGTGGTTCCTCTTCTTCCTGCAACGACGAGGAGATGGAACCACGGATGAACACCGATGAACACGGATAGGAGGAAGGCAGGTCACGCGGACGACGCGGAGCGTGCCGGCGGCATGACCCGCGAGCAGTTCCATTGCCATGCGTCGCTCGCCGTAGCTCCGCGTCTCCGCGTCTCCGCGTGAAACCGGTATTCGGATGACGCGGGTTCTATCTGTGTTCATCCGTGTTCATCTGTGGTTCCTCTTCTGCCTGCAACGAGGAGGAGATGGAACCACGGATGAACACCGATGAACACGGATAGGAGAGAAGGTGTCTCCGCGTGAAACCGGCACCCCGGCGTCGCGGATCCTGTCCGTGCTCGCCGCCTTCGCCGATCGTTCCGCCTGCTCCTGCAACGCGGAGACGCGGAGGAGTTCGGGCGATCGCGGTTTGAGGAAGGACCTATTGAGAGGCGATCTTCCTCCTTCGCAGAAAGCGTTCGCGTAGCTCGGGGAGCGCGTCCGCGACCGTCAACCGGTGACCTTCGAGTGCCGCTGTCCTGCGCGAGCACAGAATTTCGGCGCCGCTTGACCTCCTATGTCGGCCACCCGGCACCTGAAACCCGAACCCTGAACCCCGAACCCGTTCCTTTCTCCCTTACTCTGTCCCCCCATGCAGAACGCGACTCGACGATTCGAAGGCAAGGACGTGGTGGTGACGGGCGGCTCCGGCGCGCTCGGATCCGCGGTGGTGGGCCGCCTGCTCGCCGAAGGCGCCCGGGTGCACGTGCCGTGGTTCAAGGCGAACGAGCTGGAAGGCTGGCCGCACGCCGGCAAACTCGCCCTCTCGAAGGTGAATCTCGAAGCCGAGCCCGAAGTGGGCGAGTACTTCCGCTCGCTGCCGGCGCTCTATGCCTCGATCCACGTTGCAGGCGGCTTCGCGATGGCGCCGATCGTCGAGACCTCGGGCGCCGACTTCGAGCGGCAGTGGCGGCTCAACGCGCTCACGGCGTTTCTCTGTTGCCGCGAGGCGGTTCGGGCGATGCGCCGCAGCGCCGAGTTCGCGCGCGACGGCGGCCGCATCGTCAACGTTGCCGCTCGCCCCGTCCTCATGCCGGTCGGCGGGATGATCGCGTATTCGGCGAGCAAGGCCGCGGTCGCGTCGATCACGCAATCGCTCGCGGAGGAGACGAAGGCCGAGCGCATCCTCGTCAACGCGGTGGTCCCGTCGATCATGGACACGCCCGCGAACCGCGCGGCGATGCCCAAGGCCGACCACGCCTCATGGCCGAAGGTCGACGAGGTCGCGGCCGCCATCACGTTCCTCGCGTCGCCCGACAACGCGGTGACGAGCGGCGCGCTCGTGCCCGTGTACGGTCGCGCGTGACGAGAATGCACTTCGCCCGTGGAGTATCTCCGCTTCGACTACTCGCCGCTCCTCGTCGCGATCCTCGCGATGCTGGCGATCGTCGCCGTCGTGCGTGCGGTGCGCGGGTCGCGCGCGGGCGGCACGCCGACCTGTCGTCGTTGCGGCCGTGACGCCCGCACGTACGCGTGGGATCCCGAGCCGACGTGCGCGTGCGGACATTCGCTCCGCGGCCGTCGCGGCGTGCGGATCCCGGTCCGTCGTTCATGGATCTCGATCGCCGCGGCGGTCGCGCTCTGCGTTGCCGCGCTCGGCGTTGCAGCCGCCGGCTCCATCGTGCGGGCGCGCGGCGGGTCGTGGCTCGGCAATGCGCCGGTGTGGACGCTCTCGGCGCTGGCACACGCCGGTCTCGCCCCCGAGTTCATCGCGAGCGCGGCGAAGCGGAAGCTGGAAGCCGGCCTCGACGCCGACGACGCCCTCACGCTGCTCGACGCGCTCACGATCTCCCGCGAGTCGGGAGCGTTCGAGCGCGGCGTCATGCTCAACCTCGCCGAGACGGCGATGCCCACCGGCGCCGCCGGCACCCGCTTCATCGAGGCGCTCACGCCGTGGTTCGGCGGGGTGACCTATTCGCGCTCGGACGACGGCCGCGTGTCGTGCCGGCTTCCCGACTGGCCGTATGCCGGTGACGTCGCGTTCGCGGTCACGATTCGCGACGTGACCGTGAACGGCGCGTCGGTCGCGATCGATGGGCGCGATCGCTGGACGTGGGTCGACCCCTCGTACAGGCGCGACGTCGTGCTCCCCGATCCGGTTCCTCCCAACGCCGAGATCGCGTTCACGCTGGGCGTCGTGGCGCGGCCGATCCGCGCGAGCGTCGCGGTGACCGACCCGACCCTCGTCGACCCGTCGGGCGCGAAGGAGTGGGGCATTCCGTACGCGGAGGCTCGGCTCGAGCGCGTCGCGATCGGCCAGATTCCCGGGCGCGGGTTCAGCGCGCCGTCGAAATTGCCGCCGTGGCTCGCGGGGTTCGTGCTGGACGACGGCACTCGGGCCGTCGCGGGCGGCGCCGCGGCGGCCCCGTACGTCGCGGCGCTCGTCGTGGGAATCGCGCTCGGTCTCCTTCTCGTCGTCGTCGGTTCGATCGCGCGGGCGATCGCGTGGGGTTCGGCGCAGTTCGCCCCCGCCGCGTGCGTGGCTTGCGGGTCGTTCGTCCGCGGCGAGGGCGACGCGCCTGCAACGCGGTGTTCCGAATGCGGCCGTTCGCTGGCCGATCCGCGCACGGTCCGGTGGTTCACGCGGCGGCGCAGTCTCGGAAGGCGGCTTGTGGCGGCCGCGTGCGTCGTCGTCGGAGTCGCGGCGCTCGGGCCGTTCGCGGTCTGGACGATGGGCGGCATCGAGCCGGTGATTTCGCGACGAGTCGCGACGCCGACGTCCGCCGCGCGGGCGAGCGTCGCGCTCGCGATCGACGGACCGACGCAGTCCACGCGAGTCGACGCGTTGAGTGCGCTCGTCACGGGCTTCCGCACGAAAGAGGAGTCGACGGTCGTCGCCACGGAGATCTCGGAGTGGCTCGCGCGCGGCGCGCCGCTCGAGCGGCAGCGTCCGTGGGCGATCGAGCAGTCGACGCGCTATGGGCTCGCCGCCGTCCTCACCGACGCCGCGCGCCGCACCGACCTTCCCGTCTCCCCGTTGCAGGCGCTCCTCGATGCCTTCGTCGCGCGGCACGGGCCGCCCGACGGGCTTTCGATCAAGCGATGCGTGCCCGTGGGCGTCCCCATCATTCCCGTCCTCACGTCGCGCATGCAGATGCCGATCGTCGCGCGAAGCATCGACCTCGGAAGCGGCGACGTCTCCTTCGCAAACGTGCTTTTCCTAGGGCAATTCACCGAGCCGACCACCGTCGAGCGCTCGTTCGAATGGGCCGCGAGCCCCGCGATCCTCGCCCGCCGCGCGTCGTTCGATCCGCCGGTGCTGCGCGGCACGGTTCGCGGAACCGTGGACGTGTTGCCCGCAGCGCCGCGCGATCCCGTGCTGCGCGACGAGCGCTTCGACCCCTTCCGCGACGAACGTCGGATCTGGATGAACGTCCGACCCCTCGGCGATCGCGTGATCGTGCGGCTCGTGCGGCCGTTCCTCGATGTGGGGCTCGACGTGTGCGGCACGTGGGAGGCCGATCTCGGCGACGGCACCTGGCATCGACTCGTGCCGCAGCTGAAGGACGTCGAATGGGCCGGCGTCGCGCCGCGGCCCTCCGCGTTGCCGGAGACGATCGTCGCGCGGTTCGTGCCCTGCGACCTCCGGTCGTGGGCGACGCGCAGCAGTCCGTGGCTTTGGGGCGGCACGAGCGTCGTGCGCTTCACGCGTGCGGCTGCAACGCCGAGTCCCGGCTTCGAGTCGCTCGGCGTCGAGTACCTGCGCGAGGGAACGGTCCGCTGATCACGAGCGCGGGCGCGTGTTCAGCAGCGTGAAGAATTCGGCGCGGGCCGCGGGGTTCGAAAGGAACGTGCCGTAGAGCTTGCTTGTCGTCGTGACGGCCTCGGGCTGGCGCACGCCGCGATAGCACATGCAGAAGTGCCGGCACTGGAGAACGACCGCGACGCCGTGCGGCTCGAGCGTGTTCCAGATCGTGCTCGCGATCTGCGCCGTGAGCTTCTCCTGGACTTGCAGCCGCTTCGAGAAGATGTCGACGACGCGGGCGAGCTTCGAGAGTCCCACCACGCGGCCGTTCGGGATGTACGCGACGTGCGCCTTGCCCACGAACGGCACCATGTGGTGCTCGCAGTGGCTGTGCACTTCGATGTCCTGCAGGAGAACGAGCTCGTCGTAGCCTTCGATCTCGGTGAACGTGCGGCGAAGCGGCTCGACCGGATCCTCGTTGTAGCCCCAGAAGTGCTCGTACCAGGCCTTCACCACGCGCTTCGGCGTGTCGAGCAGGCCTTCGCGGTCGGGGTCGTCGCCGATGTAGCGGAGGATCGACCGCACGTGCGACATCGCTTCCTTCGCCTCGGGGGAACTGAGATCCGGTTCGTGCATGGGCCGCGAAGTGTACGGGGTGAAGCGGCTCCGACGATCGTCGGCCTCCAACGGCGGATTCGATGGGCTCGTGCGGTCGGAGAAACCGAGGCACGGCCGAATGTCGTCGTCCATGCACGCCGGTTCGGGCACGCATGCGCCCGAGATTCAGCAATCTCGCCGATCGCGACGCCGCGTCAGAGCCAGCGCTTCCACCACGCGAGATTCTCGCGGAGGCGATGGATCTTCATGTCGGGCGGACCGCTGCGCGACATGCCGTGGCTCGTGTAGGCCGGATAACGCACGAATCGCGTAGGCACATGCTGGAGGCAGAGCGCGGTGTGGACTTCCTCCGCCTGCTCGATGTTGCAGCGGAGGTCGCCTTCCGAGTGGATGATCAGGGTCGGCGTGGTGACGCCCTTGAAATACGCGATTGGGCTCATGCGCCACATCGCCTCGGCGTTCTCGTACGCGGAGCCGGGCCAGTATTCGCCCGGCTCGAGCGGATAGTCGGAGTTGCCGGCCATGCTCACGAGGTTCGAGACGCAGCGATCGGTGATCGCCGCGCGATAGGCCTTTGAGTGGCCGATCGCCCAGTTCGTCATGTATCCGCCGTAGCTGCCTCCGGCGATGCCGAGGCGCTTCGGATCGACGCCGGGAAGCGTGCGCATGAACTCGGTGACGGCCTGGATGTCGGCCCAGTCGCGGTCGCCCCAGCTGCCGCGGATCGCCGCGCAGTGGTCGCGGCCGTAGCCCTTGCTTCCGCGCGGATTGGAGTAGACGACGACGTAGCCCCGCGCCGCGAGCAGCTGAAACTCGTGGAAGAAGCTCGCGCCGTACTGCGTGTGCGGTCCGCCGTGGATCTGAAGGATCGCGGGCCGCTTCGCGTTGCCGCCCGGCGCGCTGCGCGGCGGACGGATGACCCACACGTGCGTGCGGTGGCCGTCGTCGGCCGTGACCCAGTGCTCGGTGGGGGCGACGAGCTCGAGCTCCTTCGCCAGCGCGCCGTTGAACGAGGTCAGCGATTTCCACGTTGCAGCCGGGCGGCGCCGGTCGAACTCGACGACGCCCGCCTCCGCGAGCTCGGTGGGCGTCGAGCGAAGGGCCGCGAGCCGCGAGCCGTCCTTCGACACGCTGCCGACCGTGAACTCGACGAGCCCTTCGGTGAGGAAGATCGGCGCGCTGCCGTCGAGCGAGAACTGCATGACATGGCCGCCGCCGTGCCAGCCCACGCGGGCGACGAGCGTCTCGTCGTCGCGCCACGAGATCGTGGGGCGGAACGCGACCTCGGTCGAGTCGCTCAGGGTCGGCGCGAGGAGGCAGTAGTCGGTGTGGTGGGTCAGGCTTCGCGCCGCGGACTTCGCCGCGCGGCCGCGTCGGCCGGGCGACGCGGCCTTCTTGTCGACCGGGGCGACCCAGACCTCGAGGTTCTCCGTGCTGTACGCGCCGTCCCGGCTCACGCGGCCGGCCCACGCGAGATGGCGGCCGTCGGGCGACCATGCAACGCCGAGTTTGGGGCCGATCGGAAGGCCTTCGAGCGCCGTGAGCGTTCCGCGTGCAACGTTGAGAAGGAGGATCTCCGACTTCCACGGCTTCGTCAGCGCGTCGCGGTGGCGGTTCGTCGTGATCGCGATCGTCTCGCCGTCGGGGGACCACGCGGCGTCGGCGTCGCCGAGCGTGTCGCCGTCGTAGATCGGCGTGGCGTTGCCGGTGCGCGCGTCGACGATGTAGAGCTGGTGCCGTGCGTTGCCGAACCAGCCATCGCCGTCGAGGCGATGCCAGCGGCTCTCGATGATCCGCGGCGGCTCGCCCTTGCCCTGACGTTCGCGTTCGCGCTTCGCGGCGGTCGTCCACTCCGCCTCGGTCGTGCGATGGCTCACGAGGAGCCGCTTGCCGTCGGGCGACCAGGAGATCGCGCGAAAGGACCCTTCGGGGAATCGCGTGAGGATGCGGGCTTCGCCGCCGTCGAGCGCGATGGTGGCGATCTGCGTCGCGCGCCCTTCGCTCGCGCGGAGGAAGGCGACCGAGCGCGAGTCGGGGGCGAAGCGGGGCATCGAGTCCTTCGTGCCGCGGGTGAGCGCGCGCGGCGCGGCGCCCTCGCCGACGTCGGCCATCCAGATCGACGACTCAAGCTTCGCGTCGTCGTTCGCGACGGTGCGCACGAACGCGACGCGCGAGCCGTCGGGCGCCATCTGCGGATCGCCCAAGCCGACGAAGCAGAGGAGGTCCT
The DNA here is from genome assembly GCA_016795035.1 of Phycisphaerae bacterium. Lineage (GTDB taxonomy): Bacteria > Planctomycetota > Phycisphaerae > Phycisphaerales > SM1A02 > JAEUIT01. The sequence goes on along the minus strand of JAEUIT010000054.1, from coordinate 60,911 downwards.
CGGCGTCGATCGGACGGCGAGCGTGGGTGGCGCGTTCCTTCGCACGCGTGGCGGTGCGACGTGCGGACGATTTCGACGAGCGCTTCGTTCGTGTGGGCATCTCAACCTCGCGAGGGCTCGATGCTACCATCGAGTCATGACCCCATTCGGCGGCCGTGTCGAGCAACGCACAGAGCAACTCGTCCATCCCGACTGGACGTGGATCAACGGTCGCCTCGAGCGGGGAGTCGCGCTCGGCATCGACGGGGGGCGCATCACCTACCTCGGGCCGCCGAACCGGCCGTCCACGTTGCGGCTGCCCGGCAAGGCCCTCGTTCCGGGCTTCGTGTCCGCCCACTCGCACGCGTTTCAGCGCGGCCTGCGCGGCCTTGTCGAAGGGCGACCCGACGCCGGCGCGGCGGGCGAGGCGAAGCCGGGCGGCTTCTTCTCCTGGCGCGACGCGATGTACGCGCTCGTCGACCGCCTCACCGAGGAGTCGTGCTACGAGCTCTCGAAGCAGTGCTTCAGCGAGATGTTAGCCAGCGGCTTCACGACGGTCGGCGAGTTCCATTACGTGCGTCACCTGCTCGACGCGAACGGGCAGGGCGACGAGTCGAAGCGCTACGCGCTCGACGGCGCGGTGCTCGCCGCGGCCCGCGACGCCGGCATCCGCATCGTCCTGCTCGACGCCTGCTACATGACCGGCGGCTTCGGCAAGCCGCTCGCCGGCGGGCAGCGCCGATTCGAGACGCGCGACGAGCGCGAATACTGGTCCCGCTTCGACGCGCTCGCGGCCGCGTGCGATCCGGCCACGCAGTCGGTCGGCGTGACGGCGCACAGCGTGCGCGCGGTGCCGATCGACATCTTGGAGCGTCTGCACGCCGAGAGCGTGCGCCGCAACGCGGTCTTCCACATGCATCTCGAGGAAGTGCGGCAGGAGATCGCCGACTGCATGGCGGCGCACGGCAGGCGCCCGTGCCAGCTTCTTCTCGAGCGCCTCGCGATCGACGGGCGATTCACCGTGGTCCACGCGACGCACACGACGGCCGAGGATCTCGGCGGCCTCGCGGAGCGCGGCGCGACGGTGTGCCTCTGCCCGCTCACCGAGGCGAACCTCGGCGACGGCGTCTGCGACGTCGGCTCCTTCCGCGCGAAGGGCGGGCATCTCGCGATCGGCACCGACCTCAATAGCCGCCTCTCCGCGACCGAGGAGTTGCGCTGGCTCGAGTACGTGCAGCGACTGCGGCATGAGAAGCGGGTCGTTGCCGTCGGCAGCACCGCCGACGCCGGCGCGGAGCTACTCGCGATCGGCACCGCGAACGGCGCGCGGTCGCTCGGCCTCGACGCCGGGGCCTTCCAGGTCGGCGCGCTCGCCGACGCCGCGATCGTCGACCTCAACCATTCGACGATGGCGGGCTGGACGCCCGAGACCTTCGCGTCGCATCTCGTCTTCGGCACCGGCACGAGCGCCGTGTGCGGCACGTGCGTCGGCGGCCGCTGGAAGATCCGCCGCGCCTAGGACACGGCCTCTCCAATCTCCTCTCTCCATTCTCCCTCCCTCTCCTTGCTCCGCATCGGCATCGATCTTGGTGGAACGAAGATCGAGTGTGTCGCGATCGACGCGAACGCTCGCACGCTGTGGCGCGAGCGCGTGGCGACGCCGAAAGGGGAGTACGACGGGACGATCGAGGCGATCGCGGGGATCGTCGAGCGCTGCGAGCGCGAACTCGGCGTTGCAGCTCGCGTCGGCCTCGGCATGCCCGGATCGGTCTCGCCGAAGACCGGGCTGCAACGGAACTCGAACTCGACCGTCCTGAACGGCCGACCGTTCGTGCAGGATCTCGCGGCGCGGCTTCGGCGCGAGCTCCGCGCGTCGAACGACGCGAACTGCTTCGCGCTTTCGGAGGCGATCACCGGCGCCGCGCGCGGCGCCCGCGTCGTCTTCGGCGTCATCGCGGGAACGGGCGTCGGCGGCGGTGTCGTCATCGACGGCCGAGCGTGGGATGGCGCGAACGGCGTAGGCGGCGAATGGGGACATTGCGCCATGCCCGCGCCGGCGGCGTGGCGTCGCGGTCGCGACATGGATGCCCGACGCGAGCCGCGTCCGTGCTACTGCGGCCTTATCGGGTGTCGCGAGCAATATCTGAGCGGGCCGGCGGTCGAACGGGCCCACGCGGAGCGCACCGGTGAGACGTGGACGCTCGCGGAGATCGCGGCGCTCGCCGAGGCGGGGAACGCCGGCGCGGCCGAGACGATCGATCGCTTGGTCGACGACATGGCGGTGTCGCTCGCCGAGATCGTGAACGTGCTCGACCCTGACTGCATCGTCCTCGGCGGCGGCGTCAGCAACGTCGCGGCGCTGTACGCTCTCCTTCCCGATCGGGTGCGTGCCCTTGCGTTCACCGACTCGTTCTCGACGCCCATTCGTCGAGCCGAGCACGGAGACTCGAGCGGCGTGTTCGGAGCCGCGATGCTCTGGCCTGCGTAGGCCGCGCGGTTCACGTCGGCGTCGGCCTCGGCAAAGGCCGCGATATTCGGGAGGAGAGCGCGTTGGCGCCGGAGTTTCCGCCGTTAGTCCTACTTCCGCTCGACGGCATTCCCGTGCCGCCGCTTCGCGTGACGGTCCCCGACGTGACGGTCGGCCGCGGTCCCGAATGCCAGGCGCGCATCGACATCCCGAGCATCTCGCGCCGGCACGCGCGGCTGCGGCACGAGCGCGGCACGTGGATCGTGGAGGATCTCGGCAGCCGCCACGGAACGTGGGTCGACGGCGTGCGCGTCGAGCCGGGGCGCGACGGCGTCCTGAGCGAGAACTCCACGCTCACGCTCGGACCGTGCCGTTTCCGCGTTGCAGGCTCGAACGTGGGCTCGAGCACCATGGTCGCGCTCGCGCAGGACGAACAGCAGGTCGGGCGCGGCTCGACCGTGAAGAAGGTGAGCGACGAGGACCTAGGCGCGCTCGCGAAGCGCCGACTCGACGCGCTCCTCGAGATCTCCGAGATCCTGCAGGAATCGTCGGGCGAGACCGAGCTCGCGCGATGCGCGCTCGACGCGCTCGTGCGCGGCACGGGCTACGCCTGCGCTACCTGGGTGCGCCTGCGCGGACCCTCGCAGCTTGAGGTGCTCGGCGTGGCGATGCAGTCGGGCCGCGGCGCGACGTCGGAACTCCCGGTCAGCCGCACGCTCCTGAACGCGGCGCGCGAAGGCGTGATCGCGAAGCTCGAGGATCAGCCGTTCCTCCGCGAGGCGGAGAGCGTGGTCGCCGGCCACATCACGAGCGCGCTCTGCGTGCCCGTCGTGTTAGGCCGCGAGGTCGACTCGTTCCTCTATCTCGCCAGCGGGTTCGGCGCGAACGACCCGCAGCAGGATGCCGCGACCTACGCGGCGGCGCTGGCGCGATTCTGCGCGCTGTCGCTCGCCAACCTGCGCCGCCGCCGCCTCGAGGAGCAGCAGCGCATGATCATGCACGACCTCGAGCAGGCGCGGCTCGTGCAGCAGAAGTTCGTGCCCGCCGACCGCGGCACGATCGGACCGATGCATTTCGCGATGCACGCGCGTCCCGGCCGTTTCGTCGCAGGCGACATCTGCGGCGTGCGCGACCTCGGGCGCAACCGCGCGATCTTCTTCGTCGGGGACGTGAGCGGGAAGGGGATGGGGCCCGCGCTCCTCATGACCTCGTTGCAGTCGTTCCTCGACGCCGCCGCCGTCGACACTCCGCCCGACGAGCTCGTCTCCCGCGCGAGCACCCACTTCGCCCGCTACTCGACCGACAGCCGGTTTGCGACGCTATGGCTCGCCTGCGCCGACGGCGACGGAGCGGAGCTCCAGTGCGTCGACGCCGGCCACGGTCTCGCGTTTCTGGTGCGCGACGGCGTCGCGCAGCAGGTCGACGAGGTCTCGGGCGGTCCGCCGCTCGGCGTCGTCGAAGGACAGATCTACGGCTCGAGCGTGATTCGACTCGCGCCGGGCGAGCGGCTCGTGATCGTCACCGACGGCGTGACCGAGCAGGCCGACGGGCGCGGCGAGCAGTTCGGCACCGATCGCCTGGTCGCGGCCTTGCGCGGCTCGACGAACTGCGACGACGACGTCGCGCGGGTCACGAGCGAGCTGCAACGCTATGCGGGCACCACCGAATTCTCCGACGACATGACCGTCCTGTCGATGACGCTGCGCCAGTGATCGCGGTCCCCGGTTCGTCAGAACCGATCGGTCCCGTTCGTCAGAACCGATCGGTCCCGTTCGTCAGAAGCGGTCGGCGCCGAGCATCGAGAGGTCGAAGCACGGCTTCTCGTCGAAGAGAAGCTCGCACGCGGCCTTGCCCGTGACCGGTCCGAGCGTCATGCCCATCATGGCGTGGCCGCCTGCAACGAGGAGATTGCGGTGCCTCGGCGCGAAGCCGAGGATCGGCATGCCGTCCGAGGTGCAGGGGCGGTAGCCCGCCCATTCGCCGAGCGTCTTCGCCGTGGTCACGCCGTGCAGGTATCGCTCGGCGCCCTTCGCGAGCATCGCAAGGCGTTCGCGGCGCCAAGGGCGGCCGAGCCGGTCGATCTCGAGCGTGCCGGCGAGGCGAAGCTCGCGGGCGCCGCCGACCGACATCGGCGTCACCGCGACGAACGTCTCGTGCAGCACCATGCCGGTCGAGGGCAAGCGCTCGAGGCCGCTCAGCTGCACGTGGTAGCCGCGGGCGCCGACCATCGGGATGCGGAGCCCGAGCGACGCCGCGATCTCCGTCGACCACACGCCCGCCGCGAGGACGACCGCGTCGCCCTCGACCGCGCTGCCGTCCGCGAGCCGCACGCCGCGCAGGCCGTGCGCGCCGCCCGTCTCGAACCCGCTCACCGTTGCAGCCGTGCGGAGCTCGGCGCCGCGCCGCACGCACGCGTCCGCGAGGCCCTTGAGGAAGGCGGCGGGATGCGCGTGCGCCGAGTCGAGGTAGTGGATCGCGCCTGCAACGTCGTCACGGAAGATCGGATCGCGTTGCCGCAGCTCGTCGCCCGTGAGCCTGCGATACGAATAGCCGTAGGGGCGAAGCGACGCCGCTTCGGCCTCGGCCGCGTCCATGTTGGCCGGATTCATGACGACGTCGAGCCAGCCGTCGCGCGCGTAGTCGCAGTCGATCGACTCCTCGCGGATCATGTCCTCGTAGATGGCGAGCGTCTTGAAGCCCATGTCGCAGAGGACGGCCATGCAGCGATCGAGATGCCGCCTGTTGCAGTGCCGATGGAAGTTCCAGAGCCACGAGACGAGCTCGCCCGAAAGCCGCGGCTTGATGAAGAGCGGGCTCGTCGAGTTGAACATCCACTTCAGCCCGCGCCACGACACGCCCGGTCGCGTGAGCGGATAGTGGCCGATCGACAGCAGTCCCGCGTTGCCGCAGCTCGCGCTCTCCCCGACCGGCTCGCGGTCGAGGATCGTGACGCGCACGCCGCGCTTGAGGAGGAACCATGCGGTCGAGAGGCCGATGATGCCGGCGCCGACGATGACGACATGCTTGGGAGACGGAAGGGAAGTGCGGCCCATGAGAAGGGGCGGATTCTACGGCCGTTTGCGGACGGCTCGCGCGTCGCCGCGTTCGTCGCTACTGTGACGCCCCTCATGGCTCTGCGACTCGGAATCGTCGGTGCGGGTGCGATCGGGAACGTGCATGCGGAGGCGGCGCTGCGGAATGGCGCGCGCGTCGTCGGCGTGTGGGACCTGCACGCCGAGCGTGCCGCGGCCTGCGCGGCGCGGCACGGCGCGACCGCGGACGCGACGCTCGACGCGCTCCTCGCCCGCGCCGACGTCGACGCCGTCGCGGTCGCCGTCCCGAACGTCGCGCATGCCGAGTGCGCGATCCGCGCGCTCGAGAAGGGGAAGCACGTCCTCCTCGAGAAGCCGATGGCGATGACGCTTGAGGAGTGCGACCGGATCATCGACGTTGCAGCTCGCGCGAATCGGGTGTTGCAGCTCGGGTTCGTGTGTCGCGGTTCGCCCGCGGCGCATGCCGCGAAGGCGCTGGTCGACGCCGGTCGCCTCGGCCGCGTCTATCACGTGAAATGCTCGATCTACCGCCGCCGCGGCATTCCCGGCCTCGGAGGGTGGTTCACGACGAAGTCGCAGTCGGGCGGCGGTCCGCTGATCGACCTTGGCGTGCATGTCCTCGATCTCACCCGCTGGCTGTGCGGCTCGCCGAAGGCGCTTCGCGCGAGCGGCGCCTGCTACGCGTCGTTCGGCTCGCCGATCGCGAACTATCGCTACGTCGAGATGTGGGCCGGACCGCCGCGCGCGGACGGCGTCTGCGACGTCGAGGATCACGCGACGGCGCTCGTGCGCTACGAGGGCGGCCTGACCGTCGAGATGAACGTGACATGGGCGATGAACATCCCCGACGGCGCGATGAAGGACGGCGTCTTCCTCTTCGGCGACAAGGGAGGCCTTGCGTTCCAGATCTTCGGGAACGATCTGACTCTTGCGACGGAGGAACACGGCCGCATCGCCGACGTGAAGCCGATCCTCGAGCCGGGCGACGCGCTCGCGCATGCCTGGGACCGTCAGTACCGCCAGTTCCTTGACGCGACGCAACGTGGAGTTGCGCCGCACGCGAGCGCCGCCGACGGCCGCGCGATTCAGGCGATCGTCGAGGCGATCTATCGGTCGGGTCGCGAGGCGCGCGAGGTGGAGGTGTGAGAGGGAAGGAAGGGGTCGGGGGCCAGGGTTCGGGGTTCAGGGTAAAGGCATCTCAACGTTGCTGCTCCTGCCTTTACCCCGGACCCTGAACCCCGAACCCTGACCCCTTTCCCCTCAGAACGCAATCCGGAATCGCGCCTCGAACACCTCCACCTGATCCTGCTCGGAGAAGTTCGACGGATCGTTGATGATCTGCACGCCGAACGTGAGCTGCTCGCGCGTGCCGAGCTGCAGGCGATAGAAGAGTTCGGTCGTCCACTGGTCGCGGCCGCCGACGGTCGGCTCGCCCCACGACACGCCCACGCCCCACACGTCGTCGGGCCGTCCGGGCACGAGTCGCCCGAGCACGCCGGCTGCAACGAGGTTCTCGATCCCGGCCGTGAAGTCGTCGCTCGTGCCGTAACGGAAGAACGCGCCGAACGACTCGGGGATGAGCTCCTGGTCGAAGCTCAGCGAGAAGCCTTGCGAGGCCGGAGTGGCGCTCGACTCGATCGCGGCCGAGTACCAGTAGGTGAAGCGATAGTTCCCGCGGCCGAGACCTTCGAACGTCGGCGTGAGGCCGACTTCGCCGGCGTAGAAGAAGTCGCCGTCACCGACGGTGTCGAACCCTGACGTCGTCTTCTTGCCTTGCGCGTCTTGCAAGCCCGCGGTCACGTACCACGACTCGGTCTGCACCTTCAGATTCAATCCGAGGCCGGCGCCCGGATAGTTCATCGCCGGGTTCGACGAGAAGGCGCGATTGAGGAAGAGCAGGTTGTCGTTCGACGCGCGATTCGTGCTGTAGAAGTTGTCGGCCTTGATCTTGCCGACGCTCGCGACGAAGGCGTCGCCTTCGGCAGTTTCGAAGGCGTGCTGTTCCCAGTAGAGCTGCGTGAGCGCGAAGTCCTGCTCGTTGAAGCCGTCGACGGTGCGCCATGCGCTTCCGATCTCGGGGCCGAGCCGCGCGGGCACGGGCTCGAAGAGCTCCTCGCGGTACTCGGTGTAGAAGCCGACGTACCCGTTGTTGAGGCCATCCTTCGCGCCAAGCAGTCGCCACTTGCCGTAGAAGTCGGCGTCGAACCCCGCGGTGTCGCGGAAGCCCTCGCTCGCGAAGGCGTGCTGGTAGACCGCGGTCCACGCAACGCCGAGACGCAGGCCATAGCGCTCGTCGAGCTGATCGTTCCAGGGCTTCCACAGGTTGTAGAGCCACGTGATCGGCCCTTCGGGCAAGAGGCCCGCCGAGGAGCCGACCTCGGTCTCGGCGAGATCGCCGTCGATCGACTCGGGCGGCTCCGCGCCGGGATCCGCCGACTCTTCATCGACGATGTCGGCGCTCTCCGTTGTCGGCGGCGTCTCCTCCGCACCTGCGTCCATGGACGCAAGTGCGAGAAGCGCGATCGCCGCGATGCGGGGCGCGAGGGCGTGCATGGCCGTTCTCCTGCGGAACGCGGTACGGTACCTCCGTGCGGGCGGACCTGCGCTCGAGATTCGGGCGCCGGCGCGACGCAAGGTCGACAAGGAGTGCGCCATGGCAACGCGGACGAAACGGCGGAGTCGAGCGAGCGGACGACGTGAGCACGATCTCCTCGGCACGAAGGTTGTCCCGTCGGACGCCTACTGGGGCGTGCAGACCGCGCGGGCGCTCGAGAACTTCAACATCTCGCGCGTCCAGCTCTGCCACTATCCCGACTTCATCGCCGGGCTCGCGATCGTGAAGATGGCGGCGGCCCGCGCTAACGCGGAGTTAGGCATCGTGAAGCGTCCGGTCGCGCGCGCGATCGAGCGCGCGTGCCGCGAGATCGTCGCCGGCAAGTGGCACGACCAGTTCACCGTCGACATGTTCCAAGGCGGCGCGGGCACCTCCACGAACATGAACGCGAACGAGGTGATCGCGAATCGCGCGCTCGAGCTCCTCGGCAAGCGGAAGGGTCAGTACGAGTTCTGCGATCCGCACGACGACGTCAACTGCGGCCAATCGACGAACGATGCGTATCCCTCCGCGTTGCACCTCGCGATGCTCCTCTCGAACGGCCGGCTCGTCGCGGAGTTGAAGCGGCTGGTCGCGAGTTTCCGCGCGAAGGCGAAGGCGTTCGCGTCGATCGTGAAGATGGGACGCACCCAGTTGCAGGACGCCGTGCCGATGACGCTCGGCCAGGAGTTCGCCGCGTGGGCGAACTCGATCGAGGACGAGATGCGGGCGCTTCTCGTGGTCGAGCGCGTCCTCTGCGAAGTGAATATGGGCGGCACCGCGATCGGCACCGGGCTCAACGCGCCGCGCGGCTTCTCGACGCGCTGCGTGCGCCATCTCGCCGCGATCACGCGGAAGCCGATTCGGCTCGCGCGCGATCTCGTCGAGGCGACGCAGGACACGCAGGCGTTCGTCATCTACTCGTCGGTCCTGAAGAGCCTCGCGATCAAGCTGTCGAAAGTGTCGAACGACCTGCGCCTGCTCGGTTCGGGCCCGCGCGCGGGCCTGCAGGAGATCTTCCTGCCCGCGAAGCAGCCTGGCTCGTCCATCATGCCGGGCAAGGTGAATCCGGTCATCCCCGAGGTCGTGAACCAAGTGTGCTTCCGCGTGATCGGCAGCGACCTCACCGTGACGCTCGCGGCGGAAGCGGGGCAGTTGCAGCTGAACGTGATGGAGCCGGTCATTGCCGCGTGCATCTTCGAGAGCCAGATGCTCCTGATGAACGCGGCGAACACGCTGCGCGTTCACTGCATCGACGGCATTCGCCCGAACGCCGAGGCATGCCGCGCGTTCGTCGAGCGCTCGATCGGTGTCGTCACCGCGCTCAATCCGCACATCGGGTACGAACGCTCGACGGAACTCGCGGCGCTTGCGATGCGCTCGGGCAAGGGCATCGTGGAGCTCGTGCGCGAGAAGAATCTCCTGAGCGACGCCGAGATTCGGCGCGTGCTCGATCCGAAGGCGATGGCCCGCGGCGGCGCCACGCCGCGGAAGCGCCGCTGACGCCGGCTGAACGGGGGTTTCCGTGCTGTGGCTCGAACTTGCGTTGGTGCTTGCGGCGATCGTGGTCGGGGCGACGGTCGGCGGCGCCGGCTTGGGCACCGTCGCAGCGATCGGTCTCGCGATCCTCGTCTTCGGGTTCGGCCTGCCGCCCGGCGCGCCGCCGGCGGAAGTGCTCGCGATCATCGTGGCGGTCGTGACCGCGACCGCGTCGATGCAGGCGGCGGGGGGCATGGATCTCCTCGTTGCATGGGCCGACCGCGCGCTCCGCGCGAAGCCGAAGGCGATCACGTTCGTCGCGCCCGTCGTCTCCTACGCGTTCACCTTCTTCGCCGGCACGGGCCACGTCGCGTATGCCGTGCTGCCGGTGATCGCGGAAGTGTCGCGCAAGGCGGGCGTGCGGCCGGAGCGGCCGATGTCGATCAGCGTGATCGCGTCGCAGCAGGCGATCACCGCGAGTCCGCTGTCGGCGGCGACCGCGGGCATGATCGCGCTCTTGGGCACGAGCGGTGTGACGCTCGGCAAGCTCATGCTCGTCTGCGTGCCGTCGACCTTGATCGGCGTCATCGCCGGCGCGATCGCCGTCTCGCGCGTGGGCAGGGAGCTCGCCGACGATCCCGCATATCAGGCGCGCCTGGCGAAGGGCGAGATCGAAGCGCCGAAGCCATTGCCGAAACTCGAAGGCACGGCACGACGGAACGCGCTCCTCGCGATCGCGCTCTTCGCGACGGCGGGCGTGGCGATCATCGCGTTCGGTCTCTTCCCGTCGCTTCGCCCCGCCTTCTCCCCCGCGAGCGATCCCGACTCGTCGCCGGTCGTCCTCGGCATGCCAGTGATGATTCAGCTTGTGATGTACGCGGCCGCGGGCTTGATGATGCTGTTCGCCGGTGCGCGCCCCGAGGTCGCAGTGACGAGTTCGATCGGCCGCGCCGGCGTGATCGCGGTCATATCCATCGTCGGCCTCGGGTGGCTCGGGAGCTGCTTCTTCAACGGCAACCGCGAGGAGATCATCGGCGGCCTCTCGCAGTTGGTGCAGGCGTATCCATGGATCTTCGCGGTGGCGCTCTTCGCGCTGTCGATCCTCTTGTTTAGCCAGGCCGCGACCGTCGCATCGCTCATGCCGGTCGGCATTTCGCTCGGCCTCGCGCCGGCGACGCTCGTGGCGTTCTTCCCCGCCGTGAACGGCTACTTCTTCCTGCCGACGTACGGCACGATCGTGGCGGCCGTCGCCTTCGACCAGACGGGCACGACGCGCATCGGTCGGTACGTCGTCAATCACAGTTTCATGCTGCCGGGCTTGGTGTCGACGACGGTCGCGCTCGGCGTTGGATATGTGATCGCGCTGGCGGTGATGTGACGCGACGACTTTGCCTACGCCGCCGACGCGTGGAATCGCACGCCGACGGCGGTCGTCCTTCGCGTTGCAGCTCCTGACGGTCGGTCGTGCCGCGAGCTTCTGCTACTGTGGATCATGGCTGGCGGGCGCCCGACACGGGTGTGCGAAGTCTGCCTATCGACGACAGGAGTCGCTCTCGTGGACGAACCTCAGCGCCGAAACACGCTCGCCATCAGCGCCGTGATCGTTGCCGCGACAGGACTTCTTCTCATCTCGTGCGGTCCCGTCATCTACGACCTTCTCTATCCGCCGCCGCCGCCGAAGGGATTGCTTGATCGCGTCGTCGAAGGCGTGAAGGACGGCATCACGTCAAACGCCGCGTCAGCCACGCCGGTGCGCGTCGGACGTCGATGGATCGAGATCGGCGGCCTCAGCCTCGGGGTGGCCGGGATCGTCATGGCTGCGATCGCACGGGCGCGGCGCGAGCATGCGCGAGCAATACAGGTAGCGATCTTCCTCGGAGCGGTCGCGGTCCTTTGGTACCACTACGCGCTCCTGCTCGCGGTCCTCGCCATACTGATCGTCATCATGTTTCTTTTGGGATAGCGCGAAGCGCTCGGCGCCCGTGCGACGCTGCCGGGGGAGTGGACAAGCGCGCTCAGCGGTGCGCCTTCCCACCCTTGATTCTTACTCCTCAATCCTTCATCCTCTTCTTCAGCACCCACCCCACGCGCCAAGCAAGATGCCGAGGTCGGTCGGATCCACCGTGCCGTCGCCGTTGAGATCGGCGGCGCCGCGCGTGCCCCAGGCGCCGAGGAGCGTGCCGAGGTCGGTCGGGCCGACGGTGCCGTCGCCGTCGAGGTCACCCACGCAGACGAACTCTTCGCACTCGTCGGGGATGTCGTTGTTGTTGGCGTCGGCGCTCGTGCCGTCGGCGATATCGCAGTCGTCGGGGATCGCGTTCTCGTTGCAGTCGTTCCATTCGATCGCCTCGGCGCGCACGCACCAGACGCCGATGAACGGGCCGCCGAGATCGTCGATCTTCAGGAATTCGTCCGCGTCGGCCGAGAGGTCGTTCGGATCGATCGCGCTGAACTTGCCGACGAGCCAACTCGTGCCCGTCTTGAAGAGGCTGTCCTTCGGCGCGGGGAAATCGGTGAACGGCGTGAACGACGCGATCGCGCCGACGAAGAATGACGTGCCTGCCGGGCCAACATAGACATCGGGGATGTCGACGCGGTTATAGACAAAGAGCAGCGGGTTCTGCACCGTCGTCGCGACGTGCGCGAGCACCTTGGCGTCAGTCGGATCGCCGTCGTTGTTCGGATCGCTCCAAAGATAGACATCGACGGGCGCACCGAGCGGCATCTGTCCGTCCATCACGTTGATCGCGCTGATGCGCTCGCGGCCCGGCTCGATGACATAGTTGATGAGCCAGCCCATGTTCGGCGCGTCGGACGCCACGTAGAACTCGGGGTTCGCGTCGTCGAGCGCGTACTCAACCGGGTCGGGCGAACCGAGCTGGCACGCGTCAAGCACGCCGTCGCCTTGGCAATCGGGCGCGCCGTTCGCGAGGTCGAGCGCGTCGGGCAGGCCGTTGCCGTCGCAGTCTTCGCAGACGTCGGGCACGCCGTTCCGATCGAGATCGGTCACATCGCCTGCGGCGATCTCGCAGGCGTCGGGCTTGCCGTTCGGTTGGCAATCGCTGAGCGTTCCGTCGGCGAGGTCGCAGTCATCGGGCACGCCGTTCTGGTTGCAGTCGTTTCCGTCGAGTTGGCACACGTCGGGGATGCCGTCGCCTTGGCAATCGGCGAAGCCGTTCGCGAGGTCGCAGTCGTCGGGCACGCCGTTGCCGTTGCAGTCGAGCTCGCGCCAACCGACGGCGCGCACGAGCCAGTTGCCGGGGAAGTTGAACGAGTCGACGAGTCCGAAGAGCCCCGAGTCGCCGAGCGCGTTCGGATTGACTTGTCCTCCGGCCGTCGCCGCGATCCAACTGCGCTGTTGCGACGATCCCGATTGGTCGAGCGGCGCGATGGCGATGCCCGCATTGATGATCGCGCCGACGAAGTACGTCGTGCCTGCAGGACCCACGTAGGTGTCGGCGATGTCGATCGTCTGGAGGAGGTCGGTGCCGGGCGCGACGACCTTCGCGAGCTCGCTGCGAATGACGAGCGAGTCCTTCGGGTTTCCGTCCTGGTTCGGATCGTTCCAGACGTAGACGGTGATGAAGGCGCCCTCGGGAAGTCCGCTGCCCCAGGCGAAGCGAAGCTCGCGGAGGATCTCGCCGCCCTCGGCGACGGTGAACCTATTCAGCCACGCGAAGTCGCCGCCGTTTACGAGACCGATCTCGTTCTCCGAGGAGCCGTCGTCGATGCCATAGGCGATCGTCGGTCCCTGTCCGATCTGGCACTCGTCGGGGATGCCGTCCTTCTGGCAATCGCCGCTCGTGCCGTTCGCGATGTCGAGGCCGTCGGGCAGGCGATTGCCGTTGCAGTCTTCGCACTCGTCGGGCGTGCCGTTACCGTCGATGTCGGCGCTCGTGCCGCTCGCGATGTCGTTGGCGTCCTCGATGCCGTTGCCGTTGCAGTCGGGGAAGTGCTCGAAGGCGCCCATGTCGACGATCGGCGCCGTGCCGGCGCCGGTGTCGGGCGTGGTCGGGTCGTCGCGGCGGCGCACGAGAAGCGCGAGGTCGACCGGCAACGGCTGGGTCACGTTGCCGTCGCCGTCGAGGTCGAACGTGTCGGCCTGCAACGCGGAGTTGTTGCCGGCGTCGATGGCGGGCGAGCCGATGGCGAGGCGCCAATCGTTCTCTGCCGGGTTCGCGAAGAGCGGATCGGTCGCGATGTTGCCGACGCCGGGCACGCCGCCCTGCACGCAGGAGTAGATGCCGATCGCGGGGCCGCTCACGCCGTTATTCCAGACGATCGAGCTCCGCAGATCGAGCGCGGGGCCGGTGAACTTTGCGACGCCGCCGCCTTGGTTGTCGGCGATCGTCGAGAACGCGATGACCACCGGGCCTTCATACGTCTCGACGCCGCCCGCGCCGTCGCCCGCCGCGTTCTTGGCGACGAGCGAGTTCGTCATCGTGATCGTGCCCGCATACGTATACACCGCGCCGCCACCCGTGGCCGCCTGGTTGCCGAGGAAGGTGCCGTTCACGATCGTGAGCGAGCCTTCGTACGTGTTGAGCGCGCCGCCGCTGTCGCCTGCAACGTTGTCGACGAAGACGCACTGGACGAACCGCGGCGAGTTGCCGTAGCCGTACCACGCGCCGCCGTCGGTGCCGGCCTCGTTCGACTCGAAGCGGCAACGACGAAACGTCGCGTTGCCGCCGAGGACCGCGCCGCCCTCCGTCGCGGAGAAGCCGTCGCGCAGCGTGATCCCGTCGACGACTGCCGTCGCATTCACGGTGCCGCCGTTGATGATGCGATGCGAGCCTTGGCCGGTGAACACGGTCGGGAACGCGTCGATGTCGCGTTGCGCAAGCGACGTCTCGTCACCTTCAAAGCCGCCGTAGAGCGTGAGGCCGTTCTTCAGGGTGTACGGCGCGGTGCCCGGGTCGTAGACGCCCTGCGCGATCCAGAGCTCCTTGATCGCCGGATTGCCGACGGCCGCAGCGACCGCCGTCTTCACGTTGTTGTAGGCGGTGGCCCACGTGAGGCCGTTGCCGCCGGCGGGAGCCGCGACGTTCACGTAGCGGACGTTCTGCGCGTGCGCAGCGCCGCAGGCCGTGACGGCCAGAAGGAGGGCGATCGGCGAGAGGCGGCCGGCGGAGATGGGGGCGTTCATGGAGCGGGGAGGGACGGACGAAGGGCGGCGGGCGACGCGACGTTCGAACGTACCCGCGGCACCCGCGCGGGCAAGCGTCGTCTCCTCGTTTCAGCCAATTGTGAAGGGGAGTAGGGCGGTCGCAGCGGGGCGCCGCTTCCAAAACGAACGCGGGCCCGGAGAAGTCCGGGCCCGCGCAGGTTCGGTTCGTGCGAAGCGGGATCAGGTGCCGCTCGTGTACGTCGCGAGCGTCTTCTTCAGCTCGTCGGCCATCGGGCCGCTGCCTTCGGCCTCGACCGCCTTCTTCTGCGTCGCGATGGCCTTCGCCTTGTCGCCCTTGTCCCAGTAGCAGCGGGCGAGCGTGTCCAAGATGGCGCCGTTCTTTCCGCCGCTCGCCTCGACGCCCTGCTCGGCGATCTTGGTGGCAACGTCGAGATTGCGCTTCTCGAGGCCCGGCGCGTCGACGATCATCCACGCGATCTGGTTGAGCACCATCGGGTTCTTCGCGTTCTTCTCGGCGATGGACGTGGCGAGGGTGTAGCCCTCGTCGTACCTCTTCGCGCCGAGGAGGAGCGCCTCGAGCTTGCCGACCTGCGCGCTCACGTCGTCGGGGTTCTTCGCTAGAAGCTCGTTGTCGATGCTCACGACCTTCGCCCAGTCGTTCGCCTTGCGGGCGGCGCTCAAGTCCTTCATCACCGCACGCCGCGCGTTATTCGCGGCGACCTCGGCGTCGAACTTCGCCTTGTAGGCCTTCGAGTCCCACTTGTCGTTGACGACTTGCTCGACGACCTCGTCGAGGCCGACCATCGGATGGCCGATCCACTCGACCTTGCCCGTCTTGCCGATGACGAACGCGGTGGGGATGCCGCCCTGTCCGGCCGCGGTCATGTACGACTTGTAGGTCGACTTGTCCGGATCGGTCGCGACGGTGTAGCGCATCTTCTCCTTCCACTCGTCCTTCGCGAGGAAGCCGGTGACGGTCTCGAGCTTCTCGTCGGAGACGCCGATGAAGGTGACGCCGTAGTCCTTGAAGCGATCGTTCATCTCGCTCAGGTGCGGGATCGACTGCTTGCACGGACCGCACCACGTCGCCCAGAACTCGAGCACCGTGACCTTGCCTGCGGGGAACGACGCGACCTTGTTGCCCTGCACCCACGACTCGATGTCGTACGCCGGCGCGACGTCGCCGATCGAGAGCGGCTTGATCTCCTCCGCGGGCGCGGCGGCCGCAGGCTTGGCCGGGGCGATGGGCTGCGCCGGGACGGTCGCGGGCTTCTCGCTCTGCGCGAGCGCGACGGCCGAGACGAGGACGGGAGCGAGCGTGACGAGCATTCGTTTCATGCGTTTCTCCTTGCGGCAAGAGTCGGGAACGATCGAGGTTGGGACGAGCGAGGCTGAGTGTACCGGTGCGGCGTTCGCAGGATGCCCCGCGCCAACTTGGTTAGACTTCGGCGGATGTCCGACATGACCTCGGCGGGCGCCGTTCTGATCGACGGCAAGGCACTCTCGGAGAGCACGCGATCGACGCTTGCCGAGCGCCTTCGCGCGGCCGGCCGCCGCGCCCGACTCGACGCGATCCTCGTCGGCGACGACAAGGCCGCGGCGATCTACGCCGAGAATCAGGCACGCACCTGTGCCGCGGTTGGAATCGACTACGTCCTGCATCGACTGCCGGCGGGCGCGCGGTTCGACGACATCGCCGGGCGCGTGCTTCTCCTGAACGCCGCCGACGACGTGCGCGCGATCATGCTGCACCTTCCGTTGCCGGAAGGCGTCGACACCGAGCGCGTGCAGAGCCTCATCGCGCCGGAGAAGGACGTCGAAGGCGTGAATCCCGCGAACATCGGCAACGCGGTGTACGGACGGCGCAGCCTCGTGCCGTGCACGGCGCTCGCGACGCTCGAGATGATCGAATGGACGCGCACGCCGCTCCGGGGCGCGCGCTGCGTGATCGTGGGCGCGAGCAACATCGTGGGCAAGCCGATCGCGGTCCTCCTGATGCGGGCGGAGGCGACGGTCATCTCGTGCAACAAGTACACGAAGGATCTCGCGTCGCTCACCCGCACCGCCGATGTCCTCGTTGCAGCCGCAGGCGTGCCGGGGCTCATCACCGCGGAGATGGTGAAGCCGGGCGCGGCGGTCGTCGACGTCGGCATCAACCGCGTGCCGGGCGCGGGCGGCAAGATGGTGACCGTCGGCGACGTCGCATTTGACGACGTGCGCCGCGTCGCGGGCTTCCTCTCGCCGGTGCCGGGCGGCGTCGGTCCGATGACCGTCGCGATGCTCCTGCGGAATTGCGTCGACGCGGCCCTGCGCGTCTGAGGCCTACGCCGAGAGCGTGAGGCGCAGGACGCTGCCCTCGCCGAGGTCGAGCTCGCTGCGCACCACCGCGCGAGAGCCGTCGCGCGTGACGGTCGCCGGGACCGGGTCGCCGTCGACCGAGGCTGCAACGCGGAGCGCAGGCGAGCCGCGCAGCGCGTCGGGGATCTCGAGGGAGATCGCCCGCGCCGCGAGCGAGCCGTGGCGCACCGCAAGTGTCGCCTCGAGCGACGCGCCGTCGATCGACTGCGCGAACGTGCCCCATCCGGTCGCCGCGACGAACGCCGCGCGGAACGCCTCCGGCGTGAGCCGCGGCGCGAACCCGATCTCCCCCTTCGGCCCGTTGACGGTGAACCCCGAGATCGCGACGAACGCGCCGTACGACGCCATCGCGCGTGCGTAGTGGTCGCTGCACTCGACCTCGTTGTAGGGGTTGCGCTTCGAGGCGTCGTAGCGGTCGTGAATCATGCGCTCGATCGCGAGCCCCTCGTCGACGAGCCCCTCCGCGATCATGTGCGACGCGACCTGGTGCTCGAAGCCGCTCATGCACTCGACGAAGTAGCCCGCGGCCCACGCCTCGCGCCCCTTGCCGCGGGCGAGCGCGACGGCGGCGTCGGTGTCCTTCACGGTGCGATGCGGCGGCCACGTGCACATGAGAAGGCCGCCCTCGCCGGGCATCGCGTACCAGCGGCCGCCCGGGAGTTTCGCGTCGAGCGCGGCGCGATACGGGCCGATGTCGGGAGCGAACGAGTAGCGGTAGAGCGATCGCAGCGCCGCCACGCACTCCTTCTCCGGCACCACGCGCGGAAGTCCGAGCTGCATCGCGAAGGACTGCCCGAAGACCTGGTCGATGTGGCAGCCGTCGTTCGTCGTGTTCGCCTCGGGATGCTCGGGATCGGCGCGGTGCACGAACCAGTCGCCGTTGAAGAGCTGCGCGACGATCTCGCGCGAGCCGCGTTCGGCGCGCTCCGCGAGGGTCGCCGCGAAGGGGACGTCGCCCATCTCGAGCGCCATCGCCTCGCCCGCGCGCAACGCCGCGAGGTAGAGCGAGCTGATCCACGCCATCGGGCCGTACCACGTCGCGTCGAGCGTGTTGTATTGCGCGCCCTCGAGGAGTCCGTCGCGGTCCTTGTCCTCGGCGAGGAAGAACTCAAGCGAGCGCCGCACGCGCGGCCAGATCGCCGTGAGGTAGCGAGCGTCGGGCGACATCTGGTGCTCGCGCCACGCGCGGAGGATCGTGCCGGCGAACCCGTCGTGCGCGACGATCTGGTGCGCCTCGGCGCGATAGTCGATCGCGCCCGACTCGTGCCACGCGAGCCCGAAGTCCACCGTCTCGCGGACGTTCCGCTCGAGCGCCGGGAAGAGCCGGGCGACGGCCTGCGCGTATTGCCACACGTGCTGGCAGGTGCCGGCGCAGCAATACGTGCCTTCCCAGCCGTAGAAGCGCTCGCTCGCCGGATCGTCGGCGCGCACGAGGCGATAGCAGGTCGCGGTGGCGAGCGTCGACGTGTTCGCCATCGTGCGGTCGAGGAACCAATGCGGCAACGTGGAGTCGTACCAGGTCGCCGTCCAGAGCTCGGTTCCGCCGACGAGCGCCTCGGCGTTCGAGGCCGCGTGCGCGGCGACGGCCGCAGCGTCGGCGAAGCGGCGCACGTACTCGCGGCGGAGCGACTCGGCGTTCGGGAGGGGAAGCGGATCCCACGACGGGCGCGGGAAGTGCCAGGCGATCACGAACGTCACGATCGTCTCGGCGCCCGGTTCGAGGCGCCGCGCCGCCCGCACGCCTGCAACGAGGAGATCCTCGACGGGGCGGCGCGCCTCGTCGGCGCCGGGCGCTACGGCGAAGACCCGCTCGGCCGGGGCGCCCGCGCCGAGGTCGGCGAGCGCGACGGCCGCGTCGTCGTCGACGATACCGAGCGCCAGCGAGCCGAAGTCGGGCGCCGTCTCGATCGGCTCGGCGACCGGCGAGTCGGTGAGGATGAACGCGTCGGCGCCGACGTTGCCCCACGCGCCGGTCCATCCGTCGACGATCTCGATCTGGGCCATGCGTCCGGCCCACTCGCGCAGGTCGAAGCGCTCGCGGCGCATCGCGTTGTCGTCGCGCCCGGTCGCGCTGCGCACCGGCGCGCCGTCGACGAGGAGGTTCACGCACGTCTGCCCGGGATGATTGCCGCCGCCGATCCGGAACCCGAGATACGCGCGGTCGATCCGGAACGGCGCGCTCGTGAGCGTGCCGACGTGTCTGTCGGCCGCGGCGACGTCCTCGCCGTTTCGCGTCTCGTGCGTGTTCACGGCGTACGCGCCCTGTCCGCGCAGGTTGCCTTGGTATCCCGCGATGTCCTTGAGCGCCCGGGGAGCGGCGCCGAAAGCGGTGCCGGTCGCGGTCCAGCCTTCGTAGTTGCCCGATTCGAAGTCGGCGACGACCATGTCGGGGCGGCCGGCGCCTGCAACGGGGAGTGCATCGCAGTGGATGCCGCAGAGGGACGGCGCTCGCAGCGCTCGCACACGGCGCTCGGCGCCGCCGGGCACGGCGCTCGCGAGGAGCGCGGCATTCTCGAGCCATCCGCCGATCGTCACGTCGACGGCTCGGTCGCTCGTGTTGCGGATCCGGTAGCGCAGGAACGTGCAGGGAAGGCTCGACGCATCGACGTCGAGCGGGATGAACGGCGAGAAGGCCTCGAGGTCGACCTCGACCGGAAGGGTCGGGTCGCGATAGGCCACGCGCCCGATCGGGTACTCGCCGCGGAACCGCACGTCGGCGAAGCCCTCGGCGTCGAGCGTGACGGCGCGGTCGATGCCTGCAACGCGGAGGGCGAAGCCCTGCGCGAACGGCGAGCGCGGTTCGGCGGGCTTCGCGTAGTGCGGCCCGCTCGAGGCGCGGAAGGCATCGGCCTGCGGCGTGTTCAGGACGTCCCAGTGCCAGAGGCGACCGTCGCCGCCGAGATAGAGCTGGCCGCAGCCGATCCCGCCGACCGGCATGCCGATGAAGCGGAGCTCGTTCCGGGCCTTCGTCCAGACGTGCGGTTCGCCGCGGGCCCGCAGCGAGCGCATCCACTCCGGGGAAAGGCGCTTGTCGGCGGGCACGGGAAAGTCGGCGATGTCGCCCGGGCCGAACGGTCCGGCGATCGGCGCGACGGCGAGGCCGGCACCGGCGGCTGCAACGGAGAGGAGGAAGTCGCGGCGGGACGGCGTTGCCGGCGGGCAGCATCCGGGAGGGCATCCGGGACCCGTGCAACGACGAGACTCGGTTCGGCCCTGACGTCGATCGCGCCCCATGCGGAAACCTCCGGTGTTCGCGATAGGCTATCCGCGAGGAGTCCGCATGCCACGAAGCTCGTCCGTCGCCGGTCCCGTCCGCTGGATGCTCGTCGTCGCCATGGCGTTTGTCGCCGCGTGGTTCGTGCCCGAGGCCGCCGCGCAGGTGCGCCCGCCGAAGCCGAGGAGTGCCGCGAAGAAGGAGCCCACGCCGAAGGAGTTCAAGCCGAAGCGTGCGGTCGAGCGCGTCATCGAGGTCGACGTGATCGAGTTCGATCCGTACTGGCGCGACGGCTGCCTGCTCCTCGCGGACTCGCTCCAGCCGCTCGCCGATCTCGTCAAGAACCCGACGGGCGACACGTCGGTCGACGGCGAGAAGCGCCGCGCCGCGGCGGCGCCGATCGCGAAGGAAGTCGACGCGCTTCGCCGCAACGCGAACGCCGCGCGGAAGATCCGCGTCCTCTGGCTGCCCATCTCGGAGAGCGAATGTCGCCCGGTCTTCGTGCCGGCCGAGATCGGTCTCGACATCGACGCCGGCGAGTCGTACGACATCGCGACCGCGAAGGTGCTCGGCGGCGCCGGCTTCGCCACGCGCCTCCGACCGAAGCCGGATCCGAGCGTGGCGACCGAGGCCGACGTCCGCGCGGCGGCGGAGCGCATCCGCGGCACGTTCGCGCCGGTCGACATCGAGGCGTGTACCACGATCACGCGCATCAAGAAGGACACGAACAGCGGCGCCCGCCAGGCGAACCGCGAGCGCTTCGATCGCGCGCTCGCGCTGCCGCCGGAATGGAACGAAGGTCCCGACGCCATCCGCTCGCTCAAGGCGAGCGCCGAACTCAGCGATGCGCCTGCAACGGGGAGTGCGCCGGCACGCGAGGTGACGGTGCGCGTCGAGGCGCCGAAGTACGTGAACGCGGTCACGCGCGTCGGATTCGACCTCTACGAGAAGACGAAGGACGGCGGGCGCGGCGCGAAGGTCAACGCGAAGGAGCCGCTCGTCGCGTGGGGCTACGCCGGGCGAGCGGCGCTCTGCCAGGTGCCCGTCAAGGCACCGTGCGAGTTCGGCTACGAGGTCGAGATCGTCTCGGCGAAGTACCGCTGACGCCGCATGGCGCTCCGCGTTGCAGGCGCGTCAGCCGACGCCGAGCTTCGTGCGCGCTTCCTCGTATCGCTTGATCGTGTTCGTCACGACGTCATCGGGCAGCGCGGGCCCGGGCGGCGACTTGTCCCAGCGCTTCGCCTTCACGAGCTCGAGGAGGTAGTTCCGCAGGTACTGCTTGTCGAAGCTCGGCTGGTCGTGGCCGGGTTCGTACTGCGCGACCGGCCAATAGCGGCTCGAGTCGGGGGTGAGGACCTCGTCGACGAGGAGGAGCTCCTCGGTGGCCTTGCCCTTCGCGTCGAGCGCGAATCCGAATTCGAACTTGGTGTCGGCCAGGATCACGCCGCGCTCGCGGGCGTGACTTGCGGCGGCGGAGTAGATCTCGATCGTGAGCGCGCGGAGCCGCTCCATCAGTCGCTTGCCGACGAGTTCCGAGGCCCGCTCGAACGAGATGTTCTCGTCGTGGCCGACCGCCTCCTTCGTCGCGGGCGTGAAGATCGGCTGCGGAAGCGCATCACACTGTTTCAGCCCTTTCGGCAACGCGATGCCGCACACGGTGCCGCGCTCCTGATACTCGGCCCAGCCGCTGCCGGCGAGGTAGCCGCGGGCGACGCACTCGATCGGCACGACCTTCGCGGCGCGGCAGAGCATCATGCGGCCGGCAAGCATCGCGCGGTCGTCCGCGCTCAGGCCCGGCACTTCGGCGGGATCGGTCGAGAGGAGATGGTCGGGCACGAGCGCGAGCTTGCGCAGGAACTTGAACCAGCCAAGCGAGACCGCGGTGAGCAGTCGGCCCTTGCCCGGGATCGGCGTCGGCATGACGACGTCGAATGCGGAGATCCGATCCGTCGCAACGATGAGGACGCGATCCGGTCGCGTGCCGTCGCCAGGGACGCGATAGACGTCGCGGACTTTGCCTTGTCGGCGGTCGGGGAGCGGAAGGTCGGTGCGGAAGACGGCGGCGGGCATGTCGACGTGCGCGTTCATGGGGGCCAACATTGGGGCCTGCATTGGGCCCAAGCGAGACGTGGCTGACGGCGGTCGCGTGTCGTCGCGACCTCTGTCGGCGGGGGGCAGCGTACGGCGATTCGAGCGACGCGCGGAAGTGCGCGGTGCGGGCGGGACGGCAGGTTGGCCGAGTACACTTCGCCCGTTCGTCGCGGCGGCTCCCCGCCGCGTTTCTGTTGCGTGTCCGCGAGCTCGTCCATCTTTCGATTCCGCGCCTACGACCCTGCCCTTCTCGGGAAGGGTGCGGGGGATGTTGCGCACGCCATCGGGCCGGACGACAACCCGTGCCGCGGCACCGTGACCCTCGCGACCGACGACGGCGGCGCGCTGCTCTCGGTGTCGGTCGTCGACGAGGAGGTCGTCGCGATCACCTTGCCCGTGCGGGCCGGCCACGCCGGAACCCTCATGCTGCAGACATGTGTGGTCACGCCGCGGAAGGAGCCCTACGGGCTGATGCTCGAATTGGCGCGCCACCGCATCAAGCACTTCATCCAGAAGTGCGAAGAGTGGCAGATGTGGGATCCGGATCTCGCCCGCGGCGCGATGCGGCTGTGGGAGCAGGCGCGGGGCATCTTCGCGAAGGCGCTCCTCGCCGCCGACGATCGCGAAGGCGAACGGCTCGCGCTGCAGTCGCTCGAGAAGTCGATCGAGGCGAGCGAGCATCTCGCGATGAGCCACGCGGAGATCCTGCTGCATCGGCGCTTCGGCGCGCGTGCCGCAAGCTCGACGACGCTCGGCACCAACGTCCGCCCGACGACCCCGTTGCAGCCGTCCCTGACCGAGGCGCTCCAGCGCGACATGGACGTCCTCCAGATCCCGATGTCGTGGCGCGAGATCGAGCCGAAGAAGGGGAAGCCCGACTTCGCGGCGGTCGATCGCTGGGTCACATGGGCCCTCGAACGGAAGAAGCCGCTCATGGCCGGGCCGCTTCTCGATCTCCGTGAGGAGTGCCTGCCCGACCACGCGCGGGTGTTTCGCCACGACTACGAGAGCTTCCTCGAACTTGCGTATGACCATCTTGAGCGCGTCGTCTCGCGCTACAAGCACGCGATCGGCATCTGGAACGTCGGCAGCGGCTTCCACGCGAACGCGTTCCTCGAGCTCTCGCTCGACCAGATGATCGATCTCGCGCGGCGCGTCACGGTCCTCGTGCGCCAACACAATCGCAAGGCGCACGCGCTGATCGAGGTGGTCGATCCGTTCGCGGAGCGTGCAACGCGGAGCGCGAACTCGATCCTGCCGTGGCGCTACATCGAGATTCTCCAGCAGGAGGGAATCACGATCTCGGCCGTTGGCGTGCGCATGACGCCCGGGTGCGGCTCGGTCGCGCGCGACCTTTTCCAGGTGAGTTGCGCGCTCGACCGATTCCTCGGCCGCGAGGCGCGGGTCCTTCTCACCGGATTCGGCGTGCCGGCGCAGGACATCGAGCCGCGCGGCGGCCACTGGCACGACGGCTGGACGCCCGACTCGCAGGCGTCGTGGGGCGGCAGGGCGGCGAGCATCGCGCTCTCGAAGCCGTTCGTCGACACCGTCTTCTGGGCCGACGCGAGCGACGCCGCGGGCGTCGATGCTCGCGGGCTCGGCCTCTTCGACGCGGCAGGCACGGCGCGGCCGATTCTCTCGAAGCTCGTCGGCCTGCGCCGCACGCTGCGGAAGCCGCTCGGGCCGCGCCCGGGAACGACGGGCGCGACGAAGGTCGCCGAAGGGGGGCGCGATGCGCGGGAGTGACGAGCATGCGGATGCGGGAACGGACGGCGTCGCCCGCGGCGTCACGGCCGCGCTCGCACTCGTCGTTGCAGCCATGGCGTGGACGATGCTGCACCGCGAGGCGCCGGTCGCCGCGGTCTCGGCCGAGATCGCGCGGCACCGCGTCGATCTCAACGTTGCAGGCATCGACGAGTTGGCGCTTCTCCCCGACGTCGGTCCGGCGGTCGCCGCCGCGATCGTGGCCGATCGGGCCGAACAGGGGCCCTTCGCCGACGTCGACGCGCTCGCCCGCGTGCGCGGCATCGGGCCGGCGACGGTCGCGGCCCTCGCACCCTACGCCTGCGTCGGCGGCGCACCGGTCGACGAGGCAGCGAGCGATCGCCGATGACCGCCCCCGCGGCGGCGGCATGGCTCGCGCGGCTCGAGCGTGATCCCTCGGTCCGACGGCTCGCCGACGAGGCGCGCGCCGGCGGCGACGTGGTCGCGCGGGGAGCGCACGGGTCGAGCACCACGCTGGTGGCAGGGGCGCTGTCGCGGCTTGTCGACGGCCCGATCCTTCTCGTCGTTGCACACCTCGACGACGCCGACGAGGCGGTGGGCGAGTTGCTCGCGCATGGCGTCGATGCGGTGAGCTTCCCGGCGCTCGAAGCGCTGCCCGGCGAGTCCGCGGCGAGCCTCGAGATCGTGTCGGCCCGCGCCGGGCTCGCGAAGACGCTGCTCGCGCACCGCGCCGGCACGGGGCCGTGCCCGCGGGCGATCGTCGCGCCGATCCCCGCGCTCATGCAGTCGGTGCCCGGCGCCGATCGCATCGAGCGCGTGCTGCGCACGATTCGCGTCGGGCAACGGCTCGACCTCCGCGAGTTCTCGGTGTGGCTCGAGGCCGGCGGATTCCGCCGCGTCGACGCGATCGAAGGCCCCGGCGAGTTCGCGGTGCGCGGCGGCATCGTCGACGTCTTCGCGCCTGGCGCCGAGGCGCCGATTCGCATCGACCTCTTCGGCGACGAGATCGAGCGCATCTTCGAGGTCGATCTCGCGACGCAAGCGAGCGATCGCGCGCTCGACGAAGCGGAGCTCGTGAGCGCCTCCGCTGACGCGATCCAATCGGACGCCGGCGTGGTGCCGCTCGCGACGCTCCTGCCGGCGGGGACGACCTGCGTGATCGCCGAACTCGCCGAGGTGCTCGAGCAGGCCCGCGGCTACTACGAGCGCGTGCACGACGCCCGAGGAATCTACGGTCCGCAGTCGGTCGTGAAGGGGCTCACCGACGCGTGCCGCGCGATTGTCCAGGTGAATCAGTTCAGCGCGGTCAGCGTGAGCGGACGGGTCGTCGAGCTGCCCGTCTCCACGTTGCCGGTCTTCCCCGACGACGTGAAGGAAGCGTTCATCGATCTCGCCTTCCTCGGCAGCCGGCATGAGGTCGTCGTCTACTGCGCGACGTCGGGCGAGGCGCAGCGCACCGGCGAACTGTTGGCGGAGCACGCGGGGGCGTCGCGAGCGGCGATCGTCGAGGCGCATCTCCACCGCGGCTTCGTGTGGGGCGGCGAAGGGTCGCCCGCGGGCACCGACGCGCTCGCGTTCGTGCCGCAGCACGAGCTTCTGCATCGCTACGGCGTGCGCCGCCGCGCGGTCCGCATGGCCGGCGCGAAGGCGCGCGACGCGTTCGTCGGCTTCGAGCCCGGCGATTACGTCGTCCACCGCGATCACGGCATCGCGAAGTTCCTCGGGCTGCAACAGCTCAAGGGCGACCGCAAGGAGAAGGCGGGAGGCTCCGGCGAGGACGAGTTCCTCACCCTCGAGTTCGACGCCGGCGCGCGTCTGCACGTGCCGATGTCGAAGATCGAGCTCGTCCAGAAGTACATCGGCGCGGGGGCCGCGCGGCCGCCGCTCTCGAGCTTGGGCGGCAAGCGCTGGAAGAACGCCCGCGAAGGCGTGAAGGACGCGGTCCGCGACCTCGCCGCGGAGTTGCTGCGGATCCAGGCGGCGCGCGAGTCGAGTCCGGGCATCCGCTATCCCGCCGACACGCCGTGGCAGGTGGAGTTCGAGGCGGAGTTCCCGTACGACGAGACCGAAGACCAGGTCGCCGCGATCGACGCGACGAAGCGCGACATGATGCGGCCGCGCCCAATGGACCGCCTGATCTGCGGCGACGTCGGCTTCGGCAAGACCGAAGTCGCGATCCGCGCGGCGTTCAAGGCCGTCGAGTTCGGCAAGCAGGTCGCGGTGCTCGTGCCGACCACCGTGCTCGCCGAGCAGCACGAGCGCACGTTCCGCGACCGGTTTCGCGCGTACCCCTTCCGCATCGAGAGCGTGTCGCGCTTCAAGACCGACGCCGAGGCGAAGGTGATCCTCGACGAGGCCGCGGCGGGGCGCGTCGACGTCCTGATCGGCACGCATCGACTTCTCTCGAAGGACGTCCGCTTCTCCGACCTCGGGCTCGTCATCGTCGACGAGGAGCAGCGCTTCGGCGTCGAGCACAAGAATAAGCTCCTCGAATTCCGTCTCGCCGCCGACGTCCTCACGCTCTCGGCGACGCCGATCCCGCGCACGCTGCACATGGCGATGCTCGGGCTGCGCGACATCTCGAACCTGACGACGGCGCCGCTCGACCGCCGCGCGATCGTCACCGAGGTCATCCCGTTCAACCCGAAGCGCGTGCAGCAGGCGCTCGAACGCGAGCTCGCGCGCGAGGGGCAGGTCTTCTTCGTCCACAACCGCGTGAACGACATCCACGAGGTCGCGGCGCGCATCCAGCAGCTCGTGCCGAAGGCGAAGATCGTCGTCGGGCACGGCCAGATGGCGGCGAAGGAGCTCGAGGACGTGATGCTCACGTTCATGCGCCGCAAGGCCGACATCCTCGTGTCGACGACGATCATCGAGTCGGGCATCGACATCCCGACCGCGAACACGATGTTCGTCCACAACGCGAACATGTTCGGACTGTCGGAGCTGCACCAGCTCCGCGGGCGCGTCGGCCGCTGGAAGCATCGCGCGTACTGCTACCTGCTTCTGCCGGAAGAGAAGTCGATCACGGAAGACGCGATGAAGCGCCTCAAGGCGATCGAGGACTACTCGATGCTCGGCGCGGGCTTCAAGATCGCGATGCGCGACCTCGAGATCCGCGGCGCGGGCAACATCCTGGGCCCCGAGCAGTCGGGGCACATCGCGGCGGTCGGATACGACATGTACTGCTCGCTCCTCGAGACGGCCGTCAACGAACTCAAGAACGTGCGCAAGCTGACGCCGATCGACACGATGGTCGATGTCGGCATCGCCGGCTCGATTCCGAAGACCTACATCCCGAGCGACCAGCGCCGCATGGACGCGTATCGCCGGATCGGACAGTCGGACTCGCTGGAGGCGCTGGCGAAGACGGTCAAGGATCTCGAGAGCGCGTACGGCGACGTGCCGACCATGACGAAGACGCTCGTCGAACTCGCGGACGTGCGCCTTCGCGCAACGATGCTCGGGGTGCGTTCGATCACGCGGCAGGGGGACGACCTCGTCTTCCGCACCGCGCGGCCCGGCGACCTCGAAGCGAAGTTCAAGGGAGTCCAAGGCTCGGTGCGCGTGGTCGGCCAGCCTGATCAGGACGGCGTGACCGAAGTGTGGTTCCGTCCGCCGAAGTCGTTCCTCGAGCCTGCAACGTTGATGACGGTGTTGCGGAAGCGGTTGGCGTAAGGCAGGGATCGTGGACAAAGAGTCGAGCCAGAAGATTGCGAGAGAAGCTCGAGCCGGAATGCCGAGCCCGAACGTCGAGCCGGAGCGACACGACGGATACGGATACGGGTACGGATGCGGAGACAGAGACAGAGACAGCGATAGAGCCAGAGAATCGGGACGGATGGGGGCCGAGGAAACGCCGCGCCACACGGCAGCGGGGCCACTCGGCGCACCCCGCCTCCCGCCCCGCGCGGTACACGCACCGCGCGGGGCGGCGTCAGTCGCGAGCGAACATCGCCAGCGACACTGAGGGGGTACCGCAAGGAGACGCGACTCCGGCACGCTCGCCGTGACAGCGAGGGCGTGGGCCGGGAGTGCCGCGTGGAGCGTTCGGGGCGCGGGCCACGGGACGGGTGGCGTCGTCGGCGTCGAGTGTGTCGTGGGCGCCCTCGTCGAAGGGCGCGCGCGTCTCGACGCTGGCGTCGACCTCCGACGTCTCGAGGTCGTCGTCGCGCCGACGGAGCGAAGCCGCATGCAACGATGGCTCGAGCACGCGCGCGCTATCGAGAATCCGCCATCCGATCGGGCGGAAGCAGGGGAAGCGGCCCATCGCGCCCGCGAGGACGCGGATGTCCTCGTCGTCAAGAAGCCACGCGTTGTCGTCGATCTCGTGCGCGCCGTCGTCGCGCACCGGCGGGCGCCGCCCGGGAGCGCGGGGGCTACGGGCTGTGGCCTCGGCCCGCAGCGCTCCCGCGTCCACCCGAGGTTCGTGCGGCGTGCGACGGTCGAGTCGCACGTCGCCCTGCGCTTGCCGACGCTCGAACTCCATCACGAACGCCTGCTCGCGCATCGACCAGTTGTCGAGCCGCTCGGCGATCTCGAACGCCTTGTTCGTGCAGATCGCCATCGCGCGTTGCAGGTCGTCGCCATGCAGATGCCGCCGCGCGATCGTGCAGCCCGTCAGCGCCCACCAACCGTACGACTCGAGCGAGTCGCCGCGCGGCGCCTCGGCGATGTCCTCGACGTCGCCCAAGCGATCGATGATCTGCGCGACGGCGATCCGGGGATCGGCTTCGCCGAGGATGCAGGCGCAGTCGAGAAGCCCGACACGGCACGTCGACGCGAGCGCCTCGTAGCTTCGGTCGTGATGGGCGGCGGCGAGGCGGAGATACTGCCCGCACGCGATTTCGAGATCGTGCCGCGCGCGGCGGGCGAGATCGCGCCACTCGTCGGCGGGCCGCGTGGCCACGGTCCTCCGCCAGGTGTGTCCGCGGATCGCCCACGAGAACGCCTCCGAGACGCGCTCGATGCGGGTGCGCGCCGGCCGTTCGCCGAAGCGCGAGAGAAGATCGGTCGCGATCGCCCGGGCGTCGACCAAGTGCCAGAGCGCGTGGTGCGCGCCGGCGAGATTCACCTGCAACATGAGGCGCACGTCGTCGCGCACGCCGACATGCGCCAGTCCGCGTTGCACGGCCTCAAGGGAGCGCACGTAGCGGCCGCGCAGGTCCCACGCCCCGGCTTCGCGATTCGCCGCGAGAGCCCGCTCCGTCGCCGTTCGCGCGGCGCGCCGCATGTCGCGCGCAAGCCGCAGCAATCGCGTCGCGTCGCCCGCACGATGCGCCTGCACCGCGAGAAGGTCGAGCTCCGCGAACGCCGCGGCGGAGGCGGCGCCGTCCAGCCCGCGATCGTCGAATCGCCATGACGCGGGCTCGACGCGGCCGCGCGACATCGCATCGGCCCCGGTCACCGCCGCGCCCGACACCTCATCACGCGTAGTCGCAACGCCTGAATCCCCGACCATTCGGGCGTGGCCGCACGGCGATTCCGCGCGAGCCTCGTCGAAGTCCGCATCGTCGGGGCCCACGTCGTCGCGCACGTCGTCGTGGGGTTCCGGTTCGTCGAGCCAGAAGTCGTCCGCCCACATGTCCTCTGCGAGATCGCCGAGTCCCCACTCGAGCGCGTCGGCGAGGCGCACGAGGAGATCGAGCTTGGGGTTGCCGCTCTCCGGCACGACGCGCCCCGACTCGCGACCCAGTTGCTCGGATAGCTCCGCCTTCGTCCACCCGCGATACGCCCGCGCCATCCGGAGCATGCGGTCGAGCCGGTGCATACGACGTTGCACGATCGGGTTCGCCTCGTCGTCGGCACGAGCGGCACGGCGATCGAGGTGCGGGCGCGGCAAGGGTTGGCATGCGAGGGGGGCTGACATCGGAGGTCCCTTCGGAAGGACGGCGTCCGGCTCGCGGTTGCAGGCCGGGTGAGGGACGGCGGCGCACTCGCCACGCGCCAAACGCGCGTCCCCACATTCAAGAAAGACTTTGGCCCCCCCTCGCATGCGCGCATGCGACGAAAATTCCGCAAGGAAGTCGATTTCGTCCGATGCCCAATGCGCGCGCGGGCGCAAGCGGCGCGTCGCGCTGCGGTACCATCCGCCGCCTCCACTTCACGCGTTCTTTACGACACACGCACGGCCCACGAACGGATTCGCCAACGCCATGCCCACGCTCATGCAATCGATTCGCCGCGAGATCCTGCCCGACACGCGTTCGTCGCGGACTCACAAGTTCTCGATCGCCGGCCACGAGGGATACCTCACGGTCGGCCTCTTCGAGGATGGCCGGCCCGGCGAGATCTTCATCAAGATGAGTAAGGAAGGCTCGACGCTGTCGGGCCTGATCCAGGGCTTCTGCCGGGCGTTCAGCCTCTGCCTGCAACACGGTCTGACCGTGCGCGACGCGGTCGATCGCTTCCGCGGCATGCGCTTCGAGCCGATGGGGCCGACGAGCAATCCCGAGATCCCGGAGTGCTCGTCGATCCTCGACTACGTCGCTCGCTACCTCGAGCACGAATTCCTGAAGTGATCGCGCGGGCCGAGGCCCGCGTCGCGACACCCGACCAACGACAAAACGACGCCCGCCCCGCGATCGACGCGGGGCGGGCGGTTCGTTTCAGGATGTTCTGCGTTCGGTGATTAGACCGACCAGAAGCCGAGCAGCGAACCAAGGTCGCCGCCGTCGACGATGCCGTCGCCGGTGAGGTCGGCCGCGCACGGGGCCGTGCACTTGCCCCACGAGCCGAGCAGGATGCCGAGGTCGGCGCCGTTCACGATGCCGTCGCCGTCGATGTCACCAGGCACGGCTTCGCAGGCGTCGGGGACGCCGTTGCCGTTGGTGTCGGGCGCGCCAGCCGCGATCTCGCACGAGTCGGAGATGCCGTTGCCGTCGCAGTCCGGGAGGACCGCGGCGTTCGGATCGCGAACCATGCGATAGATCTGTCCGCCGTGGTCGCTCATGTAGAGCTCGCCCGCGTTGTTCTGCGCGAAGGCGACGATCTGGTTCACGGTCGTACCGTCGAGCGACGGCGTGAACTTCGGGGTCTGGACGGTGAAGAGCGTCTTCACGCCATTGTCGTACCGGAAGCTCCAGAAGCGGCCCGAGCCGTAGTCGGCGAAGAAGTAAACGCCTTGGGCTTCGGGGATCTCGCAGCCGCGGTACATGATGCCGCCGGTGACCGACGAGCCGCCGGTCGCGCCGTGGTCATAGACGTGCACCGGAGGGGTGAGCGTCAGCGCACCGCAGGTGCATCCGCCGAGGCCGGTGCAGTTGTTGCCTTCGGTGCAACGCCAGCCGAAGTTGAGGCCGGTCGAACCCGCAGGGGCGAACGAAATCTCTTCCCACGCGTTCTGGCCGACGTCGCCGATCCAGAGGTCGCCGGTCTGGCGATCGAAGCTGCAGCTCCACGGATTGCGGACGCCGTAGTGGAGGATCTCGTCGTCGCCCACGGTCGGGCCGGCGAACGGATTCGACGGCGGGATCGCGTAGTTCTTCGTCGCGTCGGCCGGGAAGTCGTCGCCGTTGACGTCGACGCGGAGGATCTTGCCGAGCTTCTGATCGGTGATGTCCTGGGCGCGGTTGCCCGGGTCATTGCCGCTGCCGCCGTCGCCGGCCGAGATGTAGAGGTAGCCGTCCGGGCCGAATCCCAGCCAGCCGCCGTTGTGGTTCGCGAAGGGCTGGTCGTAGGTGATGATCGGGAGGGCCGACGCCGGATCCGCCGTGGTGGCGTCGGTCATCGTGTAGCGGGCAACGACGGTGTCGCCGGCGCCCGCGGTCGCCGTGTAGTTCACGTAGATGTACGGCGTATTCGGATAGTCGGGGTGGAAGACGATGCCGAGGAGGCCCTGCTCGTCGCTGACCGACGTACCGCCGACGACGATCGGATCGATGTTGAGGACGTTCGCCGTCTGAAGCGTGTTCGTCGTGAGGTCGAAACGACGAATGCGTCCGGCCTTCTCGAGGATGTACATGTTGTTGTCGTCGCCCGGCGCGAACGCAATCCGCGTTGGGAAGGTGAGGCCGGTCGCGACGATGCGCTTCGTCTTGATGGGAAGCGTGGTCTGCGCGAGGGCGGGGGCGGCGGTGGCGGCGACGAGCGCCGACATGATCAGCATGCGGGAAAGCGATGTGTGAGCCATCGTGGCGATCCTTACGGTGAGGCGAGAGACGAGCAGAGAAGCTTGGTGAGCCGGTCAAGCGACCGGGAGAGACGCATTGCGAGACGTTGTTCCCTTGGGACTCTGAAGTCGGATGTCAGGCACCGATCGGACATCGGACGCCGACACCGAAGCTGGTCCGGCAGATCGGATGGCACTCACCATCGACTGCGACGGGACCAGTGTTCCTGCCAATCGCCCGGCGGTTGCCGAGCGAAGGACGTACACGTTCGAGTTTGGGGGTGTGGGTAGGACGCGCAGGGGCGCTGGGTCCCCCGCAGGCGAACTGGAACGCCTACATAAGACATCGGCATCGCGGGTGATGCAAGCGCCGAGTTGGGAAGAGTCCGAGATCCGCCGCGGGAACGGTGGTTTCGTGCGAAGGCCCAACCGGTCCGGAGGAGGGCGTCGAGGCGGTGCGGATGGCTCCGGCAGCGCGGCGGCGAGGTCCTGATAATGGTGGGTGGCATTGTGCGCGGGCGGCGCGCCGCAAGGTCCCGATAAACAGGCGGGGCCTCGTCGGGGCGTCGCCCGTCCGGCGGCCGGTGCCGCTGGGCCGCAAGGTCCAGATAATTAGGCGTGGCCACGTTCGGGTCACTTTGGGGCGGCTCGGTTCCGCACACGGGGCGTACGTCCCGATAAATAGGCGGGGCCACATTCGGGAGGCGCCCGACCGGCCAGCGGATTCTCGGCGCGGCGCTCGCCGCGGGCTATATAGGGGTCGTGACGAACGCGACTCCGCCCACACCCGAGCCGCCCGCCGCGCCATCCTCCGCCCCCGACAGCGCCGACCGCAATCTCGGAGGTCGCGGCGGTCGTCTCGGCCGCTGGTGGCGGAGGCGCTCGCGATGGACGCGCCGCCTCCTCGTCACCGCGCTCGTCCTCGCCATTCTCCAACCGATCGTCGGCTTCTTCCTCGTGCCGGTCATCGTGCGGAAGCTCGTCGTTCCGCAGATCGCGAAGTCGTTCGCGGGCACCGTCACGCTCGAGGACGCGCAGTTCAACCCCTACACCTGGCGACTCGGTCTCGACGGCCTCAAGGTCACCGATCCCGACGGCCGCGACACGCTCGGCGTGAAGCGCGCGGAGATCGACTTCAACCCGCTGTCGTCGCTCGTCCTCCCGGGCTGGCGCTTCAACGACATCATCCTCGACGCGCCGTACGTCGACGCCATCGCCGACGCCGAGCGCGGGCTCAATCTCGCGCGCCTGCTCGTGCCGCCGGCGGCGGACGAGCCTCCCGCGCCCGACGAACCGTGGAGCGCGCCGCGGTTCATCGTCGGCGGCTTCGAGATGCGCGACGGCCGCGCGATCTTCGACGACCGCACGTTCGCGCAGCCGATCACCACGCGCCTCGACGGCATCACGTTCCGCGTCGAGAACCTCGACACCACGCCGCCGCGCGGCAGCAACGCGGAGACGCTGCACTCGATGGTCGCGAAGACCGCCGGCGGCGCGACGATCGAGTGGACGGGCACGCTGACGCTCGATCCGCCGGCCTCGAAAGGCACGATCGTCATCAGCGACATCGTCCTTCCGGAAGTCGGCGGACACGCGACGCGCTTCACCGACGCCTCGGTGGAGGACGGTTCGCTGGACGCGCTCGTCACCTATCACTTCGCGCCGCTCGCCCCCACGCCGATCGCGCGGGCACGAATCTCGAAGGCCGACATCTCCTCGTTTCTCACGAAGCGCCCCGGTGGCGTGTTCGCATCGCTGCCGTCGCTCACCCTGTACGGCGCCGACGTCGATGTCGTCGCGCGGCAAGTTGTGATCGAGCGGCTGGCCGTCGATCAGGGGGCGTTGACGCTCGATCGCGACCAGTCCGGCGTTCTCAATCTGGCCCGAATGATTCGCGAACGGCCGAAGGGCGCCGCCATCCCGCCGCCGTCGCCCGCGCGGAGCACGCGCGTCGATCCCGGTTCGCTCCGCGGCCCGGCGCAGCAGGTCCTCACGAGCGTGAGCTACCTGCTCGAGGATCTCACCGGCGACTGGAACGTCTCGGTCCAGGATGTCGAGATCACGCGGCAGTCGCTGACGTTCACCGACCACTCGACCGACGCGCCGGTCAATCTCGAGTTCCGCGGGCTCGATCTCCGCGCCGGCCCGGTTCACACCGCCGGCGGCTTCGAGATCCCGCTCCGCGTTGCAGCCGTGCTCAACGGCGCGCCGAGTTCGGCGGATGGGACCTTCTCGGTGTCGAAGCGATCGTTCGTCGGGAACGTCGCAACCGAAAAGCTCGGTCTCGCACCGCTCGCACCCTACGTGCGCCTCTTGCCGCACGAGCCGTTCGCCTCCGCGGAGATCGACGGTGGCGACCTCTCGGCGAAGGGGTCGCTGACGCTCGTCGCCGCCCAAGCGCCGCGGATCGAGGCGACGTGGTCCGGAGACCTCGCGCTCAGCGGGCTCTCGACGCGATCGCGCACCGCGAACGCGCCGCTCCTCGTTGCAGGCGCCGTCACGGTGCAAGGCGACGCCCGGGCCGACGTCGCGGGCGCCGATGGCGTGCGGGTCGGATGGAAGGGCGCGCTCGCGGGAACCCAGTCCGGCGCGGGCCCCGCGCTTCTTCGCGTGCTCAGCCTCGGTGACGGCGACCTCTCGATCGGCGAGTTTCGCATCGACGGCGAGGTCTCGATGGCATTTCCGACCGGCGCCGACGCAGGCGGATCGTGGAAGGGCACGCTTGCCTTCAACGCGATCGACGCCACGAACCTCGCGCCGTCGGGCGACACGAACGACTCGCGCCGCATCGCGGCGCGCGCGGCATCGTTCGCGCTCAACGCCGACGCGACCCTCGCGCTTCCCCAGGCGGGCGGCGCCCGCGCCGACTGGCGCGGCTCGGTCGCGCTCACCGAGGGCGCCGCGCAGGAACTCGGCGACCGTCCGCTCGACGCGGCGCTCGCGTCCTTCTCGCTCACGGGCGACGGCTCGATCGGGCTCGAACCGCAAGGCGACCTGTCGATGCGCTGGACCGGCGCGACGAAGTCGACCGGCGCGTCCGCACGGCTCTCGACCGCCAACGCTGAACTGGGCGTCGGCGCCGCCGAGCTCGATGGCGAGCTTGTCTTCCGCCGCGGGCATGACCCCGCGATATCGCTCTCCTTCAAGGGCAAGGGCTCGCTCGACGGCGCAACGGTCGCGCAGGGGAATCAGGGCGAAGGGGCGCAGCTGTCGAACGAACGCGGCGCCTTCGACGGCACCGTCGAGGTGACGGCCGACGACGCCGGCGCGGCCCGCCTCGCGCTCGACGGAACGCTGGAGACGAAGGGATCGCGCGCGAACCTACTCGGCGAGCATCCGGTGCTCGTGTCGCTCGGCGGCGCTCGTCTCGTCACCGCGTTGCAGGCGGCGCTCGACGGCACGTCGCGATCGGCCGAGTTCTCCGGCGACGTGGCGCTGTCGACCTTCGCGATCGAGTCGCCGAGCGACGGCATCGCGCTCGCCGGCGAGTCGATGACGACGAACGGAACCGGCCGCGCGAGCGTCACCGGCGATCGGCGCGAGGTGCGCTGGTCCGGAAAGGCGGCCAGCGAGTCGGGCGCGTTGACGGCATCCAAGACGGCCGGCGGACTCACGGCGCGCTATGCCGCGGTCACCGCCGAAGGAACCCTCGAGGCCGATTCGCGCGCCGACGGCGCCGACATCGCGTTCGTCGGCACGCACGCGGGTCGCGAACTCCACGTTGCAGCCGCCGACGCGAACGGGCCGGTGACGGCGAGCGTGGCGTCGTTCGACGGTCGCAGCACGGCACGCATGAGCGACCGCGAAGGCGCGATCGAGGGAACGATCGAGACGTCCGCCCGGGCGGCAGGCGTGGTTGCGGACCTCGCCGGGACGGGCGGCGGGGCCGATGCCCGCTCGGTTCGGGCGTCCGCCGCGGAAGTCGACGGCACGACCTCGCTGCGCGGCGGCACGGCGCCGGTCGAGCTGGCGTGGGCCGGTCGCGCCGCACTTGACGAGCTCGACGCCGCGAGCGGTGCGGGCGCGGAGCGGGCCGTGGCGCAGGCGCGTCGCGTGGCCTACGACGGGTCGGCCTCGCTCGCCCCGTCGGACGGCCGCACCTTCCTGACCGTGCTCGGCGACGTGCTCGTCGAGGCGGCGAAAGCCTCGCTGGGCGACCCGCCCGCGCTCGGCGCCGAATTCACGTCGCTCGCCATCGACGGCGTGCGACTCAGCGAGTCCGAGCGGCATCTCGCGGCCGACTCGATCGAGCTCGTCGGACTGGTCGCCGACGGCGAAGTGCAGGCGGCGGTGAAGAAACCCGACCCGGCTGCGACCCCCCGCGAAGCGAGCGCAAACCCAATCGAAGCGCCTGCCCAGCCTAACGAAGCGCCTGCAACGACGAGCGCTGCCGTGGCCGAGACGCCGACGGCCCGGGCATGGAGCGCGAGCGTCGGCGAGTTCATCATGCGCGACGGAACCGTGCGCATGTCCGGCACCGCCGACGGTGCGGTCGAGGGCGAGAAGCAGGCGGTGGTCCTCGACCAGATCGAGCTCGTCGCGAGCGACCTCGACACGCGCGGCGGCGTGGAGGGGACGGTGCGTCTCGCGTCGCGCCTCGCGGGCTCGGGGCGGCTCACCATCGACGGCACCATCGATCCCTTCAGCAAGCCGCTCGTCGCCGACCTCGTTCTCAAGATCGACAGCGCGCCGTTGCCGCCCACGAACCCGTATGCGTCCCGCTATGTCGGCTGGCTCATCTCGGCGGGGCGCCTGAACACCGAGATTCCGACCGTCGTCAAGGACGGCAAGGTGAAGGGCACGTTGAAGTTCACGCTCGACGGCGTCGAGCTCGGCGGCCGCGCGAACAGCCCCGACGCCCCCGACCTTCCGCTCGATTTCGCGCTGGCCGTGCTTCGCGACTCGAAGAACCAGGTCAAGGGATCGATTCCGTTTTCGGGCGACGCCACGAGCCCCGACTTCAGCTTGAGCGGCATCATCGTCGACGTCATCGTCAGCTTCCTCGGGAAGGTCGTGACCGCGCCCTTCCAGCTGCTCGCGTCGGCGTTCGAGGGGGCGGAGGACGTGGACCTCTCCGCGTTGCCGTTCGAGCCGGGCTCGACGGACCTCGGACCCGATTCGCTTCGCGTCATCGACGTCCTCACGCGCGCATTGGCGGATCGCCCGGGCCTGTCGCTCGCCGTGCGCGGCCAGTACGCGGTCGAGGCCGACGGCCGTGCGATCCGTCTTGCAACGCTGAAGGAGCGGATCGCCGAGAAGGCGCGCAAGGGCTTCCCGCCGCGGAAGACCGTCACGCCGGAGCTCTATCGCGAGTACGTCGAGGATCTCTGGAGCGACCTGCCCGAAGGCAAGGCGGCGCGCAAGGCGAAGCGCACCGTCTCCTTCGAGGAGATGGAGGACGCACTCCTCGCGACGATGCCGTTCGACGACGCGGCGCTCGTCGACCTCGCGCGGCGTCGCGCGGAATCGGTCGTGACGGCGCTCGTCGGCGCGGGCATCGCGTCGGAGCGCCTGACCGCGAGCGCAGCCGACGCCGCGTCGGTCGAACAGGAGTCGCCGCGTGCCGCGATCGAGATCGGCGCCGGCTCCGCGTTGCAGCCGTCGGACTCGGGAAGGCCGGCGCCATGAGCGGCATCGACGAGACGGCGCCGACGAGCGACTTCGGCCCGGGCGTATCGCCGGCGCCGGATACCGCCGCGATCGCCGAGGCGCCCGGCGCGACGATCGGCGCGTATCGCCTCGTCGAACGCATCGGCGAAGGCGGCTTCGGCACGGTGTTCCTCGCGCAGCAAGACGCGCCGGTGCGGCGCACCGTGGCGCTCAAGGTCATCAAGCTCGGCATGGACACGCGCCAGGTCGTGGCCCGCTTCGAGCAGGAGCGACAGGCGCTCGCGCTCATGGACCATCCGCACATCGCGAAGGTCCTCGACGCCGGCGCGACGGCCACGGGCCGCCCGTACTTCGTGATGGAGCTCTGCCGCGGCGAACCGATCACGCAGTATTGCGACGCGCATCGGCTTTCGATCCCGCAGCGGCTCGCCCTCTTTCGCCAAGTCTGCGCCGCGGTGCAGCATGCGCACCTGAAGGGCGTGATCCACCGCGACCTGAAGCCGTCGAACATCCTCGTCTCGACCGAAGAAGGCGAGCCGTTCGTGCGCGTGATCGACTTCGGCATCGCGAAGGCGACGAGCGCGCGGCTCGGCGACCGACCGCTCCTCACCGCGGAATCGCAGCTCGTCGGCACGCCGGAGTACATGAGCCCCGAGCAGGCGGCCGGCAGCGCCGACATCGACACGCGAAGCGACGTCTACTCGCTCGGCGTCCTGCTCTACGCGCTTCTCGCAGGATCGACGCCGATCGACTCCAGCCAGATTCGGACACGCTCGTTCGGCGAGCTGCAGCGCCTGATCCGCGACTCCGATCCGGCGCCGCCCAGCGTGCGCGTGGGCGAGTCGGCCGAGGCGCTCAAGGTGCATGCGGCGCAGCGATCCTGTGAGGCCACGCGGCTCGTCTCCGCGTTGCGGGGCGAGCTCGACTGGATCGTGCTCCGCGCGCTCGAGAAGGATCCCGCGCGGCGCTATGCGACGGTGAAGGACCTCGCCGACGACGTCGGCCGCCACGTCTCCGGGTTGCCGGTGACGGCGGCGCCGCCGAGCGCCGCGTATCGCTGGCGGAAGACGTTCGCCCGCCATCGCACCGCCGCGATCGCCGGCGTTCTCGTCCTTCTCGCCGTTGCAGCCGGCAGCGGCCTGGCGGTGGCCGGGCTCGTGAAGGCACGCGACGAGGCGCACGCCGCGGACGGGGCACGGGTCGAGACCGAGCGCATCGTCGGCTTCCTCTCCGACATGCTCGCGACCGTCGAACCGGGCGAGCTCGGCCGCGACGTCTCCATGCGCGCGGTGCTCGACGCCGCGGCGGGCACGATCTCGTCGCGCTTCGGCGACATGCCGATCGCGGAGTCGCGGCTCCGCCTCACGATCGGCAACGCCTACGCGGCGCTCGGCGATCTCGCCTCCGCCGACGACCATATCGGCGTTGCAGCCGAGTTGCGGCGCCGCGAGCTCGGGCCGCGCGACCCGCTCACGCTCACCACGCTCGCGAACCTCGCGGGACTGCGGCAGCGGCAGGGGCGCCTCGCCGAGTCCGAGCGGCTCGCCCGGGAGATCCTCGATGGCGAGACGCCGCCGAGCTTCGCGACCGAGCTGATCGGCGTGCGAAACAACCTCGCGCAGACGCTGGTGCGGCAAGGCCACTTGCCCGAGGCGCTCGAGCTGCAACGCGGTGTGGTCGAGGACTATCGCCGCACGCTCGGGCCGCGCCACCGCCACACGCTCGGTGCCACGGTGAATCTCGCGACGATGCTCGAGGCCGCGGGCAACGTCTCGGAGGCCGAGGCGATGCTCGCGAAGGTCGCCGCCGACGCGAAGGAGGCGCTCGGCGCGAACGCCCCCGAGACGCTCTTCTTCGAGTCGCAGCTCGCATCGATCTATCAGGGGCTGCAGCGGTGGCCCGATGCGGCGCGACTCTTCGCCGACGTCTTCGAGCGGCAGTCGCAGGTCCTCGGTGCGGCGCATCCCGAGGCGGCCCGCACGGAGACGAACCTCGGAACGGTGCTCGGCAAGATCGCGACGACCGACGCCGAGCGATCGGCGGCGCGTGGCCATCTCCTGCGCGCCTACCGCTCGCTGCGCGACGCCCTCGGAGCGCGTCATCACGACACCCTGACGACGGCGATCAACCTCCTCGACTTCGACGAGTCGGTCGGCTGGCCGCCGGAGGACTCGCACGCCGAGATTCCCCGCGTCGAGCTCGTCCGCACCCTCGCCTATGTCGGCGAGGCCGAGGCGGCGCGGAGCGAACTCCTGAACACCGCGGCCTGGTACCTCCTGACCGTCGAGCCGGAGGCCCTTCGGGACTCGGCGACTGCCGAACGGATCGCTCGGCGGGCCTGCGACCAGGCGCGGCGAAACGGAGAGGCGGCGCTGTGGTCCTATCTCGACACGCTCGCCTTGGCCCAGTGGCGGAACGGCTCGCCGCTCGATGCCGCCGCAAGCCAACGTGAGGCGTTGTCGCTCCTGCCCGCCTCCGACGAGTCGTTCCGCGGCGAAATGCAGGGGCGCCTGAGCGAGTACCTCAAGGTCGACGGGCCGCCGCCGAAATAGGGCAAATCTCGCAACTCCGAGGAAAGAACGTGGGTAGAGCGATCGTTCCGTGGCCGCAACGCTGAGTCGGCCGACCGTCGGTTCGCGATGGTTCCCGCAAGGAGGATGCATGTCGAGAGTTGCTCGTGCACGGGGCGCCAAAGAACGCGTCCGAGGGCGCGTCAGAGGGCTGTCGCACGCCGCGTGGGCGATGGCGGCCACCGCGCTCCTCGTTGCAGGCGACGCCGCGGCGTCGGACTGCGAGCGGACGACGGTCGGCTTGACGCCGCTTCCCGCGCTCGGCGCCGAAACCTACCTCGGCCTCTTCCAGGGCGGCCTCTATCCGAACGGCTCGAACACCATGCCGCTCGCGCATGCCCAGGCCGGGCTCGCTCGGGCGCAGATGGTCGTGCCGCGCGACGCGAACGGCGAGCCCGCGGGCGACGGCCGGATCGGCGTCCTCTCGATCGGCATGAGCAACGCCACGCAGGAGTGGTGCGCCGGCAACGGACCGCCGTGCACGCCGTGGTCCTTCACGGGCCGCGCGAGCGTGAGTCCGCTCGTCGACGCCTCGCACATCCGCATCGTGAACGGCGCGCAGGGGGGACAGGTCGCCGCGACGTGGGACGCGGCGAGCGACGCGAACTACGACCGCATCCGCGAGGAGGTCCTCAAGCCTGCGGCCCTGACCGAAGCGCAGGTGCAAGTCGTCTGGCTGAAGGTCGCGAACCCGACGCCGACCGTCGCACTGCCCGACCAGAACGCCGACGCGTACAAGCTCCTCGGCAACCTCGGCAACATCGTGCGCGCGTTGCAGGCGCGCTATCCGAACCTGCAACAGGTCTTCCTCACGAGCCGCGTGTACGCGGGCTACGCGTCGACCGCGCTCAATCCGGAGCCGTACGCGTACGAGTCGGGCTTCTCGGTGAAGTGGCTCATCGAAGCGCAGATCGCGCAGATGTCCGGCGGCCCCGTCGACTCGATCACCGGCGACCTCTCCTACGACGGATCGGTGCCGTGGCTCGCATGGGGACCGTACCTCTGGGCCGACGGCATGACGCCCAACACGAGCGGCCTCCTCTGGCAATGCGCCGACTTCGCAGAGGACGGCACGCATCCGTCGGAACTCGGTCAATCGAAGGTCGGGCAAGCCCTCTACGAGTTCTTCCTCGCATCGCCCTTCACCGAACCGTGGTTCGCGACCGAGCTCGCGCCGTCGGCTGGCGACCTGAACGGCGACGGCAAGGTGAACGGCGCCGACCTCTCGATTCTCCTCGGCTCCTGGGGCGTGTGCGCCCGCTGCATCGCGGACATCAACGGCGACGGCATCGTGAACGGCAACGATCTCGCGGTGATGCTGGCGGCGTGGACGGAGTAAAGAGGGAAGGGTTCGGGGTTCAGGGTTCGGGGTTCAGGGGCAAACCCGCGGCCTTCGCCACGAGGAGTCAGGATTGAGGATTCAGGAGTGAGGGTGAAAACATCCGAAGTGCGATGCCGAGGTGCCTTTCCCCCTGACTCCTGACTCCTGACTCCTGACTCCTGACTCCTGACGTCCAGCTTCTCGTCGTTGCAGCTCATCGCGTCGGCGGCGCGCCGAGCGTCGGGTCGTCGAAACGCCACGACGGCTTCCAGTCCTTCGTGACCGGCTCACCCCGGAGAATAACCCGCAGCACCTCGATCGGGATGTTGTTCTCGGCGAGGACTGCGTCGTGGAATTGCCGCTCCGTCATCCGGCCCGATCCGACGAGGTCGCGATGGAGCGCCCGCATCTGCAGCCCGCCGATCATGTACGCCGCCTGATAGAGCGGCGCGTAGTCGCCGGACACGCTGCGGCGCACTTCGCCTTCGGCGTTCGCGCGCTCGTGGCCGACCTTCTCGACGAGGAAGTCCACGCACTCGTCGGACGTCATCTGGCCGAGGTGGTACTTGAGCGAGAAGATGATGCGCGCCGCGCGATGGATGCGCCAGAAGAGCATGCCGATCCGCTCCTCCGGCGTGCGCGCGAACGCGCGATCCCAGAAGAGCATCTCCCAGTGGAGCGCCCAGCCTTCGGTCCAGAAGGGCGTGCGGAACGGATGTCGGTACGGGCGATGCCGCGCTTCGGCCCACTGTTGCAGCCGGTGTCCCGGGATCAGTTCGTGGTGCACGGTCGCGCGGGAGAAGTGGCGGTTGTTGCCGCGCATGCTCATCAGCTTGTCTTCGTGCGTCATGCCCGCGGTCGGGAACGACACGCTGATGACTTCGCCGCCCGTGAAGAACGGCGTGACCATCTGCCGCTCGGGCGACATCATCTCCATGCGCCACGTCTCGACGGCGAGCGGCGGCACCGTCACGAGATCGTTGGCGACGAGAAACGCGACGGCCTCGTCGGCGAGTTCGCGGATGAGGGCGGGCTGGTCGCCCGGCTCGACGTACGCGGTCTTCACGCGCTCGAGCGCGGCGCGCCAGTCGTCGCCGAATCCCATCTCCGCGGCGGCCTTCTTCAACTCCGCCTCGCACCACGCGTACTCGCGCTCGCCGATCGCGACTAACTCCTCGGGGGTGTAGGGGATCATCTCCGACTCGAGGTCGGCGAGAAGCGCGTCGCGGCCGATCGGCGTGCCGACGATGAGGTCGGGGCGATCGGGCGTCTGGCCGATGCCCCGTTCCCGGAGCGTGCGGGCGTAGGCGTCGAGCGCGCTGTCTGCGGCGCGGTAGGGCTCGCCGATCCACCAGGAGAAGTCGGGGTCGTAGCCGGCGCGGAAGCCTTGCCATGCGCGCAGCTCGCGGCGCAACTCCTCGAGGAAAAGGACGGTCCGGCGGCAGAGCGCCGCGCTCGGGCGCGGATGCTCGGGGTCGTTCCGGTCGATCGCGTCGCGAAGCGCGATCTCCGCGTCCTTCGCCGACGTTGCGACGCGCACGAGATCCTCGGCGGCCTTCGACGGCGGATACGGCGGCTGCGCTTCGCGCGTCTCGGCGAGCGCGGTGATGTCGCCGGCGAAGGGCAGGAGCGGCGCCGACTCGGCGAAGGTCGTCGCGTCGATCTCGAGCTCGCGGCGCTCGCGGCGCACGAGGTTCCGGAGGAGAAGCCAATCGGCCTGCGCC
Organism: Phycisphaerae bacterium; assembly: GCA_016795035.1. GTDB lineage: Bacteria > Planctomycetota > Phycisphaerae > Phycisphaerales > SM1A02 > JAEUIT01. The sequence goes on along the minus strand of JAEUIT010000054.1, from coordinate 17,489 downwards.
GCCGGCGAGAGCGAGGGAACGTCGACGACGTCGAGCGCGGCGAGCCAGCCGTCGAGGAAGACGCGCAGGCGCTCGTCGCGCCGCGGGGAAAGGTCGACGGCGTACTTGCGGAGGATCGAGCCGCGGTCCTCGTCGAAGCGCTGGATCACCGGCGTCATCTCGCTCGGCTTCTCGGCGAGAAGCGGACCGAGGTCGACGCAGTCGTCGGCGTCGGCCACCGAGGCGGTGCCGCCCGCCATTGCCGTTCGAGCTGCAACGTCGAGTGGCGCGAGAGCGACAAGCGTGAGGCCGAGCGCGAGCGAGCGGGCGATCATGCGGGCAGCGTACGGGACGCGCCGCACTCGGGGCACGTGGCGTCGGCCCCTGTGGGCGCGAGCGGATAGCCGCATTCGATGCAGCGGCCGCAGCGACGGCGCCGGGCACGCCGCGCCGCGCGGAACGCGAGGAGCGGCACGGCGATCACGAGCGACCAGAACGCCACGTTGAGCGCCAGCCCGCGCCACAGCGGCCCGATCGGAACGCTCGGTGCATGGTTCTGGCGCGTGGGGATCCAGGTCGGAAGCTCGAGGACGGCCGGGGCGCGCGGGTCGAGGCCTTCCACGCGCACCGGCGTTCGATGGCCGCCGCCGTGGAACGCGACGAAGGGCCAGCCCGCGGCGATGAGGTAATGCCACGACGGATCGTCGAGGCTGTACGCGAGGTTCTGCGTCTCGAGCGCGCCGAACGTCCGGCGCACGCCGACGCCGAAGTGTCCTTCGGTCCCAAGCCACGCGGGTTCGCCGAGCCAGCGGCTCTGTGGCGTGCCGATCCAGGGGAGCGGCTCCTTGGGAACGAGGCCGAGGCCCGGGAACGACACGACCGGCGGATGCGCGAGCGATGGGATCCACGCGGTAAGGAGCGTGGTCGCAACGCCGGCTGCAACGCTGAAGAGGATGATCGTGCGTGGTCGCATGCGGGTCCGAAGTCAGAGAAGGGCCGTGAGCGCGTCGTGGAGCTTCACCATCGCCATCGTGTCGAGGCCGCAGTATTCCTGCAACGCGGAGCGCGTCGCGGCGATCTCGGCCTTCGTCAGCCTACCCTGCGCCATCCGCGCGAACGCGGCGAGCGCGGCGTCGCCGTCGCCGATCGCGAGCCCGTCGTAGCCCATCGACGGCACGAGCGCGGGCAGCACCGCCTTGATCGACGTGCGGCCGCGCGCCTGCGGATCGCAGACGACCTGCGGCTGCACGGCGCCGAGCAGGTCGTAGAGGCGGGCGACGACGTCGTCGAGATCGTGGGCGAGATGCGGGAACTTGGCGGCGAGTCCCTTCAGCATCGTCTTCTCGAACGACGAGTAGACGACGATCGATCCCGCCCCGCGTAGGTCGCGCACGAGCCGCGTCGCGAGCGCTTCGCGGTCGTCACGGTCGTGGCGGGCGAGGAAGCACCGTTCCGAGACCTTCGCGCCGGCGCGGGCTCGCCACTGGATCGAGTACTGCGTGAGCACTTGCTCGTGCGGCGCGACGCCGGGCCAGAGCGGCAACGCGGTCTTGACCGCTTCGAAGTCGAGATACGCGGTCGGCGACGCGATGTTCCCGAGCCGCTGCGCGAGCTTTGCTCGGTCGACGAGCCGCTCGCCCGAGACGATCGCGTCGCGCACGCGCCGCTGGTCGGCGGTGAGCTCCGCCGACGCAGGCACCTCGGCGACGTCGCGGATGCCCGCGTTCCACAGCGTCGAAAGTAGCTTCTCGCTCGAGCGCGGCAGTTCAAAGAGCGGATGCGCGATGCCGTGGCCGAGGCACGTCGTCGCGAAGTAGGGGCACGTGCGGCATGCGGGCACCATCATGGCCGCCGGCGCGCGCGACGCGCGGATCGTCGCCGCCACGCTCTCGCGCAGCGAGCGGATCGTGCGCAGCCGACCGCGCACCGCCGACGTGAGGTCATGCGCCTTGAAGAGCTTCCAGTCCGGGTCGCCGAGGCGATACGCGCGATCGAGCGTGAACAGCACGTAGGAGACGATGCGCACGCCCGAGCCGCGGAAGACGCTCGCGGTGTACGTGAGGTCGTCGAGGTGCTCGTCGGGATTGAGCGACGACTTCACCTCGATGAGCCGCCAGCCGCCGGTGATGCGCTCGAGGATGTCGGCGCGGGCGACGGCGCCGTCGTCGACGAGCGTCGCCTCGAAGATCGCCTTCACGTCGCGCGCGGCTAACAACTCTTTCGTGCGGACTTCCGCGTCGTCGGGGTCGCGTTCGGTGACGAGGACGCCGTCGGGCCAGAGGCCGCGGGCGCGGCGACCGATCTCGATGCCCTCCTCGCGGCGAAGGTCATCGCCCGGCGAGTCTCCGGATGGGAGCGGCTCCTTCGTCATTCGCCATGCGAGCGTCTTGCAGGCGCTAGCGGCGAGGACGACATCCTTGCGGAGGCGAGGGGGCATGCGGAAAGGCGTTCCGAGGGCCTGAAACGGGGGCCGCCGTGGCCCGCGCCGGGTCAGGCGCCCGATGGCTGGCATTGTCGCCGGAGGTTTGGCATACTGCTCGGCTCGCCCCGCTGGGGCCAGTCAGGTCGCGACGCTCGCGGCCGATCGGCTCCTAACTCCCCGCCACGCGGCCTGTTGCCGTGGGCAGGAAAGGACAACGACGACATGGCTCGTCCTATCGAATTGCTTCTTCTTCGTAACGTCGAGAACCTCGGCATCGTCGGTGACGTGGTCAAGGCCCGTGCCGGCTACGCCCGCAACTACCTCCTCCCGCACGCGCTCGCCGAGCACCCGACGCCGGAGAAGATCGAGTCGCTGAAGGAAGCCCGCGCGAAGGCGCAGGCGGAACTCGCGCACCTTCGCAAGCGCCGCGAGGAAACGACGACGAAGCTCGTCGACCACAAGATCACTCTCGTTCGCTCCTGCAACGATCAGGGCCTTCTCTACGGCTCGATCACGCAGCGCGACATCGCCGACGCGCTCGTCGCGGAGGGCTTCGCCGTCGACATGCGTGCGGTGCGCCTCTCGCAGCCGTTCCGCCGCATCGGCACGTATCACTGCCTCATTCAGTTCGAGCGCGACCTCAAGGCCGACATCACGATCGACGTCAAGCCGGACCGCGTGCTTGAGTCGATGATGGAAGCCGAGCGCGCCGCGCGCGAGGCCGCCGAGGCCGAGACCGCGGAAGCCGCCGAGGGCGAAGCCCCGGCTGACGCGAAGGCCGAAGGGAAGCCGGCGAAGGCCGCGAAGGCCCCGAAGGATGCCGGCGACGAGACGAGCGCCAAGGACGCCGGCAAGGGCGGCAAGGGCGTGAAGAAGATCGCGAAGTAAGTTCGAGCGATCGAACGACAGAACACAGGGCAGCCGATGGTGAGACCGTCGGCTGCCTTTGTTTTGGGCGAGAAGAATGGAAAGGGAAGATAGAGAGGGTCTGATGCGGTGTTAGCCGCCGGGTGCGTTCCACGCGCCGAGGAGGATCGCGAGGTCGAAGGGATCGACGATGCCGTTTTCGTCAAGGTCGGCCGAGACGTCGTTGCCGCCCCATGCCGCGATCAGGGCGGCAAGATCCTTCGCGCCGACCGTGCCGTCGCCGTCGATGTCCGGGCCGTGCAACGGTCCGAAGCGGCGAAAGTAGGGCTGCGGCACCACGGGCGGCGGACCGAAGAGCGGAACCAACTCCCTCGACTTCGAGAGGAAAAGCGCGACACGACCATCGGCGCTTGCGGCCACCGTCCCCTCGTTCTCGTCGTCGATCGGGCCTTCGTCGCGCGACGACACGACGACGAACGCGCCGGTCGCGTGCTCAAGTCGACCCACGACCGAAGGGCCGAATTGGTCGACGCACAACTCGCCGCATCGCTTCAGGCGAAGGAAGAGAAAGCGTCCGTCAGACGTCAGCACTCCCGCGCCGCTTCTCCCGTTGCCTCGAGGCATGTCGGCAGGCCACGGAATCGTGAGAGCCCCGGTCGCCCGATCGCGGAGATGGACGAGATTGACCGAGTTCGACGGCTGGCACGGCACGGTGTCGAGCGACGGCGACTCGAACGAGACCCAGCGCCCGTCGTCGCTGATTGATGGGCTCCAAAAGTCCGCGGGCACAACGCCGGCGCTCTCGATGGTGCGTTCGCCCGTCGCGCGGTCGAACACCACCACGTTGCGGCCGATCACTGGTTCCCGCGTAAGGTAGGCGACCCATCGTCCGTCGGCCGAGATGTTCCCGAGAATGACGCCGTACGCCGGCGGCGCTCCGGAAGGCGTGAGTCCGATGCGCGAACTCGTTCCCGTCTCGCGGTCATGCAGGACTGCGTCGGGCATTTCACCGTTCGGATCGTCGGAGAAGAGATTCGTCGCGAGTGTCTGGAACGCGATGAATCTCCCGTCGCCCGAGAGCGAGACGTTCGAGCAGTCTCCGTTTCCGAGCGTCCCGTCGGCTGCAACGCTGAGGACCTCAAGCGTGTCGAGCCAAAGGTCCTTCACGACCACTTGGTTGAAACTCGTCGAACCGCCGAGAAGGTTGCTCGCCTTCGAAAGGAAGGCGACGAATCGGCCGTCGGGGGAGATGGCCGCGCCGTTTGACCCTCCGTTGGCGTCCCCGCCGCCCGGCGGCTCGCTCACTCTCGCGACGAACCCCGTCCCTCGTTCGACGAGATAGACGTCGACGATCCCGTTCCCGTCTTCCTCGACCAAGGCGGCTGCGCTCGCCAAGACCGCGCGGCTCCCGTCGGCGGCAACCGCGCAAGGGCCGACGACAAATCCCCCCGGTACCGGCACGTCGCCCGTTCCTGTCGCAAGTTCGAAGGGCGTGAGCGCCGGATCGACAACGACATCGATGTGCCGCTCCGCGATCACCGCGTTGCCGAGCCGCGCCGTCAGCGTGGCTGTTCCCGTAGCCACTCCGCGCACAAGTCCCGGTCCGGCGATCGATAGCACGCTGGGATCGCTCGACTCGAGCGTCGCGAACTCGGTGACGTCGAGCAACGTGGAGTCGTCGACTGTCTCGACGAGCACGCGGTTCGAGAGGCCGACGAGGATCGACGACGCGACGTCGAGCGAGAGCGCGAGTCGTTCCGCGGGGCGCACGAGTTCGAGCGACGTGCCGTTCTCCCGCAGATAGAGCGATCCGTCGGTCGGCTGTTCGAGTTTGATCGGCGTCTCGATGTCGCGGCAGAGCGTGACGCCTGTCGCAAGCGGCGTCACGCTGCCGGGCGGCGGAGCGCCACCGGGCCCTAGTGCAACGTTGAGCGCGCCGCGGAGGAGGTGCGGGGCGCCGAAAGAGAGAAGCGGTGCGTCCCTGCCGCTGACCGTCCAGTCGACGGACACTTCAAACGGTTCCTCGATCCAGCCGATGGTGGCGGAAGCGCCTGCGCCAAGCGCGAAGGAGAGACTGGCGGCGAGATTCTCGCGCGTGAGGCCGTCGCAATGGAACGTCGCCCCCGGTCCGGCGAGGGCCGACCCCACGTCCACGTGCAACGCAGAGATCGAGGTGGCATGAATGTGCCCTAGCGTCATCGCCGATCCGGGTCCGACGTTGAGGCGCACGTTCTGACTGCCGCCGTCGAGCGTGGTCGAGTCCGCGGCGAAGAAGGACGCATCGGTCGCCGTGATCTCGGCGATGTCTAGCGGATCGCCGCCGATCGTGAGTGCTCCCGCGTGCAGCGAGCCGCTTGTCAGAAAGACCGACGCCACTCCCGCGACTCGAACGGGGTGTGACACCCACCAAGGGCCAAGAAGCTCAAGGGCGTTCACGTCAACGACCGCTCCGTCGGCAACGACGAGCGAGCCGAGACCGTCGTCCCCGATCGCCATCTTCGCGAGCGCGGAACCGGTGAGGTCAAGCGAGGTGTTCGGTCCGGTTACCGTGAACGTGCCGGACCCGTTCATGGATCCGATCGAGAGGTACTCCGTGTGAAGCGTCCACGTCTCGTCCAACGTGAGCAAGCCGCTTCCGCCGTACCACCCGATCAGGACGGATGGCGTGTCGATGATCTGGCCAACGCCGTCGAAGACGATCTTGCCGCTCCCCCCAACTCCTACACCCAGGCCCGACGCGATGTCGAGGCGCGCGTCTGACGCCAAGGAAAGCACGCCGTTGCCCACCGACAGCGGTGTAGTCCAATCGCCAGAATTGCCGAGCACCAGATGACCATGGGGGATCGAGAGCGACACGCCCGCCTCGATCCGCAGCGTGCCTGAACCTTCTGCGCTGCCCAAGGCGACGTAGTTGAGTCCCGGCTTGCCGAACACTGTCGTATCCGAATGGACACGCCACTCTCCGGCGCATCCAGCGCCTTGACCGATGATGGTCGCGCCGAGTTCAAGGCTCGCCATCTTCCCGACGACCCATGTTCCGTCCGCCACGGTGACGGACGTCGCGTTTAAGGTCGCGTTCTCCGTCACGAACTCCGCGTTGCCGCCGCCGCCGCCCGCATCGAAGCCCACGACGAGCGGCCCGAAGAGAACGAACGTGCCGCGTCGAAACGCGAGCGACGATTCGTCGGTGTCCGACGCAGCGACGCTCGTCGAGCCGAGGTTGACGAACGTCCCGCCCGCCGCATCGAGAGTGACGAGCTGATTCGCGACCGAGAGCCCGCCGACGACCTGCGATCTCGCCGTAGTGACCGTAAACGGCCCACCGGGCGTCACACCGAAGATGGCCGTCGCTCCGAGGCCGGGAATGCCATTCGACCATCGGCCGGGATCGGCGAAGAGCCCGTCCTTCGGCGCAATCCACGACGAGTCGGTGGCGGCGGACGTCGCGGCCATGGCTGCAACGACGAGTGCGAAGGGGACGTGTCGCGGCATCAGGGCAGCGTACGAGCCGCATTCCGCGAGGGATGCCCCAACGTGGTCAGTCCGACCGTTTCCGCGAGGTCGCGTCGCCACTGGTCGTTGCAGTCCCGTCCGACGCACGGCTCTTCCGGCCGACGAACGCAGCCTTTGGCGACGACTCCGAGCGGATGTGCCCGCCGTCAGGTCTCCTCTCGCGGGGCGCTCGTCGCGCCCAGCGCCGCCTTCTCGACCTTCTCGGCGGCGAGCACCAGTCGGCCCAGCACGCGCGTGCGGAACTCCGTGACGGAATCGAGCGCGTGATGCAGTGCCTGCGCCATCGCGGGGACATTCTCGGCCGCGGGCAACGGGCCGATGAGAAGCGCCGCGATGGTCGGCGGCATGTCTCCGCGCGCGAAGGGATCGCGCTCCTCGTCGAGGGCCTGCTTCACGCGCTGCAGGTCTCCGTGCAGCGCGCGGGAGAGCGACATCACCACCTCGCGCATCTGGTTTGTCGGTGTCCGTCGCGTGCCGTGTTCGAGGATCGCCTCCATGCGGCACCAGGTCGTGTGCGCCGCGAGAAGCGCGGTGTGGGCGTCGCCGAGCGCGACGAGCGACGCCGGTAGGCGGTTGATCATGGCGCGGACCGAATCCGCGTTCGAGAGCGAACGCTGGATCGACGGATGCAGGCCGAGCGCGAGCGCGGCCGTGAGCCGCTCGGCGCTCAAGGACTCGAACTCGTCGAGACGCGAGACGACGAAATCCTCCTCGGTGCGGGCCCGATCGAGCGCCGCACGCGCGGACGCGGGATCGGGATCGAAGCCGAGGTCGGAGCGCTTGAAGCGTACGCCGGCAGTGAGCAGGGATTGCCCGCGGAGTGCGGCCAGGACACGGCCGCGTGCGGCGTGAAACTCGTCGTACGCCGCCTTCGCCGAGCGCCCCGCGGTGCGCTGCTTCGACGCGATCGACGCCAGCGTCGCGGTCGCGCGGTCGAGATCGGTCGGCGGCGCGACGAAGGCGCTCTTGAACGGAAACGCACGCTGTGCATGGATCGGCGAGCCGAAGTAGCGCTCGATCGCGGTGCCGAGTTCGTCGTCGACGGCGGTCTTGCGCGTGACCGCCTCGGTCGGCTGAAACGTCATGTTCTCGACGCGTCGTCCGAGCCGTTCGCGGAAGAGCGCGATCGTCACGACTTTCGAGAGCCCTTCAATGCCCACGAGAAGCTGCGTCGCCGGGCCGTCGAGATGGAGGGCGCCGCCCGGCGAGTATGGCGGTCCCAGCGCGGTGACTGCGGCGATGCGGGCCTCCTCCGACGGATGCGACGAGAAGAGCCCGTCCGTGATGCCCTTCTCGGCGTCCATCGCGCGGCGCATGCGCGCGATGTCCGCGGGCTTCGCGCGGCGGCTCTCGGCCGCGACGAGTGCGGGCACGTTGTCGGGCAGATTCCGCGCACGCATGTCCTCGGCGACGCGGCTCAGCGCCTTGAACTGCCCGACGCCGAGGCTCTCGAGCGATCGGAAGGCGCTCGCCACCGAGTCGGTGCCTGCGATCGCGGCCTGCGCGCGGTCGGCGTCATACTCCATCTGGCGCAGAAGCGAGGCTGAAACGACGAGTCCGATGTGGGCAAGCACCCAGAGGACGCGTCGCGAGAGCCACACCGCGAGGCGCGCCGCGTTCGCGAGGATCGTCAGCCACGCCGACTCGCTCTCGGCTGCCTCCTCGAGGAGCGTGTCCCATTCGTCGCGGGCGTACACGGCGCGGAGGAGCCAGCGGTTCGCGCGCGACACCACGTTCGAGAGGCGCATGCCGGTCCCCTGACGGAAGTGGCCGAGCTCATGCGCCACGACGCCGAGGAGGTCACGGGCGCTCAACGTGAGAAAGAGCGGAACGCCTACGCGCAAGATGAGATCGCGACCGACGATCGACCGAAGACGCGCCGACGCGTTGATGTCGGCGTCGATCTCGATGGCCGAGGGCGTGGGGGCGCCGAGGAGCGCGGCGATGCGGCCGACGGCGCTAAAGAACGTCCGCTGCGCGTGCGGATCGAGCGGCACGGGCCATCCTTCGTCGGCGGGCCGCGCGAGGAACGGCTTCAGCATGAAGAGGATCGTGATCAGCCCGGCGACGATCGGCGCCACGTAGACGATCACGAGGAGGAAGAGGAGGAATGCGTTGCCGCGGAATGACCCGGTTCTCCCCGGCCTGAGTTCTGCAAACCACGCGAGGTCGTTGACGGCGTGCCAATAGGTCCCGTAGGCGACGAGCGCGATGAGCGCGACGTAGGCTGCAACGACGAGCACCAGCGTCACCGCCGCCGCGAACATCGCGATCATGTACCCCACGCTCGTCCGCGCCGGCGCGACCTCGCCGCGAATGACGTCTTCCACACGACGGCTGCTCGGCATGGACGGCTTGGGCTCCCGTGGAACGCGCGAACCTCGACGCGGCGCACTCCGCGTTGCAGGTGAGAGGTACGGTACCGCCCTTCCGGCCTTCCGCCAAGCGCACGAGACCGACGAGGCGAGGCGGAAGCTACCGCTCCGCGTTGCAGCGGTACTCGTCGTACGCCACGCCATCCTCGTCGACGAACCGGCCGACGCGCTCGAACGTGTGATTCACCGGCGGTATCGAAAGGAGGCCCCTCGTGGCGGGATCATTCGCGATGTACAGCGGCGAGCCGGTTGAGCCGACTCGCGTGCGGATGTGAAGCGGGGCAATGCCAAGATCGCGGGCCACAAGCGTGGGGCCTCCGAGGGGGATCCTCGCGTCGCCGTCTTGGAGTTCAATGACGAGCGAGGTACCCGGCGGCAGCGACTCCGGCGGAAGTGCATATCGGTAGGGAAGCACCAAGGTGTGGGTGCCAACGCGTCGCGTAAAGAGCCGCATGTCCCGCATCAATCGCGTGCTCGGATCGAGGGCGCGGAGGTCCTCGTCGCTCAGCCGCGCCTGACCCGAGGCATCGGTCACGACGACCGGGGCCAGGATCGTCCGCGGCGAACATCCGCGCGTGGCGATGAGGCTCGCATCCATGCGTAGCTCGCTGACCGGCGGCGCATTGGTGCCTGCCTCGGCGCCGAGATACGTCCAGCGCAGAGGGACCCATTGCAACCCCGGTGCGGACGGAGTCGGCACGCCGCGAATGGTCACCACGTTTCCGACGCGCCAGAAGGGCGTGACGCCGAGTTCGGCGGCGGTGTTCGTAGCATCGGCGGGCTCCTCCACACCGAGCGTGGTGAACGAGTCGCCCGCACCGACGCGGACCGTGAAGGGCTCACCGGGGGCGCACCAACGGGGGAGTGACACGGTGGAAGGTGGCTCGAGGAACGCTTCGGTGACGCGCCATCGATCGTCGCCGGAAAGCATGCCTCGACTTTCCAGCGTTCTGATGTGCTCAGCCAAGGCCTCGCGCGCGACCGTATCACGGGGTGGCCGCGCGGATGGGTCGCTGGCTGCAACGACGAGCTCCTTCGCCACGATTCGAAGCGCGTCGTTCATCGTCTCCAATGGATAGCGAGGCAAGCGCGGCACGGTGTTCCACGACGCCGTTCCGCCGAGGTCTCGCGCCGCGTAGGCAGCCTCCAGCGGGTCGTTCGAAAACAACGCGGCGAGTGTCCCCCGCGCTTCCGCCTCGGGGTCGGAGAGGAAGCGAACAAGGGGTAGCTCCGCGCGTCGCGCGACCCATGCGCCAGCGAACGCTGCACCGAGCACACCGAAGGCCGATGCCGCGGAGCCGACGACCACGAATCGGCCGATCGATCCTCGTCGCACGGCATGTCGGGTGGCAACGTCGAGCGCCAATGATTGACCGCACTCCGGACAACGATCGGGCGCCGCACCGGAAACCGCGTGCAGCGCCGACGAACACCTACGGCACGTGGGTCGCGCGAGCGAAAGGCCGCCCCGCCCGAGGCGCCATGCCAGAACGAGGGAGAGCGTCGCGGCGCATCCGGCAACGACGCCGCCGGCGACAGACGCGACGAAATGTGCGGACGCGTGAGCCGCACGTTCGCCGCGGTCATAGAGCGGTGCGAAGGGACCCCACGGGGCGGCGAGCGCGATGCCAATCGGCGGCCAGGCTTGTGAGCCGACCGTCGTCGTGACCGTTGCGGTGACGACAGTAGCGCCGATCGCATCGAGCGCCGCACGCGCGTCGACGAAGCGTTGCGGGTCCCGGTTGGCGACGAACGAACGGGCCACCGCGAATGGAAGCGGGACGTACGCGATCGTCACGCGCAACGTGAGATCGGTCATCTGGGGAAGGGCAATCGCGAGGTCGAGGTACTCAGCGTTCGAGTCGTTCCACACCGCGAGCCATGTCTCGTCGTTGCGACCCGGGTTGGTGGGGACAGATGGAATCGTGACGGGGTTGCCGTTCGCGGTCGCTTCGTCGATACGAATGAGAATCGCTCGATCACGGAGAGCGGTCACCGGAAATCCGACGCGCGTGCGCGGGATCTCCGGCAAGGTCGGGCTCAGTCGCATCGCCGTCGTGGAGACGACGAGCGCGTTGTCCACGCTCCATACGAGGGCACGTTCCGCGAGATCGTCCGGCGTGCCAGGCTCTCGCAGCGCGGCGGCGAGACATGCGTCGACGAGGAAGGATCGCCTCGCCGGATCGTCGTGCGTGGCGAGCGGTGCGTCGAGAAGGTCACGAAGCAAAGTCCGCGCGACGTCGGCGTCCATGCCTTCGCCGAACCGACGAATCAGCGTCGAAATCGCGCCGACGCTGCCTGCGTCGTCCGCGGCCGCGACGAGCCATCGCGCGGGGAGATAGTCGAGCCACGTTCCGCCTTGGACGAGTCGCCCCACGCCCAGTGCGACGATCGCGGCGGTTGCCAGCGCAAGGGCGGCTGCAACGACGAGCGGTCGCCGCCGTCGACGGCGCCCACACCGGACGCTTCCCGGCGCGCCGAGGTCGTTGCCGCAGGCGCAGCGACGATCCTCAGTCCATGCGTGCGGCCGCGCGTCGCCGTTGCAGCTCCTGCAACGCGGACGGCTGGTGTCGGCGCGCCCGACGAGCGCCACGACGAGCGCGCACGCCGCGAGTCCCGCAAGGCCGCCCGCGATCCACGCGTCGAGCCGCGTCGCAAGGATCGAGTCGAGCCATGTCCAGAAGGTGGGCGGCATGGGAGCTGCAACGTGGAAGCGCCGTCACGGCGTGGGGACGCGCGGCGGGCGGTACTCCGTCACGAACGTACCGTCGGGCGAGCGGAGCGTTCCGGTCTTCTCGAAGACGCACTCACGGGGTGGAGCGTTCGACAGCGCTTCGAAGAGCAGTTCGGGCGTTTGGGCCGGGACCTCCGAGACGGGGAGGGACACGTGGCGCAGGCGCAGGGATGCTGGGGCCTCGTCGGCGGTCGGCCAGAGCACGAACGCCGTGCCGCCCACTCGTCTCCACATCGTGCCGTCCCAGATCTGCCACTCGCGCCGCAGCTCGCGAAGCTGGTTCGTGCCGGTGCGTTCGCTCAGGTCAAGCGTGACCTCCGCGAACGTGCCCAGTCGGCGCCAGCGCACCAACGCCGCTGGAAGGAAGGGCGCGATCGGATCGAGCGCCTGCAACATCTTCTCCGTGATCGGCGTCGGGTCCCCCTCGGGCATGACGAGGATCGGCACCGTCACGGTTTCGACGAGCCCTTGGGGCGTCGGCCCGTCGTCCGCCGGCGGCGCCAGCCGAAGGTCCTCGTCGTTGTCGCCGAAGATGTCCCGGCGGGTGCGGAGTTCGATCGTCGCCACGCGGACGCCGGGCACGGTCGGCACGGTCACGCGATGAAAGACCTCGCTCGAGACCCAATGGGCATCCTCGCTGTCGGTACGCGGACTCCAGACTCGGATCCGCTCCTGGCCAGCGACGGTGTATCGACTCGTCCCGAGGATGATCAAGGCGCGCTCGCCCGGGCGCACGGCCTCAAGCGCGATGGCAATGGGCGGATCGGACACACGCTTGAGCAGCGTGACACGGTCGAGCGGAGAGAGGAGGTCGGTCTTCGCTGCCGCGGCGACGGCATCCACGAGCGCCGACTGCGCGTCTCGATCGCGCGGCGGCGGTGCATGCGGGTCGTCCAGCAGGCCGAGGAGCGACCGGGCAAGCGCGCGGATCGAGCCATTGGGCTCGAACTCGTCGTATCGAGGCAACTCATCGAAGTACCCCTGGCGCGACCACGTGCTGAGTCGGGTCGCGGCGGCGAGGCGGAGCGTGGGGTCGTCGGAGAGCGCCTCGGCGATCGCGATGTCGGTGAGACGCTGCGGGCGTACGAGCGAACGCGCGACGACCGGAAGCGACTTCGTGCCGATCACGATTCCGAGCGCGATCGCGAGCGCCGCGGCAACGCCGACGACCGCAGGAACGACGACCAGACGGCCGAAGGCGGATCGACGGCGCCGTGCCCAGCGAACCGACCCGTCCGCATGGAGTGCCGCGCCGCACTCCGGACAACGCTCTGGAATCGAGCTCCCGTGGGAGCGGAGCTGCGAACGGCAACGTCGACACGTGGGCGCGACCATCGCGAACGAGTGGCGCGTGGCCCCAATTCCGAAGAGGACGATCGCGGCAAGCGACAAACCGGCGGAGACACCGCCGACCGCTGCCGAAACGAACGGCACCGCGGCGACGCGTACGGGCGGATTCGGCACTTCATCCGTGAGCGCCTCCTGCATCAGCATGCTCCCGAACATGCCGAACGTCAGAGGCCGCAAGGACGGGCTCATCGTCACCGTGAATCGCTCAGCCCCGTACCCCGCGAGCAGCTCGTCGGGCGTCGGTCCGCCGCTCGACATCATCGTGGTGACCGTGTCGTTGGCGAGCGTCAGACGCGCGAACTCGAGAACGACGCTGAGAGGCCTGTCGTCGCGCAGCGTCTCCTGCGGGATCGTGACGAGCTCCTCCACGTCCATGGGCGAGAGGAAGTGCCACATGGCGCTTGGCGTGCTGGAGCCGGTCGGACTCGGCTCGCGCCAGAGCACGGCCTCGCCTGCGCGCAGCTCCCTGATTCGGACGAACCAGGACCATCGCAATGGCGCGAGGATCGCGAGCTGCAACGGCGATGCCGTCTGGTCTTGCGATCCACCGCCGACCGCGACGACGCAGATCTCCTGCAACGCCCACGATTGCGCCCGGCGGCTTGCATCAGCCCGACGACGACTGTCGGCGCCCAGGTCGAGAAGTCGAGCGAGGAGTGCGACGTTCGTTTCGCGCTTCGAGATCCGCGCCGTCGGCGTCTCATGGAGATACGTGATCGCGTCGCGCGCGCCGTCCCCGTCCATCGTCCTGACGAGCGACCCCATCGCCGCGTGCGCGAGCTCTGAAGACGCGTTCATGCCTCCAGTCAGTACGCGGAAGGGAAGGAGCGCGAGCCACGAGCGGCCCGAGGAGACGAACCAGGTTCCGATCGATGCCACGCCGATCGCGAGGGTCGCGGCGGCGATCGCCACGACGCGGGATCGACGGCCGCGCCGGCGCGCGACGCGCACGCCGCCTGGCCGTGCGAGATCGCCGCCGCAGGTGCATCGCTTCTCGTCGCTCCAGGCATAGGGGCGCGCGTCGCTGAGGCAGCGCCTGCAACGTGGACGGCTCGGGTCGGCGCGGCCGGCGACCGCGACGAGCGCCGCCGCGGCGGCGATTGCCATGAGTATGGCGACGACGACGGCATCGCCGTAGGGTGTGGCATAGCTGTCGAGGAGTCGCCAGAAGGTCGTCACGCCCACAGCGAAGAGCGTACCGAGGCTTCCGCCGTCCACGCGCCCATCCGCCCCGGCACTTGCCGACGGAACGGGCAACTACCCCGCGAGCGGGAACGGGGTGTTAGTCCGCCGGCGGTCGGCGGAGCGGCAACGCGGAGATGTCCGAGGGACTCGTGAAGACGGTCCACAAGCCCGGATCGAGTCCGGCGAACTCCTTCGCCCAGCGCGGGGCGTCGGGTGGCTCGTTCGTGGTGTTGCGGATGAGGACCCGAGCGACCTGTGAGGGAAAGCGCTTCGCGAGGTCGGCGTAGATCGCGGGGTCGTCTTCGCCCGAGTCGCCGACGAGGACGAACGTGCGGCCCGGGTGATTCCTGAGCATCGCCTCGATCACGGGGCGCTTCGTCGTTGCAGGCGAGGCGAAGAACTTCTGGAGGCTGTCGTCGGTCACGCGGAAGTGCCGCATCTCGAGCGTGCCCGAGGGAAATCGCGCGGCCGCGAGCCATTCGCGGAGCGGGTCGTGCAGTTGCCACGTGCTGCCCGTGACGTAATGGAAGATCGCGTTGTCGGCGAGCTCCCACTGTCGGTAGAGCTCCGGCATGCCGTCGACCGCGCGGAAGGGGCGGACGAAGGTGTTCAGGAGGAGTTCGCGCGTGTCGCGCACCGACGTGACCTTGATGGTGTCGTCGACGTCGGAGACGACCGACACGCCGGTCGGCGGCACGAGACGCACGCGGGCGACGACCGCGGGATTGCCGCCCGACGCGGGGCGCACGGTGACGTCGACGAATCCGCCCTCGACGGGGAGCGACGACGCGGCGGTGGACGCGAGCACGGCCTCGGTGTGGCCGTTGTCGCCGGTGCGCGGTAGCGGCTCGGCCTTCTCAATCCGACCGATCTGTGCCGTCAGGCGCTTGCCTCGTTCGTTGTCGACGAGGAAGCGCGCGGCGCGTGCGCGGAAGACCGGATCGGCGCGCGCCGCATCGTCGAGGCCGAGCGCCTTGCCGAAGGCGTCGATCAGAGCGGCGCGGGTGTCGGAGTCGTCTTCCGGCTCATACACCCACGCGTGGATCGGGAGTTTCCACGTGCCGTCGGCGAGCCGCCATCCGTCGGTCGGGAAGACCGCGAGCGTTTCGTCCGACGAGATGGAGTCGTCGCCCGGAATGGGGGCCGTCGCGGCGCCGATCGCCGCGAGCGCCGTGGCTGCAACGAGGAGATGGCGGCGAAGCGGCATGGAGGGCAGCGTAGCGGTGGGGGTACGCCGCCGCGGGAGGCGGCCCCCTCCGCCGGCGGCGCCGGCACCTCCTCCAAACGATGTTTGGGGGAGGAGTGAGATGTGGGCCGGCGGCGCCGGCACCTCCTCCAAACGTCGTTTGGGGGAGGAGTCGGAAGCGAGGAAGCGATGTGGCACCGCGCTACGGCGTCTCGCTTTTCCGCGTGGCCGTTCGGGTGAGCGAACGGAAGCGGACGTCGGCGGATTGCGCGTGGAGGCTGCGCGTGCAGTCGCGGCGCCAGCGCTCCACGACCGCGTCACACTCGGTGATTCGCCCGCCGCGGTCGGCCGACGCGCGCAGGTCGCGGAGGAGGGTATCCGTACTCCCGCTCGCGGCCGCGCGCCACGACGTCTCGCTCGCGAGGAGTTTCTCGGAGCGGTCGCGGTCGGTCGACGGCAGGCTGACGAAGCCGGTGACCGCCGCGTCGAACGCGTCGAGGAAGGAGTCGTGAAGCTCGCGCTGCCGTTGTCGCTCAAGCGCGAATCGCGTCGCCATTCCCTCGCGCTCCTCCGCTGGCAACGTGGAGAGGAACGCATCGGCGTAGGCGTCAAGCGCGTACGGGTTGTGCCCGAAGGCGCCGTGGGCTGCAACGAGGAAATCGCTCCGCAGGGCGTCGCGTTCGCGCTCGTCGAGCACCGCCTCGGCGCGAGCGAGGAGATCCCGTTGCGCGGTTGCGAGCCGCTTCTCGGCGGCGACGACGGGTCGGCGCACGGCCCTCTTCGCCTCGCGAAACTCCTCGGCCGTCGCGCCGGGCGCCGTGCGCGTGATGCGGAGGCTGTCGCGTGCGGCGCGAACGCGCGCAACTTCGGCCGCGACGCGAAGCTGCCAGAGCCGCTCGGCCGATTCGGCGACGAGCGCGCGGAGTTCTCCGGCGGCGGGCGCGCGGAGCGGCGACATGCGGGACGCGCGGAGATAGAGCATGAGAAGGAGATCCGGCCGCGCGCCCGGAAGCTCGAACGAGTCCACGGCGAATTCGGCTCGCCACGCGAGCTCCACGCGAGCGGTGAGGGTCGCGGCGGTGTCTGCCTCGACGCCGGCTGCAACGAGGTGTTCACGAAGCGAATCGATATCGGCCCGCAGGAAGCCGTCGATCACCCGGTCGCGCTTCATCCAACACTCGCGAAATCGCCGGACGCCGTCGTCGCCTTCGACGTTCGTGGCCGCCTCCGCCTCAACCCCGAGCGCGTCGATCTGTTCGACGAGCTCGTCGAACGCCCGCTGACGGGCCTCCTGTCGCGACGCGCACCAGGTTTCGACGATCGCGCGGTGGTGTGCGTCGAGGCCAAGGGCCGTTGCGGTGAACGTCGGTCGAGCGCCTGGACAGGCGGTCGGCGCAAACATCTCGACGCGAACGCCCGCGTCTGCGGAGGGCGCGCGGAGGATGCGCCCGGGCGCCGGAGCGGCTTGGTCGACGGGTGACGGCTCGGGGTCGGCGTCCTGTGCGTAAAGCGGTACGGTGCCGACGAGAACCGAGACGGCGAGCCACAGCCCGCGGACCTGCAACGACGAGATCGATGCGAAGGGGCAGCGCCGCGGCATGCGCGGAGCGTAGCAGGGGTGGTCGCCCCCTCCGCCGGCTTTGCCGGCACCTCCCCCAAACTTCGTGTTCGGACCGGACACATCCTTGGCAGGTGTGCGGAGACATCCTTGGCGGTGATCTCGATCATCGCATATCTCCGTCCGGTGCGGCGCGCAGGTCGATCCGGCGTACGAGGAGCTTGCGGTACCGCACCTCGTACACCCCGTCTCGATCGGTTGGCCGCACGCCCACGTCGCGGCCCTCGAGCGCCTTCCCCACGCGGAAGGTCCGACCGCAG
>JAEUIT010000052.1 GCA_016795035.1 Phycisphaerae bacterium | reverse complement strand
CTGCGGTCGGACCTTCCGCGTGGGGAAGGCGCTCGAGGGCCGCGACGTGGGCGTGCGGCCAACCGATCGAGACGGGGTGTACGAGGTGCGGTACCGCAAGCTCCTCGTACGCCGGATCGACCTGCGCGCCGCACCGGACGGCGATATGCGATGATCGAGATCACCGCCAAGGATGTCTCCGCACACCTGCCAAGGATGTGTCCGGTCCGAACAGAGCTGGGGGAGGATGCAAGACGAAATCCTCCCCCGCGCTCGCGGGGGAGGTGGCATCGCGTAGCGATGACGGAGGGGGTGCAGCGTGAACCACGACGAAGACTGATGCTCACTGGCGTCCGTGCGGAGCGGAGTACGCGTAAGGCACACAAATGGAACTTCGAGCGTTTCAATCGGATGAAGGCATGCGCATCAAGGACGCGCGGCTTCGCGCGCTTCGCGACGCGCCGTATGCGTTCGGCGCCGGCGCGTTCGAGGAAGAGTCCGCCTTTCCCGACTCGTATTGGCATGAACTCGCGGCGCAGGTCGGCGGAGCGGTTGCCGCGTGGCGCGATCGGTGCGTGAACTTCGTCGCGCTCGACGGCGAGCGCGCGTGCGGAACAGCGATCACGTTCCTTTGCCCGCGGGTTGAAGGCCATGCGTATCTCACGGCGCTCTGGATCGATCCCGAGGTGCGCCGTTGCGGGCTCGGGCGGCAACTCATCGACGCCGCGATCGACTGGGCCCGCGCGCGCGGGGCGAAGCACCTTCGCCTCTGGGTCGACGACACCAATCCGAGCGCCGTCGAGTTCTACCGCGCGCTCGGCTTCGAACCGACCGGCGAACGTCAGCCCGTGCGCGAAGGATCGACGGAAGAGCAGTCGTGTTTCGCCCTTGGGCTTTCCCCCGTGCAACGTGGAGTCGGAGAGGAGACCGGGAAGGACGGCTGAGTGAGGCTGCGTTGCAGCCGGCGCCGCGCCGCTTGGTACGTTGCCGAACATGGTGACGCGCATGGACAACGTCGGCATCGTCGTGGAGGACCTCGACGCGGCGATCGCGTTCTTCGTCGAGCTCGGCCTCACGCTCGAAGGACGCATGCGGATCGAGGGCGAGTGGGCGGGGCGCGTCACCGGCGTGCGCGATCAGCGCGTCGAGATCGCGATGCTGCGCACACCCGATGGCCACAGCCGACTTGAACTCTCGCGGTTCGACGCCCCCGCGATCGCGTCGGACCATCGCCGGGCTCCGGTCAATGCGCTCGGCTATCTGCGAGTCATGTT
This sequence comes from Phycisphaerae bacterium, assembly GCA_016795035.1. Lineage (GTDB taxonomy): Bacteria > Planctomycetota > Phycisphaerae > Phycisphaerales > SM1A02 > JAEUIT01. The sequence continues at coordinate 41,536 of JAEUIT010000052.1, read as the reverse complement.
TGCCGTCGACGATCTCGATGACACGCTCATGCGACTCACGGCCCGTGGCGCCGCCGTGGTCGACGAGGTCGTCGACTATGAAGGCATCTACCGCCTCTGCTACATCCGCGGGCCTGAAGGCATTCTCATCGGGCTCGCGCAGCAGCTTGTGACGCGGAACGGGCGCGCCGACCCGACGGAGCGGCCTCGATAGGGACTCTCGATGCGACGCCATGCACCCATCATCGCTGCGGCGCTTTGCGCGTTCGTGCTGCCGCTCGCAGGCTGTGCGCAGTCGCTCTTCTTCTATCCTGACCAGGTCGAGCGGCCGAGTCCGAGCGCGTTCGGCCTCGCATATGTCGAATCCGATTTCACGAGCGCCGACGGCACGGCGCTCACCGGCTGGTTCATTCCCGCAATTGATCCGCCGCGCGCGCACGGCACGGTCATCCAGTTCCACGGCAACGCGGAGAACATGAGCTCGCACTGGCGACTCGTGGAGTGGCTTCCGGCGCACGGGTTCAACGTCTTCGTGTTCGACTATCGCGGTTACGGGCGCTCCGCCGGGCGTCCGACGCCGGAAGGCCTCGCCGACGACTCCGTCGCCGCCGTGCGGCATGTCGCGTCGCTTCCGCAGGTCGATCCGTCGCGGCTCTTCCTCTTGGGCCAAAGCTTGGGCGGCACGAACGCGATCGTCGCGGCGGCGCGCCCCGACTGCCCGCCGGTCGCGGCGATCGCGATCGAGTCGACGTTTCGCTCGTACTCGTCGGTGGCGAACGACAAGCTCTTCCTCGCCGGGTCGGTGATGAACGACGCCTTGAGCGCCGAGCGATACCTCGACGATTTGCCGCCGGTGCCGATCATCTTCTTTCACGGCACCGAGGACCGGGTGGTCTCCAGTCATCACTCGGAGTCGCTGTACCAGTCGGCACGCGAGCCGAAGCACCTCGTGCTCGTCGCCGGCTGCGGACATCTCGAGGTGTTTCAGGAGCCGTTCGCCGCCGAGAACCGTGCGATCCTCGAAGCGTTCTTCCTGGCGGCCGTGAAGGACGACGGCGCGGCGAACGCGCGTTGACGTGCCATTTCCTCGCTGCACGCCGGGTGCGCGACGCATCGTCGGTACGCTGCTTCCGCGAGGTGCATGCGAACCTGCCAAGGAGAGTGCGCGATGGCCAAGAAGTCCTCGAACGATGTGCAACCACGAAACGACGAGACGCCTGAGGATCGGCTTCGCGCGCACATCGCGCGGCTTGATCCGGCGACGCAGAAGCTCGTGTTGTCGCTGCGTGCGGCGTTGCGGAAGCGACTGCCGGCGGCGAACGAGCTGGTGTACGACTACGCGAACTCGCTCGTCGTCTGCTACTCGCCGAGCGACCGAGGCATCGAGGGCATCGTGTCGCTGGCCGCTCGCGCGGACGGCGTGCGGCTCTACTTCATGAACGGCCCGCGCCTGCCGGATCCGACGAAGCTGCTGCAGGGTCTCGGGAAGGACGCTCGCTACGTCTCCATCGATTCGGCGCGGCGCCTTGCGGACCCCGCGATCGAGTCGCTCGTGGCCGCGGCGCTCCGCGTTGCAGGCGTGCCGTTGCCGACGTCAGGGAAGGGGGCGGTCATCATCAAGGACAACGGCGCCAAGCGAGCGAAGAGGGCGAAGAGTGCGGCGACGAAGAGCGCGCCGAAGCGGGTCGGCGCGTCGGACAAGTCGACGGCGCCGAAGGCGACGCGATCATCGAAGGCGATGCCCGCCTCCACTGCCCGCGTCAAGCGACCGACGAAGCGCGGCGCGTAGCGCGGTGCCGAGCTATGAAATCTCAACCCCCGATCGCCGACATCGTGCGGTCGGCGCGCTCGAACGCGCTCGTCGCGATGCCGTGTCCGGCCTGCTTCGTCCAGGTGGCGTCGGCGAGGAATTGGCGGATCGCGTCGTCGTCGGCGCCTGCAACGAGGAGCGGGCGCAGGTCGTACTCGCGCGTCGAGAAGAGGCAGGGTCGCACCTTGCCGTCGGCGGTGATTCGCAGGCGGCTGCACGCGCCGCAGAATGGGCGCGAGACCGGCGCGATCACGCCGATGGAACCCGGCGCACCGTCGGCAAAGCGATAGCGAAGCGCGGTGGCGCTCGGATCGTCGCGGCCGGCGGGAACGAGTCGGTGCACGCGGTCGATCGCCGCGACGATCTCGTCGGCTGCAACGACGTCTTCGCGGCGCCATTCGCGGCCGTCGTCGAGCGGCATGAACTCGATGAAGCGCATCTCGACGTCGTAGCGGCGCGCGAGTTCCGTCAGCGGCACGATCTGGTCCTCGTTCAGGCCGCGAATGACGACCGCGTTGAGCTTCGTCTCCTCGAAGCCCGCGTCGAGCGTGGCCTGGATGCCGTCGAGGACGCGAGCGACGTCGTAGCGCGAGCGCGTGAGTCGCGCGAAGGTCGCCGGTTCGACGGCGTCGATCGAGATCGTCACGCGGCGGAGGCCGAGCGTGCGCCACCGCTCGAGCGTGCGGCGTTCGAGCGTCGCGCCGTTCGTCGTGATCGCGACGTCACGCACGCCGCTCGCGGCCACGCCGGCGATGATCTCGCCGAGCGCGGGATGCAGCGTCGGCTCGCCGCCGGTGAGGCGGATCTTCTCGATGCCGAGGCTCGCGGCGATGCGCGCGAGACGCACGTGGTCCGCGGCGCCGACGAGCTCGCGCGAGGGGAGAAACGTCGTGTCGGGCTCGAGGCAATACAGGCAGCGGAAGTTGCACCGATCGGTGATCGAGAGGCGAAGGTCGCGGATGCGTCGCCCGTGGCTATCCCAGAGGTGCCCGGCGCGGCGCGCGGCGTCCGGCGCGGGCGGGGGAGCCGCGGCGGGTCGGCCGGCGAAGGCCGACGTCTGGAGCTGGGGCAGGGAGAGGTCGAGCACGCGACCGCGATTGTGACAGAGCGGGCGGAGGCGTACCCCCGCCGATCTCCGGGGAACGTTCGCCTGAGGGGAGGAAAGCCGGAAGGAAGGAAAACCGGAGATTGTGGCGGGCGCGGAGGGGCCGCTTCGCGCGAGATCGATACGCCATGCCCTCGACCTTCCTACTGGCCACGCTCGTTCTTGCGGGCATCCCCGACGGTTCGCAGCCCGTTCGCTCGAACGACCCGGCGGAGCTGCCGCCCGAAGCTGCGGCCGCGATACCGGCCGAGCCCTTGAGCCGGGCGGTCCCCGGGCTTTTCCGGGCGGGCGAGAACGTCCGGACGCTCGCCGCGGTCGATGCCAACGCCATCGCCAACGCCGACGCCGAGGCCTCGGCCTGTGCCGACTGCCCCGGCGGCAAGCGCGTGCGCACCGGGCTCGTGCGGAGCTTGCCGCTGCCGATGACGCAGTTCGAGACCGTCGTCACGCCGCTCAACCGCGACCAATCCATGTGGACCTTCGCGGTGCGTTCGCCGGGCTCGATCCGCACGCGACTGCGCTTCCTCGACCTCGACCTCCGCGGCGGCTCGATGATCGTCTGGAGCGAAGGTTCGAACGGCCCGGTCGTGCGCGGCACGTATCGCGGGCAGGGGCCCGACAACGACGGCGAACTGTGGACCGCGTCGGTCCCGGGCGACACCGTGTATGTCGAGATCATCGGCCGCGAGGTTCCGGTCTTCACCGTTGCCGAGGTCGTTCACCAAGACCGTGACGAAGCGCCGCACGCGGCGGGCGACGAAGCGCCGCATGCGGCGGGCGACGACGAGCAGGACGACGGCACGAACGGCAACGGCGTCTTCTCGTGCCACAACGACGCGATGTGCTTCTCGTCGTCGTACGACATCCCGCGTCGCGCGACGGGACAGATGAACTTCGTCTCCGGCGGCAGCTCCTACGTCTGCTCCGGCACGCTCCTCAACGACACCGACAACGAGACCTTCGCGCCGTACTTCCTCACCGCCTATCACTGCATGCACACCGAGACGGAAGCGAACACGCTCGAAGTCGTGTGGCTCTGGCAGAAGGACGGCTGCAACGGCGTGTTGCCCGACTACGACACGCTGCCGCGCTCGACGGGCGCCGACATGCTCGCGTCGCAGTCGACCGACAGCCTCAACGACATGTCGTTCATGCGGCTCGACGGCCTGTTGCCTGCGGGGCTCGCGTTCGCGGGCTGGACGACGGCGCATCCGTCGCAGTCGGTCGGCTTCCATCATCCGAGCGGCAGCTGGAAGCGCGCGACGGACTTCGAGGCGGTCGGTATCTGCCTCTACTGCGTCTGTAAGGACTCGAGCGACTACGACTACTACAAGATGGTCGACGGCCTGGTCGAAGGCGGCTCGTCGGGATCGGGCATGTTCACGACGGGCGGACAGCTCTCGGGACAGCTCCTCGGTCGCTGCGGCGTCTCGAGTCCCGACAACATGAACTGCTCGAACATCGACGACTACGCCGCCATGTACGGCGAATTCGAGGAGTCGTACGAAGCCGTCAACTTCTGGCTCGAGGAGCTCGGCGGCACGATCTGGGCGAACGCGGCGCAGCCGGAGTTTCCGCTGCAGAACGGCGGCCCGTCGTTCCCGTTCAACACGGTCTCCGAGGCCTACAACGCGTCGTTCGACGGCGCGCAGATCAAGATGATCGCCGGCTCGTACCCCGGCACGATCACGATGACCAAGATTCTCACGATCAAGTCCGTCAACGGATCGGCGACGATCGGACAATGATCGCACCGACGCACCGAACGAGGAAGTCACCCATGCACGCACGAACCATCATCGCCCGCTCGCTCGCCGTCGTTGCCGCCCTTGGCGTGTCCGTGCTCGCATCCGGCTCCGGAGACGAGGGCGGCGTGGCGGGCGGCGATTTCTCGATCGGTTGGTACTCGATCGACTCCGGCGGCGGGGCGTCAGCGAGCGCGTCGTATGACGTCGTCGGCACGATCGGCCAGCACGACGCGGAAGTGCTCACCGGCGCGAACGGGCTCGAACTCTTCGGCGGCTTCTGGGCTGCAACGACGAGTGCGTCCGTCCCGGGCGACCTCAACGGCGACGGCAAGGTCGACCCGATTGACCTCGGCATCCTGCTCGGGGCATGGGGCCCGGGCGGCGGCAACGCGGACTTGGACGGCGACGGCCAGGTCGGTCCGACCGATCTCGGCATCCTGCTCGGCGGCTGGACCGGCTAACGGGTCGTCGGCGCGGGCTGCGACGCCTTCGGCAACGCAAGCGCCCGCTCAAACGCGGGATCGCGGCCGGCGTTCCATGCGTCGATCGTCATCGGCGCGAGGATGTCGGGGTCGTACGCGTCGGGAATCCCTGGCGCGAACGACGGCGCGATCAGCATGTAGTTGACCTGCAACAGGGAGTTCGGGAGCCAGTCCCACCGGCACTCGAACCACGACGCCGGGCGCTGTCCCGTCGGCTCGCCGACGATCGTCGCTTTCGTCCGATCGCGGAAGTCCTGCGTGTTCAGGCCGGCGGACGAGAACGTCTGCGGACCGATGAGCACCGCGAGCGACGTGGGCGTGTCGATCCACTCGCGCTCGACGATGCCGTCGATCAGCGGCGCGATGAGCCGGCTGTTGCCGCCGCCGTTTCGGCGCAGGTCGACGACGACGAGCGCGGGGCGTCGGCGATCGATCTCGGCGAGCGCGGCCTTCGCCCACTGCGACACCGTCTCGTCGCCGACGTTTCTGCAGGCGTCGTACCAGACGTAGAGCGTGCGGGAGTCGTCCAGGAATCGGAATCCGTACAGGCGGCCGTCGGGGCGCGGAAGCCGCGTGAAAGAGACGTCGGAGGGCATCGCGCTCGCGAGCGTCGCTTTCGTGCCGGTCGGGATGGGCGTCAGCGTGGCGTCGACCTCGCGACCGTCGGAGAAGCGCACGCGAATCGCCACGCGGTCGGGGTCGTCGACGATCCCGAGCCCGCGCAGCGTCTCGGCCTGAACGAGCGAGGCCGGAGCGCTCGCGCGCAGGTACGACTCGTTCTCGTGACTCGTGATCGTGGTGACGGCGACCAGGACATCTGCGATCTCTCTGTTGCCGAGCTGAACGATCGTGCCGCCGCGGAGCGCCGCGTTCGCGTCGTCCGTCGCGGTGACGACGACGCCGTCCGCAAGCCACTTGCAGTCGAACGGAAGTCGGCGCGGGACTAACGCGCCGCGCGAGGGCCACACGCCGGTGTGGCCGGAGCCGACGCTCGCGGCGATCATCTTCAGGCGCACGACGATCTGGTCGTCGCGCAGCGTGGGCAAATCGCGGCGCAGCGCGGCGAACGACTCCGTGAACGACGCTTCGGTCGTCACCGCGAAGAGTCCGGCGTGCCGCTCGCGCATCCACGCTTCGTAGGTGTCGATGTCGGCCTGCCAGAGCGCGAGGCGCCGATCGGCCGGCGCCGTGTCGAGCGGCGGCGTGACGCTCGCGGGCGGCGGCGCCTTGACCGGCGCGAGATGCGCGCAGCCGACGATCGCCGAAGCGAAGGACGCGAGCACGAGACAGGCCGCACGAGGGGCGGGTCGGAGTGGACGGGCGCGGAACATGCGATGCCTTTGGGGATTTCCGGCGATTCCTTTTGGGGATTTCCGGGAGGGTACCTTTCGCGGATGCTCACGGTTCTCGTCGCGTTCGGACTCGTCGCCGCCGGCGACCGTCCGGTGTCCACCGCCTCGCTCCTGCGCGAGCTCGCCGATCCGCGCGCGATCGCGGTCTTTCCCGACCCGCCGTATCGACTGCTCCAAAGCTCGAGCTTCGACCGGCGCACCGTGGCGCCGACGGATCTCGAGGGCTGGTTCGCGAACGAGGACGCGGGCAAGTTCTTGCGCGTCGAGGAACGCGACGGTCGCCGCGAGTCGGTGATGCTCGACGCCGAAGGCCCGGGCGCGGTCGTGCGCCTCTGGTCGCCGAATCCGAAGGGCACGCTGCGCGTCTATGTCGACGGCCAGGCGACGCCGATCGTCGAGGCGCCGATGAACGAAGTGCTCGACGGTCGCGCGCTCTTCGCGGACTCGACGCACGGCTATCCCTTCGCGGGCGAGCGCAGCAGGGGCTGGAACCTCTTCGTGCCGATCCCGTTCGCGTCGCGCTGCGTGATCACCACCGATCAGGGCGACGGCGTCTACTACCAGGTCAATTGGCGGTCGTATCCGGAGGGCACGGCGGTCGAGACGTCGCCGCCCCTCAAGGACGTCGTCTCGTCGTTGCAGCCGTCGTTCGCGGCGGCGGCGCAGGCGCTGTCGACGCCCCCGTCGGCCGCCTCCGACGTGCCGCGTCAGGCGATCGCGCCGAACGGCCGCGCAAGGCTCTTCGGCACCAACGTGCCCGGCGTGATCACCGAGCTGGTCGTCACGACCGATTCGGCGGCATCGAACGACGCGCTGGCGCTCGTCGTCACCTGCGACGGCGAGGAAACCGTGTGGTGCCCGATCTCCGCGTTGCAGGAGGCGGCGACCGGGCGGCGACGCGGATTGCCGCGCGGCAACGCGGAGACGACGACGGCGCTCCGTTGGCCGATGCCGTACCGAACGTCGATCGTCGTCGAGGTGGAGAACCTCGGGGGGACCGCCGTCGAGGCGGGCGTCTCCGCCCAGATCGAGCCATGGACGTGGGACGAGCGCTCGATGCACTTCCACGCCTCATGGCGCCGAGACTCGCGCCTTCCGACGCGGCCGATGCGCGACTTCCGGTTCCTCGCGGTGGAGGGGAAGGGGGTCTATGTCGGCGACTCGCTGCACGTCGTCAACCCCGTCGACGCCTGGTGGGGCGAGGGCGACGAGAAGATCTACGTCGACGGCGAGACGTTTCCCTCGCACATCGGCACGGGCACCGAGGACTACTACGGCTACGGCTGGTGCTGTCCGCAGACGTTCGTGCATCCGCTGCACGCGCAGCCGGTCTGCGACGGACAGTCGACGGGCACGAACTTCGGCCGCACGATCGTGTCGCGCATGCGCGGCCTCGACGCGATTCCGTTCGAGCGCTCGCTGCGCTTCGACATGGAGATCTGGCATTGGGCGGACTGCGTGATGTCGTACGCGCCGACGACCTTCTGGTACGCGCGGCCCGGCGCGACGAGCGATGCCGGCGGCAACGCGGTGCGCGACGAGGCGCGCCGCGGCCGCATCGCAGCGCCGCCCGTCTTCGCAATCCCCGGCGCGATCGAGTGCGAGCGGGTGCCGTTACGCGCGAAGTCCGAAGGCCTCGAGACCGAGGCGCAGCCGCTACGGTCGTTCTTCGTTGCAGCCGGAGAGCTCGGCTTCAGCGACGCGCGGCATCTCTGGGTGAAGGGGCGGCGCCCGGGGGACTTCGTCGAGTTGGCGATTCCCGCCGACGGCGACACGCCGCGCCAAGTGACGCTCTACGCCACGCGATCGTGGGACTACGGCATCGTGCAGCTCTCGGTCAACGGCACGGCGGTCGGCGCCCCGGTCGACCTCTACAGCGGCGCCGAGGGAAAGGTCGTTCCGAGCGGCCCGATCGATCTCGGCACGCACGCGCCGGTCGATGGCGTGCTCGTGCTGCGGGCCACCGTGGTCGGCGGCAATCCGAATTCGGGAGGCGCGCGGAGCTTCTTCGGCCTCGACGCCCTCACGCTCGCGCCGGCCGGCGACAAGTGAGGAATCGGCGGCGCGTCGGGCGGGTCCGACGGTCGCCGTCGGGCGCTCGCCTGCGGCTATTGTGATGCCCCGATGCCGTCGGTCCGACCGCGAACGCTCTCGTCGCTCCTCGCCGCGCTTGCCGCCTTCGCGGGCGGCTGTCTCTACGTGGCGCCCGATCCGACCCCGCGAAACCCGTCGTCGCAGGCTTCGATGGGGACGGGATCGCAGACGGCGGTGCGGCCGAAGGCGGACTTCGAGCGGCCCACCGACGGGCTGCTGACGCAGGAGCAGCTCTCGGAGTTGGTGCAGGGCTTCGCCGACCGCTACTACGCCCTCGTCTCGAGCGCCTGCGACACCCTGTCGCAGTCGGCGACGACGCCGGAGGAGCGGCTCCTGATCGACCGTCTCCAGTCGCGCACGATCTCCGCGGTCTACGACATCGCCTCGAATCCCGATCCCTTCTCGCAACTCCTCGACATGACCGCGGTCGTCACGCTGACCGCGATGCTCGCGATCGACGAAGGGCACTTCGACAACCTGCTCGGCTCGGCCGAGCGGGCGCAGATCCTGAAGACGCCGCTCTTCAAGGCGCATCAGGACGTGTGGGAGGTCGCGGCCCGCGCGATGACGCCGGAGCAGCTCGAGACGCTCGACGCGCTCATCCGCGACTGGCGCAAGGAGAATCCCGAGGTCGAGAGCGTCTCGTACGTGCGCTTCGACGACTTCGCGTCGAGCCGCGGCAAGTCGACGATCGCCGACGTGCGCACCGGCTCCGGACTGCTCGCGCCCGTCGACGAGGCGAACAAGGCGGTGAACGAGGCGCGGCTCTTCGCCGAGCGCGCGTTCTACATGGCGAAGCGGGCGCCGCTCATCGTGTCGATGGAGTCGGATCACCTGATGAGCCAATTCGCGGCGACGCCCGAGGTCCGCAAGGTCGTCGAGATCGGCGACCGCATCGCGACGAGCGCCGACCGGTTGAGCGCGGTGGCGGAGACCTTGCCCAAGACGCTTGTCGAGGAGCGCGAGCGCATCGTCGGATCGGTCGAGCAGACGTCGGACTCGCTGCGGGCGACGCTCAAGGACTACGAAGCCGCGGTCGCGCGCACCGACGAGCTCGTCGGCAGCGTCAATCGGCTCTCCGACTCGGCGCAGTCGGTGATGCGCGAGCTCGACGCCGCGGCTGCAACGCTGACCACGACGATCGGCGCCGCCGAGCGGCTCGCGGCGCGGTTCGAGCCCGACCTCAGCCAAGGGCCTCAGAAGCCGTTCGATCCGGAGGTGTACGTGCGCCTCGTCGCCGATCTCCGGGGCTCGCTCGTCGAGATGAATCGCGCGCTTGCGGAAACCCGCGCCATCGCCGAGGGCGACGCGTGGAAGAAGCCGCTCGCGGAAGCCGACCGGATCGCGAAGGAGCGGACCGTCGGCATCGGGGACGAGATGCGCGGTCTCGTCGACGTCATCTTCTCCCGCGCGCTCATCCTCCTCGGGGCGCTCTTCGCCCTGCTCTTTGCCCACACCGCGTTCTCAGCATGGATGCGGCGCCGCAGCGCCTCACGTCCGGCTGAAACGCTGAAAGGATCGTAGAACCATGCGCCACACCTCCCGACGACTCCCGACGATCGCCGCCATCGCCACGCTCGCCGTTGCAGGCGCCGCGATGGCGCAGCAGGCGACCGAGCCGGTCGACCAGGCCATTCCGCGCTACGCGCCGGCCGCTCCCGCCACGGGGAACGTGCGCATCGCGGGGACGAGCGCCGCGACCGGGCTCCTCTCGCGCGTGGGCGACGCGTTCCTCCAGTCGGGGGCGAAGGTCAAGATGCAGTCGAGCGGCGGCGACGCCGCGTCGGCAATCGCGGCGCTCGCGGACGGAAGCGCGGATCTCGTCGCGCTCAATCGCCCGATGACCGCCGACGAGCGCGGCCGTGTCCAGGCGAAGGCGGGCGCCGTGCCCACCGAGATCGTGGCCGGGCTCGATGCCGTCGCGATCTACGTGCACCGCGACAATCCCGTGAAGAGTCTCAGCGTTGCCGACGTCGCCCGGCTCTTCGGCACGGGCTCGGCGTCGGCCGCCACCGCGAAGACCTGGGGCGAACTGCCCGCCGCCGTTGGCGTCGACGCCGCGCTCAAGGATCAGCCCGTAGTGACGTTCGGCGTGCGCCCCGACGCGGGCTCGTCCTCGCTGCTGCGCGAGCGTGCGCTGGGCGGCGGCGGCTTCCGCAGCGACATGCAGGTGCAGCGCGTGCCGACCGTGGTCGTGAGCGGCGTCGGCGCGAACAAGGGGGCGATCGGCTATGCGAGCCCGGCGTTCCGATCGTCGCAGGGCACGCGCATCGTGCCCGTCGACGGCGTCGAGCCGACGGCGCGCACGCTCCTCGACGGCTCCTATCCGCTCGGCGGCAAGGTCTACGTCTACGTCGTCAGGAAGGACGGCCTTCCGAACGCGGCCGCGCTCGAGTTCCTCCGCTTCGTCCTGAGCCGCGACGGGCAGGAGGCGGCGGCGAAGGAAGGCAACTCTCCGTTGCCCTCGGGCGTCGTGAGCGCGGAGCGGGCGAAGGTCGGCTGACGAGCGACGACGTCGACGTCAGGCCGTCGGCTTCGTCCACGTTGCAGCCATGGTGCGGTTGAACGTCCCGCTGCCGCCTCGCGGGATCGTGAGCGTCTTCCACTCGCCGGTCGCGAGCAGCCGCGCGGTCAGCACGATTTGTCCGACGTGGTAGCTGACGTGCCCGAGCGCCCGCGACAGGGCGAGCGGCACCGAGTGCGGCTCGCCGCGAATCGTCACCGTGCGGCCGAGGTCGGCGTCGGTGAGGTCGTCGATCGCGCGCTCGAGCGCGGCGAAGCCCGCGTTCCACGCCGCGATCGCCTGGACGCGTCCTTCGGCTCCCGGCGCGAAGTCGTCGACGAACTCGCCGTCGCGATTCCGGTCGGGCTTCTCGCCGTCGGTCGTGAGGAACTCGGTGAAGCGCGATCGGAGCGAGCCGCCAAGGTGCTTCATCACGATCGCGATCGAGTTCGTGTTCGCGTCGAGCGGCCGACGGAAGGCGTCGTCGTCGACTTGGGCGAACGCCTTCTCGGCGAGCGCGCGTTGCGTGCGGACGGTGTCGCGGAGGGCGACGAGGAACGGGTCGTTCGATCGCATGGTCACGCCCGGGACGGTACCCCAAAGCGGGGCCGCCCCGCCACAATGCGTCGATGCCCCGCCATATCGCGTTCCTGCGTGCGCTCAACGTCGGCGGCCGCACCGTCACCATGGATCGGCTCGCGTCGATCGTGCGCTCGACGGGCGCGACCGACGTCTCCACGTTTCTCGCGAGCGGCAACGTGGTCTTCACGACGACGAAGCGATCCGAGACCGCCGTGCGCACCGCCCTCGCGACCGCGCTCGCCGAGGCGCTCGGCTACGAGGTCGCGACGTTCCTCCGCACGCCCGCGGAACTCCGCGCGATCCTCGCGCGGCCGGAACTCGCGCGCGGACGGGCCGGCGCCGTCGCGACGAACATCGCGCTTCTCGAGGAGCCGCTCGCGGCGGCGGCCGCGAAGCGCGTGCTCGCGCTCGCGAACGACACCGACCGCTTCGCGCTCGTCGGTCGCGAGCTCTTCTGGTTCTGCGCGTGCAAGCAGAGCGACTCCGACTTCTGCAACACGGTGTTCGAGAAGACCGCGGGCGTCTCCTCCACGTTTCGCAGCGTGAACACGCTTGAGCGGCTCGCCGCGAAGCTCGTCGACGACGAGTCCGACGGGCGCTGAAGGTCGATTTCTCGAAACTTTCGACAATTGCCGGTCGCAAACTCGGCCGATGAGATAAGGTCCGTTCACTTCGCCGGTGGCTTTTCGCCGCGACCTCGGTTTCCGCAGCAATGCGGGCCGCAGCGACGCGGAACCCACGAATCGACCCGCTGGCGACGTTCGTAGCTTGTCCGTCGACTTCCGTGAGCCCTCGTTGGGTTCCGAAGGCACGACGAATCGCCGGGTTCTTCCGGCCGGCCGCGAACGTACCGCCGCAGTCGTCGGCCCCTCACAGGATCCGATCTGCACACACGCTGCTTGGGACGCAGTGCGACATCACGTTGTCGCGCGTGGCCCAAGGCAGCAGAAGGAATTGTTTTGAAGGACTGTTTCCGTTCGCTCTCCCTGTCCGCACCGCTTTTGAAGGCTCTCGAAGATGAGGGCTACCGCACGCCGACGCCGATCCAGCGTGACGCGATTCCGCCGATCCTGACCGGACGCGATGTCCTCGGCTGCGCCCAGACCGGCACCGGCAAGACGGCCGCGTTCGCGTTGCCGCTCCTGGAACGACTCGCCGCCGTCGCCGCGAAGGCTGACGCCCCGCGCGGCGGACCGCGCCATCCCCGCGTGCTTGTGCTCGCGCCGACGCGCGAACTCGCCATCCAGATCGTCGAGAGCTTCGCGACCTACGGCCGACACACGTCGTTCCGCTCGACCGCGATCTTCGGCGGCGTGAACCAGTATCACCAAGTGAAGGCGCTCGAGCGCGGCGTCGACATTCTCGTCGCCACGCCTGGCCGCCTCATCGACCTCATGGATCAGCGTCTCGTGTCGCTCACGCAGGTGCGTGCGCTCGTCCTCGACGAGGCCGACCGCATGCTCGACATGGGCTTCATCATGCCGATCCGTCGCATCGAGCGCGCGCTCTCGAAGGATCGTCAGACGCTGCTCTTTTCGGCGACCATGCCGCCGGAGATCCGCGAGCTCGCGAACGCGTTCCTGCGCGATCCGATCACCGTCACGGTGACGCCGGTGGCGTCGCTCGCCCCCAAGATCGAGCAAGCGCTCTTCCGCGTCAGCCGCGATCGCAAGCAGTCGCTCCTCGAGCACCTCCTCGCCACCGAGTCGATGCCCCGCGCCGTCGTCTTCACGAAGACGAAGCACGGCGCCGACCGCGTCGCGAAGCGGCTTATGCAACGCGGAGTGAAGGCTGACGCGATCCACGGCAACAAGGCGCAGAACCGCCGTCAGCGCACGCTCGAGGCGTTCCGCAACGGATCGCTGCGGGTGCTCGTCGCGACCGACGTCGCGGCGCGAGGCCTCGACGTCGACGACGTCTCGCACGTCATCAACTTCGATCTCTCGATGGAGCCCGAAGCCCACGTGCACCGCATCGGCCGCACCGGCCGCGCCGGCGCCACGGGCATCGCGATCTCCTTCTGCGACGATTCCGAAGTCGATCTCCTCCGCGACATCGAACGGCTCACCCGCATGCGGCTTCCGCTGCGTCCGCTTCCCGCGACGCTCGCGGCCATGGCGACCGTCGCCGCCGACGTCGACGACGCGCCGCGCGAGTCGTCTGGTCGGTCGCATGGGCGTCCGCAACGCGGAGATCGCGGCGGTCGCCCCGGTGGTCCTCAGCGCGGCAACGGCGAGCGAGCGTCGCAGGGCCACAGCCCGAAGACTCGCACGTCGAGCCAAGGGCATCGCCCGGGCGCTTCCGCCGCTGCGATGATCGACGCTCCGGCGCAGCCGCGTCCGAACGGCATGGGCGCCCGTGGCCGCGGCCGCGGCCGTCGCTAATCGTCACTTCCGACTGAAGGCAAGGACGTCCTTGCCCTCCGCGTTGCGGAGGGTGAGGCGTCCGTTGTCGATTGCGTAGGTGCGCACGCTCGAGAGCGCCCGCATGAAGGCGCTCTCCAACTTCATGGCGTCGGGGTCGCCGGCCATCATGGTGCTGAAGGGCATCGACATCTCGAAGCGATTCGAGGCGAGTCCCTTCACGGCGACCTTCGAGCCCCAGCGGTTGACGCCGCCGCCCCCGGCGAGCGAGCCGTCGGCCATCACCGTCATCGAAGGCGCGTTGTGCGCGTTCGGTGCCGTCGTGACCGGCGCGCCGTCGAGCGCGACGAGCGTCCAATCCCCGAGGAGGGCGCTCGGCACGCGCGCCTCGGCGGCGGTGTCGGGCACGGGCTCCTCCGGGACGTCGGTGAGGGGCGGCGCGGGCTTCGACGACTTCGGCTCGGACGAGCATCCGGCGAACGCGAGCGAGACGGCGGCGAGCGAAAGGGCGGCGAGGATGGCGGGGCGCATGCGGTCAGCGTACATCGCCGCGGGCACGCCGAGCGTTGTCGTAGAATCGCGCCGTGCGCGGCCGCGTGACGCTCGCGCATGAAACTCGCGGGAGAGGCCTTCGAAGAATGCTCCGCATGTACCTGTTGATCGGCGTTGCTTTCGCTGCCGTCGTCTGCGCGTCGATGTGCCTGTGGTGGTTCCTGGTCGGGCGCCACAACCAAGAGCGCCGCTGATCCATGGCCGCCGCTCACCCATCTCGGCGCCACGCCCGTCAAGAGTCGCCGTCCGCCCGCCATCTCGGAGAGGATCGAACTTCCATGCAGAACTCCAGTCGGTTCTTCGCATTCGTTATCCCTGTCGTCGTCATCCTGATCCTCGGGCTCCTCACCACGTGTTCGGCCGTGCACGTCGTCGAGCCTGGGCATCGCGGCGTGGTCGTGACGCTCGGCAAGGTCAGTGACGAGCCGTTGCCGGAAGGCGTGAACTTCGTGGCGCCCCTCATCACGGACGTCGTCGACGTGTCGGTGAAGCAGGAGACGAACGAGATCAAGACCGAGTGCTACTCGTCGGACCTCCAGCAGATCGACGTCACCATCAAGGTGCTCTATCGCATCCCCGATTCGCAGGTGGTTCCGCTCTATCGCGACTACTCGGGCGAACCGTTCGACAAGGTCATCTCGCCGCGCGTGATCGAGGCGCTCAAGGAGATCGTGTCGACGCTGTCCGCGGAGCGCTTCGTGCGCGAGCGCGAGAACGTGAAGCGCCAGGCGCTCGAGCGCTCGAAGCTCAAGCTCGGCACGCTCATCGACGTCAACGACATCGTCATCGAGAACATCGACCTGTCCAACCAGCTCGAGCAGGCCATCGAGTCGAAGATGGTCCAGGAGCAGGAGGCGCAGCGCGCGAAGTTCGCGCAGGAGAAGGCCAAGATCGAGGCCGAAACCGCGCTCATCAAGGCGAAGGCCGAGGCCGAGGCGATCAAGGTGCAGGGCGAAGCGCTCCGGCAGAGCCCCGATCTGGTCGGCTTCCGCATCGTCGAGAAGTGGGACGGCCGCGCGCCGCTCGTGATCAGCGGCAACGGCTCGAACGCGGCCAACATGATCCTGCCGATCCCGATTCGCGAGCTCGACGACGCGACGAAGCCCGCGCCGCAACGCTGAGCGTTGGCCGTTACACGCGCGCCGCGAGTTCGCTCAACGGGCGAGCGTGGCGCGCGAGGCGGTAGAGCGTGGTGGGCGGCGTCGACGCGACGACCTCGCGCGCGAGGAGCTCCGCCGCGCCGAGGTCGCGCAGCGCGATCGAGAGCGCGCGGTCGGTGATGTCGCCGAGCGTCTCGGCGATCGACGAGAAGCGCAGGTCGACGTTCGGCTTCACCACGCTCAGGACCGGAAGCGACCACCGGCGAAAGCACAGGTCGCGCACGCCGAGGTCGTGCGCGAGATCGTCGATCGCCACGCAGGTGGGCGCGACCTTCGCGCCGGCGGGGGTGAGGATGTACTCCGGCCGCAGCGGGTGGCCGTAGCCGGGGTTGCGCATGACGAAGCCTTGCTCGATGAGATGGTCGAGCGATTGGCGCATGGCGCCTTGGTTCGCCCCGAGCCGGTTGCAGAGCGTGACGAACTTGGCGCCGTCGAGGCGATGCAGGTCGCCTAACAACGGAATGGCCCAGCGTCGGCGGGTGAGACTGAGGAGGCGGGGGAGGGACACGTGCGGTGTGCGGGTCGGATCGACCGTTCGAAGTCCGCGGGCGAATTGCGGAGGATTCGGCGATCGGGTCTTGACACAGATTTTATAGCGGCTCTACTTCGTCGCAAGGAGAACCTTTCCATGGCAGATACCACAACCGCGACTGCACCGGCCCAGACCCGCTCGCCCCTCAACTTCGATGGCGGGCTCACGCTCGCATTTCAGGTGAAAGATCGAATGAAGTCGGCGGCCTGGTATCGGGACATGCTCGGCTTCACGCTTCTCTACGACGTCGCCGAGATCGGCTGGTGCGAACTCGCGACCGAGGTGAAGGGGGTGAACCTCGGCCTTTCGGAGGTCGAGTCGCCGAAGGGCGGGGGCCCGGTTCCGACGTTCGGCGTCGTTGACATCGACAAGGCCCGCGCCATGCTCGAAGCCAAGAAGGTCCGCTTCGACGGTCCGACGAACACGATCCCCGGCATGGTGAAGCTCGCGACGTTCTTCGACCTCGACGGCAACGCGCTGATGCTCTACCAGGCGCTCAGCCCGAACGCGTGATCGCCGCCGCACCGCCTGCAACGTGGAGAATCCCGTGATGACGAAACTGTTCGCGCTCGTCGCGGCGTTGCCGCTCGTCCTCCTCGCCGCCGCGCCCGATCCGCCCGCCCCCCAAGCGGCGCCTGCAACGCCGTCCGCACCGGTCGCGAGCCTCGACGCCGTCCGCTTCCTCGCGGGCACGTGGCGCGGCTCGATGGGCGAGGACTTCGTCGAGGAGATGTGGTCCGAGCCTCACGGCCAGAGCGTGATGGGGTCGTTCCGGTGGCTCCGGCCGAACGGGACGCCGGTCCTCTTCGAGATGCTCCTCATCACGAAGGAGCCCGACGCGCTCCGTTTGCGGCTGCGGCACTACACGGCGACCCTCGACGCGAAGGACGAGAAGCCGATGACGCTCAAACTCGCCGAGGCGGCACCCAACCGGGCGGTGTTCTCTGCGGAAAAGGATGCCGACGGCCTCGACCGCATCGTCTACGAGCGGCGGGGAGACGTCCTCGCGATCGACGTCGAGTTCGTCCAACCCACGGGACCTGACGTCAAGCCGCGCGAGCCGCTGCGATTCCAGTTGAAGCGGGCGTCGTAAGGCGGGCGCTGCGGCTCCGGATCCCGACCGAAAGGTGACACGGTGCCGACCGACCGACCGTTCGGTCGGTCGGCTTTTATTTTTGCGTGCGCTTCGCTACGCTCGGCCGCATGGCCTCGCCGAGGAAGAAGCCAACCGACGACACGTGCGCCGCGCGACCGGCGTGCTGTGACCGCGAGCGCGTCCTCGAGGCGGCGGAGTCCGTCGTGCTCGCGAAGGGCATCGGCGCGCTCACGCTGCTCGCCGTGGCCCAGGAGGCGAAGCTCTCGAAGAGCGGCCTTCTGCACCATTTCTCGAGCAAGGACGCGCTTCTCGACGCGCTCGTGACGCGCACGATCGCCTGCTGGGAGGCGGACGTCGACGCGGCGGTCGCGAACACGTCGCCCGGCCCGGGCCGAATCGCGCGGGCGATCCTCTCGACGTGCCTCTCGTCGACGCGCACGTGGACCGAGACGCAACGCCGAAGCAGCCAAGTCCTCGTTGCCGCCGTCGTGCAGCACCCCAAACACGCCGAAGCCCTTCGCACGGCGCATCGACGGATTCTCGGCCGCATCGCGAAGGACGGCCTTCCGCCGGGCGTCGGAGAGGCGATCGACCTTGCCGCGAACGGCATGTGGTTCACCTGGTTACTCGGGCTGACGGAATGGACTCCGGCGCGCATCGCCGCGGTCCGCTCGGCGCTCGAGCGCCTTCTCAAGCAGGAATCAGCCGCGCCTCGGCCGTCCGCACGACGCCCGCGACCGCGGACGACGGGCAGAAAGAAGTGACGACGACATGAAAACCTCGACCATTGCCGCGAGCATCGCCGTTTTTGTCGTACTCGGTGCGATTGGCGGATACCTCGCCTTCTTCAAGATCCGCGACATCAAGCGGGCGCAAGCGAACCAGATGTCGTTCGAGCCGTCCGAGGCGATCAGCGCCGTGGACGCGCGCACCATGGACTGGAACCCGACGGCCGATCTCGTCGGCACCGTTTTCGCGTTGCGGTCGGTGCAGCTTCGGAACGAGGTGCCGGCGCGCGTGGCGGCCGTGAAGTTCGAGTCGGGTTCGATCGTCGAGCCCGGCGCGGTGCTGATCGAGCTCGACGCGACGACGGAGAAGGCCGACCTCCTCGCGGCCGAGTCCGCGATCAAGGTCGCCCAGGCGTCGCTCGACGCGGGACGCGTGCGCGTGAAGCTGGCGGAGACGGAAGTGAAGCGCGTGACGCAGGCGGCGAGCGACATGGCTGCAACGCCGATCGAGGTCGAGCGCCGTCAGTCGGAGCTCGACCTGATGAAGGCCGAGATCGCGCGGTGGGAGGCCGAGATCGAGCAGGCGAAGGCGCGCGTCGAGCAGTCGCAGGCGCGCCTGGACAAGTTCACGATTCGCGCGCCCTTCCGGGCACGGGCCGGCATCCGCACGATCCACGAGGGGCAGTTCCTCCCGGAAGGCGCCGACGTGGTGCGGCTCGAGGAGGTTTCCGACCGCATCTATCTCGACTTCGCGATTCCGCAGGAGTACCTCTCGCGCGTCGCGGTCGGGACGGCGGTCATGGCGAAGAGCGATGTGTTAGGCCCCGACCCCGAACGGATCGAGGTCGTCGCGATCGACGCCACGGTGAACAACGCGACCCGCAACGTGCGCGTCCGCGCGGTCGTCGATAACGACCAAGAGCGGCTGCGTCCCGGCATGTTCATCCAGATTCGCGTGCCGGTCTCGGAGCCCGAGCCGTACGTCGTCGTGCCTTCGACCGCGATCCGTCGCACGTCGTTCGGCGATCAGGTGTTCCTCGTCGTGCCCGACCCGAACGACCCGAAGGGCTTCCGCGCCAAGCAGACGTTCGTGAAGCTCGGCGCCAGCGTCGGCGACGACGTCATCGTGCTCGAGGGGCTCAAGTCCGGCGACAAGATCGCGGCGCTCGGCTCATTCAAGCTGCGCGACGGCGCCAAGGTTTCGATCGTTCCGCCCGCCGGCGCTGCCGCGTCGCACTGACGAGTGGTAGCAACAGGGAGTTCCGGTCCATGCGATCCTTCACCGATATCTTCGTCCGTCGGCCGGTGCTCGCGGTCGTCGTCAACCTGATCATCCTCGCGATCGGCTGGCGCGCGATCGGCAACCTGCCGGTCCGCCAGTACCCGCGCATCGAGTCGACCTCGATCCTGATCCGCACCGTGTACGTCGGCGCGAGCGCCGACACGATCCGCGGCTTCATCACGACGCCGATCGAGCGTGCGGTCTCCGCCATCGACGGCATCGACTACATCGAGAGTTCGAGCGCGGCAGGTATGTCGACCATCACGGTCCGACTGCGCCTGAACCACGACTCGAACGACGCCCTCGCCGAGATCAGCGCCCGCCTGAATCAAGTGCGCAGCGAGCTGCCCGTCGAGGCCGAGTCGCCGGTCATCGAGATCCAGCGCGCCGACCGTCCGTTCGCGACCTTCTACCTGAGCTTCACGAGCGACACGCTCGACCTCGTCCAGCTCAACGAACTCCTGGCCCGCGAAATCCAGCCCGCGCTCTCGACGATCGAAGGCGTGCAGCGCGTCGGCATCGAAGGTCCGCGCAACCTCGCGATGCGCATCTGGATCGACGAGTCGAGGCTCACCGGCCTCGACGTCACGCCGAGCGAGGTCTACTCCGCGTTGCAGCGGAATAACTTCATCGCCGCCGTCGGCCGCACGAAGGGCCCGTCGGTGCAGGTCGATCTCCTTACCGACACCGACCTGCGGTCCGTGTCGGAGTTCGAGCAGCTGATCGTGCGCGAGCGGGAAGGCTCGATCGTTCGCCTGAAGGATGTCGCCACCGTCGAACTCGGCGGTGAGGAGCCCATGGGCGAAGCGGGGATGAACTCGCAGCCCGCGATCTATCTCTCCGTCTGGCCGCTGCCGCGCGCGAACGAACTCGACGTTGCCACGCGACTCAAGAAGGCGATGGAGGACGTGCGTCCGGTGTTGCCGCCGGGCGTCGAGATGCAGCTTGCGTACGACGGCACGTACTACATGAGCAACGCGCTCCGCGAGATCGGCAAGACGCTCGCGGAGACGATCGGCATCGTCGCCCTCGTCGTCTTCCTCTTCATGGGCTCGATCCGCACGGTGCTCGTGCCGCTCGTCGCGATTCCGATCTCGATCGCCGGCGCCTGCATCTTCATGGTGATGTTCGGTTTCTCGCTGAACCTCCTCACGATCCTCGCGATCGTGCTCTCGGTCGGTCTCGTCGTCGACGACGCGATCGTCATGGTCGAGAACGTCGAGCGGCACATCCGCGAAGGCATGCCGAAGGTCGACGCCGCGCTCAAGGCCGGTCGCGAGCTCTTCTCGCCGATCATCTCGATGACGATCACGCTCGCCGCGGTGTACGCGCCGATCGGCTTTCAGGGCGGCCTCACCGGCGTCCTCTTCAAGGAGTTCGCGTTCACGCTGGCGGCGAGCGTCGTCGTCTCGGGCATCGTCGCGATCACGCTGTCGCCGATCATGAGCGCGAAGCTGGTTCCCGCGCACGGTCGCGAGAGCCGCTTCGTGCGATTCGTGAACGGCGGGTTCGATCGCCTGCGAAATCTCTACGCCCACACGCTCGACGTGACGCTCGATCTCCGCTGGACGATGGCCATCGCCGCCGTCCTCATCGCGCTTGCGGCCGTCCCGCTCTACATGTTCTCGGGCAAGGAACTCGCTCCGACCGAAGACGAGGGCGGCATCTTCTTCGTCGTTTCAGCTGCCCCCGACGCCTCGCTCGACGCGACGCGCACCGCGGTCGGCGAGATGTCCGACGCGCTCGCGTCGATCCCCGAGCGCAACTTCGTCTGGCGCGTGCTCATGACGCCGTCCTCGGGTTTCGGCGGCATGCAGACGACGCGTTGGGAGGAGCGCGAGCGCAACACGAAGGAGATCCTCGGGCAGGCGTACATGCTCGTCTCGCAGATCTCCGGCATTCGCGCCTTCCCGATCCTTCCGCCGCCGCTCCCGGGCGCCGGCCAGTTCGACGTCGAGATGCTCATCACGAGCACCGATCCGCCGGAGGAGATGGCGGCGATCGCGGGCCAGCTCGTCGGCGCCGCGTTCGGCAGCGGCAAGTTCCTCTTCGCCGACACCGACCTCAAGATCGACCTCCCGCAGACGCGGCTCGTCATCGATCGTGAGAAGGTCGCCGACATGGGACTCGACCTCGCGACGGTCGGCCGCGATCTCGCGGTCATGCTGTCGGGCGGCTACGTCAATCGCTTCAACTTCGACGGCCGCTCGTACAAGGTGATTCCGCAGGTCGCCGACGCGAGCCGTGCCACGCCCGATCAGCTCCTCCAGATGAAGGTGCGCACGCGCGACGGCGGGCTCGTCAGCGTGTCGTCGTTCGTGCGGCTCGAGACCGAGGCCGCGCCGCGCACGCTCAATCGATTCCAGCAGCGGAATAGCGTGAAGATCTTCGGCGGCGTGGCGCCCGGCGTGACGAAGGAAGAGGCGCTCGCGGCGCTCGAAGCGGCAGCGCGACCGATGCTTCCGCCCGGCTACTCGATCGACTACGCCGGCGAGTCGCGGCAGCTTCGGCAGGAGGGCGGCTCGCTCGCGGTCACGCTCGGCTTCGCGCTTGGCCTCATCTACCTCGTGCTTGCGGCGCAATTCTCGAGTTTCCGCGATCCGCTCATCGTGCTCCTGGGCTCGGTGCCGCTCGCGATCTCGGGTGCGCTCATCTTCACGTTCCTCAACCTGACGACGATCAACATCTACTCGCAGGTCGGCCTCATCACGCTCGTCGGTCTCGTCGCGAAGAACGGCATTCTCATCGTCGAGTTCGCGAATCAGCTCCAAGAGTCAGGCAAGCTGAAGCGCGACGCGATCCGCGAAGCCTCGCTCACGCGCCTTCGTCCGATTCTCATGACGAGCGTCGCGACGGTCGTCGGCCACTTCCCGCTCGTCCTCGTCACCGGGGCAGGGGCGCTCGCGCGAAACTCGATCGGCATCGTGCTCGTGACGGGCATGATCATCTCGACCGTGTTCACGCTCCTGATCGTGCCCGCGATCTACATGCTGATCGCGCGGCAACACACGGCGCATCACGTCGACGAGCCGCACGAAGAGCGCGAGACCACGTTGCAGGAGACGAAGCCGGCGCCCCGCGAGCCGGCCATGGCGTGAGAAGAGAAGAGAAGAGAAGAGAAGAGAAAATGGAGAGGGGAAAATAGAGAGGCGCGCCGCTCCAATTTCCTCTCTCTAGTTTCTTCTTCGGCTTTACGACGCGTCGCGGCCGAGGACCTTGTACATCTCGCGCTCGCCGCGGCCGCGCAACGGGTAGTCCTTGCGGAGCGGGTAGCCGGGGAAGTCCTTCCACAGCAAGATGCGGCGAAGGTCCGGGTGCCCCCGGAACTTGATGCCGAACATGTCGAAGACCTCGCGCTCGGTCCACTCGGCGCCGGGCCAGATGTCGGTGAGCGAGTCGACGACGAGACCGGGATCGTCGGCGATGCCGGTCGTGTCCATCGTTGGGTCGAGATAAACCTTGAGCGTGAGGCGACGCTCGTGCTTGTGGCTCTGGAGGAGCCAGACGACGCCGAAGCGGCCCGGCTGCTTCGCCGGATAGCCGAGGTAGTCGACCGCGGTCACGTCCGACAGGAAGTTGTACGCGCACTGCGGATCGTCGCGCAGGTACCGAGCGACCTCCTTGACCTTCTCCTTCGGCACGATGAGGGTCGTCTGGCCGCGGAACTCCGTGGCGAGGAACTTCACACCGGGGAAGGCGGCCTTGATGACCGGAAGCGTCGGGTGGTCGAGCGTCGGGGCGGACATGGGAGGCGGAGTGTAGCGGGAAGCGCGGCCGATTCGACGGTTCGCCGTTGACCGGGATGGGCCGCGGGCGGGAGTATGGGCGGGCCGCTTCAACTCGTCGGAACTCGATCCCTGGAGGCCTCCCGATGCTCCCGATTCTCGCCCTGCCGTTTGTCGTGACCCTCTCCGTCAACGCCGCGCCGGGCGATGAGTGCGACGCCGCGTTCGCGTCGAACCGCGCGGCTCCCGGCCTCTACCTCCGCGTCGACATGCCGGCGCGCACGTCGATCGCCGGCGACGGCGGCGTCGCGGGCGGCGGCTGCGAACCGATCGCGACCGGCCTCCTCGACCCTGGTCCGGTGTGGCGCGACGGCAACCGCCTGTACGTCGGCAACACGAAGGACAACACGGCGAAGACGATCACGATCATCGATGTCAGCGTTGCAGGCGCGGAGTTCGTCGTCGAGACCGTTCCGACGCCCGTGAACCCGGTCGACATCGCGGTCGCGTTCGACCGTCTGTACGTGATCGACCAAGACCGCAACAAGCTCTACTCGCGACCGCTCGCGGGCGGCGAGTGGACCTTCCTCGCGATCCCGAACGGCACGATCACCGAATGGGACTACGGCCACATCATCGAGCCCTTCGGCGACCGCATGTACGTGATCCATCAGTGGGAGAACAAGATCACCGTCGTGAACCTCGTGACGAACACGATCGAGACGACGATCACGAACCTCGACCATCTGCCGGACCGGATCGTCTTCGTCAACGACGGCGGCGTCGACAAGATGGTCGTCCTCGGCGTCGGCCTCGACGCGCCGAGCTGCGCCGCGAACGGGCCGAACTTCTCGGTGTTCGACGTGGCGACGAACCAGAAGCTCTACAAGAAGTCGATCGCGGGCGCGTGTCCGAGCGAGCTTCTCGCCGACGACGAGCATGTGTACGTCTTCTTCGACAACAAGATTCGCCGTTACGACCTTTCGACCGGCGCGTTCGAGGATGAACTCGCCGTTGCATCGATCGGCCGGAACGCCGTGCATCGCGGGACCGACATCGTGGGCCAGCGCTACAACGGCGAGATCGTGACGATCGACTTGGCGCTCGACGGCTTCGAGGTGGTGTGCGACCTCGTGACGGGCCAGCAGATCTGGTTCCCGCCGATTGAGCAGATGGTCGCGATGCCCGAGTCGGACGGCCGCGTCTTCGTCACGAACCGCAACAACAACACGACCGATCGCGTGACGCTCGCGGTGCCGTGTCCGGCCGATCTCGACGGCGACGGCAACGTGGGGCCGGGCGACCTCGGTGTCCTGCTCGGCGCTTGGGGCGGCGCGGGACCGGCGGATCTCTCGGGCGACGGTATTGTCGGTGCGGAGGATCTTGGGTTGTTGCTTGGGGCCTGGGGGGCGTGCGGGTGAGTGCGAGAAGGCGAGCTCTCCCTCATCTGTCTCCGTCTCGGTCACTGCTGACTAGATTGTCTTCTCGTCTTCAGACGACGTGAGAGACAAGTAATCAGCGACCCAAACGGAGACAGAAGGGGACGCATGTTTGGCGTCTCGGTTGCCGCGCGAGCGAAGCGCCCTCTGACTTGCGTTGCCGTGACCGCGTCACTCTCCCCAGTCTCCAAGGACCATCGCCAGATCGGCGCCATCGACGAATCGATCGCCGGTCAGATCTCCAGGCCCATCTGGATAGGCATACTCGTTATGCCAGAACTCGAAGATGGCAAAGATATCTTTTTCGTTCACCTTGCAATCAATGGTTGCATCGCCGGGGCGCGTGCGAATCGGTGTGAGCAAGGCTCCATAGCCTTTCGTACCAATCTGAATCCTACAGACGATCTGGCCTCGATCATTGATTCCCTGCGCGTCCTTGATGTCGTTGGTTCCAATGCCTGCGACCAACGAACGCAGGATGAACATCTGTCCGTCATGCCACAAGAAGGCTTTCGCGGCCTTCGTCATGGTTCCCACGACTTGGCCGAGGGCGTTCACGCCGTGTCCCATGTGGCCGGGGTTCTCCGTCCCCTGGGCGAGGTCGTTCGGTGGCATGAGTGTCATCGTCGCGCCGTTCCAGAAGAAGGCGCGAACATACGCCGCTGGATAGGCGCCGCGCCGTGGATCGACCCACATTCCCCATCCGGTCACGAATCCGTTCGAGGAGACCGCCCATGCCGTGCTTGAGGTTCCGCCGGGAATCGTCGGCAGAATCGATATCGTTCCGCTCGGTGTATGCGTAAGGTGTGCGTGTTCGGTCCATGTTCCAACTTCATAGACCGTGCCCGTGACGAAGCCCGTCTCGCTACTTGCAATGACTCCGCCTCTCTGCATGCCTTCGACAATCTCGCAATAACAAGACGCGGGGGAACCCGGTGTCCATCGGAACGGCCACGGCGTGCTCGAACCGTCGCCAAACTCTCCGAAGACCTCGCCAGTAGGACCGATTCCATTTCCGAAGGTGAAGGCATCAAGATGCGGTAGTCCGCCGGGAACGACAGGTGGCTCGAGCAGAAGTTCCATGACTCCCTCGGGGTCGCTCTTCTCGTCGATCGGCGGGCTCCAGCGAAACGCGGTGTTCGTCGCGTTTCCTAGGGGCAGCACCGTGCCGGCAATCTGACCGGCGTCATTCACGTCGGTAGCGAAGGAGTCGAGTTGCGGTCCGACATCGAGAAGCTGCATGCCGGTCTCGGCGGTCCAGCGGAACGAGCGAGCCGCCCCGGCGCACAAATAGAAATAGCCAACGGCCACGCCGTGATGGTTGAGGTCCTGCATGATGACGGGTGACGTCGGGCATGGCGGCGGGGCCGAAATCACCTGGTACTCGTACATGCACTGGCCGTGCGCTGCGGAGCTCAGAAGCAGGTAGACCGGAATGAGTGCTTTCATGTTCATGGAGATAGCTCCCAAGCGCCGCCGGCATGCCCGCCCGGGAGCATCGAAGAGTCTGTGAGATCTGGTGGCTGTCATGATGTAAAGAACCTCCTTCCACGCTCGTCCGCCGGGTTGATCGCGGAACCATGCCGAGCGCGTCGCGAGGATCCTTCCTTCACCATCGACGGATGTATGGAAAGCGCGATCTACCACAAAGTAAAACGCGCGCCCTGCCGGCCGCCGCGCAAGAAAGTCTCGAGTTGACGAAAAAGGACACCGTTGCGACGAGGTGGCGGGACCGGCGGATCTCTCCGGCGACGGCGCGGTGGGCGTGCAGATAAGTGCGCCCCTCCGTCATCGCTGCGCGATGACACCTCCCCCAAACGCAGTTTGGGGGAGGGGGACCATCGCAACGCGATGGTGGTGGGGCTCGTGCGCGTGCGCCCCCTCCGTCATCGCTGCGCGATGCCACCTCCCCCACGAGACGTGGGGGAGGATTCAGGGAGCGCAGCTGCAACGCGGAGCGCACTCTGCATCCTCCCCCGAATCTTCGATTTGGGGGAGGGGGACCATCGCAACGCGATGGTGGTGGGGGCTGGTTCGCAGGCAGACCCCCTCCGTCATCGCTGGCGCGATGACACCTCCCCCGCGAATCGCGAGGGAGGATGTTGAGACTTCTCCCCCGAGTCTCCCCGTCAATGCCGGAAGTGGCGCACGCCCGTCACCCAGCAGATGACGTTCTTCGCGTTGCAGAGCGCGAACGTGTCGCCGTCGCGCTTCGAGCCGCCGGGATGCACGATCGCCTTCACGCCTGCGTCGATCAGGACCTTCGGGCCGTCGTCGAAGGGGAAGAACGCGTCGCTCGCCGCGACCGGCCGCACGTTCGGATCGCGGAGCCGCATGCCCGCCTTCTCGACCGCGTTGCGGCACGCGGCGAGGCGATCCATCTGACCGGCGCCCGCGCCGAAGAGCTGGCGATCGGCGCCGATGCACACGGCGTTGCTCTTTAGGTGCTTCACGACCGTCATCAGGAACGCGGCGTCCTGCGCGAGCGCGTCGTTGGCTTCAGGTCCGGCCGAGTGCGTGAGATCGCGAGGCGTCGTCGGGCGCGTGTCGCGCTCCTGCGCGAGGAGGCCGCCGGGCACGCTGCGATAGGTCGTCGCGCTTGCGGGCGTCGGGCGAAGCGGGCCAGTCGCAAGGAGCCGCGCGTTCTTCCAGCGCTCGGAGAGGACGCGCACCGCGTCCGGCTCGAAGCGCTCGGCCACGATCACCTCGAGGAAGCGATCGCCGGTCGCGATGGCTTCGGCGCACGCGACGTCGATCGGCCCCGAGACCGCGACGATCCCGCCGTACGCCGCGAGCGGATCGCCCGCGTAGGCGCGGAGGAAGGCCTCGGTCGCGGTCTTCGCGACGGCCGCGCCGCAGGGGTTCGTGTGCTTCACGACGCACGCGGCGAATTGGTCCCCGAAGAGGTCGCGGAGATCCTGCACGAGTTCGAGCGCGGCGCTTGCGTCGAGCAGGTTGTTGTAGGAGAGCGGCTTGCCGGCTAACAGCTCGGCGGTGACGACGCTCGGCTCGTTCGACGACGGATCGCGGTAGACGGCCGCGAGCTGGTGCGGGTTCTCGCCGTAGCGCAGGTCGCCGTGCGCGACGTACGTGAGCCGAAGGACGTCGGGGAAGGGGCGCATCGGCCCGTCCTCGCCTTGGCCCGCGCGCTGGCTCATCCACGTCGCGATCGCCGCGTCGTACTCCGCGGTCCGGGCGAACACCGCCGACGCGAACTCGCGCCGAAGCGTGAGCGTCGTGCAGCCCTTGTGCTCGCGCATCTCCTCGATCACGCGGTCGTACTGGCTGGCCGAAGTCACGACGGTCACGGCACCGAAATTCTTCGCGGCGCTCCGCAGCATCGACGGGCCGCCGATGTCGATCTGCTCGATCGCCTCGTCCTCGCGCACGCCTTCCTTGCGGATCGTGCGCTCGAAGGGATAGAGGTTCACGCACACAAGGTCGATCGGCGCGATGCCATGCGCCGACGCCTGCTGCACGTGCGCGGGAATGTCGCGGCGATAGAGAAGGCCGCCGTGCACCGCCGGGTGCAGCGTCTTCACGCGGCCGTCGAGGATCTCCGGGAAGCCGGTGAGCTTCTCGATCGGCGTGACGGGAATGCCGGCGGCGCTCAGCGTTGCAGCCGTGCCGCCGGTCGAGACGAGCTCGACGCCGAAGTCGGCGAGGGCGCGGGCGAACGGGATGAGGTCCGTCTTGTCGGAAACCGACAAGAGCGCCCGCGTGATCTTCGTGGGTACTTCGACAGTCATGGATTGAGGCGAGTGAGAGGCGTCAGCCGACGATCACTTCGTGGCGCCCGCGGCAGCGGCGGCCGGCGCGGGAGCCTTCGGGGCAAGCGAGGTGAGGCGCTCGACGCGTCCGTCCTCGCTGATCGTGAGAAGGTCGCCCGCGAGCGGGCCTTCCTCCACGAGGTCGATCATGAGCGCGCTCGGGAGGCTGTAGCGGTCGAGGACGACGCCGGTCTTCGGGTCGACGGTCGTCGCGAGGTGCTTGTCGCCGTCCCAGAGGAGGAGAAGCCCGTCGATGATTCCTTGCGGCACGCCGTGCGCTTGGTCGTTGCGCCAACGGACGACGCCGTCGATCTTTCCCTTCGCGTCGGCGGCGAGGCAGACGAGGCCTTCCGTCGGCACGTACTGAAGAACCGAGTCCTCGAAGGCGTACGGCGGCGTGACGAGTTCGCTCTGCGTGAAGTAACGCCAACGCGGGGCGCCGCTGCGGGCGTCGAAGGCCCAGAGGTACTGGTCCTGCGACGGAACGAAGATCATGCCGCTGCCCGCCGCGGGCCGGGCGACGATGCCGCCGAGCGTGCGCGTCGTCCAGCGCGTCGTGGCCGACTTGGCGTCGGCGCACAGCACCATGCCGCGATCGCTGACCGCGATCACCGAGTTGCCGACGAGGAGCGGACGCGGCCGCGACTTCGAGTCGAGCGAGTTCGCGCGGAGTTCATGGCCGAGGACGAAGTCGTGCCACACGAGCTGGCCGCCGATCGTGCCGTAGATGAGGTACGGCCCGACGCCGAGCGGCGGGGTCGCGGGGAGCTTCTCGAAGTTCTGACGGTCGACGAGGGAGCCGGTCGCCGCATCGATCGCGTGGAGCTCGGTGTCGGTCGCGAGGTAGAGCGTGAGGAGCCACGGCTTCTTCGCGGTCTCGCGCGGATCGCGGCGCTCGAGCGGCGCGCCGAGCGCACCGCTGCGCGGCTCCTGGATGCGGGCCCAGTGCAGGCCGCGGAAGATGTCGATCTCGTTCGCGACCGACACGCGCCACATCTCCGCGCCGTTCGCCGGGTTGAGACGGGCGATGCCGTTGCGCGAGTCGAGAACGAGGATCGCGTCCTCGGCCGTCGCGATGTACTTGAGCGGCCCGCCGTTCGGCGCGAGGCGCGACTGCCAGGCGATGCGGAGGTCGAGGTCCTTCGCGATCGTCGGTCCGATGATGTACTCGCGGTCGAGTTCGGCGGTGACGGCGTCGAGCTTCGTCTGGGTCGCGTTCACGGCGGCGTCGGCCGCGGGACTCGTCGCGTTCGTCGACTGCACCGACGCATCAGCGAGGGTCGTGACACAGGCGGACGCCATGACCACAGCCCCAACGAGTCCCATCCCGAGTCCCTCACGGATTCCGGCGATATTGCCGACAGACGGGACAAGCGACGAGACAAGGCGAGTGACGTTCGACATCAGCGCGGGCTCCGAGTTGGAGGAAAGTCCGAAGGGGCGACGATCGCGGCGCCGGGCGAGGCCGGGCACCGATCGAGCGAGACCGGAAAGTATCCGAGGGAAGGGGAGGAAGCGTCAAGAGTCGAGCATTCCCCATTGGCGAGACGGGCGGCCTCGCGTTTGCCGCGCGACTGCCGCCTCGGTAGCCTCCCGCACGATGTTCACCGGCTTGGTGCAGACGGTCGGGCGAGTCGCGAACGCGACCGAAACGGCAAGCGGGCGACGCCTCCTGATCGAGGTTTCGAGCGGCCCGAAGGCCTTCACGCCGCCGATTCCCTTCGCGATCGGCGAGTCCATCGCGGTGAACGGCTGCTGCCTGACGCTCGTTCATGTCGCGCCGACTCCCTTGTCGCCCGGGAGCGCGACGCTCGGTTTCGACGTCATTCCCGAGACCCTGCGAAAAACGACGCTCGGCGGCCTCGCGGCCGGCAGCCGCGTGAACCTCGAACGCTCGGTGACCCCGACGACGCTCCTCGGCGGTCACTTCGTCCAGGGGCACGTCGACGCGGTCGGCCGTGTCGCGGCGATCGTCACCGACGGCGAGTGGCGCGTGCGCGTCGCGATTCCCCACGACTGGCGGGCGCTTCTTGCGCCACAAGGTTCCATCGCGCTCGACGGCGTCTCACTCACCGTTGCAGCCATTGACGACGCAACGTCGACATTCGACGTGTGCCTGATTCCGGAGACGCTCGCGCGCACGACGTTGCAAGACCTGTCGGTCGGCGGCGAGGCGAACGTCGAGTTCGATTGCCTCGCGAAGATGGTCGCGCGGCGCGAGGAGTTGCGGGCGGCGGCCGCAAGGCAGTGATCGATGTAGACTGCCTCAAGGTCGATCACTCCACTTCATGAGCCGAGACGAACGATGAAAGTCATCTCCGTTGCAGGCGATCGCGTCGCGATCCTTCTTTCGGGCGCCGACACCAACGGTGCGTACGTGGTGATGGAAGCGACGCTTCCGCCGAACGGCGGCCCGCCGCGCCATGTGCATCAGCGCGAGGACGAGACCATGTTCGTCCTCGCGGGCGAGATCACGTTCTATCTCGGCGACACGACGCGAGTGCTCAAGAAGGGCGACTTCATCTTCGCGCCCCGCGGCATCCCGCATCACTTCAAGAATACCGGCACCGAGGAGGCGATCCTCCTCGAGACCGCATCGCCGGCGGGGATCGAACGCTACTTCGAATCGATCGGCCGCCAGCTCAAGGATCGGAGCTCGCCGCCCGTTCCTCCGACCAAGGAAGACATCGCCACCATGATCGCGATGGCGCCGTCCTACGGCATCGAGATCTTGCGAGGCTGATGCGAGGGATTGAGCCCCGCGCCCACCCTTGCTCCCTAATCCTTGCTCCTTGCTCCTACTCTCTCACGCCGCCCGTCGATGCGCTCGCATCACTAACAGCGTGCAGTCGTCGCTCGGATGCAGCGACCCTTCCTCGCCGTCGAGCTTGCGGGCGACCGCATCGATCGCGGCCTCGCAGGAGTTGAGCGAGCGCAGGCGCGCGAGTTCGTCGAGATGGCGTGGGATGATGGAGGGCGGCGCGAAGAGCTCGCCGTCGTCGTGGAACGCCTGCTCGAGACCGTCGGAGTGGAGGACGATCAGGTCTTCCGGCCCGAGTTCGACGACGGATTCCTCGAACTCCGCGGTCGGCACCAGGCCAAGGAGCGGACCGCGCGCAGGGACGAGGCGCACGTCGCCGTTCGGCGCGATGAGGACCGGCGGCGGTCCGCCCGCGCAGGCCACGCGCATCACGCGCTCGCGGCAATCGACGAGCGCGTAGATCGCGCTTGCGTAGCGGCCGACTCGCCCTTGGCGATCGGCCATGAGCGCGTTGAGCCGCGCGAGCGCTTCGCTCGGCGGCACGAGACGGCGGAAGCGATCGTGGTGGTCGCGCGTCTCGAGCGCGCGGCAAAGCTGCATCGCCATCAAAGCTGCGGGCACCCCGTGGCCGACGGCGTCGGCGAGGAAGAGCCCGACGTGCCGTTCGTCGAGCCGTGCGATCTCGTAGACGTCGCCGGAGACGCTTCCCGCCGGGCGCCAGAGGGCGCCGAACTCGACGCCTTCGACGTCGGACGGCGTCTTCGGCAGGAACTCCTGCTGCAGGATTGCAGCCATCTGGAGCTCCTCGTCGATGCGCGTCAACTCCGACTGCACGCCGTCCGCGACGCGGCCCGTCAGGGTGAGCTCGCGGCTGAGCCGATCGACGTCGGCCTGGCGCGCGAGCAGTCCGCTCAACGTTGCAGCCACGATTTCGGGCGTGGTGTCCGGCGGGAGCGCGATGATCGGGTTTTCGGTGGGGGATTCGGTGGGGCAGGCGGCGCGGCAGCAGCCGATCGCGACGATCGGCGTCGAGTCGACCGACGCGACTTCGCGGAAGCGGTCGAGCGTGGCGCCGCCGTCGGAGTTCCCGCTCGCCCCCTGACATACGACGACATAGACGAGGGGCGCCGCGTGATCCGGGCGATCGAGCGCGGCGCGGGCCTCGAGCGAGTCCATCGTCGCGAGTTCGATCGGTGGGCGATTCGGGCAGCCGGGCCACGGCAGCGTGCGCAGGGCGTCGGCGAGGCGCGCGGCGTCCGACGCCGCGCATGGCGACGCGAGCACCAGAATCGTTGCCGACGCGTCTCCCCTCACTCGACCCCCAAAGAAAGCCCCGACCTCCGCTGGCGGCACTGCGCCGCGAGTCATCGCGGCGTCACGGAGTGCCATCGCCCGCGTCGGTCGTCATCGGCTCACTTCGCGGCGGCCTTCAGTCGGGAGAGATCAAGATCGATCTTTGAGCCTCGCTTGATGCCCAACTTCTGGAAAGAACCCGGCCGAAGCTCGATCGCGAATTGCGCCGGCGAGACGCTCGAATAGCGCTTGAGGCGAGCGCCGTACGCGGCATCGCTCTCATTCGCGCCGCGCGGGGCTTCCTTCGGCATGGTGTGCACCGCCGTCACGATCCCCAGGGGATCGAGGAAGGCGATGTCGAGATCGATCGTGCAGCCGTACATCCAGAAACTGCGCGGCAGCGAGTCCGGGAAGACGAAGATCATCCCGCCGAATTCGTCGATCTGATCGACGCCGCCCAGACCCTTCGTGCGCGACTTGTCGTCCATCGCGGTCTTCAGCGTGTACTCGGTGCCCGCGATCTTCACCTTCTCGGTCTCGCCGACCTTCGGCGGTTCGCACGAGGTCGCAACCATCGAGGTCGAGGCGACGAGCGCGGCACACGAGGCTAGACCGAGTTTTTCGAAAGCCATGCGAAGTCCTCAGGCGTGATGCGGGCAGGGGTTCGCCCTTCGCGAACGACGAGCGCCGCAAGCGTATCTCGCGTGACGAGCGACCGGAAGTCATCGAGGGAAAGTTCGCCGCGGCGGGGGTTCAGGCCGGCGAGAAAGGCAAGAAGGCCGAGGACGCGCTCGCGGGAGACGCCCGATTCCCGGAGGGCGCTCAGGCTCGTGGCGCCGTGCCGCTTCGCGAGCCGGACTCCCGACTCGTCGTGAAGGAGCGGCAGGTGCCACCAGCGCGGCGACGGGCTGCCGAGCGCGCGATAGAGCAACTGCTGCCGCGCGGCGCTCGCGAGCAGGTCGTCGCCGCGCACGACGTCGGTGATGCCGTCCGCGAGGTCGTCGACGACGACCGCGAGCTGGTACGACGGCACGCCGAGTTTCGTCCAAACGAGGAAGTCGCCGGCCTCGAGCCCGGGATCGAACTCCACGTTGCCGGCGAGCTCGTCATGCACGCGCTCCGCGCCGGGCTCGACGAGGAAGCGATGGTTGTGCGGGCCGTCGAAGAAGGCGTAGCTCGTCGTTGCAGGCGTCTCGTCGTTGCAGGCGCTGTTGCCGTGGCGCGGCGGTCGAAGCGACGGCGGATAGCGCGTCTCGCCGTCGTCGGCGTGCGGGGCGCTTGCGGCGAGGCGGACGTCCTTGCGCGAGCGGTCGCAGCGGAAGATCGCGCCCTGTGCGGCGAGCCGGCGCATCGCCGCGCGATAGGGCTCGAGGTCGCGGCTCTGCTGGCGCTCGGCGCCGTCATGATCGAGGCCGAGCCAGTCGAGCGTGCGGCGCGTGTCGTCGACCGCGCCCGACTTCACGCGGTCGAGGTCGAGGTCCTCGATGCGGAGGACGACCTGCCAGCCTTCGTTGCGCGCGAGCGCCCACGTCAGCGCAAACGTCCGGGCATTCCCGAGATGAAGGCCGCCGGTCGGGGACGGCGCGAGCCGGGTGCGCGGCGCGAACGCGACCCGCGCTGTGGCCACGTCTGCATACGGCGTTTCCCTCGATCCTTGCTCCTCCATCCTTGATCCTCTGCAACGGTATAGTGCGGTCTTTCCGCCCTCGCCGCTTTCGGCATCCTGAGGGACGCGCGGAACCACACATGGCAAAGCTCTCCCAAGCGTCGATCGACAAGCGACTCAACTCGCATCCCGAGTGGACGCAGACGGGCGACGCCATCCAGCGGACCTTCGCCTTCGACAACTTCGTGAAGGCGATGGCGTTCGTGCAGACGATCGCCGACCACGCCGAGCGCGTGCAGCATCATCCCGACATCCTGATCCGCTACAACAAGGTGACGCTCACCCTGTCGACGCACGACGCGAAGGGCATCACCGCGAAGGACTTCGACTCCGCGACCTTCGCGGACCAGACCTTCGGCGGCTGACGTTGAAGGTTGACTGGCGGGGGGGGCCGGGATTCGTGCGATCACGACAAGCTGCGGCGCACGAGCGTCGCGCGGGTTTCGCGCAGCTCGGGATCGGGCTCGTCGGGCGAAGTCAGGACCTTGAGGTGCGCCGGCTGCGTCTGAAGGAAGAGGCGATGCACCGTCGCGAGATCGACGTCGCTCAGGCGGCCGAGGCAGACGCCGAGGCGCACGCGGCTCAGGAGCTTCATCGCCTCGTCGGCCGAGAGGAGCCGCGCCGCGCGAAGCGTCGCGAGGGCGCGGTGCACGCGGTCGTCGACCATCATGCGGCTCTGGTTGATGAGCACCGCGCGGGCGGTGCGCTCGTACTCGACGAGGTTCGGCACGATGCAGTTCGCGAAGTGATCGAAGAGATCGGATTCGCTCCGGCCGAGCGTGATCTGGTTCGAGACCTGGAAGAAGTCGCCGATCGCTTCCGAGCCTTCGCCGTAGAAGCCGCGCACCGCGAGATGCATGTCCTTTGCGGCGCGGCGGACCTTCTCCAACTCGTTCGTGAGCTTGAGCCCGGGAAGGTGGAGCATCACCGAGAAGCGGATGCCGCAGCCGACGTTCGTCGGGCACGCGGTGAGGTAGCCCCAGCGGG
Organism: Phycisphaerae bacterium; assembly: GCA_016795035.1. Classification (GTDB taxonomy): domain Bacteria; phylum Planctomycetota; class Phycisphaerae; order Phycisphaerales; family SM1A02; genus JAEUIT01. Next base: position 6,527 of record JAEUIT010000052.1, on the reverse strand, counting down.
GGAGGAACGCGAAGTCGAGCGAGCGCTCGAGTGACACGTCGAGCGTCTCGACCCGCTCGAAGCACTCGGAGAGCCGCATGCCGCTCTTCAAGACCTGCATGCGGAGGTGGTCCTCCTCGTTCACCATCACCGAGAGCGACTCGTCGTGCGTGATCGCGACCGAGCGCGGGAGGTCGCCGTCGGCGAACTGCTTCGAGATGAGGTGGCGCTCGACGAGGAGCGTGCGGTCGAGCGGCGTCGCCTGCTGGAGGTTGACCCACACGAGGTTCGGCGCGACTTCGCCCGGCCAGCGGGCGTGCTGCACCATGCGGATCACTTCGTGCCGCTGGGCGGCGGAGGCCGCGTTCACGAAGGGCACGCCGGCGAGGTTGCGGGCGAGGCGCACGCGGCTCGACACCACGACATCGCTGTCCGGGCCGGAGCCGTCTTGCCACACGCTCGTGTCGTTCAGTCGCATAGGGAAGTGGGAGATCGCGAATCGCGCGGACGGCGCGTCACTCGTCGTCGGCCGAGAGTTCGTGAATGCGGTCGCGGAGTTTGGCGGCCCGCTCGTACTGCTCCGCGGTCACCGCTTCGTCGAGCTCGCGGACGAGCTTGCTGCGGAGTTCATGGCGGGCCTGGGCGTCGCGATGGCCGCGCGGCGAGCGGCCGAGGTGGAAGTTCGCGCCGGCCTGCGAGCGTTCGATGAGCGATTGCAGGCTCTCCTCGAACGTGACGTAGCACTGCTGGCACCCGAGAAGCCCCGACTCCTTGATCTGCACGATCGTCCGATGGCAGTTCGGACAGGTGCGCGTCTTTGCCTTCGCGCCGGGCTTCGCGGTCGGCGTGCTGGCGCCGGCTCCGCTGCCGCCCATTGCGAGTTTCGTCAGGAGTTGGTGGACCGGCGGGTGCGTGGGCAAGACGTACCCCTGCGCGGCGGCGTGCTCTTCGCAGAGGTGGATCTCGATCGTGCCGCCATTCTTGATGAGAAGCTCATGGACGACGGCAGCCTTGTCGCAGTGATCACAACGGTCGCTCGGCATGCGGTAACTCGGATTCTCGCCACAAGCGTAGCGGCGTCCATCGGGGATTCGTACGCCAAATCTTGAGCGCGGTCTCTCCGCGGCGATAGGTCGTCACGTCGCGACGATCGCCGCACGAACCGCATGGAGAGAACGCAGGAGCGCGGGGACCGTTTCGAGCCGTAGGGCGGTGCTTGCGTCCGAGAGCGCCTTCGAGGGCTCCGGATGGCACTCGATGAAGACGGCGTGGACGCCCGCCGCGACCGCCGCGCGGGCAAGGAGGGGCGCGCGGTCCGGGCGGCCGCCGGTCGAGGTCTTGTCGCCGCCCGGGAGCTGCGTCGAGTGGGTGACGTCGAAGCAGACGGGGAAGCCGTGCGTCGCGCCGAGCTCCATCATGTCGCCGAGCCCGATGAAGTCGTTCACCAGCCGGTGGTAGCCGAAGAAGGTGCCGCGCTCGGTGAGTACCACCCGCGTCGCGCCGCCTTCCGAGAGTTTCACCACGACGTTCCGCATCTCGTCGGGGGCGAGGAACTGTCCCTTCTTCACGTTCACCGGCTTGCCGGTCGCCGCGGCCGCAACGAGGAGATCGGTCTGGCGGCAGAGGAAGGCGGGAATCTGGAGGATGTCCGCGACGGTGGCCGCCGACGCCGCCTGCTCCGGCTCATGGATGTCGGTCGTGACGGGAACGCCGAGCCGCTCGCGGAGGCGGGCGAGGCGGTCGAGGCCCGCGGCGAGGCCCGGCCCGCGCGCCGAGCGGACGCTCGAGCGGTTCGCCTTGTCGTAGCTCGCCTTGAAGACGTAGGGGAGCCCGAGGCTCGCGCAGGTATCGCGCAGGAGCGTGCCGATCGCGAGGTTCGTGTCGTCGGACTCAAGGACGCACGGACCGCCGATGATCAGGAGCGGGGGGGGTTGGGGAGGCAGTCGCCCACTGGTGCCGACGGTGAGGGCCGAGAACGCGCTGTCGAGCCACGCGCGAAGGGGGGCGGCGGTCGCGTCCGTTGTCGAAGAACCGGTCGAAACGCTCGAAGAGACGGGCATTTCGCGAGTGTAACAGCGGCCTCTGCGCGACTCCGCCCGACGCGCGCGAGCCACGCGACGCGCGGTGTCCGAGACTTCGCGAAAGCCATCGCAGGAACCGACCGACGTAGGACCCATTCGACTGTGACCCGGCTGTCACTGTCAGGGGATCCGCGAACAAGGATCGTGCGGATCGTCTCGCGGCCATGCTTCGTACGGAGCGGTGGCCGTGTCCACTCACGGAGGAGTTCCATGTCGGCGATGCCGCACGAGCCTGAGGCCTTCGGCGAAACAGTCGTCACGATTCTGAAGCGGCACTTTCCCGAGCGTGCGGTGCAGCTCGCGGGGCCGATGGATGTCGTGATCGACGGTCGTCACCTCAGCCTCGAGAACCTCTACCGGATGGTGCTTCGCGATCCCGACAACGGCGTGGAGATCGTCGAGACCTATCTCGAGAAGCTGATCGAAGGCGACACCGTGTCGGGCACGCCGCTGCCGTTCGCGATCGCGCGACCGCGGATCATGCCGCGCATCCAGCCCGAGTCGATCTTCAAGCATCTCGACCGCGAGCAAGTCGCGCACGTGCCGTTCGTGAACGGCACGGTGGTCGTCTTCGTGATCGACCTGCCGCAGATGACGGTGTCGATCACCACCGAACAGATGATGCGTTGGGGCGTCGACGCCGACGACCTCGAGCGCATCGCCCGCGAGAACCTCGGCCGCTACGCCCCCGACCTCTCGATCCAGATCATCGACTCGAAGGACGGCGGCCGCGCCGCGATCGTCTCGCGCCAAGATGGCTACGACGCCGCACGGCTTCTTCTCACGCGCCTCTACGACAAGCTCGCCCCCGAACTCAAGGGTGACTTCTACGTCGCGACTCCGGCGCGCGACACCTTCCTCGCGATGACCTGCGACCCCGGCGACTTCGTCGAACGCTTGCGCCATCGGATCGACGCCGACTACAAGCGGCTGCCGTACCCGATCACGAACAGCTTGTTCGTGGTCACGCGGGACGGCGTCGCGGGGACCGCGGCGTAAGAGAGGAAGAAAATAGAAAGGGAAAATGGAGAGGTGGGGCGGGGAGTATCGTGCGGGGAGTGCGCTCCACGTTGCGGCTTCTCGGATCCTCGCTTCTCGCGGCGGTGCTCGCCACGGTCCTTCTCTCGTGGGGCTGCGCGTGGCTCGTGCAGACGTCGTGGCGCATGGGCGGCGATGTCGTTGCCGCGGACAGCGACAACGACGTCGACGGCGATCCGTCGCGCAACGCGGGCGTCGCGTGGCTCACGCAGGTGGAAGCGGACCTCGTTCTGACGAACCGCTCGGAGAACGTCTTTCGCACCGGCATTCCGATGATCCGCGCGCCCGAGCGGATCGGCGAGGTGCGCTGGCTGCCGAACGTCGCGTCGCTCGACGACCCGCTGCCGAGCGGCTGCAACGACGAGGAGGGCACCGCGATCTTGTCCGGATGGCCGATGCGCGCGATGGTCGGCGTCGGCTTCACCCGTACCAGCAACTCGACGCCAGCGGTCGTCCACGACTCGCGCTGGGCGATTCCCGTCGGCTCGGCGGCGAGCGGCCGCATCATTCTCCCGCTTCGCCCGCTCTGGTCAGGGTTCGCGGTGAACGCGATCCTTCTCACCGTCCTTCTCGCCTGGCTCCGCGGCGGCGTCCGAGCCGTGCGAAGGGCGCGCCGCCGCGCCGCCGGCCGCTGCCTCGGCTGCGGGCATCCGCTCGCCTTCGAGCAGAAGGCGTGTCCGGAGTGCGGTAGGACCTGCTAACTCCCCGTACGCTCCACTCTCCATTCTCCCCTCTCCATTTTCCTCTTCTCCCCCGTGCTTCTCCTCATCGACAACTACGACTCCTTCACGTTCAACCTCGTGCAGCGCTTCGGCGAGATCGATCGCACGCTGCCGGTGAAGGTCGTCCGCAACGACGAGATCGACGTGCGCGGCGCCGAGGCGCTCAACCCCGCGGCGCTCGTGATCTCGCCGGGGCCGTGCACGCCGAAGGAGTCGGGGATCTGTCCGGCGCTCATCGCGGCCTTCAAGGGACGCATTCCGATCCTCGGGGTGTGCCTCGGACATCAGACGATCGGCGACACGCACGGCATGACGGTGCGCCGTAACGACATGCCGGTGCACGGGAAGACCTCGCTCATCCATCACGACGGCAAGGGGCTCTTCGCAGGCCTCTCGAATCCGTTCGTCGCGACGCGCTACCACTCGCTCGTGGTCGAGCCGTCGACGGTCACGCGCGACTTCGCCGTCACCGCGTGGACCGAGCGGAACGAAATCATGGGCCTTCGCTGGACGGGCCCGGGGTCCGACCGCGCGCCGCTCGAGGGGGTGCAGTTCCACCCCGAGAGTTTCCTCACGGTGGAAGGGCCGCAGCTTCTGGCGAATTTCCTCCGCATGATCCCGGCCGCGGCCGCCCGCTGACCGCGACATGACGCCGTGCCGACGCCGTCGCGGCAGTCCGTATCATCCGCGTCTCTCATGAGCACCATGACCAGCCCCTCGAACGCGTCTTCCGCCAACGACATCTGCCGCGCCGTCCTCGAGTCGAAGTCGAGCGACCGCGTCGAGATCTCGATCCCGGGCACGTCGTATCGGCTGCAATTCACGCCGGTGGCCCCGATCGCCGGCGAGGTCGGCAAGCGCATCCTGGGCCGCGTGCGGGGTCGGGCGCTGCGGCTCCACGCGGCGCAGGCGGGCGGAAAGTTCATCGAGCCGGTGTACGGCCACCCGCGCATCGTCCAAGGCACGATCCTCGGCTACGGCCCGCGCGGCGCGAGCGGCGATGCGCTTCTCGTCGACATGGCGATTCCCGTCTGGCTCTCGCTCGAAGCGGGTCAGACCGCGGGCGACTTCCCGGTCGGCACGATGGTGAACATGTACGTCGAGAGCGGGATGACGTTTGAAGAGGTGCGGTAAGGCACCGCATCTGTCTCGGCTTTCGGTCTCGGCTTTCTGACAGCCCCCTCCGTCATCGCTGGCGCGATGCCACCTCCCCCGCGTTCGCGGGGGAGGATTCCGACCCGCGCCTGCAACGCGGAGCGCCCTCTGCAATCCTCCCCCAAGCTCCGCTGGGGGAGGGGGACCATCGCTGAGCGATGGTGGTGGGGGAGGCTCCGCATCTGTCTCGGCTTTCCGTCTCGGCTTTCTGCCGGCCCCCTCCGTCATCGCTGGCGCGATGCCACCTCCCCCGCGTTCGCGGGGGAGGACTTCAGCCCGCGCCTGCAACGCGGAGCGCCCTCTGCAATCCTCCCCCAGCGGATGTTCGGACCGGGCACATCCTTGGCAGGCGTGCGGAGACATCCTTGGCACCCCGAACGCGGTTCGGGGATCGTTTCGCGCCTCATCCGAGGTGCGTCCAAATGCCATGGGAAGAACGCTCCGTGCTTGAACAACGTCGTGACCTCATCGTGCTGCTCTCGGGGGGCATGTCGCTCTCCGAGGCCTCTCGGCGATGCAACGTGTCGCGCGAGACCGCTCGCTTCTGGCGAGACCGGTTCGCCGAAGGCGGCATCGACGCGCTCAACGATCTCTCGCGCCGGCCGCACTCCTCGCCGGGCCGCACCGACGCGCGCGTCGAGAAGGCCGTCGTCCGCCTCCGCACCCGGTTCCCGGCCTGGGGCGGGCGCAAGATCGCCGCGGTCCTCCTCAACGACGGCTTCGGTCGCATCGCGCCGAGCACCGTCACCGACATCCTGCGTCGAAACATGCTGCTGGGGGAGTGCACACCTCGCCCCGTGTGCGTCGGACGCTTCGAGCGAAGCCGGCCCAACGAGCTGTGGCAGATGGACTACAAGTCGCCCTTCGTCACGGCGGACGGGCGCGGATGGCATCCGCTCACCATCATCGACGACCACTCGCGCTACGCACTCGCCGTGCGATGGTGCAAGGACCAGACGCTGACGACGCTGCTGCCGCAGCTCCGCCGGTGCCTTCGCGTCTACGGACTGCCGGAGCAGATCCTCTGCGACAACGGCTCGCCGTGGCGTGGCGACGACCCGGAGGGCCGTCTCTCGCGTTGCGAGATCTGGCTGATGGACCGCGGCGTCGAGATGATCCACGGCCGGCCGCGCCACCCGCAGACGCAAGGGAAGGACGAGCGCTTCCATCGCACGCTCGACGTCGAGCTGCTCCAGGGCCGCACATTCGCCGACGGCGGCGCCGCGATGCGAGCGACGGAGCGCTGGCGCGACGTGTACAACCATCGGCGTCCGCACGACGCGCTCGACATGAAGGTCCCGGCGCAACGCTACAGCGCGAGTCCGAGGCCGTTCGTGGACCGGCCGCAGCCGTGGGACTACAGCCCCGATGACGCGGTGCGGCGCGTATGGAAACCGGGACGCCTGAGCTTCTGCGGTCGGACCTTCCGCGTGGGGAAGGCGCTCGAGGGCCGCGACGTGGGCGTGCGGCCAACCGATCGAGACGGGGTGTACGAGGTGCGGTACCGCAAGCTCCTCGTACGCCGGATCGACCTGCGCGCCGCACCGGACGG
>JAEUIT010000044.1 GCA_016795035.1 Phycisphaerae bacterium | reverse complement strand
GGCATGTGGGGCTCGAACGATCCGACGAACCGCAAGCCGATGCTCTGGAAGGATCTCGAGCCCTACGCGCGGCCCGAGGAAAACGCGGTGATGGAGGAGCAGCTCGCGTGGTATCGCGCGATCGGCGCGTTGCGGCAGCGCCTGCCCGCGCTTCAGACCGGCGACTTTCGCACGCTGCTCGTCGACGACACGAAGGACGTCTGGGTCTTCGAGCGATCTCTCGGCGGGGAGCGCGTGATCGTGGCGCTCAACGCGAGCGAGCGCGACGCCGAGATCGCGTTGCCTGCAACGGGGAGTCGGACGTGGCGCGAGGCGCTCGCGACGCCCGGCGCCGCGCCGTCGTCGCCGCGCTTCCCGACCGTGATCGTGCCGGCCGTGGGCGGCCGCGTGTGGGAGTCCTCGAAATGAGTCGAACGCGTTCGTCGTCGCCGGCCCGCGGGCCCGTCGGTCAGGAGCTGGTGCATCGCCGCGCGGCGGGCATCCTGCTGCATCTCTCGTCGTTGCCGGGGCCGCACGGCATCGGCGACCTCGGCCCGTGGGCGCACCGCTTCGCGCGCTGGCTCGAGCGCGCGGGGCAGGGGTTCTGGCAGATGCTGCCGACCGGCCCGATCGGCGCCGGCGACTCGCCGTACTCGTCGACGTCGGCGTTCGCGGGCGAACCGCTCTTCGTCTCCTTGGAGCTGCTCGCGAGGGACGGGCTCCTCCCGCGCTCCGCGTTGCAGGCGCCGGCCAGGCTCGGCCGCGGCGCCACCCGCTACGACGAGGCGCGCGCGTTCAAGCAGCCGCGACTTCTCGCGGCGTTCCTCGAGTTTGTCGAAGGGGGCGGCGAGCGCGGCGCGCCGTACCGCGCGTTCGTCGCACGCTCGAAGGCGTGGCTCGAGGATTGGTGCCGCTTCGCCGCCGAGCGCGAGGGGGGCGCGCCGGAGTTCCATGCGTTCGTGCAGTTCGCGTTCGACGCGCAGTGGCGCGAGCTCCGCGCCGCCGCCGATGCCCGCGGCGTGCGCCTGATCGGCGACGTGCCGATCTTCGTCGCGCTCGACAGCGCCGACGTCGAGGCGAATCCCGGGCTCTTCCGCCTGCGCCGCGACGGCTCGCCCGAAGTCCTCACCGGGGTGCCGCCCGACAACTTCTCGAAGACCGGGCAACTCTGGGGCCATCCGCACTATCGCTGGCCGGCGCATCGGGCGCAGAAGTTCCGCTGGTGGGTCGATCGCTTCCGCCGCGCCGCGGAGCTCTTCGACCTCGTGCGCATCGACCACTTCATCGGCTTCCACAACGCCTACGAGGTCCCCGGCAACGCGAAGACGGCGGAGCGCGGCGTGTGGCGGCGCACGCCCGGGCACGAGCTTCTCACGGCCGTGCGCGACGCGCTCGGCGGCCTTCCGCTCATCGCCGAAGATCTCGGCGCGGTCACGCCGCCCGTGGTCGCGCTGCGCGACGCGTTCGGGCTTCCCGGGATGCGCATCGTTCAGAACGCGTTCTACGGCGACCGGTCGTCGGATCGGCCGTGCATGCATCCGCGCCTCGCCGTGACCTATCCGGGCACGCACGACAACGAGGTCGTGCGCGGTTGGTGGCGCTCGGTCTCCGCCGACGTGCGCCGCCGCTTCCGCGCGTACGCGGGCACGAGCGAGTCGCCGGCGCACGCCATGCGCCGCATCACCATGCATTCACCGGCGAATCTCGCGATCGTCCAGTTGCAGGACGCGCTCGCGCTTCCGCCCTCGACGCGCATGAACCTGCCCGGCACGCCCCGCGGCAACTGGACATGGCGCGCCGACTCGGGGATGCTCTCGACTTCCGCCGCGGCCGCGTTGCGCACGCTTGCCGTGGCGTCGGAGCGCCTTCCGATCCCTTCGGCGGCGCCGCGCCGCAACTGACGGCGCGTCCCTTTTCCCGCACGATTCTCCGCCGCGCGCGGACGGACCCTCGAGTACGCGATGAGCCAACTTCCTTCGATGCAAACGGTCCGCGACTGGCTGCGCGAGATCGCCATGAACCTCTGGTGGACCTGGAACGAAGTCGGGCAGCGGCCGTTCGCCGCGCTTGATCCAGTCCTGTGGGAAGCCTCGAAGCGATCGCCGCTCGAAGTGCTCGCCCAAGTCAGCGACGCCCGCATGCAGTCGGCGATCGAAGACCCGAACTTCCGCAACGCGCTCGAAGACGCGCGCGTCGCGCTCGTCTCCTACCTCGAGCGCAAGCCCGTCTATCAGCGGCTCACGAAGTCGAAGGAGCGCGGACTCCGCGTTGCCTACTTCTGCTCCGAGTTCGCGATCCACGAGAGCGTGCAGCAGTATTCGGGCGGCCTCGGCGTGCTCGCGGGCGATCACGTCAAGAGTTCGAGCGATCTCGGCGTGCCGCTCGTCGGCGTCGGCCTTCTCTATCGCCACGGCTACTACATCCAGGAGTTCGACGAGGCGGGCCAGACGCACGTCCTCTATCCGCGCTACGACTTCCGGCAGATGCCGGTGGTCGAAACTGGCGTGCGCATCCGCGTGCCGATCGGCCAGCGCGAAGTCGAAGCGCGAGTGTGGAAGATGACGGTCGGCCGCGTGCCGCTGTACCTTCTCGACGCCGATCTTCCGGCGAACCATCCCGACGACCGGATCCTCACCGAAGGTCTCTACAAGGGCGAGCCCGACCTTCGCATGCGCCAGCAGATCCTGCTCGGCGTCGGCGGGGCGAAGGCGCTTGCGGCGCTACGCGAGCCGATCACGGTCTATCACCTGAATGAAGGCCACGCGGCGTTCTGTTGCCTCGAACGCCTCGCCCGCGAGGTCGAAGGCGGCGCGTCGTTCGACGTCGCGAAGGAGCGGATCCGCGCGGCGACCGTCTTCACGACGCACACGCCCGTCCCCGCCGGCCACGACCGCTATGAGCCCGGCGCCGTCAGCTCCGCGTTGCAGGACATCCTCGATCGACTGGGCCTCGACCAGGTCGCGTTCGCGGATCTCGGCCGCGAGCGGCCGGGCGACGCGAAGGAATCCTTCTGCATGACCGTGCTCGCGCTGCACTTCGCGCAGTACGTCAACGGCGTGGCCGAGCTGCACGGCCGCGTGAGCCGCGAGATGTGGAAGGGCGTCTACGGGCTCACCGATGCCCGCCAAGTCCCGATCGGGCACATCACGAACGGCGTGCATTCGCGCACGTGGATGCACCCCGAAGCCGAGTCGTTCTGGCGCCGCCAGATCGGGCTCAACCTCGACGAGGCGTCGCCCACGATCGCTCGCATGTCCGATGCGAAGGACGCCGATCCCGAAGCGTTCTGGGAGTTGCGGAGTTCCCTTCGCCGACAGCTCGTGCACTTCATCCGCAATCGGCTCGTGCGGCAAAGCACCCGCCGCGCCGAAGGCCCGGAAGGCGTGGCCGAAGCGCTTGCGACGTTCGACGAGAACGTCCTCACGATCGGCTTCGCGCGGCGCTTCGCGACCTACAAGCGCGCGCCCCTCATCTTCCACGACCTCAAGCGTCTCATCCGCATCATGACGGACGACGAGCGCCCGGTGCAGATCGTCTTCGCCGGCAAGGCGCACCCGCGCGACAAGGGCGGACAGGACTTCGCGAAGCTCGTCTTCGAGATGTCGCGGCGCGACGGCCTGCGCGGGCGCGTCGTTCTCCTCGAGGAGTACGACATGCGCGTGGGCCGCGAGCTCGTCTCGGGCTGCGACGTGTGGCTCAACAATCCGGTGCGCCCGCACGAGGCAAGCGGCACGTCGGGCATGAAGCCGCCCTTGCACGGCGGCATCAATTGCTCGATCCTCGACGGCTGGTGGCCCGAGGGCTACGACGGCAAGAACGGTTGGGCGATCGGCGACGAGACGGAGACCGACGTCGACGACAACAAGCGCGACGCACGCGACGCGGCGAGCCTCTACGACCTGCTCGAGTACGAGATCGTGCCCGAGTTCTACGACCGCACGCGCAAGGGTCTGCCGACGAAGTGGATTCGCCGAGCGCTCCGCAGCGCCTCGACCGTGCCGAGCGTCTTCAACACCCACCGCATGGTCGCGGAGTACGTGACGAAGTACTACGTGCCGGCGAATGGATGAGAGGAGAAAGAGGAGTCAGGATGCAGGAGTCAGGAGTCAGTGCGAAGAGACTTGCATCGACGCCTGACTGTCTTTCATCACTGACTCCTCGCTCCTGAATCCTGAATCCTCCTCACTTCGGCTCCGGCAGCTGCTTATAGAAATCGCTCGTCCCGAGCGGGCGCTTCACCTTGCCGTTGAGGATGTCCTCGACGGTCCAGCTCACGCCGTAGGTCTCGTGGTTGACCTTCTCGTTCACGATGAACTTCACGCCGCCGACGCGGGCGCCGGCGAAGAGGCCGGCGGCGCGCACGTAGGTGCGGACGGGGTTGTCGTTGTCCTGCGCGTCGCCGCTCGCGGGGCCGGCGTTCGCGGAAGCGTCGGCGACGGAGTAGCCGCCGTTGTTGATGACCTTCTGCACTTCGTCGTCGTTACGGAAGAGCATCACGACGTCGTACGACTTGCCGCCGATCTGAAGGCCGAACGAGCCGGCCGCGAGGTCGAGCGCGATCGGCGCCGACCACGAGTCGCCGGTGCGGTGCACCATCACGCCCTTGCCGCCGCCGCCGGTCACGACGACGCCGCCTTCGGAGGCGCGGAGCACCGCGATCGCCTTCGCTGACTCGAACTCGCTCTTCGGAATCGGCGTGTCGGAAATCGCGTAGTCGCGGAGGACCGAGGTCGCCTCGGTGGTTCGCGTGATCATCGACTGCTCGCAGCCGCCGAGGACGATCGTGCCGAGGACGGCGAGGCAGGCGGCAAGCAGCGTGCGGAACGACGAACGCGTACGCGAGGACGGGCGGGCCGAAGTGGTGAGCATGGGCATGGCGGTCACGAGAGGAGTGCGATTCGGGACGCGCGGAGAATACCGGAACTGCACGGCCTCCGTGGCAACGCGGAAGTGACGGCGCGGACCCAAACAACTCGGATCCGCGCCGCCTTCAGAGAGAGCACTGGAAACCTATCGCTTCGTCGTCGCGCCGAGAAATTCCGGTTCTGCGGGGCGCCCGCTGTTGCAGGCGCTCTCAACGGCAAGGATCAGAACAGGAATCGCAGACCGATCGAGCCAGTGAATGACGAACTCGGTCGGTACTGCACGTCGTCGACGATTGGAAATCCCACGGTCAGTTCGAATGCGAATCGGGGTGCTTCGAACAGGATACCGGGAGCGAGCGTGAGTTCGAAGTCTCCGTTGGTCTCGGCGGTGCTCAGGAGTTCCACCGTCGCGTACCACGCGCCGACGTGCTCCTCGGTGAACTCGTCCGGCGCGAGGCGATACAGGTAGCCGACGTTCGCCGCGAAGACGTCCGCGCCGGAGTCACCAGGGAAAAGCACCTCGTCGGTGTCGCCGGTGACGAAGCGGTACGCCAGCGAGCCGCTGAAGCCGTGGTGGCCGAGAATCGCCATCGCCGCGAGGCCCACCTGCGGGTCGAACGATTCGGTGCTGAAACCCCCGGTACCCGTGGGCATCTCGGTGCCCGCGAACACGCTCATGCGGACCGTGTCGACGGGCCCGAGGTCCTCCTTGAAGAGCCGGAACTTGAGGTTCACGTCGAGGTCGCCAAGCCCGACCGGCGAGGTCTCGAACGGGGCCTGGCCCGGAGCGGGATCGTCGAAACTCCCTTGGTAGAAGGGGAGCGCGCCGTCGATCGACAGCTCCTTCGTGATGCCGTAGGCCAGGCGAAACCGCTCCTCGAGCACAAAGCCGTCGCGGGCGACGGCGGGTTCGCCGCCGTCGAAGAGCACCGCGCGCAGGCTCGTTCGTGCGACGAAGCTCCCCGGCGCGGGCTGCGTGGGTGCCACGATGTTCGGCGACTCCTGGGCGAGCGCGGGCGCCGCGAGGGCCGCGGCGACCGCGCTCGTCGTTGCCGCCCGAATCGCCCGCATCGCCCTGATCGCCCCGATTGCCCCGATCGCCCCAATCATGGAGCGGCCTCGAGCCGAACGAGCGTGAGGCCGGCATCGTCGACCGCGCGCGCGAACGCGCCGCGCGTCGGATGCGTCACTCCATCGAGCGCCGCGACGACGATCCCGTCGCGCATGTTGATGGTGACGTCGGTGACGCCCGGGATGCGCGAGAGCGTGACGTCGACGTTCGAGACGCACTTCGGGCACGACATGCCGTACACCCAGAGCGTCACGGAGCGCCCGGTGACGGGCGTGGCGTCGTCGCGGCCGACGGCCGCCATGGCGGGCGTGGCCTGCGTGTCGTGGTCGTGCGAATTCGGATCGGAAGCGGTGTGTGCCTGGTCGCTGGCGCAGCCGGCGAGCGTGGTGCACGCGATCGCGAGCATGGTCGCGATGGGAAGGTTCGATGGGCGCATGGAAAGTCCTGCGTTCTGCGTGAGGAATAGGAATCGACGCGGGTGATCGCTGCGCGCGGTGCGCGCAGTGGTGGCGCGGTGATTCCTGCCCTAGGTCAGGAACGTGCAGGTCATGCGGCGGACGAGGCGCCCGTTGCAGGCGCGCGGCGCGTTCGCGGCGCGGGAGAAGGTCGACGGACGACTGACGACCGGAAGCTCGACCGTCATCGCCGGCGACGTCGGCGCGACGCGCACCTCGACCGGGCTTGTCACGGCCGTCACGTGATGGACCGGCCGCATCGGGATTTCCGGAGCGGAGACGCAGCAAGCGCACGCGTCGCCGCAGGCGCAGTCGGGCCCGCAGCAACTCGTCGTTTCGGCCGCCGCCGCCGTTGCCGTCACCGTCGTCTCCCGCGCGTCGTCCCCATGCCATGCCGCGCGCGGGCCGCCCAAGACGGCCAATGCAACGGCGAGAATGAAGGCGACGAGTCGGTGCATCGGTGGTGGTCCGACGGACACCCCTCGGAAGGGGTGCGACGGTGAAGTCGCACCGTCGTCGGTAGAGTAGCAATACGTTCCCCACGAATCCCAACCACACCGCCACGATGCCGCACCGTCGATCGACGACCACCGCCTCTCACGGCCGCGCCCGCGGCTCGAAGCGCTCCTTCATCCGGCAATACCTCAAGCACCCGACGCAGATCGGGGCGATCGCCCCGAGCTCGCCCTATCTCGCGGAGGCGATGCTCGCCGGCTTCGAGCCCACGCGCATGCGGGTCGTGGCCGAGTTCGGCCCGGGGAGCGGCGCGTTCACGCGAGCGATCCTCGATCGCGTCCGGCCCGAGACGCGTTTCCTTCCGATCGAACTGAACCCGCGCATGGCCGAGATCTTTCGCACGCGCTTCCCGAGCGTGCGGCTCCACGAGCGAAGCGCCGCCGACCTGCCCGCCATCTGCCGCGAAGAGGGGCTCGGCGAGGCGCCGTGCGTCGACTTCATCGTGAGCGGCCTTCCGTGGGCCGCGTTTCCGATCGACCTGCAACGCGCGATTCTCGACGGCGCGACCGCGGCGATGCGCCCCGGCGCGTCGTTCGTGACATTCGCCTACAACCTCGGCCTCCTCACGGCCGCGGGTCGACGATTCGCGAAGCTCCTGCCGAACTACTTCTCGAAGGTCGAGCGGAGCCGAACGGTCTGGCGCAACGTGCCGCCCGCGTTCGTCTACCGCTGCGTGCGCTGACGAAACGCGCCGCTCACGACGGGGGCACGTTTCGCCCGGCGTCCTCGATGCGCGAGCCGAAGGCCTCGAGCCGCCAGTCGCCGTGCGGGAAGAGGGCGGGCGTCGGCGCCGCGTTGTCGGCCGCCTCGAGGCAGCGTCGCACGTGATGCGAAAGGTCGCCTCGCGTGACGGAGAGCTGCGGCGCGATGGCTAACTCCTCGCACGCGCAGGTCGCTTCGCGGAGCATCGCGTCGACGATCGCCTTCGCCGACGGCTCGTCCTCGCGGCGCTTGCGGAGATGGAACCAGTTCGTGCGCTCGCTCGGATTCTGCGCCAGGATCTCCAGGAGTCGCTGGCCGTGCCGCGCGACGATCGGCCGCGGCAATCCGCGCACGGCGTCGAGCGCGGCGAGGGTGTCCGGACGGTCGCGCACGATCTCGAGCAGCGAGCCGTCGGGGATCGTGGTGCGGTGCGGCTGGTCCTCGACCTGCGCGATCGTGTCGCGTGCAACGCAGAGTGCCTCGAGCAGGCGCTCCTGCGCCGGGCTCAGGTCGTAGCCGCGGCTCGCGCGGCGCATGTGCGCGCGGGGATCGAAGACATGCGGATCGTCGAGCCGGGCGACCGTCTCGCGGCAGGCCCAGGCGAGTCGACTCCGCGTTTCAAGCTCGGCGCGGACGACGTTCCAGACGAGCGGGAGGAAGCGCACGTCGTCGGCGGCGTACCGAAGCTGCGACGGGCTGAGCGGCCGCGCGTCCCAGTCGGTGAACGTATGGCCCTTCGACAGCGCGTGGCCGGCGAAGCGCTCGACGAGCTTCGCGAGCGACGACGGATACGCCATGCCCAGGAAGCCTGCGGCGACTTGCACGTCGATGAGGTTCTCGGGATCGCGTCCGAGATGCCGACGCACCGGCGACAGGTCGGACGCGCCGGCGTGCACGATGGTCTCGACGGTCGGGTCGCCGACCAACTCCCAGACGGGTCCGACATCGGTGAGCCGCAGCGGATCGACGAGCGCGACGCGCTCGCTCGTCGAGAGCTGGATCAGGCAGGTGCGCGGCTGATACGTGGCTTCGCCGATGAACTCGGTGTCGAATGCGAACGTGCCCACCTGCCGCGCGTGCTCGAGAAACGCGGAGAGCGCCGCCGCGGTCTCGATGAGCTCCGGTTCTCCCTGCGGAATCAGCGGGTGCACCGGCGGGGGGGCGTGCACGTGATTTCCTTCGTGTGCCGACCGGTGATGCTTGGACCGCTGACGCCGCCGAAAACTCATGAGGCGTGAAACGATAACGCATGCCTGTCGCGAGACGAAGGGACTTCGCGCGCGATGCCTGTGTGTTTCGCGCGGAAGGAGGGAGCGAATTCCCCGGTTGCCGGTTGCGAACGGTCGGCGAGGAGCGGACGATTTTGGCGTGAACGCGAGACCACGCACGCGCAGCCTCGACGGCACCGTTCGCTTCATGCGGCTGGCGATCGTCGTCGGACTCGCACTGCTCGCGGTCGTCGGATGCCGCCGACCCGATCCGGTGTATGACCGATTCCCGCGCCCGATCTCGATGCGCGACGTCGTGCGCGCCGAGCGCCGCGCCGGCGACCTGACCGAGCCCGAGCGCCTCGCCGTCGAACGCGCGCTCGACAATCACCAGACGCAGTTCGAGGCGGTTCGGTCCACGCGCATCCAGGCGTTCGTCGAATCGATCCGCACGCTCTCGTCCGACGAGGCGTTCAACGATCCCGTCGTCCTCAAGCGCAACATGGATCGACACGCCGCGATCCTGCAGGAGATCGTGGCGCTCGACGACGCGCTCTTCGAATCGCTCGATCGCGCGCTCGGGCCGTCGCGCGCGGGATTCGTCGATGCCATGCGCCTCCGACGGTCGCTCGACCGGGCGAACGCGCTGAGCGTCGGCGACGGCGGCCGCGCGCTTCCCGATCTCGTGATCGTCGTCGACCGGCTCGGGCTCGAGCCGGAGACGCGCGCGGCGATCTCGCCGATCCTCGATGCCCACGCGCGAGAGGCGGCGGCGATCGCCGATCGCATCGGTCGCGAGCAGCTCGCCGTGACGCAGCGCTACCTCGACCTCAACCAGCGGCTCGGTCCACCCGAGAGCGCGCCGGGCGTGCCGCAGGGCGACGGCCGCGACGACGCGATCAACCAGGAGCTCACCCGCCGCGCGAACCGCTCGCGCGAGTCGCTCGAGCGGGCACTCTTCGAGTTCTCCGAGCTCGTCGACCGCACGGTGCTCGCGCTGCGCGAGGCGATGCCCGCCGACGAGTGGGCCCGTCTCGATCGGCGCATCCTCCGTACGCGGGTCGACGACGACGTCGGCCGATCCGCGGACCACGTCGCATACTCGCTTCTGATCGCGTCGCGCACCTCCGCGTTGCCGCGCGACGTGCGCGAACGCGTGGCGGCGCTTCGCGAGCGGTTCCTCGCGGAGGACACCGAACTCCTGCGGAAGAGTTTCGACATCTATCGCGCGGGTCGCGTCCCCGGGGAGCTGGTTCCCGGCGGCAACACGGAAGCCGAGCGCCGCAAGGAGCGGCGCGGCGAGATCGAGGCGCAGCGGGCGATGCTCGCGAAGCGCACGACCGAGGAGTTCGACGCGATCGTGCCCGAAGAGGTTCGCACGCAGATCGCGTCGCTCAAGCAGGCGAACCGGGACAAGTTTCGCGAGGGCGTGGTGCAGCTCGTCGGCGCAGGGCCGGCCTCGAGCGTGATCGCGCAGCGCCCGCAGGGTTTCGCGGACATGCGCGGCGACGATCGCCAGCCGTCGCTCGTGCCGAACCGCGATCGCGAGGACGGGGCGCTCCGCGCCTTCATCGGGCCCGTCGCGCACGAGAAGGACCTGCAACGCACGCTTGCCCGCGCCCGCGCCGACGACGTCGCGCAGTCGGTGGCGGCCGACCTTTTCGTCGGCTATCGCGAGGCGTGGCGCGCCGCCGCCGAAGACGCGACGCGACGCAGCGAAGCGCAGGTGAAGCAGCTCATGACGGCGCTCGAGTCCGGCGCCGTCGCCGACTTCCGGCGCGAGGTGGGGCAATTCCTCGCCTTCGCCGAGACGGTGCGCCGCGAGCGCCAGAATCTTGACGACACGTTCATCCACGACCTTGCGGCCGCGATCGCCGACTTCCCGCCCGACGTGCGGGCGATGTGGGAGTGGGAGCGTCGCGACCTCTCCTGGCGCATCGACGTCGGCGAGATTCCCGGCGGCGAGTTCTTCACGGTCGCGCCGGAATCGATGGTGCGCTTCTTCGACGTCCTCACCGACGCGCAACTCCCGGACGACGCGTGGCCGTGCGTCGCGTCGGCGCTCGAGAACCTGCGCGAGCCATACCTCCAGGCTAGCGAGCGCATGCGCGAGGACTCGATCTCCGCGTTGCGGGAGGTCGTCGAGATCATGATCGAGGCGCGGCTGCAGGGGATCGACGTAGGCCAGGCGATGCGGCAGCGCTCCGCGGACATCAACCGCGCGGTCAGTCCGCTCACCGCGAGCGCGCGGCGCATGGCCGAAGTCAACGCCGAGGCGCTCGAACTCGTCTGCGCGTGCGTCGACGCCGAGACCGGCCGCTCGCTTCGGCTCGCGTACCTTCGCGCCGCCTTCCCCCGCGTATTCGACGACGGCCGCCTCGCCAACGACGCGCTCGCAAACGTCCTGAACGACCCGTCGCTCGACGAGGCGCGACGCAACGAGGTCTCGGCGATCGTGGCGGTGCGCAACGCGCGGCGCGACGTGGCGATCCAGGAGGTGCTCGTGTGGAGCCGGCAGGGCGGCATGTCGCGCACCACGTTGCGGCGACGCTCCGATGCGGCGCTGCGCTTCCCGTCGATCGCGAAGGCGATGTTCGCGCTCGACGAGGCCGATGCCCGCGCGCTTCGCGCGGCCGGGGCGCTGCTCGCGCCCGAGGACGTCGATCGCCACGCGGACCTGGCACGTTGGTTCGACGACGGCTGGTACCCCATTCGCGGCTACGAGTGACGAGCGGCGCGCACGGCTCGCATTTGACTCCTGCAAATGGCGCGATCGACGCTTGCCTCGCCCCGGGGGACGCGTCACGCTGTCGGCATGCGTGATGGTTCCCGTCGTCGTCTCGTCTCTGTCCTCGCCGCCTCTTTGGCCGCAGGCTTCGTGATGTCCGTCTCGTCCGCGCTCGCGGCGCCGCCGTCAGGCTTCCTGATGACCGAAGTCGCCCCGGGCTGGTCGGAAGTGGCCGGCGTCGTGCCGCTCGAAGACGGTCGCGCGCTCGCGTGGGAGCGCGGCGGTCGCGTCTGGATGCTGACTGCCGAGGGCGAGCGCATCCAGCCGCCGATCCTCGACCTGCACGAGGAAGTCGGCGGATGGCGCGATCACGGCCTTCTCGGCGTTGCACCGCATCCGAACTTCCTGGCGAACGGCCAGATCTTCCTGCTCTACGTGGTCGATCGCCATCATCTCCTCTACGCGGGCACGCCGCAGTACGACTCGAACGCGGACGAGTACTACGCCGCGTCGATCGGGCGCGTGACGCGCTACACGCTCGATGCCGCGACCGAGTTCACGACCGCCGTGCCCGGTTCCCGCACGGTGCTGTTAGGCGAGTCGAAGACGACGGGCATTCCCGTGGTGCACCAGAGTCACGGCGTCGGCACGCTCCTCTTCGGCGAGGACGGCACGCTCCTCGTCTCGATCGGCGACAACGCGTCGTACGAGAGCGTCGATCTCGGCGGCCAGGTGAGCGGCGGCTACGTGAGCCAAGCGCTCGCCGACGGCATCCTGAAGCCGAAGGAGAACGTCGGATCGTTCCGGTCGCAGCTCGTCGATTGCCTGTGCGGCAAGGTGCTGCGCCTCGACCCCGACACGGGCGACGGCGTGCCCAGCAATCCGTTCTTCGACGCCGCCGATCCGCGCGCTCCGCGCAGCCGCGTGTGGTGTCTTGGCCTGCGCAATCCGTTCCGCATGTCGATCGAGCACGAGACCGGCAGCCACGATCCGGCCGACGGCGATCCCGGCACGCTCCTGATCGGCGACGTCGGCTGGACGCTGATCGAGGAGCTGAACCGCGCCGAGACCGGCGGCCTCAATTTCGGCTGGCCGGTCTTCGAGGGGCTCACCTATCACGACGCCTACGGCGCGGCGAACATCAAGAATCTCGACGCGCCCAACCCCCTCGGCGGCGCCGGCTGCAACGAGGACTTCTTCTACTTCAAGAGCCTGATTCGCCAAGACTCGCTCGTCGCGAATCCCATCCTCCTCAATCCCTGCGCGGTGCGGCCGGCCGAAGGCGGCGCCACCTCGGGCGCGTCGGTCGCGACCGCCTCGCTGGGATACACGGGCACCGGATACCTCACGTTCAACGGGCCGGCGGGATCGTGGGCGCAGTGGTCGATCGACGTGCCGCAGTCGGGCTCGTGGGTTGTGGCCGTGCGGCACTCGAACGCCATCGGCAACAAGTCGTACTCGCTCCTCGTCGACGGTCGCGTGGCGGCGGCGAACGTGGTCGCGAACGCGACGGGGTCGAGCACGGAGTGGCGCGTGGTCGAGACCACGTTGCAGCTCACCCAGGGAACGCACACGCTGCGTTTGGCGACGAACAGTTCGGCGGGCCTCAACGTCGACGGCTTCGCGCTCTACGCGCCGGGCGACGCGCCGACGCTCGGCGAAGTCGCATCCCCGTTCATGCACGCGCGGCCGATCGCGGACTGGCATCACGCGACGGGGACGGCGCGCGTACCGACCTTCATCAGCGGCGGCGCGAGCGTGTCGGTGATCGGCGGCATCACGTCGATCGTCCTCGGCCAGGGATTCGGCGGTCAGTGCGCGATCGGCGGCCCGCGCATCCACTTCAAGTCGTGGCCCGAGGAGTGGCACGATCGCGTCCTCTTCGGCGACTTCTCGTCGCTCTGGATCCGTGCCTTCCGCCTCACCCCGCTCGGCAAGGTGGCTGAGGTGTCGGTCTTCGACCCGAACTTCGGCAACGTGGTGTCGCTTGTCGCGAACGAGGCGACCGAGTCGCTCTACGCGATCCGCTGGCCCGGCGAGCTTTGGCGCATCGACTACGCGCCCGGTGGCAACCAGCCGCCGGTGATCGCCGTCTCGACGTCGCAGCCGTGGGGTCCGTCGCCGCTCGCGGTGACGTTCGACGCGAGCGCGTCGAGCGATCCGGAAGGAACGCCACTCTCGTTCGCGTGGGACTTCGGCGACGGCACGACCGGCACCGGCCCGAGCGTCGAGCACGTGTTCACCGCTCGCTCGCCGGCGCCGCAGGCCTACTTCGTGAAGCTCACCGTCACCGACGTCGACGGCGCGTCGAAGACGAAGACGATCACCGTCAGCGCGAACAACACGCCGCCGTCGGTCACGATCAGGAGCGTCTACGACGGCCAGCTCTATCCGATGGACGCGAAGACGTTCTATCCGCTTCTCGCGAACGTCACCGACGCCGAGCACGCCGGCGACCAACTGTCGTGCGAGTGGCAGCTCACGCTGCACCACAACACGCACGAGCACCCGGAACCGACCGACCCGAACTGCGAGTCGGAGGCGGTCATCACGCCGCTCGGCTGCGGGCTCGAGACGTATTGGTACGACGTCGAGTTGCGCGTGACCGACGCGGCCGGTCTCACGACCATCGCCACCGCGGAGCTCTTCCCCGACTGCGCCGGCGTGCTCGCCTGCAACGGTGACCTCGACCACGACGGCGACGTCGACAGCGCCGACCTCGGCGTCCTGCTCGGCTTGTGGGGCACGCCTGCAACGTGGTCTGACTTTGACGGGACCGGCGACGTCGGCGCCGGCGATCTCGGCATCCTGCTCGGAAACTGGGGACCCTGCCAATGACTCACGCACGTCGCTCCGCGTCGCTTCTCCTCGTTGCAGGCGCCTGTGCCTGCGCCGCGTTCGGCGGCGAGTACGTCGACACCTTCGAGGCGGGCTCGAGCCAGGGCGGCTGGACCTACGGCCTTCCGGCGTCGTACCCGTTGTCCGGCGGCAATCCGGGCCGCTATCTCCAGGCGCTGAACCTTGACACGTACGCCCCGCAGCCGCGCACGAACGTGACGACCTCGATCTTCACCGGCAACTACCGAGCGAAGCGCGTGGCGTCGGTCGGCGTCGACCTCAAGACGTTCGACGTCGACTTCAGCGCCGCCGAACGGCCGTGCACGCTCATCCTCTTCAACAATAACGGCACGCCCGCGAACGCGAACGACGACTGGGGCGTGTACGTCATGGGGCCGAACATTCCGGTTCCCGGCGACGGATGGAAGAGCTACGACTTCGCGATCCCGTACGCGGCCACGTCGTTGCCGGAAGGCTGGAAGACGATCCAGTTCGGCCCGACGAGCCCGACCCCGAACTGGAACACCGCGATCACCGACGTCGATCGCGTGATCTTCTTCTACGGCGATCCCGAACTCTTCTTCATCTTCCAGCAGTGGGACGTGGGCCTCGACAACGCGCGCATCACCACGGTGCCGGAGGATCTCGACGGCGACGGCGTCGTCGGCGCCGCGGACCTCGGACAACTGCTCGGCGCCTGGGGCGGCCGCGGTCCGGCGGACCTCGACGCGAACGGCAGCGTCGGCCCGGAAGACTTGGCGTTGCTGCTCGGCGCGTGGGGGTGAGAGAGAAGAAACTGGAGCGATGAAGACGGAGAGGGCCGGTGTCGGCTCAATTATTCTTCTTGTTCTTGTCGGTCGGCGGTTCCGCGACCGTCGCGCGCATCGGCGCGATCGCCTGCTTCACCCGCGCCTTCGTTTCCGGGGTGACGGGGAAGCGCCATGACTGGAAGCGGGCGGTGAGGTCGGCGCCGCTCGCGCCGCTGGCTGCAACGATGAGATTGGCGGCGGCTTCGTCCTGCGTCATCGCGGGCGGGCATTCCGCGGCCGCGCGCCATAGCCGCTCGACGAAGTCCGGGCGACCGCTCGCATTCTGGAGACGCACGAGAATCGCGAGGAGGAGCGTGTCGAGTTCGATCGGCGTCTCGCCGCGCGGGGCGGCGAAGACGGCCTCGAAGGTGAGCGCGGAGTCGCGCTCGTAGCGTTCGAGCGTCTCGTCGAGCGGACGATCCTCGTTCGGCGAGACCCAGCCGAGACGCTCGCTGGCCCGCGCCGCCAGGATCGACGCGAACGCCGACGCCAACTCGCCGCGCGGCGCAAGCGCGCCCAGCTCGCCGTCGAGGAAGAAGAAGTTCCGCGCCATCGCTTGGGGCACGCGCATGCCGAGCGGCGCGCGGCTCGGCCCGTTGGCCGCGCCGCGAAGGAGCGCCTCGATCTCGGCGGTCTCCACGCTCGTGCGCGCGATGCCCGGCTGTCCGTAGACGAGCGGTGCGCCGTCGCCCGAGGGGGCGTCCATGAATTCGACGAGGAGCGGCCGACCGCCCGCGGCGTCGCTGACGTCAGGGTCGGACGGCGGGCTGTTGCCGCAGAGCTCGCGACACGCGGCCCAATAGCGGTCGGCTGCGCGCACCACGCGATCGACGAGGATCGGGTCGTACGAATCCTTCGCCGTGAGGAGCGTCACGATCGCGCCGCGCCACTCGTGGAGCTGCATCGTGCCGGCGTCGGGCGTGAGCCACGGCACCGTCGAACCTGGCTTCAATGCCCAGAGCCACTCGTTGTAGATCGCGCGATTGAGCTCAAACCAGAAGCCGAAGCTGAGCGAGTTCGCGGGGTCGAGCGGCGAGAGCGGTTCCGGCGACGTCTGCTGCGCCGGCGCATGCACGAGCGCGGCGGCGACGACGAACGATGGCACGAAAACGAGAAGGCCCATGTGGCCTGATTGTGCCTGAAGTCTCGGCGATACGCTCCCGGCATGGCGGCGGCCGTGAACTGGTGGTTGTGGCTTTTCCTCGCCCTCGCGGCGATCGCGGGGGTCGGGTGCATCGTGGCGCTTGTCGGTCGCGCGCGGCGCGAGCCGGCGTGTCCGCGCTGCGGGCACCTGCGGACGCCGAGCGCGCCCGAGACCGATCCGTGCGTCGAGTGCGGCATGCGCCCGAAGTCCGGAGCCGAGCGCCGCACGTGGCGCCGTCGGCGCCGCGCGCCGGTCCTCGCCTTCGTCGCGGGCCTCGTGTGCCTCGTCTGCACGTTCGTCGCGGTGCGGCCGTACATCACGCCGTGGCTTCGCCGCACGTTCCTGCCGCCATGGAAGACGGAGTGGTCGGGCATGGCCGCGGGGCATCGCGTCCGCATCGAGCTCGACACGACGAACGAGATCGATCGCCGCGTGGTCGTGACCGCACCGACCGGCGACGTCGTCCTCCGACTCAACGCGTTTCGCCCTGAGGTCGGCGCGGGCGGATCGGTGAACTCCACGTTGCCGGTCGACGACTCGCCCGGCTTCGGCGGCGACGTCGACGGCGACGGCGCGCCCGATCTCGTCATCCGCGATCCGAACATCGGGAGCGGCGGCGGCGGCACGACCTTCATCTATCGCCTCGATCCGAACGGCGCGACGCCGACCTATGTCGGCGAAGCCACGATGCTGCGGCCGACGACCGACGGCAAGGGCTACGAGCTCGTCGCGGGCGATCGCGCGTTCTCGTATCGCTGGACCTCGAACGCGGGCTCGCCGCGGCCGATCGTGGTCCTTCGACCGGTCGGCGGGCAGTGGCGCATCTCGAAGGACGCGATGCGCGTGAACGCCCCCGACGCGCAGGCCGTCGCCGCCGCGAGCGAGGCGATCCGCGCCGCCGCCGAAGCGAACGGCGACGCGTACTTCGGGCCGCTTCTCAAGGTCGTCGTCGGCCGCCTCTACGCCGGCGATGCGGTCGGCGCCCGCACGTTCCTCCACGAGCACTGGCGCGGCGACGCGGCGTCGCTCCAGGCGTTCGAGCGAGAGTTCTCGGGCGCCTTCCGTTCGAGCCCGTGGGCCGCGGAGGTGCGGGAGTTCTCGGCGTCGGAAACGGAGAACCTCTGGCCATGAGCGCGCTCGCGATCCTTCTCGTCTCCGCGTTGCAGGCGGCGGCCGACACTCCGAACGTCGAGCATCTCATCGTGGCGCCGCGCGCGTTCGTCGAGACGCTCGCGCCGTTCGCCGAGTTCCGCGCGTCTCATTCGCCGCACCTGAAGGGCAGCGCGATCGTCGCGCTCGAAGACGCGATCGCCGCGGAGGAAGGCCGCGACGACGCGGAGCGGCTGAAGCGATACCTGTACCGCCGCCATCGCGACGACGGCGTGCGCTCCTGCCTTCTCGTCGGCGACTGCGACGTGATGCCGATGCGCTCGATGACGCTCGACCGCGCCACCGCGCCCGCGTTCCATTGGGCGTTCTATCCCTGTGACCTCTACTACGGCGACGTCGCCAAGGCCGACGGCTCCTTCGACGACTGGAACGCCGGCAACGCCGGCTTCCACGCCCGCTACTTCGGCGAGGTGCACGGCGAGACGATCAAGACCGGGCCGATCAACTTCGACCAGGTCGACTATCGGCCCGAGATCGCGATCGGCCGATGGCCGGCATCGAACGCCGATGAGGCCCGCGCGATGGCCGAGAAGACAATGGCATACGAACGCGCGCTCGACGTTGCAGCCGCCGACGCGAAGCCGGTCGTCGCATTCTTCGCGGTTGGCGGCTGGGTCGACGTGCGCGACCGCGTGCGCGGCTTCGGCGCGCGGCTCAAAGGCCGCGCCGACGTACGACTCTTCGTGCACGATTCGGAGGGCGAGCCGAAGCCCGACGAGACCGCGATGCGGGCGACGCTCGCGAGCGCTCCGCGATTCGTCTTCCACTCGGGCCACGGGCAGCCGTGGGGCTGGGAGCAGTGCCTGCGCGCGGAGACCTTCGAAGGCATCGACGTCGGCGGCGCGCTGCCGATCCTGATGTCTGCGGGGTGCTCGACGTCGGAGGTGATGACGCAGGCGCCGTACCAGCCGTATGACGACGTGTACGGCGTGCCGCACGCGGGCACGAACGCGGGCGAGGTGTTCACGAGTCCGCCGCCGGCGCCGAACGTCTATCAGCGCGGGGCGCACAACACGACGTCGCTTGCGGAGGCGCTCCTCCGCAAGCCTCACGCGGGCGCCGTGGCGACGATCGGCTGCGTCACCGGCTCGCAGCCCGCCGCGGTGTCATTGATGGACGGCTTCACGGAGGCGCTCGCGAGCGGAGCGCCGACGCTCGGCGACTGCTGGCGCCACGCGATCACGAGGTATTGCGAGATCGAGCGGCTCGACACGCTCGTGCCGACGCCCGACTGGTATCCGCCGAGCGTGTACTTCCAGGGCATGAAGTTCGTGGTGTTGGGCGATCCCGGTCTGCGCACCGGGCTCACCAACTAACGAACGCCTAGCTCCCCATCTGTCTCCGTCTCTGTCTCGGCTTTCTTCGTGACTCTGCTTTCTTGTCTCGTCTCAGTCTCTGCTTTCTTCTCTCTCATACCGAGAAGAGAGACGAGAGAAGAGAGACCGAGACGATTCCAGTGAGGAGAAACAAGAAGTAAGCCGAGACAGAGACGGAGACAGATGATTCGACCTCACCGCACAAACTTCCGCACGAGCGCCGCGCGGCGCAACTCCGCGTCGAGCACCCGGTCGGCGGGGATGCGGCCGTCGCCGATGGCCGACGCGATCGCGTCGAGGAGCGTCTCCTGCAGCTCGCCGGTGTGGCACGCAAGGAGAAGGTCGCAGCCGGCATTGATGGCTTCGATCGCGGCGCTCGGCACGTCGTAGTGCGCGGCGATCGCCTTCATCTCGAGGTCGTCGGAGACGATCACGCCCGTGTAGCGCATGTCGCGACGGAGGATCGACAGGGCCTCCGGACTCATCGTTGCAGGTCGATCCTTGTCGAGCGAGGTGAAGAGGATGTGCGACGTCATCACCGACGCCACGTTCGCCTTCACCGCAGCCTCAAAGGGCGGCAGCTCGATCTCACGCAGGCGCGTGAGACCGTGCGGCAAGCGCGGCAGGTCGAGGTGGCTGTCGACCGCGGTGTCGCCGTGGCCGGGAAAATGCTTCGCGCACGCCGCGACGCCGCCCGACTGGAGGCCGTGGATGAACGCGGCGCCGAGGCGCCCGACCACCGCGGGGTCGCTCGAGAAGCTGCGCTCGCCGATCACCGGGTTCGCGGGATTGCTGTCGACGTCGACGACCGGCGCGAAGTCGATGTCGATGCCGAGCGGCCGGAGCTCCGCGGCGAAGAGTCGCCCGATCGCCTCGGCGCGCTGCTCGGCGCCCTCGAGGTGCGTGCCGACGTCGCGCATCGGAAGCGTGTCGGTGAAGCCCGGCCCGCGGAATCGCTGCACGCGGCCGCCTTCATGATCGACCGCGATCGCGGGCGTGAGGTCGTGCTCGTCGTTGCGGGATTCCTTGATCGCGTCGCAGAGTTCGGCGACCTGCGCGCGGTCGCGGTAATTCCGCGTGAAGAGAATCGCGCCGAAGACGCCCTGGCGCAGCAGCGACGCCGCGGTCGGCGTGAGCGCGGGACCGTCGAACCCGATCATGAGGAAGCGAGCGGCACTGCGACGGATGGCGGCGGCGTCCATGCGGAGGTTGTAGCAAGTGCTGCGGAAGTTGGTCTAATCCCGCCGTGCCACGCACGCGAGCCAGCGCCCTCTTCCGTCAGACGTTCGGCGGTCCGCCGGAGGTCGTTGCAGCCGCGCCAGGTCGGGTCAACCTGATCGGGGAACACGTCGACTACGCCGAAGGCTTCGTCCTTCCGATCGCGATCGAGCGTTCGACGGCCGTCGCGATCCGTCGGGCGCCGGCCGGCGCGCCGTCGCGTGCGGTCTCCGAGGTCACGGGGGAGGAGTCGTTTGACCTGCCCACCGCACGCGGACCGCTTCCGTCCCGGTCGTGGGCGAACTACGTCCTCGGGCCGATGCGCGAGCTCATCGACGGCGGCCAAGCCCGCGCCTGCAACGTGGACGTCGCGGTCGCAAGCGACGTCCCGCTTGGCGGCGGCGTGAGTTCGAGCGCCGCGCTCGAGGTCGCCGCGGCGCTCGCCTATCGGGAGCTCGCGGGCGGGACCTCCGATCGCCTCGCGATCGCGCGGCTCTGCCAGCGCGCCGAGCACCGCTACGCGGGCACGCCGTGCGGCATCATGGACATGACGGTCTCGGCGTGCGCGACCCTTGGCCACGCGCTCCTCATCGATTGCCGGTCGCTCGCGCTTCGGCACGTGCGCCTGCCGGCGTCGGCGATCGTCCTCGTTTTCGACAGCGGCGTGCGCCATCGCCTCTCCGATGGCGGATACGCGTCGCGTCGCGATGCCGTCGAACGCGCCGCGGACGCGCTCGGCGTCGGCACGCTTCGCGACGCGAGTCCCGACGCCGTGGCCCGTGCCCGCGACGACGGCCGGCTCGACGCCGACGCGGCCGCGAAAGCGCGGCACGTGACCACCGAGATCGCCCGCACCATCGCTGCGGCCGACGCACTCGACGCGGGCGATCTGGCTGCGTTCGGCCGACTCATGTACGAGAGCCACGCGTCCCTTCGCGACGACTTCCGGGTGTCGATCGGCGAACTCGACGCGCTCGTCGAGGCGGCCGCCGACGCCCCCGGCGTGTACGGCGCTCGCATGACCGGCGGCGGCTTCGGCGGGAGCGCGATCGCGCTCGTCGATCGCGAGCGGGCCGACGCGGCGCAGGCCTTCATCGGCGACGCGTTTCGACGTCGGTTCGGTCGCCAGCCCGCGACCTTCGCGACCGCCGCGGCGGGCGGGGCCACGGTCGCGCCGTACGTTCACGGCTGACCGAATTCGGCGAGAATGGCCACCCATGGCCCGCTCGAACGGACTCGTCGCGACCCTCCTCACGCTCGCCGTTGCAGCTCTTCTCCTCGTTGCCGCGCCGCGCGGAGCGCACGCGCAGACGACGCAGGGCAACGGCATCTCCTCGCTCGACCCGATGCCGCCGAAGGCCGGCGAGACGCTCTACGTGAAGTACTTGCCGAGCGCGCCGGGCGCGACGCTCGCGCCGGCGAGCGAGCGCTTCGCGGTCATCGAGATCGAGACGCTCTCGGGCGTCACGCTCGCCTGGGGCCGCATGTCGGTCGGCTCGGACGGCGTCACCGAGGCGGCGTCGTTCCCGCTTCCCGCCGACGCGATCGGCGGGACCGTTCGTTTCTACGCGGAAGAGCGATTCGCGCAAGGCGATCCGGCTGCAACGCAGAGATTCGTCGTCGTGCGCGAAGGCGACCACGGCATTCGCCCCGACCAATCCGACGAGGAGATCGATCGCCGGCAGAAGGAGTATCGCCTCGCGCATCCGGAAGACCTGAGCGGCTGGCGTACGAAGTGGTTCATCCTG
This sequence comes from Phycisphaerae bacterium, assembly GCA_016795035.1. Taxonomy (GTDB): domain Bacteria; phylum Planctomycetota; class Phycisphaerae; order Phycisphaerales; family SM1A02; genus JAEUIT01. The sequence continues at coordinate 106,560 of JAEUIT010000044.1, read as the reverse complement.
GCCTCGCGGAATTCAACCGACGCGCTCCAATCCGTGATCCGCGCCGATCTCGCCGAGATCGAGGCCGCCAGCCTCGCGACGCCCGACGCCGAATGCCTGCGGATCGAGGGGCTGTGGACGATCGGCGACCGCGACGCCGCGATGGCGGCGCTCGAGAAGCTCGCGATCGTTTCGCCCGAATCGCCGGCCACGGATCGCGCGCTTGTCGCCACGCGCGACGCGGCGCAAGGCGCGTGGGCGGCACAGTGGATCTCCGCGTTGCGGCGCGTGGCCGAGCGGTCGAACGCGGCGCACGCGCTACGGATGGGCGGACTCGTCGCACTCGCGAACGACAGCGCCACGCCGCTCGACCTCGTCGACCGCTGCGCCGACGCGCTTCTCGCCGCCCGTCCGGGCGACGCGCGCCCGCTCGTCGCGCAGGTCCGGGCGCGGCAGGTGCGCGGCGAAGGCCTCGACCGTTGCGACGGTCTCGCGTCGCGCGCGACCGAACTCATCCTGGCGAAGGACTTCCGTCCGAGCGCCGATCCCGACGGCGGCCTCCGCGACACGCTCCTCCGCGACCTGCTCCTCGTGCGCGCGGCGCTCGCGGAGGCCCGCGGCGACGCGCCGGCGGCGCTTCTCTTCGCGGCGGCGGCGCGCGGCATCGCGCTCAATGACCCGGGCGACGCGCCGGCCGCGCTCGACCGCAGCTGGGCGGCGGTGACCGGCAAGCCCACGGCGCCCACGGCTGCAACGACGAGTTCCGAGACGGTGGTCGCGGCGGCGGAATCCACGACGGCTGCGGCGCCGACGCCTCCGGCAGAGCCGACGCAGCCGTCGCCGCCGCCCGTGACCGCGCCGGCGCAGAGCGAGACGCCCGACTTCACGCTGAAGGATCTCGACGGCAACGAGGTGCGCCTCGCCGACCATCGCGGCAAGGTCGTCGTCCTCAACTTCTGGTTCGTCGCCTGCAAGCCCTGTCGGCTCGAGATGCCGAACCTCAACGAGCTCGTGACGAAGTTCGACGGCCGCGACGTCGTCTTCCTCGCGCCATGCCTCGACGACCGCGACAAGGCGGCCGCGTTCCTCGCCGAGAACGAGTTCAAGTACCGCACACTGGTCGAGGCGTCGAGCGCGAGTTCATCGATGCGCGTGCGCGCCTATCCGACGCACGCGGTCATCGATCGGAGCGGCAAGGTCGTCCTCTATCGCACCGGCGGCAACGAGTCGGTGCTGCGCGACGTGACGGCGGCGGTCGAGTCGGCGCTCGAACGCTGATCACGATTCATCGGGCGCTTCGCGCTGACGGCGGCCGCCGGGGCGTTCCCATCCGGCCTCGGGATCCTTCTCGAGCGCGGTCGCCGCGAGCTTCACGCAACGACGACACACGAACGCCTCGGGATGCGTCGGGCTCCGGTACGCCGGATCGAGCCGCTCCTCGAGGCACATCGTGCACTTGTAGCCAGGCTGCGCGTCGCTCTTGCTCTCGATCGAGACGTGGCGATAGGCCGCCGAAAGGCAGTCGCCGCAGATGCAGCTCCCGTGGTGGCCTTCGATGAAGAGCCGTTCGAGCGTCCACTCGGCGCGGCAGAAGTCGCACAGGACGTCGGACATCTGCACGTCGTTCGGATTGGTCCCTTCGCGTCGCACGCGCGGAGCGTAGGGGAGCGGGCGTGATCGTGCGCGACCCGTACAATCGACGCCGCCCATGGCCGCACGCCGACGGCGCACGATCTCGCTCGCGACGCGAAGCCGACTCATCTTCGGCCTCGCGGTCATCGCGCTCGTCGCGACCGTGCTCACCGTGCAGTGGTTTCGCACCAAGCGTCTTGTGAACGAGAGCCAGCGCGAGATGTCGCGGCAGCTCGCGGAGACATGGCTTCAGAACGGCTTCTCGCTGAACCGCAGCCAAGGCGGCGAGATCGTGATGACGGTGCACAGCGTCGAGGAGGTGCTCGCGTCGGAAGGCGACGATCGCGTGCTCGACGCGGCGGTCGTGAACTTCGAGCGCGACGCGAACGCCACCGACTTCTTCGAGGTCGTCGTCGAGGCCGACGGCGACCCGCGCTATCGCTACTTCCGCGCGATCCGCGAGATCGACTGGCGGCGCGTGCTCGACCGCTCGCACATGCTGCATCAGCCGATCGGTCCGCCCACGGATCCGACCGGCCTGCGCGCCGTGCTCGTGATCGATCGCCGCAGCCCGTTCGCCGAGGCGCAGCTGCGGCAGAATCGCATCGGTCTCGTCGTCGGCGGCGCGATCGTGTCGATCGTGGCCACGATCATCTTCGGCGTCCTGCTCGCGAAGCTCGTGCTGCGCCCGGTGCGGCGGCTGACCGAAGTCGCGGAGAAGGTCGAGCGCGGCGATCTCGCGATCCGCGCGTCGATCCGCACCGGCGACGACTTCGAGCGCCTCTCCGACACCTTCAACGACATGCTCGACGAGATCGAGAAGGGGCAGGCGCGGCTGCGGCAGATGAACGAGACGCTCGACCTGAAGGTGAGCGAGCTCGCGCAGGCAAACATCGGCCTCTACGAGTCGAATCGCCTGAAGAGCGAGTTTCTCGCGAACGTGAGCCATGAGCTGCGCACGCCGCTCAATTCGATCATCGGCTTCGCGGAGCTCTTGGACGAGATCGCGAAGAACGATCCCGCCGCGGATCCCAAGCGCCTGCGCTACATCGCAAACATCCGCGGGAGCGGCCGCTCGCTCCTCGACATGATCAACGAGCTCCTGCAGATGGCGAAGATCGAGGCGGGCCGCGTCGAACTCTCGATCGCGCCGACGAGCGTGACCGACGTGATCGAAGGCCTGCTCACGGTCATGCGCCCGCAGTCGGAGGCGAAGCGCATCCAGCTCCTCTCGCGCGTCGAGCCGGAGTTGCCGCCGATCGAGACCGACGCCGGCAAGGTGCAGCAAGTCCTCTACAACTTCCTCTCGAACGCGTTCAAGTTCTCCCCGGACGGCAGCACCGTCACGGTGTTCGCGGGGCGCTCGGTGCGGAAGGACGGCTCCCCCGGCCTGCGCTTGGGCGTGATCGACGAAGGCCCCGGCATTCCGCTCGACATGCAGGAGACGATCTTCGAGAAGTTCCGCCAGGTCGACGCGAGCCACACGCGCCAGCACTCCGGCACCGGCCTCGGACTTGCGATCTGCAAGGAGTTGGCCGAGATCCTCGGCGGCACCGTGCAACTCTCGAGCGTGCCCGGCAAGGGCGCGACCTTCTCGATCGAGTTGCCGCTCGTCTGGCGCGCGAAAGAGCTGCCGCCGCTCATGCCGACCGGCAACACGCCGTGACGCCGCCGGGGGCGCGTCACGCTCGAATCATGGCGTCGATCGCCGCATCGGCGCCGGGCACGCGCCGTCGCGCGAGGCTCGCGTCGATCCGTTCCATTCCTGCAAACGCAGCCTCGTGCTGCGCGATGAAGTGGAGGACGGCCTCGGCGATCGTGCCGGGGGGAATCGTCCCGTCCGGCGACCACAGGTTGTAGTCGGCCCACGAGAGTCGAAGCACGATCCGGCGCAGCGTGCCGTCCGCCGAGCAGAGCTGCGCGTCGTACTCCCACGTGCCCGCGAGATCGCGCTCGGCGAGGAGCTCGCTCATCGGCGTGTCACGCTTCGCAGGCCGGGACAGAGGATGGTCGTCGTGTTTGGACACGTCGGGTCCGAGCGTACCATGCGACGCTCCCGCTCCACTCCGACCGTTACGCGCGCATGTCGTTTCTTCTCGAGATCATCCGGCTCGGCCTCAACAACCTTCGGCTGCACAAGCTGCGGTCGACGTTGACGAGCCTCGGCATCATTCTCGGCGTTGCAGCCGTCATCGTCGTGGTGTCGATCGGCGAAGGGAATAAGCAGGCGGCGCTCAAGAACATCGAAGCCCTCGGCGCGACGAACGTGATCGTGCGCTCGGTGAAGCCCGCCGAAGCCGCGAACACCGGGCAGACGCGCTCGTTCGTCGTCGCCTACGGCATCCTCTTCCAGGACTTCCGTCGCCTCCAGACGTGGTTCGGCGACGCGCTCTCGATCGTGCCGCTCAAGTCGATCGGCAGCGAAGTCTCGTACGGACCGACGCGCATCCAAAGCCAGGCCTACGGCACCACGCCGGAACTCCTCGACGTCGCGCGGCTGCGGCTCGACCGCGGCCGCTACATCGAGGCGCAGGACGTCGCCGATCGCGCGCCCGTCTGCGTCATCGGCGACGAGGTCGCGAGGCAACTCTTCAAGCTGCGCGATCCGCTCGGCGCCGATCTCCGCATCGACCAGCAGGTCTTCCGCGTGATCGGCGTGCTCAAGCCCGTCGGCCTCGCGGGCGGCACCGGATCCGCGCTCGTCGGTCGCGACCTCAACAAGGACGTTCACGTCCCGATCTCGACGGCGGAGTCGAACTTCGGCAACATCGTGATGCGCCGTCAGGCCGGCTCCTTCAGCGGCGAGGAGATCGAGCTCTCCGAGGTCTACGTCGTCGCGCCGAACACCGAGGGCGTGCTCACGCTCGCGGAGCGCGTGCGCCGCGTGATGGAAGCGGGGCACCCGACCATGGCCGACGTGCAGGTCATCGTGCCGTGGGAGCTCCTCGAGAACGCGAAGCGGCAGATGCTCGTCTGGAACATCATGCTCGTCGCGATCGCGGCCGTGAGTCTCCTCGTCGGCGGCATCGGCATCATGAACATCATGCTCGCGTCGGTGACCGAGCGCACCCGCGAGATCGGCATCCGCCGCGCGCTCGGCGCCACCCGCCGCAACATCATCCTGCAATTCCTCGTCGAGACGGGCTCGCTGAGCTCGCTCGGCGGGGTCGTCGGCATTCTCCTCGGCGTCGGCGTGTCGCTCGCGCTCGGCCAACTTGTGCCGCTCCTCGCGTCGCTCCCATGGTTCCGCGGCGTGGCGACCTCGAAGTTCGCGCTCGAGCCGCAGATCACGCTCTGGTCGATCGTGACGAGCTTCCTCGTTGCAGCCGGGGTCGGCCTCATCTTCGGCATCTATCCGGCCGTGATCGCGAGCCGGAAGGACCCGATCGTGGCGCTGAGGCATGATTGACACGCGGCCGAGGGCCGCGGGAGTCAGGATTCAGGAGTCAGGAGTGAGTGGGAAAGGCACTTCGGCACAGGACCGGGTGTTTTCCACTGACTCCTGACTGGCCAGGTGACAGCAATAGGAGGTCACCTGTCGACGGTCGCGGGCACACTCTCCGAGTTCCGCGAGCGCTCGCTCCGACAAAGGAAGATCACATCCCAAGAGGCCGTTCCTCGAGCCGTGATCGCGCGCACTCCTCGGCGCCTCCGCGTGAGTTGCCTTCCCTCCTATCTGTGTTCATCTGTGTTCAACCGTGGTCCCTCCCCCCTCCGCGTTGCAGGAAGAAGAGGAACCACAGATAAACACGGATGAACACAGATAGAACCCGCGGCACCCGAATACCGGTCTCACCCGGAGACGCGGAGCCACGGTACGGCTCGCATGAGAGCTGACTCCGGACGAGCCACGCCGAACTGCTTCCTCCGCGCCCTCCGCGCCTCCGCGTGAGATGCCTTCCCTCCTATCTGTGTTCATCTGTGTTCATCCGTGGTTCCTCCCCCTCCGCGTTGCAGGAACAGAACGACCGAAGAAGGCGTGACCGGGCAGGACGCCGGGGCCGTACGGACGAGATCGGTCCGCGCCCAGGACGCGTGGTCCGGATCGAGTCACTCGATGAAGCCCGACCACTGCCCCTAGCCGGCGGCAGATGGGGCATCGAAGCACTACGGCAGGCGAGTATCGCGGCACCGAGTGACCTCCCATTGCTGTCACCTGGCCAGTCAGGAGTGAGTGGGAAAGGCACTTCGGCACAGGACCGGGTGTTTTCCACTGACTCCTGACTCCTGACTCCTGGCTCCTGACTCCTCTTCTTCAATTCCCGATCGTCACCGTGCCTGACGGCGCGATGATCGTCATCGGCGTCGAGAACGTGCCGGTGTTGCCGCTCGCGGCGGAGTAGGTGCCGCCTGCAACGGAGAGCGTGCCGCCGCTCGGCGTGAGGCTGATGCCGCTCGGCACTGACCACGCGGGATTGAGCGCCGTGCCGAAAGGAAGTCCGCTCGGCGCGGCGGCGTCGACGAAGCGGCCGTTCGTGCCCAAGAAGATGTTGAGGTACTGGTCGAGCGTCGCTTGCGTCAGTCGGGTGCCGAGGTTCGCGCCGCCCGAGGAAGTACAGCCGCCATTCGTGTGAATCGCGATCGCAAAGTCGTTCGACGAGCGGATGACCGGGCTGCCCGAGTTCGCGGGCTCGGTGTCGACGGCATAGAGAAGCGTGTTGGTGGTGTCGTCCGTCTTCGGACCGGTCGAGGTCTGCAGCGTGAGCGAGGTCGCGTTGCAGCCGTTCTTCGTGCAGTTGCCGTTCGAGTCCCAGCTGCAGCAGAGGTTGGGCGAGCTGCCCGAGGGCGAATCGTCGAGGCCGAAGCCGGTGACGCGCAGCGTCGCGTCGTCGGCGGGGATGACCGGCGAGAGATGGAAGTAGCCCTGCACGGCCTGCGCCCGCAGCCCGGTGTTCGAGTTCGGGCCGACGTCCATGATCGCCCAGTCGAAGCCCTCGTCGGCGTTCTGGAACGCGTAGTAGTTCACGCCGACCGGGTACTGGTCGTCGGGATCGGCCGCGTTCGGCGTGCCGTCGGCGTCCGAGTTTGGCACGTTGAACTCGAGGAGCCCGCCTGACGCGGTGCCGCAGTGCCCGGCGGTGAGCGCGCAGCCGAGTGACGTGAGCCACGCGGTGCAGCCGCCGCATCCGCCGCCGCTGCCGCAGTTCGCGCCGCTCAGGCGGCCGACGCGAGAGTCGTTCGAGGCGCTGCGGTTGTCCGAGCCGCAGAGCGTGGCGACACCGCCATCTTCGCCGAATTGAACGACCGGGCGATTGCTCGCGATCTCGTCGATCTCGAACGACGCCGTCTCGTCGGCTGCAACGATGAGTTCGACGAGCACGGCGTCGCCGTTGAAGATGGCGCTCCAGCCGTCCCACGCGACGAGCGTCTCGTCGGTGAAGCGCTGCGTGCGTCCGTCCTCGATCGACGAGAGGCGGATCTCGCTGACGCGGCCGAGGTCGAACGCGCCGAAGTGGACGCGCATGAGATTCGCGCCGGGATCGGTGACGACCGTGTAGTACCGAAGCTCCGGCTCGACGTCGACGCCGCCTGCGGGGCCGGTGTGGTCGCCCGAGCGCACGACGCGCGGCGATGTCTCGAATCGCATCAGTTCCGACACCTGCGCGTGGCTCGAGGCAGAGAGCGCGGCGGCGACGACGATGGCTGCAACGTGGAGGGTGTGGGCGAGACGCATGGGCGACTCCTCTGGTTCGGGGACGGTGCGGCTCACTGGAGGTTGACGAGGACGAGCACGAGGCCGCTGCCGTCGTCGAGGGCCGTCATGGCCTTCCCGATGACGGCGCCCTGCGCGAGTCCGTGGTCGACGACGCGCATCGCGTGACCTGCCGTCGACGAGGTGGTGAGAAGGTCGCCGGGGCGGATCGCGCCGTTCGTCGTGTCGCAGCGCACGTAGACGCGGCCCGAGAGCGCGACGGGATGCTCGCCGTGCGCGAGCGTGCCGGGCTGGCCCATCACCATGCCGGTGTTCACGCCGCCTGCGCCCGAGATGATGCCCGCGACGGTGCGGTCGTAGGCCGACGTGCTGACGACGAGCGCGCCGGGCTTCGAGGGATCGATGCAGACGACCATGCCGGGCTCGGGCTCGAGGCCGCGCGCGGCTGCAACGTCGAAACTCTCGGAGAAGTCGCTGCCGCCCGTGATCTTGAGGACGTTCGTGCGCGTGGTGCCGTTGACGTGCAACGTTTCGGCGGGCGCCGTCGTGCCGATGCCGACGCGGCCGTTCGAGCCGAGCCGCATCACGTCGACCACCGCGTTGCCGGCCTTCGTGCGGAGTTGCAGGCTCAGGTTCGACGTCGTCGAGGTGTCGCGGGCCTGCACGAACGCGGTGCCGCTCACGCCGTCGCCTTCGTAGGCGTGCAGCCAGAGATGGCCGAGCGCGTAGAGGTCGCCGTCGACGTGAAGCTTGCCCTTCGGCGCCGTGGTGCCGATGCCGACGTTGCCGGTGCCGGTGGACGCGAGGTAGACGTCGCCGCCGTCGGCGTTCAGGTAGAGCGGCGAGGTCGCGCCGTTGTTGCGGGCCATGATCTCGTTCGAGTCGAACGAGATGTTGCCCGCGCTGGTGTCGCCGATCTGGAAGAAGCCGCCGCTTCCCGGCTCGCTGTCGGTGCCGCCGATGATGCGGAAGATGCCGCCGTCATTCTCGATGTATCCGCCGCTCACGGTGTTGAACGAGAGGCGGGTCAGTCCCTCGACCTGCGTGTTCACGCCGCTCGAGAGCGTGCCCTTGAACGCATAGATCTCGGCGACGACGTTGTCCGACGACTCGCGGAAGCGCATGCGGCCGATCGTGTTCGGCGCGAGCGAGGAGCTCGACACGCCGCGCGTCTCGAACGACGGCGCCGTGGAGGTCGACGACCGGCTGCGGACGACCGCACCCGAGGCTGAAACGTCGAGATTGGCGCCCGGCACCGACGTGCCGATGCCGACGTTGCCGGTGTTGAAGTACGCGTTGCCGCCGGACAGCGACCAGACGCTGTCGCCGGCGGGGCCTTGCGGACCCTGCGGACCTTGCGGTCCCTGGACACCCTGCGGGCCTTGCGCGCCCTGCGGACCGGTCGTGCCTTGCGGTCCAGTCGCGCCTTGCGGGCCGGTCGCGCCCTGCGGGCCGGCGGGGCCGGGCGTCCCTTGCGGACCGGCCGGGCCTTGCGGTCCGGCGGGCCCCGGCGTGCCGTTCAGCGCGAAGAGCGCGAACGGCGCGGGTCGAACCGCCTGACGCGGCGTGAGCGTCGTGTACGAGCCGGAGCCGGACGGCGAGCGGACATCGATCTCGATCCAGCGTTCGGTGCCGTCAAAGACGAGCGGGCCGAAGTCGAGGTCGACCGTGAAGAGGCCCTCGATGACGTCGACGGCGTTGAGCGTGACCGTCGCGCCGACCGGCGAGCCGCCCTGGTTGGTCGCGTAGAGGCGGAAACGAAGATCGACGAGGCCATCGACCGCTTGGCCGAGGTGGCGCAGCTGTCCTTGGTAACTGATCGATTCGGCGGCGGCGGTGCCGGCGGTGGCGATGAAGACGACGGCGCTGGTCGCCGCGACGAAAGGCAGGATCTGCGACAGGTGCATGGCGTTCGACTCCGTGAGGCGCCCGAAGGTCGGGCCCCTCACTAGCGCCATCCCCGCGCCGTGCGCCTGTGCAAAGTCGGAAAATCGCTCCGCTACCGACCCCAGACCTCGACGGCACCCTTGCCCCAATCGATCCAGCCTTCGAGGCGCTCGCGCTTCACGTAGCCCTCGCGGGTCAGCGCGGCGATGCGGCCCTCGGGAATGAGGTCGGGGTAGAGAAGGACGATCGCGTTCGGGCGCACGCTCGGCACCGCCTGCTCGATGCGGGCGCCGAGCGGCCCGAGGTCGAACGTGGGGATCCGCGCCGGCTCCGAGTAGTAGAGCGTGACTTGGTCCATCAGGCCGGCCACGCCGATCGGCCGGTCGCCTCGGATCGCGTTCGCCTTAGCGATCGCCTCTCGGAGCGGTTGGCGGGGCGGGAGCTTCAAGGTTTCCGTCGTGGCGACGGCCGCGATCGCGGCCGCCCCCGCGATCATCGCGAGCCGGCTTCTCGCGGCGAGCGCGCCAAGGCCGGCTGCAACGAGGAGCGCGGTCGCCGGAGCGAGGAAGAGAAGGAACCGGGCGTAGAGCCACGAGTCGCCGGCCCATGCGAGAAGGACGGCGATCGGTCCGCCTGCAACGGCGAGAAGGACCGCGCCACGCATGCGCGGGTCACGAAGCGTGGTCGGCAGGCCGGCGAGCGCGAGAATCGCGCCGGGGATCGTCGCCCACCAGACCCACGAGCCGCCCAGGCCGAGGAGCGCGTGCCAGCCCTCGGGGCCGAGGAGCGTCGGCTCGTCGCCGTCGAGGGCGCGGAACTGGCTTCGGAGCGCCACGAGGTCGGGGAGGGCGGGGGCGTAGAGGAACGCAGTGAAGACCGCCGCGAGCACGAGCGCGGCGAGGCCGGCGAGGGCGCTTCGACGCTCGGGACCCCGCTCGCGCAGGGCGGCGACCGCCAGCACCGCGCCGTGGCCGAGCGCGACGCAGACGGCGGCGAGGTGCGTCCACACCATGAGGGCGTGGACGAGGGCGAAGGCGATCCATGTCCACGTTGCAGCTCGCGGGCTCGCGGCGCCTCGGGCGCGGAGGAGGAGCCAGGTCGCGAGCGTCGCGAGCGTGATGACGATCGAGTAGCCGCGCGCGTCCGTCGAGGCGCCGATCGCGACCGGAAGGAAGGCACCGGCGGTCGCCGCGAGAAGCCCGTAGCCTTCGCCGCGCGCGGCGCGCCCGAGCAGGTAGAGCGCGGGCACGAACGCGATGCCGGCGACGAAGGACGGCGCCCGCACGCTGAACTCGTCGACGCCGAGAACGCTCGTCGACGCCCAGATCGCCACCTGCGACGCGATGTGGTTCGCCTGCGAGAAGTAGTTGCCGACGACGACGCCCGGGCCGTGGATCGAATAGCCGAGAAGCCCCGCGAGCTCGTCGTACCACAGGCTGTCGCCGAGGCGGACCGCGCGGAGGATCGCGGCTGCAACGACGAGAAGCGTGAGCGCGGCGTAGGTCGAGCCCGGCGTCGGATCTCGAACGTCGGGCGTTTCCGTCGGCTCGCCGCGCCGGCGCACGAGAAGCGCGATGGCGGCGATGACGGCGAGAGCGACCGGCGGCGCCGCGACGAGCGCGGCGCGGAGCGCGTCGGCCGCAGCGGGGGCGCGCGACGTCGTCGCGCGAGCGGGGTGCGTCATCCACGCGGCGAGGTCGCCGGCCGAGAGGAAGGCGCCGAGCGCCATCACGGCGAGGGCGAGCGCTCCGAGGATCACGGCGTCGCGGCGCGTCACGGTCGGACCTCCTCGGGAATGTCGGCGTCGTCGGGTTCGTCGACCGCGCGGGGCACGCCGATCGAGCCTCCGCTCGCACGGACCGCGACCGGATCGACGACGACGTCATGGTGCCGCTTGGCGTCGAGCCGCAACGAGAAGAACGGCATGATCGCGATCAGGCGGAGAAGCGTCGACGCGCCGAACACCGTCGCGTAGCCCGACCACGTCTCCTCGCCCGCGAGGATCTTCGCGCCGAGGAGCGAGCCGAGCACCATCGCGGAGGAGTTCAGGAGGTAGTACCAGCTCATGAAACTCGTGCGCTCACGATGGGGAATCGCCTCGAGCAGGATGAGGAACGTCGCAAGCTCGTACGCCCCCCAGAACATGCCTGCCGCCAACTGCGACGGGAGGATCCAGAACGGGCTCGGCGACACGAGCCAGATCGCGGCGAGAAACGCGATGCCGATCGCGCTCGTCGTGAGGACGGAGCGCGCTCCGTGACGATCGCTGAGCGCGCCCGCAAGCGGAAGCGCGAGGCTCTTGCCGACGAACGACAGCGCGATCGCCGTCGTGTAGACCATCGGCGAGAACTCGAGCGACTTCAGCATGAACGGGTTGAAGTACGGCTGGCCGACCTGCACCGCGCCTTGCAGGCAGAGCATCGCGACGATGATCTTCGCCGGCGCGTCGCCCGCGAGAAGCACGCGGTGGAGCGACACCGACGAGTGGCCGGCGCCCGCGCTCGGCAGGTCGGTCTGACGGAGGAGATAAGCGAGCGACGCGAGTCGGGCCGCCCCCGCGAGCCCGAAGCACGCGGTGAAGGCGAGCAGCGGATAGCCCACCTTCTCGCCGATCGAGATGAGGGCGCCGCCGAGGAGGAGGCCGCCGAGGATCAGGAACTGGCAGAAGCGGTTGCGCTTGGCGAAGTAGCGGGCGCGGATGCGCGCGGGGAAGAGCTCGGCGACCCAGGTGTTCCACGCGCCGCCGGCCGCGAGCGCGCCGGTCCAGTAGAGGCTCGCGAGGAGGAAGACGAGCCACGCCGGCACGCGGCCGATGGCGGCGCCGACCGCGAGCGTCACGAGGCTCAGCGCCTGCACGACGGCGCAGAGCATGACCCATCGCCTCGGACTTCCGACCATGCGGACGCCCCGCGGCGCGAGGAGCTGCAACGCGCCGCCAGCGACGGGCGGCGCGGCCGCGACCAGCCCCGCGGTGACGCCCGACATGCCGAGCGCGACGACGAACGCGGCGAGATACGACTCGCCGATCCCGACCATGAACGAGTACGTGGCGCCGTCGCCGGTGCAGGCGCGGAGATCGGAGCGGAGGCGATCTTCGCGCTCCGCGCTCGACGTCAAGTCCGTCTGTTCGTCAGCCTCCGTTGCGACCCGTCCGCTCACGCGTCGGATGGTACGGAAACCGCGTTGTCGGGCGAGCGCCGATCAGCGGGCGCGCGGAGGAATCGGCGCCGGGTATCCGTCGATCGCGCGATGCACGAAGTCGGGCGCGGTGACGACGATCGTCGTCTCCTTCACGTGGATCTGTGCCCACTGGCCGAGGACGTAGATCGGACCGGCGTCGGGATCGAGATTGCGTGTCGCCGTCGAATTCACGGCCGGGCGACGGCTGGCCGACGGGTCGGGCGTCGTGTGCTTCAACTGCTCGCGCTTCGTGCCCTCGGCGATCTCGGCCTCGGTCGGCGGCGGCGCGGGGCGGAAGGCGTCGGGCTCGCACTGTTCCGAGATCGAGCGCACGAGGTCGGCGACGACGTCCTTCGGTCGAAGCCGCAGTTGCTTCTGGTCCGTCTCGTAGTCGACCGGCATGATCTTGTTCCGCGGTCGCTGGAAGTACGGCGCCTCGAACGTGAGATCGGTGACGTCGTACACGCGGGTCGACCGCGCGTCTTCGCGTGCGAGCGCCTCGCGCGGCCCGAACTCGATCGTGCCGCGCTGGATCTGCCACGTCATCTCGGGACCGCATTGGGTCGCGAGCGCTTCGAGCAGCGTGCGGCCGTCAACCTCCTCGAGGTAGAGCGTGACCCGTCGCGTCGGACTCATGCCGAGACGCGGCGCCGGTCGGTCGGGGCCCTCGTAGAAGGGCACGAGGTTCAGGCGCATCGAGCGCGCGATCGTCGTGATCACCTCGCGAATGGGGCGGTCATCGGCATCGATCGAGACCTTCGCGAACAAGAGCTTGCCCAGCGCCTCGCGCTGCTCGACGTCGTCGCCCGTGGGGGTGAGATCGTTCGCGCCGCGCGTCGTCTCGTAGCGGACTTCGAGGCGCGTCGGCGTGCCGACGTCGACGGTCGGCGCGGGCGGGCCGGCCGGGTCCTTCGGCTTGGACGGCGCCGGCGGATCGGCGACGACCGAACACGCCAGCGTTACGGCGCAGAGCGAAGGCACGAGACGGGCGATGGCGGAGCGGGTCATGCGGCTTCCCAGGGTGATCGCGGGACCAACGTACTACGGAAAGAAAACGCCGATCGAGGCGGTGAAGCCGTCGATCGGCGGAAGTCGTTCCTCGTGATGCTTACTTGCGGCCGCCGCCACTACCGCCGCCAGCACCGCCACCCGTCCCTCCAGAGGGCTTGGTCGGCGGAACGCCGCTGCCGCCCTTGCCGGAATTCCCGCCGTTGGCGGGCGGAGCCGGGTTGTTGCCGCCGCCGGTGCCGAAGCCGCCGCCACCGGCAGCGCCGGTCACGGTCACCGGCCGGAACTGCACGTTCTCGATGACCGAGAAGGGGGCCGAGAAGGTGACGTACCGTCCGCCGGACTGCGCTACCTCGCGCCGCGGCGCGGCCGCGAACGGATAGCCGCCGATCTGGCGCTGGATGTAGTCGGGAGCGCGGACGATCAGGACGCCCTGGTAGTAGCGAATCGAGGCGATGTCGAGCCAGGCGTCGGGTTCGATGCTCTCGGTGATGATGTCGATGATCTTCTGGGCGCGGTCCTCTTCGGGCACGGCGTCGGGGGCATCGCCGGGATCGCCGAAGATTCCGCCGCCGCCACCGCCACCACCGCTGCCGCCACCGCCACCACCGAAGCCACCGCCGCCGCCACCACCGCCGAATCCACCACCGCCGCCGCCGCTGCCACCGCCGCCGCCACCGGTACCGCCGTTGTTGCCTTGCTGAATGGCTTGGTTCAGGTTGAAGTTCGGAGCGTTGTCGAAGAGCGGCGGTTCGAAGATGAGATCGCGGATCGGATAGAGCCGAACTTCACGGGCGGCCGGAACGCTGAGGCGGTCCTTGGTGCCGACTTCGATGAACGAGCCGCGGAGTTGCCAGGTGGCCGGCGTGTCGACCGAGACCTGCTCGAGGATCATCTCGAGCACGTTGAGCGCGGGCTTGCCCTCGACCTTCAGCGTCACTTCCATCTCGGGGTCGAGGCCGGTGCCGATGCGATCGGTCTGGTAGCGAGCGACAAGCGGAACGCCGAGCGCGTTCGCGATGAAGTCGATCGCGTCCTTCACCTTCGTGTCCTTGAACTCGACGGTGATGTCGGTGTAGAGGAGCGCGCCCAAGAGTCGAGCGCCGGTGACGTCCTGCGCGGCGGCCTCTTGCCGCATCTTGGCGACTTCGGCGAAGCGGTCGGAGAGGTTCTGTGCGTGCGCCGCGACGGCGACACCAGCGACCAGCGTTGCGGCGAGCAGCCGAGTTCCACGCAATCCGACGGTGACCTGCTTCATCGAAGGCACTCCGGGCTTTGACGGGCGAGCCGCACGGGCGCGCCCAAACATGCGATCTGATTCGTGCGACGGGCTTCGCTGCGCACGCGCGAAGGCCTAACGGCTCGTGCATGCGGGCTCGATCGGTTGCGGCACGCGCGTGCGACTCGCGACGACCGAAGCCACGTCTAACTATACGGAAACCCTTGCGATTCCCAAGGAGCTGCTCGCCAAAAACGGCTGCGCGCTCACGATCGTCGGCCGACAGGGCCGCGATCGATCAGTAGTGTTTTCGGCCTTCTTCGCTCGGCGGTTGCCGGTTTTTGTCGTCTGGATCGGTGGTCGCGCGATCGTCGCCGGCGTGCGGCGCGGGCGCGTCCGGTGCGTCTGCCTGACTCGGTGCGGGCGAGGTCAACGCCTCAACCGCCTCCGTCGCCACGAGAATCGCCATCGCGTTGGCCGCGACCGGCATGGTCGAGTCCCACAGGGCCACACGCACGCCGCCTTGGCAACGCGGAGGATTCCGGAAGAAGAGGCTCTCACGCTCGTCGACCGCGAGCTCCATCGCAAACCGCACGAGCGACCGGACGCGGCGCACGAGATCCGCCTGACGCTCCGGCGGCAGGTACCCGGGTTGGCTCGCGATCACCGCGAGGCCGAGGCCGGGTCGAAGCGACTGGCTGTTGACGCTGTTGCGTCCGGCGCCGGTCAGGCGGAACCCGCCGCGAAGGTCGTCGTCCGAGGGGTAGCGGCCGAATCCGGCCTGCGCCGGAAGGAGCACGTCGAGGATCTGGAGGGCCCGCTCCCCGTTCGCGACCGGTTGCCCGGTGTTCTTCGCGTACGCCACTTCGGCGAGCGCGAGCCACGGAAGGTGGCCGACGAGTTCGGGCGGCGTCGCGGCGGTCCAGAGCGCGTCGAGCGCGGCGCGCGTTTCGGTGGTTCCGGCCACGCGGCCGTCGCCGACGAGCGCCATCGCCGACGCCATCGTCGCGAGCGCGCGATCGCCCACGTTGCCCGACTTGAACTGGACGCCGAGCTTCTCACGGGCGAGCGACGCGAACTCGCGCACCGGCGCCGGGAGTTTCTCCGGATCGCCTAACGCCGAAACGGCGCAGAGCGCGAACGCCATCGGTGGCGTCGTCGCGCTCGGCGACTCTTCGGCCGACGTGCGAAGCGCGAGGTCGACGAGCAGATCGACCGCGAACCGGTGCGCTCGTTCGCGGAGCTCGGGGTTGAAGCGCTCGCATGTCGACACGCTGGCCGCGGCCCACGCCGCGAGCGCCTGCTCGAGCGGCGGCGCGATCAGCGGCGTGAACTGGTCGGGCACCGGCTCGTAGTTGCCGAAGAGGCCGAGGCCTTCGACGCCGCGCTCGCCGCCGCCGCCGAGTTCCTTCGTCACCGCCTGCGGGATCGCGGCTGCAACGCTGAGCGCCAAGCGGCTCAGCGTGCTGGCGGCGAAGCGCTCGATCGCCGCCGGCGTGACGTCGGCGTCGCTGTAGCGCTGCACGCCGCGGCCACGGATGAAGGGCATTTCGGTGGGAGTCGTCTGGGCAAGCCGAAGCGACGGAAACCGGAAGACGCCCACGGGATCGCTGCGCACGAGATCGGGCAGGTCCTTGAGCGGAAGCTCGAGGTCGCCGAGAAGGCCGAGGAATCCGCGTTCGGGCGCCGCCGACAGGTTCGACGCCGCCATCGACGCGGGAAAGACCGCGGCCCAGCGCGCCGCGTTGCCGCCGCCGCGCCGCATCGCGATGCCGTCGAGGCCCGGTTCGATGCGCGTCGCGCATTCGGCGAACGTGCGGCCGACGAGCGG
Organism: Phycisphaerae bacterium; assembly: GCA_016795035.1. Classification (GTDB taxonomy): domain Bacteria; phylum Planctomycetota; class Phycisphaerae; order Phycisphaerales; family SM1A02; genus JAEUIT01. Next base: position 90,171 of record JAEUIT010000044.1, on the reverse strand, counting down.
CTCCGGTCTGCCCGCGAAATCGATCTCGAGCGAGAGTTCCTTCAGCGTGGAGTCGCGAAGGTCGCGCGGGAGCGCGGCGATCACGGTGTCGCCGACGGCCCGTGCGAGCGCACGGGCGAACGCGCGCCGGAGCATGCGGTCGTCGCCGGCGCCGACGGGCCAGTCGTCACCCGAACCGACGAATCGGCCGCGATGCCGCAGGATCACCGCGACGCCGCGCGTGCCCGGCAACGGCAACGCGGTGCTCGGGTCGCTCGGCGGCGGGGTCTCGCCGGCGTCGAGCCATCCGCGCGCGGCGAGGAAGGCGGCGATGCACGACTCAAGGTCCGGCTCGCGGGCGTCGGCGGGCGCGGCGACCGCGGGAGGGGTCGCGGCGGGGGCCGAAGGCGAGGTGTTTTCGGACGGTGGGTTCGCGCCGGCGGACGTTGCGAAAACGCAACAGAGAAGAAGCGGAAACGCGCTCCACGTTGCAGGCCGGCGACATCGATCGTGGCGAGTGGGCATCGGGCGTCACAGTCGACCCGCCGGAATGCGTCGTGAACGCGATCCCGAGCGCTCAAGCGGGTCTGGCACGGCCTTTGATCCTAACTGGGCGTCTGCCGCTTCGACGGCGACAAAGGGGAATCAGAGTGGACGCGAACCTCATGCTGGCGAAGTGCTTCCGACTCACCGAGACCAAGTGGAGGGTGCTTCTTCTGACCGCCCTCGCCTTCGCCTCGCTCTGCTGATTCCCGTTGCGATCCCGACTGACCGGAGCGACGGGCTTTGACGTGCCGCCTTTTTCGGGTCCTCGCTCCACGTGCGACCCCTTGTGCCCTCGAGAGAGAGGCTTTGACACACCCTCGGCGAACAGCCTGGGGTGTGTTTTTTCATGGCGCTGAGGAGACCGGCGTCCGCGCGCCGACGGGCGCCACGCGCCTCGCCCCGGCCGCCCGCAACGTCGAGCCGTCGGCGCGGACGGCATCGACGCGCACGCGCACGAGCGCCGCGCGAGGCGGCAACGGGGAGGGAAGGTCGACGCGCACGCGCCCGTCCGCGAGCGTCGCGGTCACGCGCCACAGCACGCGATCGTTCGCGAGGGGATAGTTGCGGGCGGTGCGCGCGGCCACGTCGTCATTGAGGGCCGGCGGCTGCAACGCGGAGCGATCCGCAGGCTCGCCAAGCTCTGTCTCGACAGTGATCGTCGCGGTGCCGGAGACGGCGCCGTCGAGCGTGGCCTCGAGCGTGTCGCCGTCGCGCGAGAGCGTCGTGAACTCGACGGGCGGCGCGACCACGCGCAGCATCGGGTCTCCGAAGAGGACGTACATGTCGACGTGCATGGCGCGCAGGTCCTTGAGCGACGTGCGCCAGCGCGTCAGCTTCGCGATCGGCTCGACGAGCGCCTCGAGGCGGCGGTCGCGATCGTCGGTCTCGAGCATCGCGTCGCGGGCCCGGCGATCGACCTCTCCGATCGTCGCCCCGGGCGACGCCAGCAACGTGGAGAGATACTCCTTCACGACGAGCGCGTTCGCATAGGGATGCGTCACGCGCGTGCCGGCCACCACCGCAATGGGCCCTTCCGGATCGGCGAGAAGCGCTTCGGCGAGCGAGTCGCGACCGTCGGCGCGGTCGAACCATCCGGTCGAGCAGCAGCTCAGGATCGCGACCGGCCGAAGCGCCGCGTCGCGCGTCGCGGCCGACACCGACTCGGCGCGAAGGATCGGCTCGGAGCGCATCCTGCCGTCGTTGCCGCGCCATGTGAGCCGGTCGAGCCCGTCCGCGTGTCCGTGTCCCGTGTAGGTGAATGCGAGCGCTCCGCGGGTGAGACGCTCGAGCGTCGTCGTCTCCATCGCGCTCGGCGGCGGGCACCAGAGGGACGACGGCTTCGCATACGTCACGTCGACGCGGAAACGCGGAGGCACGCACTCGTCGACGAATCCCACGAAGAGCTGCTCGAAGATCGGATCGAACACGCCGAAGCGCGCCTCGCCGGCGACGAACTCGAGGCGATCGGCGGCGTCGCTCGGAGCACCCGCCGCTTCATACGCGCGGACCTTCGCGAGGACCGCGCGCGCCTCGTCGGGCGTCGATGCCGGCACGCGGCCGAGCGACAGTCGGCAGGGGACGTCGTTCGCGACGGCCGCATAGGGATGGTCGGCCGCGAACGTGGGATTCGGCTCGCCGCGCTGATGCCCGAGGAGATCGGGATCGGTCTGCGGGAGGTGAAACGTCGGTACGCGCGACTCGTCGGCGCACGCCTCGTCGCCGAGGAGAAGGATCGCGACGTCGGCGTCGCGCGCCGGCGCCGCGGCGCGAAGCCGTGCCGCGATCTCGTCGCGCACCTCGGCAGCCGTGGCCCCGGCGCGAACCTCGAGGCGCTCGACGCTCCAGCCGTCGGCGCGCCGATACGTCTCCCATTCGCGGGCAACGTCAGCGAGCGCGGGCGCGTGCACGACGTAGCCGAGTCGCGCTGTGCCGGGCGCGGCTGCAACGTGGAGGGCGAGCGCCGCCAGCCACGCGAGCGGGCTCACGTCCAGCCGATCGCGAAGAAGATCGCGGTGAAGAGAAGGTCGGCGAGGACGACGACGACGACCGTCTGGACGACGGTGTCGGTCGTGGCCTTGCCGACGCCGGCGGCGCCGCCTTCGACGCGGAGGCCGTTGCGGCAGGCGATCAGGCCGAGGATCGCGCCGAAGACGCCTGCCTTCAGGAGGCCGGTGAGGAAGTCGGCTTGCTTCAGCTGGTCGATCGTGTTGTCGCGATAGACCTCAAAGGCGATGTCGAGCGTGGTGACGCCGATGATGCCGCCGCCGATGACGGCGGTGACGTCGGCGAGTACCGCGAGGCAGATCAGGCTCAACGTCGTCGCGAGCACGCGCGGCATCACGAGGAAGCGGATCGGATTGAGCGCCATCGCCTCGAGCGCCTCGATCTCCTCGCCGACGACCATCGTGCCGATCTCGGCCGCGATCGACGCGCCGGCGAATCCGGTCAGGACGATCGCCGCGATGAGCGGGCCGAGTTCGCGGAAGACCGCGACGGCGACGAGATTCGCGACCTTGTCGGTCTGATTGAACTGCGCGAGGCTCGGCGCCGTCTGCAGCGCCAGGATGAAGCCGATGCAGCCGGAGACGAGGCAAACGATCGGGACGCTGCGCACGCCGACACGCACCATCTGCGACACGAACGCCGGCGTGCCGAAGCGAACGGTGCGGCGCACCAGCGCGCGGGTGGTCCACACGCCGACATCCCAGCCGAGCCACGCGAGGCTTCCGAAGAACTCGAGGACCCCGAAGACCTGTTCGCCAAGGCGGCCGAAGATCGCTGCGAGAGGATTGGCGTACGTGGCTTGGGCCATCGGGTCGGTGGAGCGAGAGTGTTAGGTGGTCCGCGCGTCGTCGCGTCAGGTGGCTGCAACGGCGTCATCGGCCGTCGCGACGATCGTGAACACGGTATCGAGTCGCGAGATCGAGAAGATCGAACGCACGCGCGGCTGGAGTCCCGAGAGGACGAGCGACACGTTCCCCGCGCGGGCCCGAGTCAGCGCTTCGACGAGCGTCGCGATTCCCGAGCTGTCCATGTACGTGACCTTTGCGAGGTCGACGACGAGTCGACGCGGCTTCGCGTCGACTTCCTGGCGCAGTCGCAGCCGCAACTCCGGCGAGCGGGCGAGATCGATCTCGCCCTCGGGGCGCAGGACGACGGCGTCCTTGACGACATCGCGACGGAATTCAAGGGGCTGTGGCATGGGGAGAGTCAGGGTGAACGTGAGACGTGTGCGGCGCGGATCAGCGGGAACGGGGACGTCGAACGGCGTGTGCGAGTTTCGCGCCCGGAAGCGGAAGCTCGAGCACGACCGACATGCCGCGCTCGGGACGGCGGCGCCAATCGCAGTGGTCGAAGGTGGAACGGATGATGTGAAGGCCGAGACCGCCGGGGCGGACCTCGCAGAGGTCGCGAGGTTCGATGCGCTCGATGTCGACCTGCTCGCCTTCGTCGTCGAGCTCGATGCGCACGCCGCCTGTCGGGAGCGCCGCGAGCCGCAACGTGATCGGGCCGTCGCGCCGACCGCGATAGCCATGGCGAATCGAGTTCGCGATCGCCTCGTCGACGGCGAGCGCGATCTGCGCCCGTTTCTCCTCGTCAAACCCCGCGTTGCCGGCGAAGCGCTCGACGCACGCGCGCACCGGCGCGAGATTCTCTGGATCCGACACGAAGTGCAGTTCGATGGACGACTCCGTCATCCGCGGATCTCCGAGGTGTCGGTTGGAGCGGGGGCGTTCGGGTCGGTCACCCACGACGCCCAGCGATCGATGGCGAGGAGCCGGTTCGTCGGCAGGTCGTCATAGACGTAGCCGCGCGTCTCGCCGGTGATCTCCTTGAGCGTTCCGATCGCCGCGAACCGCACGAGGCAATCGGAGGATCGAAGCGACTCGACGAGTCCCATCCGATTCGTTTCGGACGGCACCTGATGCGTGGCGCGCCAGTCGTCGAGCACGGTTTGGATCGCGTCGATCCTCGCGCCGGGCACGGCGGAATCGAAACCGCCGGCGCGCGCCGAGGCGCCGCAACCGACGATCGGAAGGAGCGCCGCCGAAGTCGCCGTCGCGAACGCCGCCAATACGACCGTGTGCCGCGCGAAGCGCTCGACGGCGAGAAGGGGAATTCGGCGCTCGGACAACCGCACCTCCGCAGGATACTTCCCCGCCCTGACAACGGTTTGCGCGACTCCGTGGCGACCGGCCGACACGTCGACAGGCAGGCGATTCGGACCGTGCTACATTGCCCCGCTTCTCTTGAGTCCCCGACGCCGCCGCTCGCACGCGACGGACCGGGGTGCATCGACATCGTCGTGAAGGATTTAGGAAGGGAAATGCGGCCCACTCGCCCGCGTCACGGCTCATCGGGCCGGCGCGTGGGAGGCGACCGCAACGACCCTGCGGCACGCATGGCTGCGTGCGACCTTGGCGACGTTTGCATCACCAATCTCTGCACAACCAGAAGAAGCGTGGCACGACATGACTGCGACGGTCACGACGGCGGGAGCCCCCGAGACGATCCTCATCCTCGATTTCGGCAGCCAGTACGCGCAGTTGATCGCGCGCCGCGTGCGCGAGGCCGGCGCGTTCAGCCTGCTGATGGCCCCCGACACGCCGCTTGAAAAGCTTCGCAGCCTGAACCCGAAGGGCGTCATCCTCTCGGGGGGGCCTTCGAGCGTCACCGAGCGCGCCGCGCCGCGCTGCGATCCCCGGCTCTTCGAGCTCAAGGTGCCGGTCCTCGGCATCTGCTACGGCATGCAGCTCGCTTGCCAGATGCTCGGTTCGACCGTCACGCAGGCGCCGGCCCGCGAGTATGGCCGCACGCGACTCGCGATCGCCGACGACAAGGATCTTCTGCACGGACTGCCGAGCAACACGAGCGTCTGGATGAGTCACGGCGATCAGGTCACCGACCTCTCCGACCAGTTCATTCCGCTCGCGTCGACACCGACCTGCCCGTTCGCGGCGGTCCGTCACCGCGACCGCATGTTCTTCGGCGTGCAGTTCCACCCGGAAGTGACGCACACGCCGCACGGCGTCGATCTTCTTCGCAACTTCCTCTACCAAATCTGCGGGTGCACCGGCACCTGGCGGATGACCGACTTCCTGAACGCCGAATGCGAGCGGGTGCGGGCCCAAGTCGGCAAGGGTCGCGTCATCTGCGGGCTCTCGGGTGGCGTCGACAGCGCGGTCGCGGCGGCACTCATCCAGCGCGCGATCGGCAAGCAGTTGACGTGCATCTTCGTGGACAACGGACTGCTGCGCAAGAAGGAACGCGACCTCGTCGAGGACACCTTCCGCGATCACTTCGACATCGATCTGCGTGTGGTCGATGCGACGAACGAGTTCCTCGGCGACCTCGCCGGGATCGTCGACCCGCAAGAGAAGCGGCGACGCATCGGGCATCGCTTCATCGACGTCTTCAAGAAGGCCGCACGCGATGTGGCCGGCGACGGTCGCGGCGAGGTGAAGTTCCTCGCGCAGGGCACGCTCTATCCCGATCGCATCGAGAGCGGACAGAGCCATGCGGGCACGGCGGCGAACATCAAGCTGCACCACAACGTCGGCGGCCTGCCGGCGGAGCTCGGCTTCGAACTCGTCGAGCCGCTCAAGGATCTTTTCAAGGACGAGGTGCGAGCGCTTGGCGAGGTGCTTGGGCTTCCGCCGCACATGGTGTGGCGGCATCCGTTCCCCGGGCCTGGTCTTGCGGTGCGCGTGCTCGGCGACGTGTCGCGCGACAAGCTCGATCTTCTGCGCGATTGCGACGAGATCCTGCTCGAGGAGATCGTGGCGAACAACCTCTATCGCTCCACGAACCAGGTGTTCGCGGTGCTGCTGCCGGTGCGGACCGTGGGCGTGATGGGCGACGGTCGGACGTACGACTCGGTGATTGCGATTCGGGCGGTCGAGACGCAGGACTTCATGACGGCGGACTGGGCGCGGATTCCGTACGACGTGTTGGCGACGATTTCGAATCGCATCATCAACGAGGTGCGCGGCGTGAATCGCGTGGTCTACGACATTTCGACGAAGCCGCCGGCGACGATTGAGTGGGAGTGAGGTGATTGGGGGGGCAGCCGCCCCGCACCCCGCACGTCCCCATAATGATGTGTGGCATCTCGCGATCTCGTCGCCACAACCCGCAACGGCCCACTCCCCGTTTCTCGCCACACCTCGTCTCATCCTCCTCTCATGCCACACATCGTTATAGAGACGCTCAGGTCTGGCGGGCGCGAAGAGGGGCCTGCGCAAATGTCGTGTTTCCCGAGACCCGCGTGATTCGCGAGTAGCTTTCGCGCTTCGCGTGCTCGAGAGGCGGTTGCGAAGGGGGTTCGCGATCAGCCGCGAGCACGAGCGGGGGACGTCGATGGGGCTGCCACGATGGTTCGAGGTGAACGAGACCTCGTCTCGGGTTTATCACTGTTACTCGCGCTGCGTTCGAAAGATGGCACTCTTGGATCGGCCGGGCCGGCGCGAGTGGATCGCCAAGCGAATCGAAACGCTAACCCGTTACTTCGCAATCGACGTGGTCGACTATGCGATCGAGGCGAATCACTTTCACGACGTGCTTCGCACGCATCCGGAACTGGCATGGGCGTGGAGCGACGAGGAGGTGGCCGAGCGCTGGCTGACGCTCATGCCAAACTGGACTGTGAAGCGGGTGTTAGGCCAAGAGTCCGAATTGCCTTCGCCGGAAGAGATTGCGATCGCGTGTAGCGATCCTGCGCTTACGAATTCGTGGCGACAGCGTCTCTGCGATCTGGGCTGGTTCCATCGCTTGATCAAGGAACCTTGCGCCCGATTGTGGAACAAGGAAGATGGCGTCAACGGCCACTTTTGGCAGGGGCCGTACTGCTCGATCGCCTGTGGGACAGGCCGCGATGCAGTGGCCGTGGCCGCATACGTTCTCCTGAACCCCATTCGCTCGGGCGCCGCGGCGGAACTTGACCAGTGTGAGTTCACGTCAATGCAGGCAAGACTTCGGGCGCTCGAGGAGGAGATTCGGCGCGGCCTCCACGCTGACGCGGCATCGCGTCTGGCCGAAGCGCTAGCGACCCCCGCGTTCGCGTGCGATCCAGGGGAAGAGACCCGTCGCTTGGGGGACGACGAGCTCGCTCTCCGCGTTGCATACGGAAGGCGGTACTTCGCACTCCGGGATCATGCCTTAGCCGATGCCCATCAGCATCGACTCAATGCCGAGCGCTGCGAATCTCCGCATCCGCGCGACGAACCGGCGTTCGACGACTCGTGTCGGTCGCAGCTTGCGTTGCTCGCGCCTGGGCGAAGGCAGTCGCGGTTGCCTTCCGGCGTTGGCGTTTCCTCTGAACTCTCGACCGAGCTCAACGAATCACCTTCGTCATTCGCGAACGCTGCACGCGAAACGAGCGTCCAGGTCAGCGAAGCGGCGACTGGCGAGACGAGTCAGACATCGCACGCGATAGTCCGCCGTGAGCCGTCGCGGGTTGGTGGGGACTCGGCTACGCCGGCGCCGCCCGAGGGGAAGCAGCGACGCTCTCCCAACCATCCACCACCGCATCCGCTCTCGCGTGCGATGAGAACTCGAGCGAAACGGAGGCCGAGGCACGAGTTGCCGCTTCATCCAATGGACGGTAGCTGGAGGGTGCCAATCGAACGAAACCGGTGGCGGGACCCTTCGCCTTCACCAATTCTCGACGGTCTCACGCTCGAGGGGTTCATCGCGTTCGTTGATCGGCTGGGACGAAGCGAGCGCGTCGGCAGCGTTGGAGCCATTCGAGAGTGCGTGCGCCCCGTTGTCGAGAAGATCCGTGAGCGTGTTGCTGCGGAACAGGGGCGAGCGCCAGGCAGCGGCTAGCGCGTCACACGTATCGGCGTGACTCCACGCAGCCCAATGACTGACACGCGACGACAGACGCCACACACCATTATCGAGACGGAGATGGGGTGTGACGAGGTCGCCGGTACTGGGGCTTCTCGGGTCGCGGACCAGCTTGGTCGAGAGAAGCTTCCCCGTGCCGACGCTCCGGCGTGATGGGGAGGATTGTCGCGCGCCCAGGTTCGTGCGCACTACCTCTGGCTCGCGACCGTCGAGTAAAGGTTGCGACGGACGCCACACATCCTTATCGGGACGCGGGGGGTCGCGCGAGGCCGCGTCACGTTCGCCGAAACGCCTGCCGCTTGATCATCAGCTCGAGCGTCTGGCACACAAGATCGATATCGCGCGACGTCAACCCATGATGGAACGGCAGCGCGATCGTTCGCTGCGCCATCCGCTCCGCCACAGGAAAGTCACCCGCCCGCGAACCCCAGCGGCACGCATGGAAAGGAAGGAGCGGCGCGACCGGATACGGATTCGACGCCCCGATCTCATGGCGATGCAGCCCGCGAATGATCAGGTCGCGATCGTCGATGCCGAAGACTTCAGCGAGTCGCACCACAAACCCCGACCACGACGCCATCGACGGCTCGGGCAACGTCGGCAGGATGAGGTCCGCGATGCCACCGAGGCGCCGCACGTATTCCTCCGCGATCTCGCGCCGGCGCTGAATCGTGCGGTCAAGCCGCAGCGACTGGCTCAGCGCGAGCGCCGCCCGCAGGTCGTCCATGCGGCTGTCGAAGCCGATGCGCTCGTGCTCGAGCAGTCGTCCCATCACGAGCGGCACCCCATCCTCGGGATCGACATACGGTCGCCCCGCATCGCGAAGCGAGCGGCATGCGTCGGCGAGCGTGTCATCGTGCGTGGCAAGCACCGCAGAATCGCCGCCGCAGACCGGACCGGCGAACGGACCGCCGTTTGGAAGTCCGAACACCGAGAGGCGGCCGAAGCGACCGACATGGTCGCGACCCACGCGCGACCCGAGCGCTTCCGTCGCGTGTTCGATCATCGCCACTTCGAACTTCTGACACAGGCGTCCGAGGCCTTCGAGATGCGTGGGATTGCCGAAACAGACATGCACCAAGACCGCTCGCGTGCGTTCCGTGACGAGGGGCTCGACCGCCGCCGGATCCATCGTGAGCGTGCGCGGGTCGACGTCGACGAAGACCGGCTTTGCACCGGTGAAGACGACGGCGTTCGCGAGGACCACCGGCGCGAACGCCGGCAGCACGACCTCGTGCCCCGCGCCGATTCCGCAGGCCGTCAACGCGATGCGAAGACCGGTGCCGAGCGAGCCGACGCCGATCGCATAGGGCCGCGCGATCCGCGCCGCGAATGCGGCCTCGAACTCGCGAACGACGTCGCCGAGACCGAGGCGTCGTTGCCGCAGAACGCGCGCGACCGCCTCTTCGTCTTCGGCGGTGATGTCAGGATCAAAGAGGGGAATCGTCTCGTGCACGAAACGGCAACTCCTACGGGGCAAGGCGACGAGAGGCAGGCGCCTCACTCGCGGCGATTGGCGTCGGCTCCGCCGGTCGGGCTCTCCGAGCGAGTCGCGGCTGCGGCCAGGAGCGCCGCGATCGCCTTGTCCTCGCGGCTCGTGTGTCGCGCGAAAAGCCACGCGGCTTGAGCCTGGAGCGGACCTTCGAGCGGGGAGCCGCCGGCCGCGATATGGCCGAGTTCCTCGGCGTCGGCGGGCGACAGCGACGGTGCATAGCGCGAGTACGCGACGAGGACGAGCGAGGCGGTGCGTTTGCCGGCCACCGCGCGACGGTCGAACGCGGCCTTCGCGGCGTCGCTCGTGTCGGCCCCGGCCATCGCGAGGAGAAGAAGGTCGCGAATCGTCCCGTCGGCGGGATCGCTCTCGTCGAACATCTTCGCCACGGCTGCAACGTCGAGCTGCGCGAGTCGCGAGATCGCATCGAGACAGACGTCGATCGCGGCGGCAGACATGCGGTCCCGCGATTCCGGCTTGAGCAACTCGAAGAAGGCGGCGTACGTCGCGCGCTGCGAGTCGGTGTCAAGCCGCTTCGCCGCGAGGAGGACGGCGCTCATCGAGGGGACATGTCCGGTCGCGACGAGCGCGGGCAACTCGGTGGCGGCGGTGCCGACCGAGAGCGAATCGATCGCCGACGCCAGCATGCTGAGGATCGGGTCGTCGGGTGCGTCGGCGGCGGCGGCCGCGGTTCGGAGGGGCTGGCCGGCGTTCGCGGGAAGCGGGACGTCGGAGCTGAGAAGGAGAAGGCCGAGGCGAACGCGGAGCGAATGAAGCGGGCTTGTCTTCACCGACTGGGCCCACGCGGTGTAGCCGCGCTCGGGCGAGAGTCGAAGGAGCGAGTCGACGCATGCAAGCCGTGCTTCCGGCGAGAGCGTGGTTGTTTCGAGCTGCTCCTCGAGAAAATCGATCGCACCGGTCAGGCGGAAGGTCGTCGCGGCGCCGGCGAGCGTCGCGATCGTCGCGTTTCGGTCGCGCAGCGGAAGGGCCTGGAGTTGCTTCGCGAGTCCTCCGTAGCCGGCATCGGCGGCGGGGACGCCGAGAGTTGAGAGCGCGAAGGCGGCGATGCCGACGACATCGGGCGAGGTCGCGGTGAGGAGCGGCGTGAGGACGCTGACGGCGCCCGCGTTCGCCTCTTTCGAAGCTTCGATGTCGGCCGCGCCGCGGCGATGGACCGTCTCCGCGACGAGGATCGCGATGTCGCGCGGCGTGAGATCGGTCCAGGCCAGGATCGTTTCCGCTTGCGGGCGGTCGACCATGCCGAGTTGGACGGCTGCGGCGATCGCCGCCGAACGGTCATCGACGTTACTGATCTGCGAGAGGAGGAAGGGGTCGATCAGCGTCTTCGCATCCAGCTCCGCCAGGCCGAAGATGCCGTTGATCTGCATCGACCAGTGTTCGGACTGGACGAGCGCCTGGAAGAGCGGCTTGAGGTTCGGATCCTTCAGCTTCCGAAGCGCCGTCAGCATCGCGTGATGCGTTCCGTCGCGGTTGTAGCGCGTGGTGCGCTCGAGGGTCTTCACCGACTCGGTCCACGAGTCGACCTTCTCGTACTGCGCGTGCGCGAGCGAGGCCGACCAGAAGGTCGGGGCGACGACAAGGCCGAACGCGAGCGCCGCGGCGGCGGGCGCGGCGCGGAACGTCCTCGTAACTATGTGTGGCACTTTGAGGAGTGGCACGTGGAAGGATGGATCGGTCGCGGGGGATGGGGCAACAGCGACAGACCGGATTCGACCCATGGCGACGAGTGTACCGTTGGCGGCGCGATCGTCACCGCCACGCGCGGCGCCGCGCGAACGTCGAATCGCTCACGCTCGCCGCGTGCCGGACCAACCGTCGGAGTCGCTGCGCGGCGCTGCTCGCGATCCGTCGCCCCCGTTCCGATTGGCGTCGTTTCCCCGACGGAGGAGGTCGTGCCGAAGTTGGGCGAGCACCTCCGCGATCGGGGCGCGGCCGTCACGATCGGCGACCGTCGGATCTCCGCATTCGATCCGCTCGCGCGTCGCGACGAGCTGCTCGACGCGCTTCGCCGCCGTATGCACCGTCGAGTGGCCGTCTCGCCCAAGCGCCCGTGCGATCTCCGGGAAGCTCTGGCTCGTCAGCTCCCGGGCGAGGTGCACCACGATGCCGCGGGCGAGAACGGCCCGCTTCGTGCGGCCGCTTCCCATGATCTCGTCGCGGGTGGCCGCCACGCGGCGGCACACGGCGTCGACGATCTCGGCGATCCGGACCGGACCGCGGGGATTGCCCCCTTCGTGCGCGAGCGCATGTTCCGCGACGATCGCGCCGACCGCCGTCGCCAACACCGACTCGGTGGGATCGCTCTCGGCAGTCGACGGGACCGGCAGGTCGCCGGTGAGGCCGAGCCGCGCGAAGGCCGCCACCCTGGTGAGCGCCCCTTCGATCTCGCGCACGCTGCCCACGCAGCGGTTCGCGATGATCTCCTCCGCCGCCGGCTGGAGGTCGAGACCGCGGTCGCGGGCGAGGGCCTGCACGAGCCGAACGCGGGTTTCCCGATCCGGGCGATCGATGCGCACCACCATGCCCGAGAGGAACCGGCTGATGAGTTGCTGCGAGAACTTGCGGATCGTCCGCGGGTGCTCGTCGCTCGCCAGGACGATGCGGGCGCCGGAGAGGTCGATGGCGTCCATCGTGTGCAGGAACTCGCTCTGCGTGGCGGTCTTGTTCGACAGGAAGTGGATGTCGTCGATCGCGAGGAGGTCGACGCGACGGAGGGACTTCCGGAATTGCTCGAGCGAGCCGTCGCGAAGTGCCGCGAGGTATTCGTTAGTGAATTGCTCCGCGGTCGTGTAGCGGATGCGTTGCCGCGGCGCGAGTCCGGCCCGTCGATCGCAGATCCCCTGCAGGAGATGCGTCTTGCCGACGCCGCAGTCGCCGTGCACGAAGAGGAGCGTCGGCGCGCCGTCGCCGTCTTCGGCGATGCGTCGACCCGCGTCGAGGGCGAGTTGGTTCGACGGACCGACGACGAAGTCGTCGAGGCGTCGAAGGGTCGGACGCCGGGCGATCAGGTCCTTGCGCCGCGAGGCGGGCCGGTCGTCGGCGGGCGGGGCGGGAAGCGTCGTCTCCGACCGGCGTGCCTCGGGTCGATCGCGTCCGAAGGCGCCGGGCGCCGGCGGGGCGGAACGGGTGAAGGACGTGGGCGAGACTTCGATGCGAACGCTCGCGGCGTCATCGAGCGTGGCCCGCGCCGCGAACGCGACGTCGACGGCAAAGTGACGCGTGATCCAATCGGCGACGTACTGACTCGCGGTGTCGATGCGCACGCCGTCGGCGTCGACGCTCAACCGCGCCGCGGCCGGGCCGAACCAGAGATCGAAGCGCCGCGCGCCGATGCGTTCGAGGAGAACGCTCGTCAGTCGCTCGCAGCGCGCGTCGCGATCGTCGCGGCCGCGTCCGACCGGACGCGTCGACTCGTCGGCGCTCGTCGTCTCGTCGACGCGCACGATGCGACCAGGCAGATCGGCGATCGCCGTGGCGCGCTCGTCGAGCTCCGTGGCCGTGTCCGCGGCCGTTTCCCGAGGAAGGGCCCGGTGGGGGCGCGCGAGGACTCCGTCTCCCGCGCGTGCAGTCCGTCCCGTGATGACATCTCGCCGCATCCGATTCACCTTCCATTGCGCTGCGAGCCCGAGGCGTGCCCGTTCGAACCCGTATGCCGGGTCGCTCGAGATGCTCGTTCGTCAGCCGATCTGCCTGCGATCGAAGGATGGTTCGATCGCGTGAGACTCGTGGTCCGAGGCGCGCGAAGGCCGCAAGGCCTGACGCGGGTGCCTCCTGCACACCCTCGAGGTGCGTGCGGTCGATGGTGACCGCTCGCAAGTCGCGAGACTCCTCTCACGACGGGCCAACGCGTTCGTGGCCCCCTCGCCATGCCGACACCTCGTGCCGGCGTCCCGTCGCGCCGTCACTCGGCGCGGACGGGAATCAGCCGGCGTATCCGACGGTCGCATCGAACACCCGGCGATCTCGACGTCGACGGGGCGCGCCCTTCGGCGGCGCTTGCACGCGACGTCACGGATCGAAGGGTGCACGACGAACGACGGAGGGAAACGGCGGCCATGGTTGGGGAATCTCCTTCGAGTGGACACTCGCGAGGGAAGGCGAACATCAAGAGGCGAGAGGGGCGGCGGGCGGTGGCGTGCGGTTCCGGGCGGAGGCTCTTCGTTTGTGCGCTCGGAGGGGATCTTGCGGCGAGATCTGGTGACGGGATCGGGCGACGGGATTTGGCGACGGGCTGGCAGTGCGTCGACGCAGCGCCGGCGGAGACCGCGGAGCCATGACGACAGCGCTCCCGACCACCGAGCGCGCGACGATCGTTCAGGACCTGTGGATGACATGACTCCGGCAACGCGCGTCACGCGTCGGAGACCACGACCCCGCGAGATGTGCAATCAGCCGTACGTCGAACGCAGTGTGACGAATCGATGGGGCGAGGCTCGTCGTTTCGGAGAGGCGCCGCAGAACGTTCGCGAGGCCTTTCGCTGAGGTGTCGAGCATCCTGCAACGCCGAGATCGACACACGGAATGCACCTGCCGGGCGTGCTCGACGAATCGTCGTCGGCGGACGAACGAGGCTCCGTCACGGAGCCGGCGCTTTCGCGGATCACCAGGAGCCGCGACGTAGCCGTATCCGCAGCGATGCGGCGAGGTGACGGCGGCGCCGTGCCCTCGCGTCTGCATCGTTCGACGCCAGACGATCCTTCAGCAGGCCCTAACACGACGGAAGCCGTTCCGACTCAAGCTCGCGCGACGGCGGGTCAGCGGCGTGCGTTCGACGCGCGAGGTTCGCGCGTCAGACTCGACCGGTGACGTCCTTCCGTGGGTCCGTCTTCGCAGGCGATCATTGCGAGCGCCTGCAACGTGGTGCCCATCGGTCGACGAGGGCCCGCAGCGGGCCCGACACGAGGGGGTGCCGGCGAGGACTCGCCGAGATCCGATCGTGCCGTCGTTCTCACCACCGACCGCATGCGGTCCGCCTGATCCGTCGTCCCGGTTCCCGACGTGCGTTCCGTCGCTGCTGTCCGGAGCTCGTGTCCCGATGTCGTCCGATCGGTAGGTCGGACAGGACGTTCTGCTCGGGCTCACCCGCCTGGTGTCGGCGTTGGCACCCGCACAGATTTCCCCGACACAGGCTCCAGCGTGTTCGTCAGCGTCTTCTTCAGGCGGGTACACGTCGGAGGGTTCCTCCATCGTGCCCCGCTGTGGGTTCGCAGTTCAGGTCCAAGGATTGGGTCGTCAGACGTGCCTCACGCGTGCTCTTCCCGAGCCCAACACGCGAAGCCGATGCTTGAGTCCACGCATCCTTGCGTAGCGGGGCGAACTGTAACCCGACTCGCCGAGACGACAAGCGGAAGCTGCGCCTCGCGCCGAGTCTCACACCTCTTGACGCGCTCCATCGCAACGAATTTGCGCGACTTGCGCGCCGAAAAAAAACTTCTCCACCGAACTGATCCACGGCGCGCGGTGCGATCGGTGGAAAAGCATGGGGCAACTCGTCGACTTGCAACGAGTGCGCTCGCGCCTCACGCACGCACCGACTGAATGAACGCGACGCGGCGGAGCGACGGGCGAAATCCGGCGCGCTCGTAGAGGCGCATCGCGGGGGCGTTGCGCTCGTCGACGGCGAGCACCATCGAGCGCTCGCTTCGGCCGCGCACGAGCCGAAGCGCGCGATCGAGAAGGAGCGCGCCGAGGCCGCGCCCGCGGGCTTCGGGGACGAGACCGAGATAGACGAGTTCGACCGAGGCGCCCGCGCCGCCGCGCGGCAACGCGGAGCCGTTCACGAGGCACATGCCCGCGATCTGCCCGGCGAGCGGCCCCTGCGCGAATCGCAGGATCGTCCAGAGTTCCGGCTCAAAACGCCCGCTGTGGATGTGGCCTCCGAGCACGTCTTCGCCGCGCCGGAGGCCGGCGAGCGCGGGGCAGTCGAGCGTGTCGACGTAGGTGCGCTCGAGCGCCTCGATGAGCGCGCGGCGCTCGGCGGCGCAGGCCGGGTCGTCGCGGCGGAGCGGGCCGCTCGGCGCGAGCTGCATGTCGCTCGGAAGCGGGACCGGCTGCAACGCGGAGCCGGCGAGTCGCTCCATCGCGCGCGGCCCGATCGGCCGCTCGAGGTAGGAGAGCGTGGCGATCCGCTCCATGCCGGCGCGCTCGAAGGCGTCGATCTGGAGGAGGTCGCTCGGTTCGACGAGCGCCTGCGCGAGGTCGACGTCAAGCGACCGCGCGCCCCGGCACGCGGCGCGGATGACCGCCGAGACCGCGTCGACCTCGGCGGGGCGCTTCGCCTGCGTGGCGTAGATCGTGGCCGTCCGGCCGGCGCTCGGCGCGGCGAGCGCCGAGAACGCGAATCGCGGCGTGCGGGAGCCGCCGCCGGGGCCGGCGACTTCGGCGGGGATGGCCCAGAAGCCGTCGAGCCTGATGCGCGACTGGACCGC
The DNA here is from genome assembly GCA_016795035.1 of Phycisphaerae bacterium. Lineage (GTDB taxonomy): Bacteria > Planctomycetota > Phycisphaerae > Phycisphaerales > SM1A02 > JAEUIT01. The sequence continues at coordinate 73,854 of JAEUIT010000044.1, read as the reverse complement.
GAACGCCTCGAACCGGACGGCGGCGGCGCGGTCGCCGCGTTCCCCGGCGAGGAGCGCCTCGATTGCGGCCAAACGACTCGCCTCATCCGGGCCCACGTGGACGACCCGCGACGCGGCGGCACTCGAGCCGGATCCCGAGGGCGATTCGTGCGTGGGTCGCTCGGACATAGAGGAGGAAGGGGGTGTCGGCGCAGACATCGGCGAGCCGGCGAGGGATCCCTACGCCGAGTCGAGCGTAGAGAGACTGGCGCGCACAGTATCGCCGCGAACGCCTGTACACTGGCCGTTTCCCCTATGCACACTCGACTGAGCCTTCGCCGTTTCGGTCTCACCCGCTCGCCCAGCACGTTGCGTGCGGCCTCGCGGTTCCCCGGACTTTTCGCGTGTCTCGGCGCCACCAGCATGGGCGCTGCGATGATGGCGATGATGGTCGCAGTGAGTGGCGCGGCGACGACCGCCCGCGCCGACGCGCCGGTGGCGGCGACCGCCCCAACGACGCAGTCGGATGAGAATGCAACGACGCAGTCGGACGAGAAGCCGACGGAGAAGCCCGCGAACGGCGCGCAGTCGAGCGACACGACGTCGACCTCCGACGACGCCTCGACCTCGAAGGGCTCGGCCGCCGGTGCCGACACAACCTCCTCGTCGACGAACGCCCCCGCGACCCGCACGCGTCCGCGGTCGGCTGCGTCCGCCTATCCCGGCTACGTCCGGTCGATGGATTGGGAGCTCGACTTCCGCCCCGGCCCGCTTCGCCTCTTCACCGACACCAACGGCGATGCCTACTGGTACTTCACCTATAAGGTTGTAAATCGCACCGGCAAGGAGCGCATGTGGGCCCCGCGGTTCGAGTTCTTCTCTGACAAGGGCGAGATCAAGGCCAGCGGCCGCTCGGTCCCGACCGAGGTCACCCGCTCGATCCTCGGTCTCCTCAAGAATCCGCTCCTTGAAGATCAGAACCAGATCATCGGGGAACTCCGGATCGGCGAGGAGAACGCGAAGGACGGCGTCGTTATCTGGCCCGCCAAGGATCTTGGCGTCACCGAATTCACCGTGTTTGTGACGGGGGCCAGCGGCAAGATCCGCAAGGTCCCCGACCCCCGCAACGGCAATCCGCTCGTCGAGCGCTGGACGCTCCGCTTCAACTACCTCGTCCCCGGCGACCCGGTCGCCCGCGGTTCGACCCCGGTCGAGCCGGTCACGGCCGATCGCGACATCGCCGACGGCGCTCAGCGTCGCCCGAACGATGTCGGCGTCTGGCTCTGGCGCTAAGCGCGACCCGACGGAGCATCATGCGAGCCCCCATCTTGTAACTCATGGGGTCTCCCGTATACTGGCCCGTCTTTCACCGAAATCGCTCCCCAGTCCCCGCCTAGTGGCGGCGGCCCGCGACCTCAAGCGGGGGGAGCCCGACGAACGAGCCCAGCTATGGCACACAAGAAGGGACAAGGTTCTACTCAGAACGGCCGCGACTCGAACGCGCAGTATCGAGGCGTGAAGCTCTACGGCGGTGAGTCGGCTCGGGCCGGTTCGATCATCGTTCGCCAGTGCGGCACGCGCTGGCAGCCGGGCTATCTCGTCCAGCGCTGCAAGGACGACACGCTCATGGCACTCGTCGACGGCACGATCCGCTTCCGCGGCCGCGTGGTCGACGTGATCCCCGCCGACCCGGCGACGCCGCGCTACGAAGCGGTTGGCTAAGTCCCGCGCTGGGTCCCGCGCTGGGTCTCACTCAGCGTGGGCCTCTCCCTGGGCCTCTGATGGACCTCTCATGGTCCTTTCATGGACCTCTCGGGGGGGGAGACGCCGGCCGCAACTCATGCACGATCCCTGACGACCGGGTTCTCCCGGTCGTCTTCGTTTCCTGATCATGCTCGTCGATACCGCCATCATCACTGTCCGAAGCGGCCGAGGCGGCAACGGCAGCGCACACTTTCGTCGCGAGAAGGGCATCCCGAAGGGCGGCCCCGATGGCGGCGACGGCGGGCGCGGCGGTGACGTGATCCTGGTCGGCGATCCGCATCTCGACACCCTCGTCGAGTTCGCCTACCGCATGCACTTCTTCGCCGGGAACGGCGAGAACGGCACGGGCAAGAAGTGTCACGGCAAGGACGCCCCGGACCTCCGCGTGCGCGTCCCGCTTGGCTGCCTTGTCTTCGACGCCGACACCGACGAACTCCTCGTCGACGTCACCGAGGAAGGCCAGGAGTTCATCGCCGCAAAGGGCGGGCGCGGCGGCCGCGGCAACGACCACTTCAAGACGCCGACGCACCAGGCGCCGACGGAGTTCGAGGTCGGCGGCGAGCCCGTCGAGCGAAAGCTCCGCTTCGAACTCAAGCTCATCGCCGACGTGGGCATCATCGGGCTTCCGAACGCGGGCAAGTCCACGTTGCTGAAGTCGTTGACGCGCGCGAATCCCAAGGTCGCCGCGTATCCCTTCACGACGCTCACCCCGCAACTCGGCATCGCGGAGCTCGACGCCGACCGGCGCATCGTCTTCGCCGACATCCCCGGACTGATCGAAGGCGCGAGCGGCGGTGCCGGCCTCGGCCACGACTTCCTCAAGCACATCGAGCGCACCGAAGTGCTCGTCCATCTCGTCGACGTGCAGCCGGTCGACGGCAGCGATCCGATCGAGAACTACCGCACGATTCGGCGGGAGCTCGCCGCCTTCAGCGAGGAGCTTTCGAAGAAGGCGGAACTCGTCGCGTTCAACAAGCTCGACCTCGTCGCCGAAGACGAGCGCACTCCGCTCCTGCGCCGCCTGCGCAGCCGGCTGCGGCGCACGAAGGCCGACAGCGTGGCGATCTCGGGCGCGACCGGCGAGGGCCGGCACGAACTCCTCGAGAAGTGCTGGACGCTCGTGAACGGCGCCGAAGAGGTCGTCGACGGCTGGGAACGCGAGTGAGCGCGGCCGGCCGTCGGCCGGTCATGCCTCGCGACGCGCCTCGCGCTCGCGCAAGAGCTCGGAGAGCGATGCGACGAGCTCGCGCAGGCGTTCGTCGCTTGCGTCGACCGGCGGCCGCAGACGCCGCGCCTCGATCGCCTGCACCTCCTGATAGTTGTTGAGTACGGCACCCACGATGAGATTGATGAGGAGGAACGTGCTCACCACGATCCACGAGACGTGGAACGCGGTGCTCTTCCATTGCCACGGCTGCCCTTCGGCGGCGTAGCGAAGGTCGGTCCAGTTGTCGCCGGTGAGGACGCGGAAGAGCGTGAAGCACGCCTCGTGGAGCGACGCGTACGCGGGCTGGTGGGGGCCGAAGAGCTCGACGCCGATGATCGCGTAGATGTAGAGGACGATGCCGCCGAGGAGCGCGATGTACTTCATCGACACGAGGCTTCGGAGGAGCACCGTGACGATGACGCGAAGCTCCGGCACGGCGCGGACCAGCCGAAACACCCGGAGGATCCGGAGCACCCGAAGGATCGGCGCGAGCGGGCCGACCGCCGGCACGAACGCCGCGGCCACGATCACCACGTCGAAGAGGTTCCAGCCGTCGGCGAGGAACGCCCGCACCTGCCTCGCGCCGACCGCGGCGACGATCTTCAGGCCCAGTTCGGCCACGAAGATCCAGAGGCAAACGGCAAGCAGGGCCTCGACCCACGGGTCGGCGCGGTAGCTCTCCCACCCGATGAGGACGGCGTTGAGCGCGATCACGATGAGGATCGCCGTGGTGAAGAACGAACCGTGCACGAAGTCGTGGAGCCGCTTCATCGAACGCGTGTCCGGGCGTGGTGGCGGGGAGTTGGTAGTCTCGTCTCCGATGAGCGAGAACCTGGAACCTTGCGACGACCGCTTCGTGGCAGTGCTCGCCGAGATTCGCGAGTTCGTCGCCGCGCGCGACTGGGGGCAGTACCACACGCCGAAGAACCTCGCGGCCGCCGTCGCGGTCGAGGCGGGGGAGCTCCTCGGTCATTTCCGCTGGCTCTCGCCCGAGGAGTCGACGGCGATCCTTGACGATCCCGTGAAGCGCCGCGCGATCGAGTCGGAGATCGCCGACGTGCTGATCCTCGCGCTCGAGATGGCCGACGTCTGCGGCGTCGATCCGGCAACGGCGATTCGCGCGAAACTCGCGGTGAACGCGTCGCGCTATCCGGTCGAACGTTCGAAGGGGCGACACGCGAAGTACGACGAGCTCTGACGGCTGCCGTCGCGGGCGCCAACGAAAAGAGCCGCACGGTGTCGCGGTGCGACAGGCGTACGGCCCATAGGGGTTACGAGGTCATCAGGGCCCGGAGCTGCGTGCTCAAGTCGCCCTGACCGGCGACCAAGGTGATCTGCGCGCCCTTCAGGACGCTCTCGAGCGCCTCGAGCTCTCGCAGGCGCAGCAACGCCGGTTGCTCCGCCAACAGCCGCGCGGTGTTCGCCTGGCTGCGCGCCGCCGCGGTCTCCTCACGACGGCGGATCAGGTTCGCCTGCGCCTCCTTCTCGGCAGCGATCACCTTCGCGTACAGCTCGCGAAGTTCGCCGGGCAAGATGAGGTCGCGGACGCCGGCCGACCGGATGGCAACGCCGAGTTCGGCCGAGCGCGCCTCGAGCGCCGCACGGATCTCGTCGTTCAGCACGGACTTCTCGGTGAGGAGCGTGTCGAGCGTGCGGGCGCCGATCGACGCGCGAAGCGCCATCTGCGCCTCGCGGTAGATCGCCATCTCGACGTTCTCCGTGCGCGAAAGCGCCGTGAGCGCGTCGGTGACTTGCCACGTGACGAAGAGGTTCGTCCGCAAGGTCACCTTGTCGAGCGTCAGCAGCTCCTGGCCTGCAACGTCGAGCGTCTTCTCGCGAAGGTCGGCGGTGCGCCGGACGAGCCGGCCGATGCCGCGCCAGTACAGGTGCTTTCCGCCGCGCAGCCGCTCGAGCACGCGGCCGTTCAGGAGGACGATCGCCTCGTCGGTCGAGTCGACGCTGACCTCCTCGAGCCATCGCGAGGCATCGGGATGCCACGCGATGGCTTCGAGGTTGGGGTGGTCAAGCCGAGGTTCGGCGAGCGAGAACCGCTCGACGCGGAGGCGCGTGGCCTCGTTGCCGTTCGGCGTCCAGAGCGCGTGGCGCCCGGGGCCGAGGATCGAGACGAGTCGGCCGTCCTTCCAGACGAAAGCCCGCTCGTTCTCGGCCAGCTCCACGATCGTGGTCGCGGCGCGGAACGCCGGCGACTCGAGAAGCTCGTCGAGCTTCGCGTGGCGCACGATCGGGTCAAGCGTGCTGACCGTTTCGATGCGGTCCCGCGAGTCGCTCACGAGGCGCGAATAGAGGCGATAGGTTCCCGCCGGGAGCACGGCGCGCAGATCCCCGTAGCGGTACAGGAGTCCGCGCTCGTGCCGGCGGATACGGTGCGTGATGGTCATGAAATCTCTCCGTTGCGGGGATTGCCCGCGAAACGCTCGCGGGCGGTGATTCGGGAATCGAGAGGCGTGCCTCTCGAGGGATGTCGGCGTGGACCGGCGACGTGCGACTCGCGCACGTCCCCGAACTGGGACGGCGGGAGCGGCGCTACGCGACGCGAGTCGCTCGGCAGCGGCGCCCAGGTCACGGCGAACCGTGGGAACCCATGACGTCGTTGCAGGCGAGGTGCGGCGTTTCGAGCCGTCGCAAGGCCATGCGTCCGGTGTCGCTCGGCGCCGCCGCTCCACGTTTCCGTCGAGCGCGGTTTCCTTCGCGACCGGCCATGCGCGGTCGTCGCCGCCGGTCCAACAGTTGCCCAACAGGGTCGGGCGAGCGTCTGCACACTGCCGCGTTTCAAGCGGAGTTTCAGGCGGGAATCGAACCCGCAACAGCCGATACAAAATCGGTGCTCTACCTTTGAGCTACTGTGCGCCGGTCGGAAGCGGTTCGTCCGAAGCGGAACGCACGCGGGCAAGGCACGTCGCATACTGCTGGTGCCGCTGCGTGCGCCATCGGTCGCGTCCGACTGGCGATCGGAAATGTCGAAGCGTGAAATGGTGCGTGAGTCTCCATGCGGGCGCGGCGATCGCGCACGCATCGAATGGCGTGTAGACAGGTCCCACGGGCGAGAGGTGCGACGGACCAAAACGAACGCCGCCCCGGAAGGTCTCCGGGGCGGCGTGAATCGATTCTCGATTCGTGACCGTTGCGCCGAGGCGGCGCTCGATCACGAGTTCCGCAGCGGCCTCCCGAAGGTGGAGGTGAGGATGTTCCTTCTCACGCCCTTGCCGCCTGCGTCGGCAATCGCCGGCACGCGGTTTTCCGCGGCAAAACCGCGGTTTTCGACGTAGAGGATGGAAGAGTGGTTGAGACGCATGGAAGTCCTCCGCACGAGTGTGTTTCGCGGGCGGTGGGGTGCGAAGAGTACCGCGAGATCGTGCGCTGTCAAGCGGAAACGTGGAGATTCGTCTGCCGCGGTGTTAGCGGCAGAGCGCCATCCACTCGGCGAAGAAGACGTCGATCTCCTCGCGATGCGCGTCGCCGAGGGTGATGCCTGCGATCTCCGCGATGAGCGACGCGTCGCGCGGAAGCGTGACCGCGCGGCCGCCGCCGGCTTCCGCGATCTCCGCGAAGAACTCGACTTCGCCCGGCGCGAGATCCTTGCGCCACGGGCTCAGCGGTTCCTTGGGACGGCGCTTCTTGAACCAGGGCTGCGGCCCCGCGGGCGCGTTCGTCGGATCGGGAATGTCGACGGGCGGCGCGCCGTCCGGGCGCACGATCGGCTTCGTGGGATCGATCTCGGGATCGGGACTCGGCGTTGCAGCCGGCTCCGTGGCGGGCTTCGTCCGCACAGGCATGTACGGCGAGATGCAGTACGTCTTCACGCCGCCGGCGAACGCGCGCTTGGCATACTCGACGGCCTGCTCGCCGGTCCCGGGATGCGGCGGGGCGTCGCCGATGAGAATCGTGAAGAGCGACTTTCCCGGCCGCCAGGAGAGCTTTCCGTACGTCAGCTTGAGTCCGGTGCTCACCGACTCGGGCCGATCGCCGCCGCCTTCGGCGCTCAGCATCCAGAGATGCTCGCGGGCCTGCGGCAACGACGAGGTGAAGTCGTACGCCTGCGTCTCCCACTTGTCGCGCTTGTCGCGATAGCCGACGACGGCCACGCGGATGTCGCGCGCGACCCCCTGCGCGAAGAGCATGAGCGCGTCGATGCCCGACTGGCACTCGGCGATCTCGCCGGACATGCTCGCGGTGCAGTCGAGGACGATCGCGATGTCGATCTCGCGGTCGCTGAGGTCGGCGACATGCTTCTCGAGCGAGACGAACGTGTCGGAGTCGATGTCGGCGATCGCGCCGCGGTCGCGCTCGCGCGGATCGGCTGCAACGACGAAGCCGCCGTGCAGGCCGAGGTTCTTGCGGTTCTTCCGATACCACTCGCGCCAACGGTAGCTTCGACCGCTATCGGCGCCTGTGGTGATCGCGGCGAGGCGCGGCGACAGGCTGCCGGTCTCGACGCGATCCATGCGCATCACGATCGACTGGAGGAGCGCGTCGCGGTCGACGCGCTTCTCGTCGAGGTCGCCCGCCATGGCGAGCTCGAGCGCCATCATCCGGTCCTCGAGGGACTCCGACTTCTCGAGGCGGTCGGCAACGTCGAGAAGCCGGTCCTTCGGAACCTCGAACCGGGCGCGGAGCGCGGTGCGCACGACGCGCAGCGATTCCTCGTTCGCGAACTGCGTGGCGGGCAGCGTCAGGTTGCGGCGGGCGCACGCCAAGATCGCGTAGCACCGCACCTGCCACGCGGGGTCGGCAACGAGGAGACGGAGATACTCGGCGGATGGCTGGCAGTCGAAGCGGGCGAACCGCTCGCAGGCGACGGCGCGCCGGACCCACGACGAACTCGTTCGGAGTTTCTCGAGCGCGTCGCGCTCGGGCGCCGGCGCGGCGGCCAGCGTGCGCGGCGCGGAGGCCTCGGCGGCGGGCGGATCGGCCTGTGTCGAAGCGACGCTCGGAGCGGCGCACGGGGCCGCCGCGACGAGAATCCCAAGAGCGAGAAGCCACGCGGGCCGGGTCACGTACGGAGTATCGCAAGCCGGTCCCCACGGCTGTCAAGCGCGTAGGCCGCATTTCACGTTCGGGTAGGTACAACCACTGCATGCGGAAGCCCCACGTCGTCGTCCTGGTCATGGCCGTCGTGCTCGCGCTCCTGTCTGGCGGCGCGGCACGCGCGGACGAAGGCATGCTTCCGCCCGCGGTGAACGCCAGCAGGCTGGAGGAGCTTCTCGATCGCGCGGGCTATCGCAACCTGCCGGTCGACACGCGCCGCGTGATTCGCGACCTGCACGCGGAGTACGACGTCGCATACGCCACGATCCGCGACTCGCGCACCGAGGCCTGGCTCGCGGACGTCGACGCGCTCTTCTCGCTCTCCAAAGCGCCGAACGAGGTCGAGGTGCGTCGGCTGCTGCAGGAACATGGCGCGCTCGTCGATCGCGCGGCGGCGATCGACCGCGACCTCTTCGCGAAGCTCGCCGCGATTCTCCCGTCGGGGGACGCGTTCGATCCACCGGCGGATCTCGCGATCGCGGAGGGCCTGCGCGGCGTGGACCGGATGGCGGCGAGCATGCCGTTCCAGTCGCCGGTCGGCGTGCGCGGCGACCTGCACGAGATGGTCGAGCATCTCGACGTTGCAGCCGAGCGGAGGGCCGACGTCACGGCCGTGATCATGGAGCGCGATCGGGCGCTGCCGGGCCGGGTGCGCGAGGTGTGGGTGTCGTCGCGGCAGCTCCTGGTGGCGGCGGCGAAGGGATTCGACGACGTGCTCGGTGGCGTCCTCCCGAAGCTCGGCGCCGCGCTCGATGAGGAGGAAGCGAAGCGGCTTCGTGCCGAGATCGTCGCGAAGTGCAACGAGGACATCGAGCGTTGCCTGAAGGCACGGCGCCGCGTGCGCGAGGCGGACGATCGTGCCGTCGCGGCGGTGCTGCTCCTGCTCGAACCGCAGGAGCGTCGTGAACTGCTGATCCGCGTCGCGTTCCCCGGGGCGCCGTCGCGCGTCCGCGCGGCGAACACGGAAGCGGCGTTTCGGGCCGCGAAGCGCCTGTTTGAGGAGGGCGACGTGCGGGCCGCCATCGACGCGGCCGAGGACCGTTGGGGCGCCGCGCTCGCGGAGGCGACTCGAGCGCGGCTGCAGGCGCGCGACCTCGAGAACGACCGGGAGCTGTCGAACGGCACGCGCTTCGGCGGATTCGTCATCGACTTCGCCAGCATCGCCGACCTGCCCGGCGACCGCATGCTCGAAGCGGCAACGGAGAGTGCGCGGGAGCTCGGGGCGATCCTCGCTCCGCACGAGGCGCGGCTCGAGGGCTCGGGCTTGCGGCTCGTGCTCGACAGCGATGACGCTCGCGATCGGCGCCCGAGCGCCACGAGCGTCGCGTGGCAACGCTCGTTCGCGGCCGCGATCCAGTCGGTGTCCGACACGCAACGGCCCGCGAAGGATCCGCGGATCTCCCTGTCGGAGTCCGCGGGCGTCGCGCCGTGGTGGGACGACCGCTTCGCGGAGGAGGCGGTGCTGGCGCCGCTTGCCCAAGCCGATCGAGACGCGGCTCGCGCCATCATGGCCGACGCGGCGGAGGAGCACGCACGACGTGTGCGAACGCCGGTGACGCGGGCGAAGGAGCTGCTGTTCACGGAGGGCGACATCGAGGCACGCAGGCGTGCAGCGCTTGACGCCATCCGGATGCGCAACGAGGCGTTCTTCGCCTGCGAGGCGATCGACGCCGAGTGCTTCTCGTCGTTGCAGGCGCTCGCGAGGACCGACGCCGCGCGGCAGGCGCTCGAGCGTGCGGCGTTCGAGCGCGCCTACGACCGCGAGCTCCTCTCGATCGACCTCTACCGGTGCGCGCTCGCGAATCCGTTCACCGCATTCCGCATCGCCGAGCTCTCGCCGAAGGCTCGTGCACGCGTCGCACGCGCGCTCGTCGACTCGATGCGCACCGTCATGCCCGACGTGCGCCGCTCGCGCGCGGCGGCGTTCGCGAAGGCGGAGTACCTGGACGCGTTGGTCTACGACGGCGTGATGCTCCCGAAGGACGCGTTCGGGCCCCGATTCGAGGAGACGGTCCGCGCGACGTACGACGCGGATCGACTCCTCGAGAAGTCGATCGCGCGCCTCGTGGCGTCGCTCGCCGAGGCGGCGGACGGCGAGTCGGGCCAACTTGCCCGCGCATACGCGGTGCGCGCCATGCGGCAGGACGACGACCTCGGATCGCCGGCCGTGGCTCGCACGCTCGCGCGCATCGGACGGCTCGGCCTCGACGAGGAGCGCACGGCCGAGATCGCGTCGCTCGCGAGGACGCACAGCACGATCCGCTCCGACATCGTCCTCGAACGGGCGCTGGTCGACTCGGGGTGGCGCGACGTGCGCAACCGGAGCGACGAGATCACGAGGCTAACGCAGCTGATCGAGCACTGCGACGACGGGCTCGTCGCCGGCGTCCTCGCGATCCTGACGCCCGAGGAGCGGGCGACCGTCGTCGGCGGCGATTCGCTCGATCGGATCCTCGGAGGCACGCCCGACACGGACGAGCCGCCGGCGTCGTGAGAGGGTTCACTCGGCCGCTCGGCGTTGCAGCTCGCGCAGCCGATCGAACGCCTGCAACGGCGTCATCGTCTCGATCGAGATCTTCTTGAGCTCGTCGACGACGGGATGCGGCACGAACTCGGTGAAGAGGGAGAGCTGCGGCTCGGCCTTCGCGCGCGTGGTCGCCGTCGCCGCCTTGCGGGCGCGGCTGCTCGCCTCCTCGGTTTCGACGGCGAGGGTGTCGAGGAGCTTCGTGGCCCGCTCGATCGTGTCGGCTGGAAGACCGGCGAGTTTCGCGACGTGGATGCCGTAGCTTCGGTCGGTGCGGCCGGGAAGGATGCGGTGCAGGAAGATCACGCGGTCTTCCCATTCGCGCACGGCAACGTGGAGATTGGTGACGCTCGGCAAGCGCTCGGCGAGCGAGGTGAGCTCGTGGTAGTGCGTGGCGAAGAGCGTGCGGCAGCCGCGCGACGCGAGCGTCTCGGCGATCGCCCACGCCAGGCTCAGTCCGTCGAGCGTGCTCGTGCCGCGGCCGATCTCGTCGAGGATCACGAGGCTCGACGGCGTCGCGTGATGCAGGATGTTCGCGGTCTCGGTCATCTCGACCATGAAGGTCGACTGTCCGGTGTGCAACTCGTCGCTCGCGCCGATGCGGGTGAAGATGCGATCGACGACCCCGACGGTGGCTTCGGCGGCGGGCACGAAGCTGCCCACGTGCGCGAGCAGCGCGATCAACGCGACCTGGCGGATGAACGTCGACTTGCCGGCCATGTTCGGGCCGGTGATGAGGGCGAGCGAGCCGACGCACCCGGCCCCCGCGGAAGAGGAGAGGAGGCAATCGTTCGGCACGAACCGCTCGCGCAGGATCGCCTCGAGCACGGGATGGCGGCCGTCCTTGATCGTGAGCGTCGGCGCCTCGTCGATCGTCGGCCGGCACCAACGCTCGCGCCGCGCGATCTCGCCGAGCGAGCGGAGCGCGTCGAGCGACGCCACGGTCTCGGCGAAGAGCGCGAGCGACGCGGACACGCGGGAGACGTCGGCGCAGAGTTCGAGAAAGAGCGTCCGCTCGCGCTCGATCGCGCGCGATTCCGCCGACAGCACCTTCTCCTCGAACTCCTTGAGGTCGGGGGTGATGTAGCGCTCGGCGTTCTTGAGCGTCTGCTTGCGCGTGAAGGCGGCAGGCACCTTCGTCGCGTTCGCGTTGGTGATCTCGATGTAGTAGCCGAACACCGAGTTGAAGCCGACCTTGAGCGACGTGATCTGCGTCTCGTCGATCAGCCGCTTCTGATACTGGGCGAGCCACGAGTTTGCGTCGCGCTGGAGGAGTCGCGCCTCGTCGAGCACGGCGTCGACGCCGTCCTTGAAGAAGCCGCCGTCGCGCATGTGCTGCGGCGCCTCGGCAACGCACGAGCGCGTGATCCGATCGGCGAGCGGGACGAGCGCGTCGCGCGTCTCGTCGAGCGCCGCGAGGTCGTTCGCGAACGGCGGGCGATCGGCGAGGAGCAGGCGGAGCTGGTCGATCTGTTCAAGCGATCGGCCGAGCGCGACGATGTCGCGCGGCGTCACGCGGCCGGTGCCGACGCGCCCGGCGATGCGGGCGACGTCCTGGACCTGGGCGATCGACTCGCCGAGCGCGTCGCCTAACACCTCGTCGGCGACGAGGCCGGCGACGCGCGACTGCCGCGCGAGGATGGCGTCGCGGCGCTTGAGCGGGAAGCAGAGCCAGTGCCGCAGGAGGCGTCGACCCATTGCGGTTTTCGTGCGGTCAATCGTGGCGAGGAGCGTGCCTTCGGCGGTGCCGGCGCGGAGCGTGCGCTCGATCTCGAGGCTTCGCAGGCTGGTGCCGTCGATCACGACGTGGTCGCGCGTGTCGATGCGCCGCGGCGGGCGGATGTGTGCGAGCGTGCCGCTCGGGTCACCCGGCGCGCGATCGCTCGACTGCGTCTCGATGACGTAGCGGAGGAGCGCGCCGGCGGCGCTCGTGGCGGGCTCGTCGGCGCCGAGCCCGAAGCCTTCCAGCGTGGCGACGCCGAAGTGCGAGCGGAGCGTGTCGGCGGCGTCGCGAGCGCGGAAGGCCCAGGCCGAGCGCGGAGAGAGCGCCGTGCCGCGGGCGAGGCGGAGCGCGTCGAGCGCGGGATGCACCGTGCCGTCGGTCTCTTCGGCGTAGAGGACTTCGGCGGGGGCGAGGCGTTGCAGCTCGTCGGCAAGCTGCAGGAGCGGAACGTCGACGACCTGAAACGCGCCGGTCGAGAGCTCGACGAGCGCGACGGCCGCCAGCGCGTCGCGCACCGCGATCGCCGCAATCTGATTCGCCCGCGCGGCGTCGAGGAGATTCTCGTCGACTAACGTTCCGGGGGTGAGGACTCGCGTGACGCCGCGCTCGACGACGCCTTTCGCCTCCTTCGGATCCTGCAGCTGATCGCAGACGGCGACGCGATAGCCTTTCTGGATGAGGCGCCGCAGATAGCCCTCGGCCGAGTGGAAGGGGACGCCGGCCATTTGCTGACCCTTGGTGCGCTCGGTGAGCGTGAGGTTCAGCGCCTGGTGGACGACGACGGCGTCGCGGTCGAAGAGTTCATAGAAGTCCCCCATCCGGAAGAAGAGGAGGCACTCGGGATGCGCTTTCTTGAAGCGCAACCACTGCCGCATCGCGGGCGTCTGGTAGAGCGGATTGGTCTCAAGCGCGACGGGATCCGCCCCCGCCAACCGCGACTGTTCCGTGGGCGACTGCACGCGGAAAGGCTAGAGGAAAGCGGCCGCTGACGGAAAGGGTTCAGGGGCCAGGGTTCAGGGGCAGAGGGCCTTAGCGCGCATCAGAACTGGCGTCCAGCGGCGAAGCCGCGAGGACGCCACCCGCAGGCCCGACCGCCTCATTCGCCCAAACGACGTTGGCTTCGCGGGCGGCATGCCGCCCGCCGAAGCCAATGCCCCGCAGGCCCGAACGGGCCTGCCTCAGCTACTAACGACATTGCCCCGGGGCAGCGGCTGTGCCGCTGCCCGGGGCAATGGAGTGGATGAGGATCGAACTCACAACCTCCTCGATGCGACCGAGGCGCTCTCCCAATTGAGCTACCACCCCGACAGGGGCAAGACTTTAGCAGAAGTCGCGGTGGGAGGCGAGGGGTCGCAGGGGAGAAGGGGGGTCGGCGTCACGGGCGGTGAAAGCCCGCTACCTTTCGGACCCCGAACGCCGTCGGTGGGCGTGGCGCCCGCGGACGCGGCGTGTACGGCGTTTCCTCCTCTCCACTCAAGACGTCCCGCGAACGATGGGTCCGACGCAGATTCTCATCCTCTATGCCGCGATCATCGTCATCGCGTCGCTCGTCGGGGGCCTCGTTCCGGGGTTCCTTCGCCTCGGGCATCGGGCGCTCCAGCTCTCGCTGTCGCTCGTCGCCGGCATCATGCTGGGCGTCGCCTTCTTCCACATGCTTCCGCATGCGGTGATGCTGCGCGCCGAGTCGACCAGCGCGAGCGGCCACGAACTGCTCGATCCGGTCATGTTCTGGGCGGTGCTCGGCTTCCTCGTCCTCTTCCTCCTCGTTCGCTTCTCGCATTTCCATCAGCACGAACTTCCGGAAGTCGCGCCGCACCAGCACGGACCGCATTGCGATCACGGCGACGGCGAGGCTGGCCACGGGCACCATCACCACGGCGGCGAGAGCCACGCGCCGATCGCCCGCGGGGGGAAGGTCGAGCGGAGCGCCGGATGGGCCGGCGCGCTCGTCGGACTCGGCGTGCACAGCCTTCTCGAGGGCGTCGCGCTCGGCGCGAGCGTCGTCGTCGGCGCGGCGCACGGCGGAAGCCAAGGCTTCGCGCTCGCCGGCCTGGCGACGTTTCTCGTCATCGCGCTGCACAAGCCGTTCGACGCAATGACGCTCGCGATCCTGATGCGCCGTGCGAACGCGCCGATGCGCATTCGCGTCCTCGCGAACATCTTTCTCGCGGCCCTCGTCCCCGCCGGCATCGGGATCTTCTGGGCGAGCGCCGGCGGCCGCAACGTGGACACGATTGCGATCATCGCGCTCGCCTTCAGCGCCGGGATGTTCGTCTGCATCGCGTCGAGCGACCTTCTGCCCGAGCTGCAATTCCATAGCCACGACCGAATCGCGCTCTCGTGTGCGCTGGTGTTAGGCCTGGCGTTCGCGTTCGGCCTCGCGCGCCTCGAAGCGGCCACGCACGTGCATGTCGACGGCAGCCACGAGCATCACGACCACGATCACGACCACGACCACAGCCATGAGTCGGGCGCCCACGCGCATTGACCGGGCGCGACTGGAGAGGGACCCCGATGGACAAGCCGATCGTCAAGGCCGAAACCGTGCTCGCCGAGCTCAATCGGCTCCGCAACGACCTCTCGAAGGATCCGACCGACCTCGAGTGGTTCACGCTCCATCACGTCTTCTGCTTCGTCAGCTACAAGATGGGCGACTTCCAGCGGTATCTGAACGAGACCGTCCGCCCGGGCGAGCATCCGGAGTGACGGCGGCATGACGGGCGACCCGTGAGCGCCGACGGTCGTCGGCGTTTCCTTATCATGCGCCCCTTTCTCGCAATCGAGTTGCCATGCCCGACTACAAGGCCACGCTGAACCTCCCGAAGACCGACTTCCCGATGAAGGCGAGTCTCGCCCAGAACGAGCCGCTCTCGCTGAAGCGGTGGAGCGAAATCGACGTCTATGGAAAGCTCCGCGCGGCGCGCGAAGGCAAGCCGCGCTGGGTGTTCCACGACGGACCGCCGTACGCGAACGGCTCGATCCACATCGGGCACATGATGAACAAGTCGCTGAAGGACATCGTGGTCCGCAGCCGCTCCATGGAAGGTCTCGACTGTCCGTACGTCCCGGGCTGGGATTGCCACGGACTTCCCATCGAGCACAAGGTCATGACCGAGATGGTCGAGAGCGGCAAGGCGAAGAAGCTCGACGAGATCACGCCGGACCAGCGCCGCATGGCCGTGCGCCGCGAGTGCGCGAAGTACGCGGAGAAGTTCATCAAGCTCCAGGCGGGGCAGATGCAACGGCTGCTGACGATCGGCGACTACGCGAACCCCTATCGCACGATGGCTCCGGAGTACGAGGCGGCCGCGCTTGAAGTGTTCGCGCGGCTCATCGAGGAAGGCCTCGTCTACCGCGACAAGAAGCCGGTGCACTGGTCGGTCGCCAATCGCACGGCACTCGCCGAAGCGGAGCTCGAGTACGAGGATCGCGTCGATCTTTCGGTGTACGTCGACTTCGAGGCTGAGAGCCGCGAAGCGGTCGAGCGGGCGTTCGGCGTCGAACTCGACGCAACGCCGTCCTTCATGATCTGGACGACCACGCCGTGGACGCTTCCCGCGAACCTCGCGATCGCGGTGAACGAGCGCTATCGGTACAGCCTCGTGCGCGTCGATGGCGCCGAGACGATCATGGCGAGCGACCTCGTCGCGAAGGTGACGGGGGCCGCGAAGGTCGAGAAGGTTGAAGTGTTAGCCGAGACCGACGGGGCGAAGCTCGTCGGACTGCGCTATCGCCACCCCTTCGTGGATCGCACGAATCCCGTGGTGCACGCCGAATACGTGACGCTCGAGGACGGCACCGGCCTCGTGCACACGGCGCCGGGCCACGGCACCGAGGACTACCGCACCGGCCTCAAGGAAGGGCTCGCGATCTACTGCCCGGTCCGCGAGGACGGCACCTACGACGACAGCGTTCCCGAATGGCTGCGCGGCAAGGACATCTGGAGCGCGAACGCGAAGATCGTCGAATATCTGCGCGAGTCGGGGCACCTCTTCTTCGACCACAAGTTCTCGCACTCGTATCCGCACGACTGGCGCAGCAAGACTCCGGTCATCTTCCGCGCGACCGAGCAATGGTTCGTCGGCGTCGATCGCCCCGCGAAGCGCGACGGCGCGACGCTGCGGCATGCGGCCGTCGAGGCGGTCGAACGCAACGTGGACTTCGTCCCCTCGTGGGGACGCAATCGCCTTCGCGGCATGCTCGAGAGCCGGCCCGACTGGTGCATCTCGCGCCAGCGCGCGTGGGGCTTGCCGATCCCCTCCTTCGCGCGCCCGGACGGAAGCGTCTTCATGACGCCCGCGAGCGTGCGCGCCGTCGCGGCCGCATTCGCCGCGCGCGGCAGCGACGCGTGGTTCCTCGAGACGCCGGCGCAGCTTCTCGCCGGGTACGACGCGTCCAAGGATCCGCAGGCGCCGAAGGATCTCGACGTTGCAGCCCTGACCAAGCTCTACGACATCTTCGACGTCTGGTTCGAGGCGGGCAGCTCGTGGAACGCGGTGCTTCGCGCCCGCAACCTCGGATTCCCGGCCGAGCTCTACCTCGAAGGAAGCGACCAGCATCGCGGATGGTTCCAGCTGTCGCTCCTTCCGTCGCTCGGCGCGATGGGCGTTCCGCCGTTCAAGCGGATCCTCACGCACGGCTTCATGGTCGACAAGAACGGCCGCAAGATGTCGAAGTCGGTCGGCAACACCATCGAGGTCGAGGACCTGATGAAGGACGTCGGAGCGGACGTCGCGCGGTGGTGGGTGTCGAGCCTCGCCTACGAGGACGACATCAAGGTCGACATGGACTATTTCCGCGTTGCAGGCGAGAGCTATCGCAAGGTGCGCAACACGATTCGCTTCCTCCTCTCGAACCTGGCGGACTTCGCGCCGCGCACGGTCGAGGAGAAGGGCGACGCCGTCGAGCTCTCGTCGATCCCGCCGACGTCGATCGACGCGTGGGCGTTGGCTGAAACGGCGAAGCTCGAGCGCGCGGTGCGCGACGCCTACGCGGCGCTCGACTTCCGTTCGGCGCATCTGGCGATCTACGACTTCTGCAACGACACGATGTCGGCGATCTATTGCGCCGCCACGAAGGACCGGCTCTACTGCGACCGGAAGGACGCGCCGCGCCGCCGCGCCACGCAGACGGTGATGTTCACGATCGTCGACGCGCTGTCGCGACTGCTCGCACCGCTCATGCCGCACACCGCCGACGAGGCGTTCCGGTCGCTCTGGCGCTCCGACGGCTGCTGCGTGCACCTCGAGACCTACCGCAAGCTCGACGAGCTCGGCATTCGCTGCGACGAGCGGTGGGGCGCGGTGCTTCAGGCACGATCGGCGGGCTTCGCGGCGATGGAGGTCGCGAAGCGCGACGGCCTCGAGAATCCGCTCGACGCCGAAGTGACGTTGCCCGATCCGAACGGAGAGCTTCGTCCGTTCCTCGCGGACCTCCCGGACCTCCTCGGCGTGAGCCGGGTCGTCCTCGATCCGGCTGCAACGGCGAGTTCGGTGCGGGACCTTCGGGCGGAACCGCGCTGCGAGCGATCGTGGAAGCGCGACGGCACGGTTCGCGCTCGTTCCGACGGCGGACTTCTCAGCGATCGCGACGCTCTTGCGATCGGCGTCTGAGCGGTCGCGGGCATCGATGGAGGTGCGGCGTTGTTTTGGTTCCGTCAGACGCGAGAACGGGTGTTCGGGCTTCTCTGCCTCGCGATCTTCGCGTTCGTCGTGTCGACGTGTTGGCTCTACGTGCGGTGGCGATGGATGTCCACGCACCCGAGCGCGCCGGGCGTCGTCGTCGAGCACCTGCCGCAGGGCGGCGGGCTGTTCGCCGAGGGCATCGACTACAACGCGGCGGACGGGCGCGTCAACCGCATGCTTGGGGAACGCACGAAGGAGCCGTTGCCGGTCGGGACGAAGGTGACGGTTCGCTACGACCCTGAGAACCCGCGCGACGGCGTGATCGAGATGTCGGGCAAGACGTACGCGCCGATCCTGATGACGATGTTCGCATCGGGGGCGTCGGCGTTCATGTTCGGCGCAAGGCTTCGGAAGATGGAAGACGACTGATCCGGATCGCTCCGCGTTGCAGGCGACGTCAGCAGGCGGTGTCGGCGGCGTCGCGCGAGCGGTCCCAGCGCTTCGCGACCTCGGCAAGCCGTCGTTCGTGCGCGCGGGCGGCGATCGCGAGCGGTAGGGCGTCGACGCTTCTTGCCTTCTCGACGCTGCGCCACATCCACCGAACGCTGGCGGCATGCGCCATCTCCGCGTTGCCGCGGTCTCCCGCCTTCGCGAGTCGCATCATGCGGCACTCGTAGAGATGCGCGACCTGGCAGGACGCGCCGGGCTCGGCGATGGCGCCGAGGAGCGTCTCCTCCGCCGCGTTCAGTCGATCCGCCAGCTCGAACTCCTGCGCGGCCCGCCATGCGGCGCCAGGGTCGGCGGCGCCGACCGCCGTGGTCGTGTGCTCGTGCACGTCGATTCGCACGTCGCACGCGAGGCTCGGCAGGGGCGCGTGGAGCGCGACGGTCGGAGGAAAGGAGGAGTGCGTGCGCATGGCGTCGTCCGAACAAGACACGAAATCGGCGGGCGAACGGCGCAACGATTTGGGCCAGGCGCCCACGCCGCGTCGGCCGCCCGTACGCTGGCGGCATGCGGAATGGGCCAGTTCGCCGCGCGCGGCGCGGCGTCATGGATGCGATGCTCGGCCGTGCGCGTCGAGCCGGGGTGGCGGTCGTCGGCGCGGGCATGGCGATCGGTCTCTGCGCGACGCTGGCCGGATGTGTGCACCGCAGCGGGTGGGGCGTTGCGAATGTGCAACGGCCGAACGTCGTCATTCAGTGGCCGGAGCGGTCGGTGGAGGACGCGACGCTGTCGCTGCGAAACGAGGACGGCGAGCTTCCCGTGGCGGAGATCGCCGTGAGCGATCGCGGCCGTCTCTATGAGATTCCGCCGGTGCCCGTCGGGGATGTCCTCGAGTTCAGCGTTTTCGAGCAACGGGTGCTCGCGACCATCGGTGCCCATCCGCGCGCGGAGGAGATTCCGTACGCGGTCGATCGGTTTCTCGTCTACACGTCTGCCGATCCGGTGCGGGTCACCGGCACGACCGGCGGGCTCGACGCACGAACCGCGCGCTCGTTCGTCGCGGCGCTCACGGTCGCGGGTCGGCTTCGCTTCGTGCGCGTGCTCGAGCCTGCACATGGTCCGGTGACGGGCACCTGCATCGTGTTGCCCGGGGTGCTCGGGCCGAGCATCGTCGAGGTGCGGCTCGCGGAGCTCGTCCGCCAGGGGTGGCGGGTGGTCACGTTCGAGACGACGGACCTCCTTCGCCCGATGCGGGTGCAGGTGCGCGGGCGTTTCGCGGGAGCGGCGGCGAAGTCGGTCCCTCGCATCGTGGACGCGGAGTTCGCCGACTCGGCGTTCGCGGTCGAGCTCTTGGTCGCGAGCCTCCCGCTGGCGGAGGAACGAGCGACGGGGGCGCCATTGGTGCTGGTCGGCGTGAGCCTCGGAGCCCTCGAGTTGCCGGCATGTGCGGCGCGACTGCGTGAGGTCGGGCTGCCGACACCGGATGCGGCGGTCTTCTTCGGCGGCGGTCTCGGGCTCGACGAGGTGTTGATCGACGGGGCCGCAGGGCGCGAGTGGCTGCGGCTCGGCGGACTGCAGCCGCCCGATGACGAGAAGACCCGTATCGAGTGGCGGAAGACGTTGGCGGCGAAGTCTGAGCTGGCACCCGAGCACTGTTTGCCGGCGCTCCAAGGGGTGCGGACGCTGCAGATGGACGGGCAGTTCGATCGGGTGGTGCCGACGACCACGGGGGACCGGCTCTGGCGGGAATTGGGGTGGCCGGAACGATGGCAGTATCCGGTGGGGCACGTCGGCCTGTTCGCGTTCCTCGGCGACGACGAGTGGGGCCGGTTGCGGGCCTGGATCGCGGCGACGAAGGTGGCGGAGGCGGCGGGGGCGGACGAGCGGTGAGGCGCGGGCGGGTGATTCGTCCGCCAGGCAGCTCGCACGAGCCCCACCCAGCACATGCCACACACCATTATGAGGACCTAGCGGGGTCTGAGCGCCTTCGGGTCGACCACGAAGCTGCGTCGCTCACTGCCCCGAGTCCGGTCAGAGCGCGGGCCATAGTGCCAGCTCCATCGCCGGACACATGCCACACATCGTTATCCGGACCGAGAGGGGAGCGGAAGCGGGCCAGCCGGCCGCGCCCGCGCGAGTCGTCGGGTCCTCGCGCCCGGGCGTGCGCGCACGCAGGCCGACCAAACCAGCCGCACATGCCACACATCGTTATCGGGACGTGGGGGGGCTTTTGCGTTCTTGGCTCACCAGCGGATGCCCCCGCACGGGTTGCCTTCGAGTTGCCGCGCCCGCGCGGCGACGCGGAGACACCCCAATGACCACCGCCGCCCTCTCGAACACGCTCGACCCTTCCGACCGCGACCTCCGAACCGCCACCCGGCCGCTCGCCCATTCGTCCTTCTCGAGCCGCGCTCGCGCGAGCGCTGCGCCGCCCGCCACTCCCGCGCCGATCGCGGCCGCGTCCACGTGCGTCGTGGGGCTCGCCAACACCGCCGCGGGCGTCTCGCTCGCAGTGGCTGTCACCAACGGCACCCTCGCCTGGCCGTGGCTTGCCGCCCCGGTTGCCGCCGCCACGATCGTCCTCGGCGGCGTCGCACTCCTCCGTGCGTCGCGCCTCGCTCGCAGCGGCCTCGACGCCATCGACCTTCGTCTCGGGCTCGTCGCGAGCTGCGTCGCCCGGCACACGCCCAACGCGCTCGACGGCGACGACCACCCCGACCTCGTCGAGGTGGAGCATGCCGCGCTCGTCCAGATCCTCCTCGTCGGGGTTTTCGCGATCGCCGTCCTCATCGGCGTCACGTCGTTTCCGAGCCGCGTGCCGTGGCAGCAGCTCGTGCCCGCGGCGTCGCTCGCGTGGCCGGCGATCCTGCGGGTTTACGCCGTCCGCCGCGGCCGCGAAGGTCGCCGCCTGCACGCGCGGCGCCTTCGCGACCAACTCTGCGATGCAGCCCTCGCGGCTCAAGGCCGACGGCGCTGATCGCGCGTCCTGTCCTCGCATCAACTCAGCGTTGCAGCCGGTGCATGATGGCGCGACGCAGCTTCTCGGCCGACGCGACCACCGACTCGTGGAAGTCGCGGGCCCGCGCCTCGACGGAGATCGCGCCGACCCCGTCGACCTGGGCGAGCATGCGGCAGGCCTTGTCGACGCCGCCGCGCGGGCCGTTCAGGTCGCGCACGCGAACGAGCACTTCGCGAAGCCGTCCGGCCGCCGGTCGTGCCGCACGCTCAAGACAGCGCTTCGCGTGCGAGAGAAGCGCGGGGCTTGTCGGCAGCGGACCATCCTGAAAGCGAATGAGCATCGAACCTCCTTCGCGATCCCTGCGGACGCGACTCAGGACGCACATGCGCGAGAGCGCACCGTGTAGATCGCAGCCGGACAACGCACGCCATCGGGGCGGAGTTCGTCGGAGCCGTTCGATTGCTGCATCCGCGCCGCCGGTCCGCCGGCGCGGTGTCATACGAGGCCGGCGAGGTCGAGAAGTCCCAGCGGCTCCCGACTGAAGAACGGCTCAGCGCTGCGGGTGCCGATGCGACTGCCGAAAAAGCGATCGGCGGCCGCGATCCAGTCGGGCACCTCGCGGTTCTTCGGGTTGTCGACGAACTGGCTCCGATACGCGAGGATCGCTTGGCGCTTGGTTTCCTCAAGGCCGGACGTGTCGATGCAGAAGGTCGGCTGCGGCACGACGCGGAGGTGCGTGCACCAGTAGTGGAAGAGCCACTTCGGGTACCGCGGCGCGCCGGCGATCGACGTCTTCGTGAGCTTCGCGTCGAAGCGTGCGTCCTCGACGATCCGCGTGACCGCGCGATGGTCCGGGTGCGCATCCTCGGGATACGGAACGAAGATCACGTCGATCTCCTCGTTGCGGATCACGGCTGCAACGCGGTGTCGCGCCTCGACGGTGTGCACGACCTCGCGATTGGGGAGGCCGAGAAGCATGCGCCGAGCGCCGAGCGCATTGGCGGCGGCCGCGGCCTCGCGGGCGCGCACCTCGGGCGAGCCGTACGGCGTCGGCTCGCCGTTCGTCATGTCGAGAAGGAGGACGCGGTGGCCGCGCTGCGCGAGGCGCGCGACCGTTCCGCCCATGCCGAGCTCTTGGTCATCCGGATGCGGGCCGACGACGAGGATGTTCATGCGGGGCATTCTCCTCGAGATCCGACGCCCGCGCCGTCACTTGCGGTCGCGCTTGCGCGGCGGGGTCGCGGGCTCGACGAGCGGCGGCAGCGGCGGAATTGGCGATCGCGCCTCGCCGAGCGACTCGAGCGTGGAGCGGCTGACCGACGCGAGATACTCGAGAAGCGCGGCCTCGCTCTCCGTTTCGCGGCCGCGCCGCGCCTGATCGAGCTCGCGCGCGAAGCGTGCGAGCGTCGCGAGCCGATCGCGCTGTGAGAGGTTCCAGGCGCTGCGCGAGGGCGGTTCGCGGATCGCCGCGAAGACGCCGGTCGCGCCGTCGGGTCGCTGCTCGAGCCACGGTCGCGCGTCATCGAGAAGTCGCCCGACGAGCCGGATGAGCGGCGTGTGGCGTTCGAGGCGGTCGAGCTCGGCGGCGAGGGTCTTGTCGTCCCCCGCGATCGCGGAGGCGGTCGCAAGCTTGAGCGAAGCTGCAACGTCGACCATCGCGGGCGACATCGAGGCGCGCGTCGCGTGAAACGCGCCCCAGCGGGTGAGGAGCGCGATGTCGTCGCGAGTCTCCGGCGCGGAGATCCCCGACGCGAACGCGTCCATGAAGCGCATGAGCCGGTAGAGCTCGAGCATGTGCTTGGCCGCAGGTCCGCTGCCTTCGCCGTTCGCCCACGCGTCGGCCCACGCGGCGCGCGACGCGTCAATCGCGTCGATGAGCGCCCGAGGCTGTGCGCCCGTCAGGGTGATCGCCTCGTCCGACTCGCGGCGAAGCTCCTCCTCGAAGGGAAGCGGAACGAAGAGCCCGACCTGCGCCTCGAGCGCCTCGTACGTCACGAGCGCGGCACCGCGCCGCGCCGGCTCGAGCAGCCAGCGGAGGACGGTCCGCACGTGACTGGCCACGCGCGGGGCGGCGCTCGGCTTCACGCCGCCGATAGCGTCGACCAGGCGCTGCGAGGCCGTGACGCGCTCGATGTCGAGGAGCGCGTCGCGTTGGATGCGGCCGAGCGAGACGAGCTCCGGATCGGAGAGCGCATCGGCGCTCGTGAGCAACGCGGAGAGGCGCTCGTAGGTCGTGCGCTCGGCCCGGCGATAGGCGCGTTCGAAGTCGCGAAGGAGCGTCTTCGTCTCACGCGAGAGATTCGCCGGGGTCTCGCGGGCGTACGCGTTCGCCGAGGTGCGCAGGACCGATGTGACGCGGGCGACCGCGCGGGCGAGACGCGACGGGTCCGACGCGAAGGCGACGGTCCCGCCGCTCGCGGTGCGGGCGGTGTCGGGAAAGAGCGCGAGACGCAACGTGGACTCGAGCGAGGCGCGATCGATGTCGTGGTCGAGCTTCGTCGTGGCGAGCGCGACGCCAAGAAAGGTGTCGGCGTCGAGCAGGTCCGCGAGAGCGTCGGCGAGGTCGGTGTCGGTGCCGGGCGTGCCCACGACCGCGGCGATCCGCGCCGCGCGCTCGTCGAGTGCGGCGCGCTCGTCTTGCGAGAGCCAGAGCGCCGCCGCGCCCGCGCGGGCGAACGCGGCTGCAACGCGGAGCCTGGCGAGGTCGGCGTCGCCGGCGGCACAGCGGGCACGCATGGCGGCGCCGGTCTTCGGGGAGAGCGACGCGAGATTGGCGTCGTCGCACGGGTCGAGATCGGCGGCGGGATCGGTCGGCTGGTTCTCGTCGGACGGCGACGCGCCGGTCGCGGTGCGGGCGCTCGCGAGCTCCTCGGGCGTCGGCCAGCCCGATCCGAGGACTTCGCCGCCGCGCATGCCCTCGAGGACCGCGATGGCGTCGCCGAGGTCGGTCGTGGCGGCTGCGACCGTCGCGTCGATCTGCTCGCGGTCACTCAACGTTGCAGCCGCGAACGCCTTCGGGGAGACCTCCACGAAACGCTCGAGCCGGCGCACCGCGAGATCGCGCTGGCGCACGCCGAGCGGCGCGGGCGGGTCGCCGACGCGCAGCGTGTCGTCCGCGAAGGCGCCTACCAGGATGTCGACGCGGCGGCGCACGTCGGCGAGGCGGAAGCCGTGCATCGCGAGGGCGTCGCGCACGCCGCCGGGCTCGGCGCCGCGGGCGAGAAGGTCGAGCGCGAGGCGCCGCAGCTGCTGCCGCGCCTGCGTGGCGGCGCGACCCTTGCGGTCGTCGGGGGCAAGCTCCGCGAGACGCGTGTCGAGCTGCGCGAGCTCGCCGCGAAGCGTCTCCACGAGGACGGCCGTGGCGCTCCGCGCCGGGAGCGCCGGCGCCGGCGGCACGGGATCGAGCGACAGTCCTTGCGCGGCGGCGGGCGCGTGGACCGCGAGCGCCGCGCCGAGCACCGCGACCAGCGCGACGAGGGCGGTGCGGAGTCTCGGGCGCGAGGGTCGCGGCGGCACGGTCATGGCTCCGAGAGTACGTCCTTTCCGCCGTAGTGGATCCAGCGCAAGCACAAGCCTTGCGGCGGAAGGGTCTGGCCGGCGCGAGTCCGGTCGCGCGACGCCACGATCTCCGAGACTTCGTCCGGCGCCTTCTGCCCCCGGCCGACGTCGACGAGCGTGCCCGCGATCACGCGGACCATATTGTAGAGAAACCCGTTGCCTGCAACGTCGATCGTGATGCGTCCCGGCGACGGAGTGGCGACGACGCACGAATGGATCCGCCGCACGGGAGACTCGCGGGTGTTGACCGCGTGCGCGAGGGCCGTGAAGTCGTGCTCGCCGATGAGACGCTGCGCGGCGGCGTTCATGGCTGCAACGTCGAGTTGGTGGACTTGCCAGTAGACGAAGTTGCGGTCGAAGAGCGGCGCGATTCGTGGCCGCGACGTCGGATACGCGATCGTGTAGCGGTACGACTTGCTGATCGCGTCGGAGATCGGGTCGAAATCGTCGGGCGCCAGGGACGACGAGCGGACCTGCACGTCGCGCGGGAGGCGCGACGAGATGGCCATCGGGAGCTTGTCGGTCGGTATCCGCGTCGACGCGGTGAAGGCCGCGACTTGCCCGAGGGCATGAACGCCCGCATCGGTGCGGCTCGCGCCGACCACCGACACCGGCTCGCGCACGACGAGGCGCACCGCGTCGTCGAGCACGCCCTGCACGGTGCGGAGCGGCGCCTTGCCGGGCGGCTCCTGCCGCTGCCAGCCGTGGAAGTCGGTGCCGTCGTAGGCGATCGTCAGCCGGTAGCGCGGCAACGCGGAGTTCCTCGCGGCGCGTCAGTGGCCGAAGAGCGTCTGTTGGGCGAACCAGCCGCGCGACTCGAAGTAGGCCATCGCCTCGGGCACCGAGCGGAAGATCTTCGTCGCCGTCTCCGTGATGAACGGGCTCGGATTCTTCTTCGGCTTCCACACGACGTAGACCTCCTTCGTGTGCTCGAACGCGTGATGCAGCTCGCGCTCGACGCCGCTCGAGAGGCCGGGAACGCCGCCGGGAAGCTCGGGAATGAGCGACACGATCATGTCGCTCTGGTCGACGAGCTTGAAGTCGCGCATGTAGATCTGGCCGTCGATGTCGCCGGCGATGTCTAACACCTCACGCACGCTGACTCGGAGCGTCGGATTGCCGGAGCGGCCGCCGAAGGAGTGCGGCGTGACGTCGATGCGGTCTTCGCCGGCGCGGGCCGCGGCGAGCGCGCGCTCGAGGAGGAGCTTCTCGTCGACGTCGCCCGGATCGAACGCGATGAAGTGCTTCGCGAGTTCGGCGCGGAACGAATCGATCTCGGCGAGCACGTCGGGCATGTCGACGACGTGGCTCATCGGGAACGACGGATAGACCTTCTTCATGTCCGGCCGCGTGATGAGCCGGAGCGCCGTCTCGAGCGTGTCGGTCTGCCGGCCGCGCGAGAGGATGTAGAAGTTGTTGCGGCAGCCCATCGCGTCGGCGAGGAGCTCGGTCGCGAGGATCTCCTCCTCGCGCCAGACCATGCAGTCCTTCAGCGTCGCATCGATGTCGTGCTCCTGGTGCAGGCGATGGTGCACGACCTCCACGTTGTCGACGATGCAGATGAACATCTCGGGCTCGAGCCGCTTCATCAGGTCGAAGTCGAACGCGGCGAAGAGGCCGTGGCGCCAGCGGAAGGTCGCGTGCGTGTTCACGACCACGTTGCGATGGTCGCGCGCGGGCGTGGTCGCGGCGATGACGTCCTTGAACGCCGCGCGCCGCAACGTGGTGAGCCGGGACAGGGGCAGGTCGAGGATGCGGCCGGGGCGCACGTCCGGCGCCTCGCGGTACATCATGTCGCCGAGATGGAAAAGCTCGATCGACTCGCCGCGTTCGCCGCCGAGGTCGGCGACGGCGTTGAGGTAGGGCTTCTTGTCAACGCCGATCTGGCCAGTGACGACGGCACGCATGGAAGGTGATGACTCCGAAAGGTGCGGCCGAGCCGAAAGGCGCGGGCGCGAACGAGAGCGTACTTGCCTCGATCAGGAGGCGGCGAGAAGGACGACGACGTGCACCTCGAGCGCGCGGCCTTCGCCGATCGCATCGACCTTCTCGTGGGTCTTGCCCTTGAGGTTGACGAGTGATGCGTCGATGCCCAAGAGACCGGCGATCGACTCGATCATGCGCCGCTTGTGCGGCGACAGCTTCGGACGTTCGCAGACGACCGTGACGTCGAGGTTGACGATGGCGTAGCGGCGCCGGGCGAGCAGTTCGACCGCGGCGGCGACGAACATCCGGGAGTCCGCACCGTCGTAGCGCGGGTCGTTGTCGGGGAAGGCCTGGCCGATGTCCGGCTCGCCGAGGGCGCCGGCGATGGCGTCGTAGACCGCGTGGAGGACGGCGTCGCCATCCGAGTGGCCGACCGGGCCGGCGGGATGGTCGATCGGCACGCCGGCGAGGATGAACGGGCGGCCACGGCCGGCGGGGGGCGCGGGCTCGAGGCGGTGGAGGTCGTAGCCGTGGCCGACGCGGAAGGCCGGACCGGTCGTCGAAGGGGAGGCTGCCATCTGGAGACGCACTCTACTGGCCCGCCCGCGACCTTGGCTTCGGTCGAAAAGTCGATCAAAGAACTCGGTTGCCGATAACCGATACACGAACTGCTTCGCCGCGGCGCGCGTCCGCGCCCGGCGGACCGGAGACCGATCCCAATGACCGTTCGCCCCGCGACCTTCGCCATCCTCGGTGCCGCGCTCTTCGCCACGCTGCCGCTCACCGGCTGCTACACGAACTCGCCGACGCTCTTCGAGACCGCCAACGACACGTACACCTACGAGTCGATCGCGTCGCGCCCGATCAACGTCGATCTCGTCGACACCCGTGACGGCACGATCTTCTTCAGCATGAAGGTCCCGGTCGGCAAGCAGCTTTCGTTCAACTTCCAGGAGACCGGCGGCGACGATCCGGTCTACCGCCCGTCGCGCATGACGTGGGCGGTCATGGAGAACGGCACCGCGTTCGGCTCGCTGTCGAACGTGTTGAGCGCGCCGCCGCGCCACGCGCGTCGCATCGATCTCTCCTTCCGTAAGCCGGGCGAGTACGCCCCTGAGCCGGTGCAGGCGCCGATGCGCCCGCAGCAGCCGGGCACACCGGAAGAGACGGCGGTGCAGTCGACGGGCCCGACGCCGAACGCGAAGCGCCTCTACAACTGACGCCCGGACAGCACCGACGACGAACGACCCGCGGCGAGCGCGACGAAGCGCTCGCCGCGTTCTTCGTAATTGGTGAACTGGTCCCAGCTCGCACAGGCGGGGGAGAGCAGCACGATGTCGCCGGGCTTCGCGCGACGTGACGCCGACTCGAACGCCGCATCGAGCGTGCCGCAGAGTTCGACGTTCGGGCCGGCGAGCGACGGCGCCGTCGTGCCGATCGCGTAGAGCCGCGCGAGCCGCTGGCCGAGATCGCGCACGCTCGAAAGGTCGCTGCCCTTGTCGTAGCCGCCGGCGATGAGATGGATGCGCGACGGATCGTCGAACGCGCGGACCGCGAGGAGCGCCGCGTCCGGCGTCGTCGACTTCGAGTCGTTGTAGTAGCGCACGCCGTCGCGTTCGGCGACGAACTGCAGGCGGTGCGGAAGACCGCCGAAGGTCGCGCATCCGCGGAGGAGCGCGTCGAGGGGCGGCGTCGCGCGGGTCCAGCGCGACAGCGCCTCGCGCGTGGCGACAAGCGCGAGGGCGGCGTTGCGTCGGTTGTGCTCGCCGGGCAGGCGAATGGGAATGTCGGCGAGCGCGACGTCGAGCGGTTCGCCGGTCAGGACCGGCGCCGCCGACCACCAGTCTTCGTGCGCGGCGGCGGCGACGCGGGCGGCGTCGGGCGTTTCGACGTGGAACCGCGTGATGAAGACGGGCGCGCGGCGAATCGCCTTCTTCGACTCGGAGTAGTGCACGAAGTCGCCGTGCCAGTCGAGATGGTTCGTCGCGAGGTTGGTGAAGACGCCGACGGACGGCGTCCACGCGCTGTCGCGAAGCCAGTGGAGCATCGCGCTCGAGAGTTCGAGAATGACCGCGTCGTCGGGGCCGAGGGCGTCGGCCGCTTCAAGCAGCGAGCCGCCGATGTTGCCGCCGAGGAGCGCCGCCGGCAACGCGGTGCGCACGAGGTGGTGGATGAGCGAGGTCGTGGTGCTCTTCCCGGCGCTTCCGGTCACGCCGATCGTGCGGGTCACGCCGCGGGCGGTGAGGACGTCGGTGAGGAGGCGGATCTCGGTGGTGATCGGCACGCCGACACCGGCCGCGGCGGCGAGGTACTCGTTCTTCCACGGCTTGGGCACCGCGGGGTTTGCAACGACGAGATCCGCGGACGCGAAATCCTCCGTGCGATGCTCGCCGAGGCGGAGCGTGACTCGCCCGCCGTCGACGAGGTCGGCAAGCGCCGCCAGCGGTTCGCGGAGTTCCTCGGCGCTCGAGCGGTCGGTCACGAGGACGTGCGCGCCGTGTCGCGCGAGCCAGCGCGTCACGCCGAGGCCGCCGCCAAACTGCCCCAAGCCCATCACCGTCACGCGACGCCCGTGGACGTCGAGGGAGCGCGCGGCGCTACGAAGGTTCGTCGTTGTCTCGTCCATGCGCGAAGAGTCCGCGTCGTGCGTGAAGCGAGTGTAGCGGCCGGTACTATGGGCACCGATGAGCGTGGTTCCGCCTCCGCCGCCCAACCTCAAGCCCAACGAGTCGCCCAACCCGCGGGCCGACGGGCAACGCGCTGGCGGCTCCTCGGCAGGTCGGCCCGGCGCGACGACGCCGCAACGCTGGTCGGTGCTCGCGATCCTGAGCGTCGTCGTCCTCGTCATCCCGCTCATCGGTCCGCTCGCGGCCATGGTGTTCGGTAGTCTCGGCCTCTCGGCGACGTCGCGCGCGGCCTCGGCCGGCACGCCGTTGCGGGGCCGGCGCCTCGCGTTCGCCGGCTGCGTCGGCGGCATGGCACTCCTCTTCACCGAGCTATGGGCGATGGACGCGCTCGTCCAACGCTTCCGCCGCGACATCGACCTTCAGGTGTCGACTGGCTTGACCGAGGTCTTCGCCGTGACCGACGACGCCAGCGCCTCGAAGGCGCTTGCGGTGTGGAGTCCGCACGCGACCGACCGCATCTCGTCGGAGGCGCTCGCCGCGTTCGCCGAGGCTGCGCGGGCGCGGTACGGTCCGTTCTCGTCGATCTCCGTGGTGGGTTCGGAGCCCGACTCGTCCTCGTCCTTCGCACGCCAATCGGTCACGATGGCGGTGTCCTTCCGGTTTGAACGCGGCGACCGATTCGGCTCGGTCGTCGCAGTGCTGATGCCGAATCCGGAGCGTGTGGTGGTGCCAAGCGCGAAGATCGCCCACATCATGATCGACGATCGCGAGAACGGGCCGCTCTCGCTCGGCGCGTCGTCTGCGCCGAACGCGGCGTCACCCGCCCCGGCCGCCACGACGGAGCCGAAGGAGACGCCGAATGGCGGGTGAACGACCAACGGGTGATGACGGAGGCGGCCCGGTGATCGAGGTGCGATCGCTGCGCCGGCTTTTCGGAACGCAGGTCGTCCTCGACGACATCAACTTCGACGTGAATCGCGGCGAGACGCTCGTCGTGATGGGCGGATCGGGCTGCGGCAAGTCCACGTTGCTGCGTCATCTGATCGGATCGCTCACGCCGACCTCCGGCTCGATCAAGCTCTTCGGGCAGCCGATCCAGTCGCTCGACGAGTCGGGCATGGGCTCGGTGCGGCGGCGCATCGGCGTCCTCTTCCAGTCGGGCGCGCTCTTCAACTCGATGTCGATCGCCGACAACGTCGCGCTTCCGCTGCGCGAACACACGACGCTCGACGACGCGATCATCGACATCGAAGTGAAGATCAAGCTCGAGCTCGTCGGCCTGCGCGAGCACGCCGACAAGTTGCCCGCGCAGATCTCGGGCGGCATGAAGAAGCGCGCGGGCCTCGCCCGCGCCCTCGCGCTCGACCCCGAGGTCCTCTTCTACGACGAGCCGTCCGCCGGTCTCGATCCGGTGACGAGCGCGGAAATCGATCAGCTGATCGTCGCGCTCTCGCGACAGCTCGGCGTGACGAGCGTGGTCGTGACGCACGAGATGGACTCGGCGTTCACGATCGCCGATCGCATGGTGATGCTCGACAAGGGGCACGTCCTCAAGATCGGGTCGCGCGACGAGTTCGATCTGCTGCGGAAGACCGACGACTCGGGGTCGACCTCGCTGTCGGAACCTGACCGCATCGTGCGGCAATTCCTCCGCGGCGATGCCGCGGGCCCCATCACGGAACGGCGCGCGAAGGACAGTTACGCCGACGATCTTCTCCGCGCCGCCGCGCCGATCATCAGTTCGGTCCCGGCGCTCTTCCCGAGTAGGTTCGGGGTTCGCCGAAAGCCGAACTGACGATCGGTACGCGATCGCTGCCGCTGGTTACGGGCACGCGCCCCAGGCACCGAGCAGGATGCCGAGGTCGGAGCCGTCGGTGGTGCCGTTGCCGTCGAGGTCGCCGGCCGCATTGCCCCAGCCGCCGAGCAGGATGCCGAGGTCGGCGCCGTTGACGGTGCCGTCATCGTTCAAGTCGCCGGGGCAGGGCGGAGTGTTGGGCGTGCAGATCAGGTTGAGCGTGCCCGCGCCGCCGGCGTTGGCCGTGCCGTTCCCGCCCAAGCGAATGAGGAAGACCGTCGACGTGGTGCAGGGGACCGTCAGCGTGGAGGTGAGACCGCAGCCGGTGTCGTTGTCCGAGCATGCGATCACCGCGGCGCCGTTCGTGAACGGGCAGCCGGTGCCGGTGCTGTACACCGCAAGACGCGTGTCGAACGACGCGGAGTTGCACGTCGAGATCTCGAGCGTGCCGTCGCACGGGGCGACGTAGTACCACCAGACGTCCTTCTTCATCGTCACGCCGTTGCCCTCGTTGCAGCTTGCCGGCAACGTGGACGCGGAGTCGGTCGCGGACGACGTGTCGAACGGAATCGACGTCGCCGTGGTGAAGATCGCGTTGATGCACTCGTCGTTCGCGGGCGGGGCGACCGCGTTGCAGCTGATCGAGATCGCGCCGGTGCCGCCCGCCGAGACGCCGCCCACGCGGACGTAGAACTGCGAGCCCGCGGTCGCGTTGAGGCTCACGAGCGACGTGCCGCCCGAGCAGCCCGCGCCGTTGTCGGAGCAGGCGAGCGGCTGCGTCGACGAGCTCGGGCACGCGCCGGCGGCGTAGACCGCGATGCGCGTGTCGAACGTCGCCGAGCCGCACGTCGACACGACGAGATTGCCGGTGCAGTTGGCGGTGACGAGGTACCAGATGTCCTTGGCGAACGCGGCGCCGGAGAAGCCGTCGCAGCTCGACGGAATCGTCTGCGCGCTGTTCGTGGCGTTCGTGGTGTCGAAGAGATACGCGCCGGGTCCGACCGCGAGCGCGCCCGCGCACTCGTCGTTCGCCGGCGGCGGATTCGCGCCTTGCGAGATCGAGACGTCGTCGACGTACCAGTCGTCGTTCGTCTCGTTCACGTCGACGCGGATGCGGAGGCGGAAGCCGTCGTGCTTCGCGTTCGCGGGCAACACCCACGTCGACTGCACGAAGTTGACTTCGTCGACGCCGTCCGAGACGACTTCGCCGAGAAGCGCCCAATCACCGCCGCTCGTCCAGTACTCGACGATGAGCTTCTCGCCGGCTTCGACGCCCTTGTGCTGCGTCCAGAGCGACGCTTGCGGCTGAAACGCCGTCGCCAGCTTGATCGCGTTCGAGCGGATCTCGTCGTCCTCGTAGAGGTCGCTGCCCGTGGCGTCGAGGTTGAGCGAGCGCGTGGCGCTCGGCTCGTTGGTCGCGTTCTGCGAGGTCGTCGCGCCGTTGATGTACGTCCACTTGCTGACGTCGATCGACGCGTTCGGGAACGCCTCGAAGAAGGGGAGATCGAGCGGAACTTGGCCGGTCTGGTCGCAGGAGACGGAGTTCTTGAAGTCGACGATCTGCGTGACCTCGCCGGCGCCGAACTTCAAGTTCGAGCCCGCGATGCCGTCGCACGCGCCGAGCGTGGCGCACATGATGTGGCAATCGCCGTTGCCGTCGCAGTGCTGCGCGTTCCAGTTGTGGCCGATCTCGTGGGCCGACACCGCTTGGCGATTCGCGAGAATCAGCGAGAAGCGGCTCTCGACGGTCGAGTAGCCGAGGTTGCCGAATCCGCTCGTGCAGGCGGCGCCCGGCTGATTGCAGACGACGCCGAGCCACGCGAGGCCGATCGCCGTGCTGGTGAGCGACTTGCCCGTGAAGAGCTGCGCGATGTCGCGCTGGATGTCGATCTCGGGAACGATGTTCCACTGCTCGCGGAACTCGCAGAGCTGGTCTTCGATGACGAGCGTCGTGTAGGGGTCGGCGCTCGAGGTTCGCACCACGAACGTGGTGAACTCGTAGCCGATGTTGACGTCGCGGTCGTAGATGAAGTCGACGCCGTTCATCACGAGCTCGATGTCATTCACCGTGTTCGTGACTGAGTTGCCGTTCTTGTTGTAGAACTCGAAGTCGGCGTCGAACGCGATCTCTGCGATCTGCGGCGTCGCCCCGGCGATCCCGCCCTCGTTGCCGCCACTGCCGCCGGCCGCGCCGCCGGCGCTTCCTCCGGCGGGGGGCTGTGCGGGGAATTGTCCCGGGTCCGAGGCTTCGTTCGCGGCCTGATCGATCTTCCATTGCGGAAGCGCGAGGTCGACCATGTCGTTGCCGCAGCGCATCTCGGGATTGGGGAGGACGTCGCCCGTGCGATAGACGATGTGCGCGCTCGCGGGGAAACTCGGGTCGAGGTCCCGCGCCGGCTGCACGTAGTACATGCCTTCGCCGGGGATCTCGATGAGGCCGGCGAGGGTGCCGTCGATCAGGGACATCGCGAGGCCGGAGCCCGGAACGTCGTTCACCTGGCCGCGGAACGTGCGCGGCGGCGACAGCGGGATCGAGACCATCTTGCCGTTGCCCTCGTCGACGATGACCTGGCAATCGGGGCTACGCAGCGTGAAGAGTTCGCCCGAGATCGTGTGCAGACGACCGCCGAGAGAGAGGGTCGTGATGAACGTCGACGGGTTGCCCTGGGGCAGGACCAGCGTCTGCAATTCAAACGACGAAAGCTCCGGAACCGAGAGGGCCTTCGGCCGCGCGGTCCGCGAGAGCTTCGGGTCGGTGCGCGACTGGCCTTCGGCCGCGAGAGCCGAGGGGATCGCGACAAGCGTGGAGAGACCGATGGAGGCGATCGTGACAGCACGTCGCACGGAGCGGCGGTGAATGCGCATGAGTTGGGGGCCCGTCACACAGAACGCGAGATGAAACTTCGAATATAGCCCGGCTTCTCGCTGAGGCCATACGCGGCTCGAAAGCCGGGTGTGACCGCCTCGAGTCGAGCCTTCTGTGGTTCGCAGTCATTCCGCTCGTGGGACGTAGGAAAACCGGGAAATCTGCGCACGTTGTGGCGGATCGCACAAGAAAGAACGACGGCCCCGGAAGTTTCCGGGGCCGTCGTGCAAAGGTCACAAGGTGCGGGCAGCCTTAGGCGTCGCAGGGGCCCCAGCCGCCGAGAAGGACCGCGAGGTCCGAGCCGTCGGTGATGCCGTCGCCGTTCACGTCGGCGTCGTCCGTTCCCCAGGAGCCGAGGAGGTAGCCGAGGTCGGTGCCGTCGCGGATGCCGTCGTTGTTGAAGTCAGCGAGGCACTTCGCCTTCGGACGAAGGGTTGCGAACGCGAGCGACGACGGTGCGCCTTCCGGACCCGGCTTGAAGAGGCCGAGCGTGCCGTTCCCGAGTTCGGGCGGCGAGTCGGCGTCAAACCGGAAGTTGTAGAGGGTCGCCCAACGGAGCGCGTTCGCGTTCGGGTTCGTCGCGTGCGAGTCGGTGGCCCAGCTCAGGATGCCGCCCGAGAAGGACGACGCCCAGTCGGTGTTCGAGAAGACTTCGCCGGTGTGATAGGAAACGTCGTGGAACCCGACGTTCGTCACGGTCACGCCGCTCGGGATCGCGATCGAGAACGAGCCGGCGCTGCGGTCGGAGTTCAGGTTCTGCACCGCGAACTCGTAGTGCCACGTGCCGTTGCCGTTGTCGGTGACGCGATACGCGATGTAGAAGCGACCGTCGTTCGGCGAGTCGACGTTGAAGACGGTGACCTGCGGATCGTTGTCCTTCCACGCGAAGATCGCGGGAAGCTGCTGGATCGTGGCGCCGTTCAGGCTCAGGTTGTACGCGCCGCTCGTGAACGTGCCGACGAGCACCTTGCGGTAGGACGCGTTGTTGTCGTCGTTGCCGGCTTCGGCGTCGTCCGGATGGACGTACTGCGCTTCGGCGTAGTAGACCGAGCCCGGGTTCAAGGCCGGGTCGAGATCCGTGTTCAAGACCTGGACTCGACGGCGGAGAACGGTCGGCGTGCCGCCGTCCGGAAGCGACGTGAACGGATAGGGGAAGAAGCCGGTCGTCGCGTTGATCTCAGAGCGCGGTCCGAGGTTGCCGGACTGGCCGTTCAGGTTCGCGTCATACGGGTCGGAGCAGCCGACGCCGAGCTTCGAGACGCAGCCGCCGCCAGCAGGCTGGCAGGTACCGCAGAGGGTCTGCTGAAGCGCGCAGAATCCGTGCTTCACCCACGACATGCCGATCTGCTCGAAGCGACCGTTCTTCAGGCGATAGAAGTTCTGCGGGATGACCGGGTGCTGATTCGTGCCGGAGACCCAGTCAAGCTGCACGTTGCCGATGTTGCAGCTCGTCGAGCCGAACGAGTAAGCGGCGATGCCGCCGTTAGCGCCCCACTTCCAGATGTCGGGAATCGCGCCGACGATGACGTCGGGACCGATCGAGGCGACGCCACCATCCTGGCCATCACCGGGAACGGCGGTCGCCGAGCCTTGGCTCAGAAAGAAACCGGCAGCGGCCGCGGCCGTGACCGCAAGGGCGCTTCCGACGAAGCGGGGGGTCGAGAAGAAAGTAGACGAAGCGTTCGAACGTCGTTTCACACGGATCTCCTACTGGGTGGGGTGGCAACGCGCGGCCCGCGCGATCAGCGTTGGCAACTGTCACACAGGATGCAGGAAGCGCCTTGCCTCCCCGCATCGATGTGGGCCAGGAATTGACCCAAGTCGGGTTCAAAACGTGGGGTTTCGAAACCGACCATGTGTGTGACAGATGCCGGACACCGAAGCGGCGACCAGCGATACGCAAGTATGCGCTGGCTTCACGGCTCTTACCGCATCAAGTTGCAAAGTTGCGTCGTGGTCGTGCAGTCGATGACGTCGGGATCTCGCGGCCATGCAGTCGCGTAATTCACGGAGGAGTCGTCGCTTGTACGAGGGATAAAAAAACACCGGCACCCGTGAGGGTGCCGGCGTTCTAGTTCTACTAGTTCCTGACTTCATGCATCGGAGCTGATGCATGCGACGGGATGCTTGTCGTACGGCGGTTGAACCGCCGCTTCAGGCATTAGGCCCGACGACGACGGCCAGCGAGGCCAGCGAGGCCGAGGAGGGCCACCGCGCCCGGAGCCGGGATCGTGAACGAACCGTTGCCGAAGACCGTCGGGGTGCCGAGGCCCTGGTTGAAGCCAACCGAGGCCGTGCCGGTGAAGACCGACGGGGTCGCGCTCGTGAACACGAACTGCGCGATCAGGGTACGGAGGTTGCCGTCAACCTTGCCCTGGAGGTTCGGCGGGTTGTTGTTGAACCAACCGGCGCCGTTCGGGATGCCGGGCTGATTGAAGCCCGAGCCGCCCCAGTTCGGGTCAGCCGTGGTGCTGTTCGAGAAGCCAGGCGTGCCACCGACGGTGACATAGCTGTCTTCGGTCGGGTTCGAGGTGAACTGCGGGGCCCACGAGCCGCCCGCGAAGTCAGCCTGGTTGAACGAGCCGGTGACGCCCGTAACGTTGAAGACGTTGAGGACAACGTCGTTCGCGCTGTTGAACTTAGCGTAAACCTTCCAAGCCGACTTGCCGTTGACGAGGCCGAGGTTCTCGACTTCGAAACCGACGAAACCAGCCGACGCGAAGCCAGCGATAGCCAGCGCAGCAGCGCCAGCGATGACACCCATCTTCATTTGATCTGCTCCCTTTTCCCTAGGACGCCCTCCGCGGGCGTCACAGTCCCAATGTGCCCGCCAGCACGATGCGGAGGGCATCCCTTCACGACCCAATGTAACCCCGACCGGCATGCTGTCAAGAACACCAAAGGGTTTTTGCGACGAGGGTTACGAGAAGGACCGAGAAGTCTGGGCGAGATCGTGGCTGAGGTAGCGAAAAAGTGGGGCGCGAGCGTTCTCGACCCGGATGAATAAAGAGGAAGGAAGTTTGAGTGGCCCTGTGCCCATGGCCTGACGGCGAGCTCGAGGGGGCGTTGCTGGCGCGTGGGCGACGTGCGTCTTCCTTCCTATCTGCACCCCGATCGCGGCAGGCTGGCCCACCGCCCTCAGGTCGCACGCCTACGCCAGGCAGGGGACGAACCAAGCCAAAAAGAACACCGCCGTCCCGAAGGACGGCGGTGTTTTCAGTCATATCACCCTATCGGGCTGGGGTACTACTCCCCCTACCCACAGGGGGGCGGTTCCCCGACTGGGGCATTAGGCCCGACGACGACGACCGGCGAGGCCGGCGAGGCCGAGGAGGGCGAAGGCGCCCGGAGCCGGGACGCCGACGGTGAAGTTGCCTTCACCGAAGACGGTCGGGGTGCCGATGCCGGCGTTGAAGCCGATCTTGGCGAAGTACGAACGGGTCGCGTCACCCGAGATCACGAACTGGCCGACGAGGACCTTGCCCTGAGCGTTCGCAGCGCCCTGGAGGTTCGGCGGGTTGTTGTTGAACCAGCCAGCGCCGTTCGGGATGCCGGGCTGATTGAAGCCAGCGCCGCCCCAACCCGGATCAGCCGTGGTCGAGTTGGCGAAGCCGAAGGTGCCGCCGATGGTGACGTACGAATCGTTGTCACCGGGGGCGATCGTGAACTGCGGGGCCCACGAGCCGCCCGCGAAGTCGTTGTGAATGAAGGTCGCCGAGCCGCCCGTGTTCTGGACGCCGAAGACGTTCAGGAGCACGGCCGGGAGCGCGTCGAAGTTCGCATAGACCTTCGAAACGTTGTTGCCGGAGCCGTTGACGCTGTTCTCGACCGTGAAACCGGTGAAGCCAGCATTGGCCGAGGCGGCAAGGGCGCCCACGGCAAGGAAGGGAACCACAAAATTCATCTCTCTTCTACCTTTCTGGGAGTCGGGGAACTCGACTAGAAGGATGCCCGCAACGCTGCGGGGACCACCCATCACGAGACGAACATACCCCCTCACCTCGTTGTGTCAAACAAGGTGAAGAGGTTTTTGGACGAAAACCACCTAAGCACGGTCGCGTTATCACGCGTCCCAAGTGCTTTTGGCAAAACGAGTTGCCGTCGGCGGTATCCGCTCGCGTCTCCCAGTCGTCCGGCCGGTCGTATCCAGGCGTTTCTTCGTCCGGTCGCTCGTCGAGTGGTGTGCTCGAGAGGCCTCGTTGAAGTCGCCGGCGAAACCTGCCGTCGGTCAGAAGCTGATCTGTGCAGAGGGCTGACGAACCAGAAACTCGTCGTCAGCGATCGGCGGCCTAGGACCCTTTTTCCCTCAAGGCTGCCGACATCCCGGAATGTCCCTTTTCTTCTCCATCCGCTGCGTCACTCGGCAAACGTCAACGACGTCGATCGAGAAACGCAGACCTGTCAGCATGCGGCCCGTTACCTCGGAGACTCCCTAATTCACCGAGGTTTTCCGCATGTCGACGTTGCTCGTGGCAATGCGCACGTGTCTTCGGCTACGTGAGGTCAATCGCATCAGTGATGCATCGACCCTGCAACTGAAGTGACCCGCTGCCGGTCACGAGTAGCCGCAGTATACGGCCTCGGAGCGTTTCAGGTGTCACGTCAAGTGGACAGTCGAAGAACGTGATGAGATCGCCTTGCGTGCGCGCGACCATCTGCCGCGCTCGCGACGCCGTCGGCACACTCTCGCGCGGCGTCGGCGGCGTGAGCGTTTCGGTGGCGGAGCCGCGCGACGTCACGCGCAGTTCGACCTTCGTCGCCGAGGGGGCCGAGACGGTTCGCGCGCTACTCGCGGCGACCCGGGGTTCGTCGTTGTCGGCGCGGGCCGCGGCGCTCAAGCCTTCGACCAGGACCTCGACCTCACGCCCGATCCAAGCCCTGTGGACAGCGGCACTTACCTCTGACTGGACGGCCAGAAGCGTGTTGTTCCGCTGCTTCTTCACTTCGACCGGCACGTCGTCGGGGAATCGGTCGATGGCCGTCGTCCCGGGGCGCGGCGAGTACTTGAAGATGAAGTTGTTCTTGAAGGGCAGGGACCGGACGAGGTCCACGGTCGCGGCAAAGTCTTCGTGGGTCTCAGTCGGGAACCCGACGATGATGTCGCCGGCGATCGTGACATCGGGGAGCTTCGTCACGGCCCGATGGATGAACTCGCGGTACTCCTCGACGGTGTATCCGCGGTTCATGAGCTTCAGAATGCGGTTCGAGCCGCTCTGGGCCGGAACATGCAGGTACCGACAGATGCGAGGCGACGCCGCCAAGACGTCGAGCACGTCGTCGCCGAAGTCGCGGGGATAGCTCGTCACGAACCGAAGCC
The DNA here is from genome assembly GCA_016795035.1 of Phycisphaerae bacterium. Lineage (GTDB taxonomy): Bacteria > Planctomycetota > Phycisphaerae > Phycisphaerales > SM1A02 > JAEUIT01. The sequence continues at coordinate 34,495 of JAEUIT010000044.1, read as the reverse complement.
GCTTGATCGCCGGGACTTCCTCGTGGATTCGCCGGAGGAGCTCGGCGAACGTGGTGACCTTCTGGCCCCGCGTCGCGAGTTTCGCCGTGCCGCCCTTCGCAAACGCTGCGGCCCCCGGGCCAACCTGCGGAAGCTCCCGGCCGGCACCGTCGACGGCGTCGCCATGGACGTAGAGGTAGTGGTTGACGGTCTGGCCGAGGAGGGTCACCTCGATCACCCCGGAGTCGGCGAGGCGGCGACACTCGTCGACGATGTGATCGGGCGGTCGGTGGACCTCGGCGCCGCGGGTGTAGGGCACCACGCAGTAGGTGCAGAACTTGTTGCAGCCACGGGTGATGCGCACATACGCCGAGGTCGCCGGGAGGTCGCCGTCCGGGGCGGGTTCGAAGGCCCGGCCAAGGTCGAGGGCCTCGAGGCTGTCCTCGGCGGCGCCCAGGGTCGCGGAACGGCGGCTCTTATTGCCGGCCAGTGCGGTGCGGTCATCGATCGAGACCCGGGAGGTCCGGGCGACGTTATCGATGAGAAGCGGCAGCTTGTCGAGTTCGCCCGGTCCGCACAGGAGATCGACCTGCGGGTAGCGGCGCAGCATGTCGATGCCGTCGCGCTCCGCCATGCAGCCGAGGACGCCCACGATCAGCCGCTCGCCCGCTTCCTTCCGCTTCCCGGCGATGCCGATCCGGCTGTATGCCTTCTGCTCGGCGTGCTCGCGAACGGAGCACGTGTTGTAGAGGACGACCTGGGCGTCGGCCGGGTCGGGCGTGAAGCGGTACCCGAGCGACTCGAGATGACCGCGCACAAGCTCGCTGTCGAGCTCGTTCATCTGGCAGCCGAAGGTTTCGAGGTAGACCTTCATCGAGTGATCGTCGTCGGGTGCGTCGCGCGAGTTGCAAAGGGTAACACGCCGAGGCTGCGAAACCGCCGCGCGACTCGCGAGCGCGCACCGAGTAGTATCTCGACGTGCCACTTTCTGCCCGCGAGATCATTGTTCTTGTGATCGTCGGCGCGGTCCTTGCGGTCATCGTCGGCGGCTACATGATCATCACCCGACGCAAGGGCTGGATGTAACGCTCCGAGCCCCGCACGCACCATCTCACTCCGCATGGATGCGGAAACGCCCAATTTCTCCAACGAGACCGCTGCGCAATCCGATTGCTTTGGCATGCGCGCTGGTCACGGCATCTTTCTCATTGCGCTCACGCTCCTCGTCTTCGGGGTCGTGATGGTCAATTCCGCCGGCTTGACGGTGCGGCCCGATCCCGGGCTCGTCACGAGCGGAGCGATCACCGCGGCGCAGTACGACAAGATGCTCGCGGGGTATCGCCCGGTCTCCTTCGAGAACGTGCTTCTCGGACGCACGACGATCCTCGCCGGCATCGCGCTCATCGCGATGTTCCTCGGCAGCCGCGTGTCGCTCGATCGCCTCTACGGACTTCGCGGCGCGCTCTCGCCGGTGCCGTGGCTCGTGATCGCGATGGTGGTGCTCCTTCTCCTCGTGCACGTGCCGGGCATCGGTCGTGAGGTGAATCACGCCGCGCGTTGGATCGGCCCGCCGCAGTACGGCTTCCAACCGAGCGAATTCGCGAAGTGGGGCATGATCCTCGTGGTCGCGTGGCATTGCTGCCGACGGGCGGGCGTCATGGGCTCCTTCCTGCACGGCTTCGTCCCGCCGATGATCGTGATCAGCCTGGTGGCGGCGCTGATCGCAAAGGAGGACCTCGGAACGGCGGTCCTCATCTTCACGACGTCGATCCTCGTGCTCGTCGCCGGCGGCGCGCGATGGTGGCACGCGGCCTCGCTCATTCCGGTCGGCATCCTGGCGGCGTGGGGCGCGATCCTCGCGAGCCCGTACCGCATGAATCGACTCCTCGCCTGGCGCAACCCGTTCGAGGATCCGCAAGGCATCGGCTACCACATCATCCAGTCGATGTCGGCGATCGCCGGCGGCGGTCTGTTCGGACGCGGCCTCGGCAACAGCATGCAGAAGTACGGCTACTTGCCCGAAGACACCACCGACTTCATCTTCGCGGTCATCTGCGAGGAGCTCGGCATCTTCGGCGCCGCCGCGGTCATCGCGCTCTACGCGGGGCTTCTCTACTTCGGCATTCGAATCATCACCCGCACGCGCACGCTCTCGGACGGCACCATCGAGCCGCTCGTGTCGCCGTTCTCGCAGCTCGTCGGCCTCGGAATCCTGCTCACGGTCGGCATGCAGGCGCTCATCAATCTCGCGGTCGTCACCGGCATCGCCCCGACGAAGGGCATCGCGTTGCCCTTCCTCTCGAGCGGCGGCTCCGGTTGGGTGCTCACCGGGTTCTCGCTGGGCGTGCTGCTCTCGATCGAGCGTTCGGCCGTCGCGCGGCTGCGCGGCCAGGAGCCGACTCCTCCGTTGCGCAACGACGTCGGACTCTGCCTGCCGGCTGCAACGACGTGAAGCTGGTCACGGGTTCATCCTGCTCGATCGTCCTCGCGGGCGGCGGCACGGGCGGTCACATCAGCCCTGGGCTGGCGATCGCGGAGCGGCTTCGCGAGATCGATCCCGACTGTCGCGCGATCTTCGCGTGCTCGCAACGGCCGGTCGACGCCTCGATGCTCACCGACGCCCGGGAGGAGTTCGTGCCGATTCCGGCCGAGCCGTTCGGGCTCTCGCCGCTGCGCCTCCTGCGCTGCGTGCGCGCCGGCCTCAAGGGTCGACGCGCGTCGGCGAAGCTCCTCGCGGAAAGTCGCGCCTCGTGGGTCGTCTCCCTCGGCGGCTTCGTGACTTTCCCGGTGGTCGGAGCTGCAACGTCGATCGGGACGAAGGTGCTTCTCGTCAATCTCGACGCGACGCCCGGCAAGGCGAACCGTTGGGTCGCGAAGCGCGCGACGAACGTGCTCTCCGCGGTGCCGACGCCGCACCTCCCGTCGTTCGCGGAACGCATCATCGGCATGCCGATCCGCCGCGCCGCGATCGCGCCCGGCGACGCCGCGAGCTGCCGCGCGGGGCTCTCCCTCGATCGCGACCGGCGCACGCTCCTCGTGACCGGGGCGTCGCAGGGGGCCTCGAGCCTCAACGATCTCCTCGTCGACCTCGTGCGGCGGCGCCCCGAACTGTTGCGCGACTGGCAGGTCTACCACCTGTGCGGAAAGTCGGACCGCGACAAGATCGCGGGGGCGTACGACGCGGCCGGGGTCCGCGCCCGCGTCGAGCCCTTCCTCCATCGCATGGGCCTCGCATGGGGAGCGGCGGACGCCGCGATCTCCCGTGCCGGCGCGAACTCGGTGGCCGAAGCCGCCTGCAACGCGGTGCCCACGCTCTTCGCGCCCTACCCGTACCACAAGGACCTTCACCAGAAGCACAACGCGCAGCCGCTCGTCGACGAGGGCTGCGCGCTGATGGAGCTCGACCGCATCGAGGCGACGGCGAATCGTGACGGCCTCGGCGCCGCGCTCGAGCGCCTCGTCACCGACGACGCGCTGCGGGACGGCATTCGCGCGAAGTTAGTCGCGCGCCCGAAGCCCGACGCCGCGCTCGAGATCGCGCGGTTCGTCCTCGGCCGTTAGCGGAGCGTCACTCGACGTCGCCGAGCCAGGCCGCGAGGAGATCGATCGTCGCCTTGAGATCGCGCTTGTCGATCATCTCGGTGACGGTGTGGATGTAGCGCGTGCCCGCGCCGATCGCGGCGACGCGAGCGCCGGCGTTCGCGCGCTGGATGCCCGCGCCGTCCTGGCCGCCGCGGGCGAGGATCGCGCGCTGATGCGGAATGCGGTGACGCCGCGCGACGGCGCAGAGCTCCTGCACGAGCGCGTAGTCGGCGATCATCGAGCTGTCCTGCACCATGATGGCGACGCCGTCGCCTTGCTTCGTCACGCGCTGCGTGTCGGGCACGCCCGGCGTGTCGCACGCGAGGTTCACGTCGAGGCCGATGCCGAGATCGGCGTCGATCGCGTTGGCCGCGGTGATCGCGCCGCGCAGGCCGACTTCCTCCTGCGTCGTGAAGGCCACGACTATCTCGCACGCGTGGCCCGGCCGCTTCGCCTTCGCGATGGCCCGAACCGCTTCGATCGCGACGAAGCACGCCATGCGGTTGTCGAGCGCCTTCGACACGACGGTGCGCGGCGTCTCGACGAACGGCTCCTCCATCACGACGTAGTCGCCGACCTGCACGAGCTTCTTCGCGTCCGCCGCGTCGCGCCCGAGATCGACGAAGAACTCCTCGACGCCCGGCACTTTCGTGCGCTCGGCTTCGGTCGAGATGTGAATCGGCTTGCCGCCCGGATTCATGACGCCGAAGAGGTCGCCCGACTCGGTGACGACGCGCACGCGCCGCGAGAAGAGATTGCGCGGATCGAAGCCGCCGGCGGGATTCAGCCACAGGTGGCCGTTGTCGTCGACGAAGCGGACGTAGAACCCGATCTCGTCCATGTGCGCCGCGATCATCACGCGCGTCGCGCGGCCCTTGCCCGACTTCTTGTCCTTCGACGCGCGGCTCGGACGGCGCGTGCAGATGAGCGAGCCCATCGTGTCGGTGCGGATCTCGTCGAAGAGCGAGTCCTTCTTGCCGCCCGAGAGTTCCTTCTCGATGAGGGCGCGCACGCGCTCCTCGCGGCCGGGGACGCCAGGAACTTCGCAGAGACGCTTGAAGAGGTCGAGATCCATGGATGTGGTCGTCGTGGGTGTGTGAAGGTCGGCAGCGTTCGCGCTGCGGTTGCGTGCGCGACGGGCGCGCGAGGCGGGATCATACGGAAACCGCGGTCGCAACGGGCTCGCGAGGAGCGATCCGCGGGCCATAGCGGGGCGCGGCGATAGCATGCGCTCATGTTGCACGGATCCCCGCTGCGCGAACGCCATGAGCACGTCGCCGCCGCCGACGCGGAGCGGACGCCTGTCGTCGGCGCCGACCAGCGACCCGGCGCTGCGACCGGCCACCGTCGCGCCGCCGAGGTCGAGTTCCTGCCGTACGGCACCGAGGAGAACGGGCTCGTCTGCGAGTTCGTCGCGACGTACGGACAGGTCGAGCCGGAGTACGCCGCGATTCGCCGCGGGGCGGCGCTCTTCGACGCGCCGCAGCGGGGCACGCTCACGGTGCGCGGCGCCGATCGCCGCGACTTCCTCCAGCGCATGGTCACGCAGGACCTTCGCGGCCTCGTCGCCGGACGTGCAACGCGGAGTTTCTGGCTGAACCGCAAGGGCCGCATCGACGCCGATCTCGTCGTCGCCGAACGCGGCGACTGCATGGTGCTCGTCGTGGACGTCGCCCGCGCCGCGGCCGCCGCCGCAAGCCTCTCCACGTTTCTCTTCTCCGAGGACGTCACGATCGTCGACGACTCGGCGCAGTGGCATTGGCTCGAGCTGCACGGCCCCGCGGCCGGACGCATGCTCGCGCTCGCCGGCGCGAAGACGATCCCCGCCACGAACGAGTGCGCCGCGACGGCGATCGCGGGCGTCGACGTGACCCTCGTGCGCGACGACGCCCTTGGCGAGAACGGCTGGCTTCTCGGCGTTGCACGCGAGCGCGTCGGCGAGGTGTGGGACGCGCTCGTCGCCGCCAGCGATCCGCACGACGCGAAGCGCCGCGTGCGCCCCATCGGCTGGCACGCGTACAACACCGCCCGCGTCGAAGCCGGCACGGCGCTCTACCTCATCGACTTCGGTCCCTCCACGTTGCCGCACGAGTCGGGGCTCCTGGCAAGCCGCGTCTCGTTCACCAAGGGCTGCTATCTCGGGCAGGAGGTCGTCGCCCGCATGGAGTCGCTCGGCAAGCCCAAGCAGCAGCTCGTCGGCTTGCGGCCGACGCGCGACCTTCTCCCCGTTGCCGAGGCGCAGGTCTTCGAGCGCGCCGCCGACGGGTCGTTCGGCACGCAGATCGGCTCCGTCACGAGTAGCGCGCTCTCGCCGATGCTCGGCGCCTTGCCCGTGGCGTTCGCGATGGTGCGTCAGGCCTTCACCGCGGAAGGCACCGCGGTCGTCGTCAATGCCGAGGGCGAGCAGTGCGACGCGCTCGTCGCGCCGCTCCGCAGCTGGCCGCCAAACGCGCCGCCCGTTCCCGCGCCCAAGGGAGGCGAGCGTGCCGGCTGAAACGCCGACCCAGGACATCGCCTTCGGCCCGACGGTGGAGCTCGTCCTCTTCGGGTTCGGCATCGCGATGACGATCGGCGTGACGTTCGTCATCGTCTTCCTCGTGCGCACGATGCGCCGGGAGGATCGTGAGCGGCTGCGTTCGATCGCCCGCGGCGAGCGCGAGGAGGGGCAATGACGAATCCGACGGTGCGCATCACCGAGGTCGGCCCGCGCGACGGACTCCAGAACGAGAAGGCGACGATCTCGACCGACGCGAAGGTCGCGTACGTCGATCGGCTCTCGCGCTCGGGGTGCGCGGAAGTCGAGGTCACGAGCTTCGTGAGCCCGAAGTGGGTTCCGCAGCTCGCGGATGCGGCCGAAGTCCTCGCGCGCATCGCCCGCGTGCCGGGCGTCGTCTACTCCGCGCTCGTGCCGAACGAGAAGGGACTCGATGCGGCGCTCGCGGCGCGCGTCGACAAGGTCTCCGTCTTCACCGCGGCCAGCGAGACGTTCTGTCGCCGCAACGTGAACGCGTCGATCGCCGAGACGATCGAGCGATTCCGTCCGGTCGTCGCGCGGGCGAAGGCGGCGAGGCTCGCGGTCCGCGGGTACGTGAGCTGCGCCGTCGCGTGTCCCTTCGAAGGCCCGATCCAACCCCGCGCGGTCGCCGACGTGTCGCGCGCGCTCTCCGACCTCGGATGCGACGAGATCGATCTCGGCGACACGATCGGCGTTGCAGCTCCCGCCGACATCGACCGTCTTCTCGACGCGCACGAGGGCGTCGTCGCGCCCGATCGCATCACCATGCACCTGCACGACACGCGCGGGACCGGCCTCCTCTGCGCGTGGCGGTCGTACGAGCGCGGCATCCGCAGCTTCGACGCGAGCTGCGGCGGCATCGGCGGATGTCCCTACGCGCCGGGCGCGTCGGGCAACGTCGCGACGGAGGAGCTCGTCTACGCCTTCGAGCGTTCGGGCATCGCAACCGGCGCGCGCGTCTCCGCGTTGCTGGAGGCCGCCGCGGGCATCGCCGAGGCGCTCGGGCGGGCGCTGCCGTCGAAACTCGCGAAGGCCGGGCTGCCGCGACCGTCGATCGACGGCTCGTGCCAGGGCACCTGAAGCTCGACGGTGCCGGTCGCTTCCTTCGCGGGCACGAACGGGCGGCCCGGTCGCGCGGTGTCGCGGCGCAGGCGATGGAACGAGAGCGTGCGGTCTTTCAGGAACACCGCGTGCGGCGCGTGCGGCTGCGAGAACGCGCCCGTGTTGATCACGATCAGCGGATTCGGAAGGTCGCGCGTGATGCGCTTGATTCCCGGCCGATGGGAGTGGCCTGCGACGACGATCCGCGTTGCAGGCAGATGTCGATGCGCGAAGCCGGCCGCGAGCCGCGGATACTGGCGCCAGTACCAGAGGATCGAGAACGCCGTCATCGGCTGCAGAAGGAGGCTCGTCATGCGCAGGCCTCGCGTCACGATGCGCCGCTCCGCACGGCTCGCGGCCTTGGCCGCGCGGAACTGCCCGTCCAGCGTGTTGCGCTCGGGGATCGGCGTGCGCGCGACCTCCTCGATCCAGGCCTGTCGGATCATCGCGGCGCGCGGGCTCCACGGCGCGATCGACGGATGGAAGACGTCGCCGTGCGTGACAAGCCCGAGCCCGCCGGCGAAGCGGCCGTAGTGCGCGTCGGTCACGTCGGGGTCGTGATTGCCCGCGTGCATGAAGAGCGTCGCGCCGCGCCGCTCGGCGAGCGCCCGCAGCTCCGCCAGCTCTCCGAGCGCGACCTCGCGCGACTCGGGCTCCTGAAGCTCCGCGGTGTCGCCGTTCAGGCAGACCTGCATGCCTTCGCCGACGAGCGCGTCGAAGTCAGTGGCGCGCAGCGCCACGCCGTGACGCCCCCGAACCGGTCGACCGAGATGGAGATCCGAGAGGATGAGGAGTTCCGCGCTCACGCGTCGCAGCAGTGGTCCTTCGCGCCCGGGCCGAACGTGATCGTGTTCTTGCCGCTGCGCTTACTCTGGAGTGCGAGCTGGTCGGCGTGCGCCAAGAGGCTGCGCATGTCGTGACCGTCCCACGGGAAGGTGGCAACGCCCGCGGAGATGCTCACGGTGCCCGGCGCGTCGAGGCCGAGCTGCGGGAATCGCATCGTGCTCACGCATTCGCGGAAGCGCTGCGCGATCGTCTCGACCGACTCCATCGCGCCCGACGACGAGCCGCCGCCCGGCGTGCCGGGCCGCGCGGTCTGTCCCGTGCGGGCGCCGCGGCTGTCGGCGAAGATCACGACGAACTCGTCGCCGCCGATGCGGAAGACGTGGTCGCCGCGGCGAATCACCGAGCGGAGCAATTCCACGGTCTCGCGCAGCACCTCGTCGCCGGCTTCGTGGCCGAAGCGATCGTTGTAGCTCTTGAAGTTGTCGATGTCGAAGTACATCAGCGACACCGGCCGGCGCTCCGGCCGCGCGGTGGTGATCGTCTCTTCGAGCACGCGCTCGAACGCGCGGCGATTGCCGGCGCCCGTCAGCTCGTCGGTCCACGCGAGGATGCGGAGCTCCGCGTGCGTGCGCTCGAGGCGCAGCCAGTGGCCGAGCCAATCCGCCCACGGCGCGAGCGCGTCGGCCGAGGCGTCGCGCGAAACGAGATGGCCGAGCGTCTCCCTGCGATGACGGATCGGCACGACCGCGTCGTCGCGGCCGATCGCGCCCGTCGACTCGTCGTTGCAGCTCGTCACGATGCGCACGTCTGCCGCGCCGAGCTCGCGGCGCACCAGTTCGGCGGCGAGCGTGACGAAGCGATCGCCGCCGTCGACGACGGCGTCCGTGAGGTCGATGTCGCCGATCGTGTCGTTGGCGTCGAAGCGAGCGTCGATCGAACCCGTCGGCGCGGGCGCGTCGGCGGGCCGCGCGCTCGACGACTCGACCGTCGTCTGCGAGCGTCGCGCGGCGAAGGCCTGCAACGCGTCGTCGATCACGAGTTCCACCATGTCGGGCTCGCGCCGCGCGGTCGACGCCTCGGCCGCCGCGCGGGCGGCGTCGACGTTACCGGTGCGAGATGACTGGGGCGAGCGCATGTCGGAGCGAGGCTCGTCGCGGGGTGGCGCGGCGACCTCACCCCTTACTTCGGCCGATTCTGCCGGTGGCTCGAAGGGATGCGGGCCAAACGCCGCCGCAAGGTCCTGCATCGAGGCGGGTAGAAACACCACTTCGTCGAGGCCGTGCAGGTCGGCCGACGCGAATCCGCGCGGTGCGAGGAGGACGATGCGAAGCCCGGGATCGAGGCGTCGGGCGCTGTCCGCCACATCGGCTGCGGCGTCATCGAGGCTGTGGACCGGAAGGGCGAGCGTCACCTGCTCGTCAACGCGCCGGTCGTAGATGGCGGCAAGGGCGTCGTACACGTCGTCGACTTCGGCGACGCTCGACCCCGAGACCTCGGACAGCCGGCGCAGCGACTGCGCGACGTCCGCGACCCCAGGGCCATTTCGCACGACGATCGTGCGGCGGCGGCGGCCTTGCGGGGGCTGCACCGGAGGGATCTGGCTCATCGGGTTCACGCGTCACCGCCGTTCGGTCGAGGCCGATCCGGTAGGTCGGTGCGGCCGCCGTCGCCGGGGCCGTCGTGCATGTCGTCGAAGAGCCGAAGCAGCATTTCGATCTCGTCTTTCGTCACCGCCGCCTCCGATCCGCGGCGCGGCTCGGGCTCGCGCGCAGGCGGAGGGCTACGAGACGGATCTACGTTCGGTTCTGGCGTTTGCGATTCGGGCGCGGGGACCACGTCGCGAGGGGCCGGTGACTCGGCACTTCGCGGCTCGTCGGGCGGCGTCAGTCGAAGCGCCGGCGGAGGCATGCGCAGGGGTCGCGCCTGGGCCAGGAGGCCCGAGGCCTGCTGGTGTCCGAGAACTGGTGCGCCTCCTGGACCGCCCGACACACCTGGCGACGGGACCGGCGGCGATGCCGCACCTTGTCCGCGGACTTCGATGAGAAGCGATTCGGCCCCGACCCAGACAGGCGTTCCGGGCACGTGGCGTTCGATGGCGTCGAGGAATCGGTCGAGCCGGTTCCATCGGTCGCGCGAGAGAATCAGAACGGCCACCGAGGGCGCGTCTTGGGGCAGGTCCACGCGTCCTTCGCCGGTCGCGAGCCCCCAACGTTCGCCGGGCCGCGCGGGGGATCGAGCCTCAAGCAGCGCCGCAAACGCCGCAGAGAGGCTTCGGCACTCGACCAAGGCCACACCGTCGCGCTCAAAAGATGCCATCAAAGGGGACGGGACGCTCTCGCCCCGACTCACGATGACGCACCGCCTGATGTCGCGGAGCGATGATTGCGGCCGATCGTGACGCCGTGCCACCTCGCGGCTCTCTCCCGCAGCAGTCTGGATCTCCTCTCGCATGCGCGACGACCGATAGCCTCGCAGCGCAGGGGCGGCTGCTCTTTGAAGATAGCACGGGAATCGCGATCGGCAGGCGGAAGTGCGCCGTTGCCTCTTTGTTCACGGCGCAAGTCTGGTACTCTTTGCCGCTTCGTCGCCCGGGCACCGTGCTCGGGCTGATCGCCTGCTGGCCCGAATCGGCATCGCCGGGCACCGCGCGCTTGCGTGGTTCCCCACGTTGCCCAGCCCGCCGCAACGCTGCGGCGGCAACGGTCGACGGCGACCATCCAAGACCTCACGACACGCTTGAAGCACGCATGACACAGTTTCAGACCACTCCGACCATCGAACTGAAGACCGGCACCGACGGCAAGGAATACGTCGACTACAAGGCCGTCGACGACCTTCGCCGCATGATGACGCCGAACGGCAAGATCTACTCGCGCAAGCGCCTCCAGCTTTCGGCGCGCGATCAGAAGAGCCTCGCGCAGGCGATCAAGCGAGCCCGCTTCATGGCGCTCCTTCCGTACACCAGCGCGACCATGTAAGTCGCATCCGGCCGCAACGGCCCACGGACGAACACCCGAAGCCCCGCGCACGTCGCGGGGCTTTTTCGTTGTGGCCCATCGCGTCGATCAGCCGTGCGGGCGCTTCGCGCGGCCGAAGAGTCGGTCGCGGCCGCGACGGAGCGCCGCGATCGCGGCGGACACCAACGACGTCACGCGCAGCGACCGCAGTCCCGGATCCTGCGGATAGCGCTCGATCGAACTCCGCAACCGGCTCAAGGCGAGCATCGGCCGCCCGCGCTCGAGCGCGTCGAGGACGAGGTTGTGCGCGACCGCAGGGCCTGCGGAGGGATCGACCCGCATCAGGCGCCGCGCGAGGCCACGGGCGGTGCGACCGCGCCCGCCGGCGAACGCCGCGACCATGCGCTTGCGGAGGATCGCCGCGTCGTAGGGGCGTTCCGCCGACACGCGGGCGAGGACGTCGCACGCCAAGCCCGGCAGCTCTTCGCGAATGAGGACGTCGGCGAGACGCAGGAACTCCGCCGCTGCCGCCTCGCTCGAGAAGTCGCGGCGGCGCTCGATGTCCTCGGCGAGCAGCCGTCGCGCGAGCACGATGGCGTTCGCGCGTTCGGCGGGCGTGAGGGCCACGGTCAGCGCCGTCGCCGCAAGCGAGGTCCGGCACAGGCCGACGTCGGGGTCGAGGCCGTACGCGGTCTCGAGCTCGGCGCGAGCCTGCTCGTGTCGGCCGAACGCGCCGAGGAGTAGCCCGAGGCGCACGCGCGGGAGCGCGAGCGCCGGCGCCAATTCGGCGGCGCGGCGGTACTTCTCCATCGCGTCGGTCGGACGGTGGAGCGTCGCGAGGCAGTCGCCGCACTCGATCAGGGTCTCGATGTCGCCGGGATTGGAACGCAGCTCCTCGATGAAGAGCCGCACCGCCGGCTCCGCGTTGCCGCCGGCGGCCAAGGCGCGGCCCAAGCGGGCCCGAACCTTCGGCAACTGCGGCTCGGCGGCCAGCGCCTCGCGGTAACACCAGGCCGCACGCTCATGGGCACCGCGGGAGAGCTGCACGTCGCCCATCGAGACGAGCGAGATCGGCATTGACTCGAGGCGCTCCTGGGCGATGTAGTAGATCGTCTCGGCGTCGTCGAAGCGTCCGAGCTCCGCGAGCGCCTCGATGCGCTTCGCCCATGCGAGGTCGCTCGAGGGATCGAGCACGCACGCGGCCTCGAGCGTGGCGAGGGCGTCGCCGTAGCGGCCAAGACGCCCGAGCGTCGTCGCTTCGGCCAACCGCACCTCGATGCGCCGCGGCAGGCGAAGCGTCGCCTCGCGGAAGGAGCGAAGCGCCTCGTCGAATCGCCCGGAGGCGTCGAGCATGAGGCCGAGATTGAAGTGCCAATCGCCCCGCGACGGGTTGTTCGCGAGCGCGCGGCGCAACTCCGCTTCGGCGTCCGCCATGCGGCCGCGACGGAAGTGCTCCGCCGCCAACTCCGCGTGGCGCTCGGCCGCGCGCTCATTCGTCGAACCGTCGAAGCCCGACGGATCGGCGCCAAAGCTCGCGTCGTCCGAGGGCGACTCGTCGTCGGGCGGAAGGTTGGCGTCGAACTCGTCGCTCAATCGGTCCTCATCTCGATGACGGGCGAAGGGGCTCGCACGTCAAGAGTACATTTCGCATTCCGGTACGGCGCGGGCCGTTGTCGTTACGCCGTCAGTTCTCGTCCCGTTCGTGCATCGTTCTCGGCTCGTCTCAAGGTCCTCGGTCTGATGCGACACGCCTGTCCGCTCATTCCGCTTCTCGTTCTCCTCGGCGTCGGCGAGCCGCCGGCGTTCGCGTCATCCTTCATCGGCACGCGGGGAGTGAAGCAGCAGGGGAGCGGACCCGCGACCGAGGATGTCGCTTTCCTCGAGACCGTGCTCGTCGATCCGCTGATGCCGGACCTGATCCGACGCGGCGCGGCGGAGCGATTGGCGCTTGCCGAGAACGGGGAGGCCGACCGTGCGCTCGAGCGGGCCATTCGATCGGGCGGACCGCAGCGCGATGCGGCGCTCGACGCGCTCGACAAGACCTTCGGTCCCGTGTCGCCGCCGCGCGTGGACGGCGGATTCGACGGAGCGATCGGTCGCGAGGAGTACGCGATCAAGCGTAGGCGGACGCGTCCGCTCGGCGAGGAGCTGACACGGGCGATTGTCGAAGTCGCGATTGCCGCGGGCGGACCGAAGCCGGCCCCCGCGCGCGCCGTCGCGACGCGGGTGCTCGCCCGTGCGACACCCGACGCCAGCGAGCGCATCGCCGCGGCGGCGCTCGATCCCACGATGGACCTCGAACGGCGCCGCGGTGCGGTCGCCGCGCTCGGCGAAATTCGGTCGCGTGCCGCAGTGCGGCGCCTCATCGAGCTCCTCGACGAGGAGCGGCGCGAGGACCGCGAGCTCGTGAACGCCGCGATCGCGGCGCTCGAGCGTGCGACGGGCGAGGCGCCGAAACCGTCCGCCGCCGCGTGGCGCGCGTGGTGGTCGGATCTCGGCGCGGCCGATCAGGTCGACGAGGCGCAGATGCGGGCGCTCGCCGCCGCCGCGGCCGACGCGGAGCAGGCGCTCGCCGAAGAGCTGCGACGCGGCGTTCGGCTCGAGTCGCGGCTGGTCGACGCCTATGAACAGCTCTTTCTCCGGCTCACGCGCGAGGAGCGGCTCAGTCGCGGTGCCGAGCTCCTGTCCGACGAGGTCGACGCCGTCCGCTCGTTCGCGATCGGACAGCTCGAGCGCATGCTTCGGAACGGCGAGCGCGCCGACGACCGCACGCGCGACGCCGCGCTCGTGGTGCTCGACGATCCCTTGCCGGCGCTCCGCGCCCGCGGCGCCCGGCTCCTCGCCGATCTCGGCGTTGCCGACATCGCGCTCCGGCTCGCGGAGCGGTTGCCGAACGAGCGCGACGCGAGCGTCGCCGCCGTGTACCTTTCGGTGCTCGCAAGCGCGCCGGAGCCGCGGACCTTCTCCGCGCTCGTGGGGCTTCTCAAGGATCCGGTGCTCAACGAGGCTGCAACGCGGACCGTGATCGCGCTCGCCGACGCGGGCAAGCTCCCGACCGAGTGGCAGGTCTCCGTGTTGCCGCCGCTGCGCGATGTCGTCGCCAAGCGGCCGAATAGCGCCGCAGTGCAGCTCCTCGCGATGGCCGGCGAGGAGGAGGACCTGCAACGCGTGCTCGCGCTCCTCGACGCCCCCGACGCGAGCGTGCGCCGCGGCGCCGCCGAGGGCATTCGCCGCCGCGGCATGCGCCGCGCGATCCTCGACCGCGCGAACGATCCCGCGATCTACGGGCCCCTGGTCGCGGCGATCGCCGACGAACCGAAGACGCTCGACACGATCCGACTGCTCGTGAACGCGGTTCCGCCCGCGGACATGACCGTCGACTGGAACGCGGCGGTCGCGCGGGTGCTGCGCGAGCTTCCGGTCAGCGACCTTCCCGCAGCCGATCGCCTGCTCGCGCAAGTCTCCGCGATCGAGCGGCGCACGCGCCGCGACGGCCTCGCGCGGCTGCTCGCGTCGGCGCGAAGCGGGGCCACGCGAGAGACGCTGGAGGACGGTCTTCCGCGCTGGGTCGATCTCCTCGTTGCCGACGGGCGCGGCTACATCGCGATCGACCAGCTCGAGGCGCTCGCGCCGAGGGCGGGAGAGCCGCTCGACGCGCCGCTCATCGACGCGCTCTTCCGCGCGAAGGCGCTCTCCGGCGACTTCCGCGGCGCCGCGACGATCGCGCCGGAGCCGTCGCGCTGGATCGAGCTCCTCGCCGCGACCGTCGGCAGTCCGCTCGTGGCGCGTCCTCTCGCGGACGAGATCGCGCTCCGATTCGGCAAGGACATGAGCGGCGATCAGCGCTCGCTGCTCGAACGGCTGCGTAAGCAATTGCCGACGGCCACGAGCACGTCCGACGACGACGGCCGATCCCCGTAGGCTGCGGCGCGAAGCGTTATGATCGGCGATTCGTCGTTTTGCCCGCACCCATGGCCCGCGATCCCATGTCCACCAAGACCCCGAAGAAGTCGTCCCGCCCGTCCGCATCGGCGTCCGCCTCCGCCTCGATCACCCGCGTCGAGACCGATTCGATGGGCGCGATGGAGGTTCCGTCGGACGCGCTCTTCGGCGCGACCACGCAGCGTGCGGTGCTGAACTTCCCGGTGTCGGGCCGACCGGTGCCGCCGGCGCAGATCGAGGCGCACATCCTTCTCAAGAAGGCGTGCGCCGAGGCGAACGTCGAACTCGGCGAGATCGGCAAGGACAAGGCGAAGGCGATCGTCGACGCGTGCAACGAACTGCTCGGCCGCTTCGAGTCGAAGACGGGCCGCGACGACGTCATGCGGCACTTCCCGATCGACGTCTTCCAGACGGGCTCGGGCACCTCGACCAACATGAACGTGAACGAGGTCATCGCGAACATCGCGGCGCGCCGCGCGGGCAAGCCGATCGGCGCGAAGGACCCGGTGCACCCGAACGACCACGTGAACTACGGTCAGTCCTCGAACGACACGTTCCCGTCGTCGATGCAGATCGCCGGCGCGGTGCGCATCGATCGCTCGCTGATTCCGGCGCTCGAGCGCCTGGCGGCCGAACTCTGGAAGAAGTCGAAGGCCTGGGACAAGCATGTCAAGATCGGCCGCACCCACCTGATGGACGCGACGCCGATTCGCGTCGGCCAGGAGTTCTCCGGCTTCGCGGCCGCGATCGACGAATCAGTCGAGCGGGCGCGTCGCGCGATCGCGGCGCTCGCCGGCAACATGCCGATCGGCGGCACCGCGGTCGGCACCGGCATCAACGCGCATCCGAAGTTCGGCAAGCTCGTCTGCGCCAAGCTCGAGAAGGAGACGGGCATCCGCTTCCGCGAGGCGAAGAATCACTTCGAGGCCCAGTCGACGCGCGACTGCGTCGTCGAAGCGTCCGGCCACCTGAAGACGATCGCCGTCTCGCTCACGAAGGTCGCGAACGACATCCGCTGGCTCGGCTCGGGCCCGCGCACCGGCCTCTTCGAACTCACGATTCCCGCGACGCAGCCGGGCAGCTCGATCATGCCGGGCAAGGTGAATCCGGTCATCTGCGAGAGCGTGATGATGGTCGCGTGCCAAATCGTCGGCAACGACGCGGCCATCACCCTCGGTGGCTTCGGCGGCGTCGGCTCGCTGTTGCAGCTCAACGTGGCGATGCCGATGATCGCCGAGCGCCTGCTCGACTCGATCGAGCTCCTCGCGAACGCGGCCGAGATGTTCCTCACGCGCTGCATCGCCGGCCTCGAGCTCAACATCGACATCGCCACCGGCACCGTCGAGAAGAGCCTCATGATGGTGACGTCGCTCGCGCCGGTCATCGGCTACGACAACGCCGCGAAGCTCGCGAAGGAAGCCTTCAAGACTGGCGAAACGGTGCGTCAGCACGCGCTGCGCCACAAGCTCGTCGAGGAGAAGCACCTCGCGAAGCTCCTCGATCCGACGTCGATGACGAAGCCCGGCGGGAAAGGTCCGGGCGGCGGTTGAACCGCCGCGGCGGTCCTGGCGGCGGTTGAACCGCCGCGGCGGCCCACGCGGCGGTTGAACCGCCGCGGGGCGCGCTGGCTGCAACGCCGAGTTTCACCGCGTCGGCGGCGCGGCGTAGGGCGCGGACAGCGTTGCAGGCAGGCCGTCCTTTGGAATGCTCGCCTCGTCGCCCGCGGCCCACAGGATCATCTGGGCCACGAGGCGTCGCACCTCGGCGTTCTCGAAGTCGCCGGGGTGCCCGAGCGTCGTGAACGCCATGCGCCGCGCCGGCGTGCCGCCGTCCGGGAAGGGCGTTGGCGTGTCGGGACCGGCCTCGCGGATCCAGACGATCGGCTGCTTCGTCGAATCGCCGTCGCGGCCCACGACCTCGCCGTAGAGTAGGACGCGGCAGTCCTTCGGCAAGGGCTCCACGTCGTAGAGCCAGCTCGGCACGACGAACTCCCCGCGCACGCCGCGCAGGATCGGATGCTCGGCCGCCGCGCCTTCGGGCCGGAGGACGCGCGTCTTCGACTCGTGGCCGTGATGGGAGATCCAGCGCTGGCCGAAGACCCGCGCGGGCACGTCGTTGTCGAGCGTGCCGTCCTTCGTCCGCAGGAAGTGCGTCGTCGTGCGCAGCCCGACGATCGGCTTGCCGCTCCTGAGGAACGTCGAGACGGCCTTCCATGACTCGTCGTCGAACTCGCGCCAACGCATGTAGAAGACGGCGACGTCGGCCGCCTGCAACGTGGAGACGTTGGCGATGTGGTCGCGACGCTCGACGTCGAGTGCGCCGGTCGCCGGATCGGCGGGGAACGCGACGGTCGTCGTCATGCCGCCTTCGCGGGCGCAGATGCCGGCGACGAGGGGCATCGTGACCTCGCTGCGGTATTCGTCGTCGGCGCCGACGAACGTGACGTCCCGCGCCTGCGGGCGCCAGCCGTTCGCGGAGGCGAGCGTGAACATGCGGCGGCCGGCGCCGTCCGTCGTGCCGTCGTCGGTGAGATAGGCGCGGCCGCGTCGGCTCGGCGAGAGCGGGGGCGCGGCCTGGTCCGCGTCCCCGCTCTCAAGGTGCGACCGCACGGCGATGCGGTCGCCAGGCTTCAGCGGCGCGACGCCCGCGGCGCGCGGCGAGCCGCCCGCCTCGAAGCGATCGACGCGTACGACATGCACCGGGCGCGTCGCCGCGTTCGAGCCGTCACGGGTGACGTCCGACGTGGCCGACGACTCGCACGTGCCGACGACAACGGCGTCGGCTGCAACGAAGAGTTCAAGCGCCGTCGGCGGCTGCGGCCGGGGCGTGCGATCCTGCGTCGCGGCGGCGACGGTCGCGAGCATCGACGCGACAACGACGAGGAGGACGTGGCGCATGGCGCCAGCGTATCCCCGCCCGTCGTTGCCGCTCCGAGCGTGATGGACGCGTGGCGTCAGGCGCGGCGGCGCGACCGGCGTCGGGCGAGACCCAACGCCCCGGCGAGCGCGAACGCGCCCGGCGCGGGCACGGCCACGACGCTGATGTCGTCGATCGCGAACGACGAGATGCTGTCGAAGCCGCGGAAGCGAAGCTCCGAGCCGTTGAGGCCGGCCGAGACGTTGAAACTCACGAACGACCACGACTCGAGCGGCGCCTCGACCGGCGACTGGTTGAAGACAGTCGCGCCTTCCCAGTCGATGAGGAGGCTGTCGTCGCCGACGCCGTTATTGAGGATCCAGAAGGAGACCGTGTACTCGGTGCCGGCGCTCGTCGCGAGCGTCTGCGCGATTCCGTCGTAGCCGGGGCCGGTGCCCTGGAAGTACGCGGCGAACGGGCCGAGATAGCCGCCGGCGGC
Source organism: Phycisphaerae bacterium (assembly GCA_016795035.1). Classification (GTDB taxonomy): domain Bacteria; phylum Planctomycetota; class Phycisphaerae; order Phycisphaerales; family SM1A02; genus JAEUIT01. The sequence goes on along the minus strand of JAEUIT010000044.1, from coordinate 16,278 downwards.
AACGGAGAGATTCGAGCCGACCGGGGCATTGGTGACGGTCCAGCCGCTGAAGTCGCCGGTCTGGAACGAGCCGTTCGTGACGAGATCGGCCGACGCGAGCGGGGCGAGGCCGGCCACGGCGGCAGCGGCGGCGAGGGACGGGAGGCGGGACGGACGAAGGGACGGACGGGCGGGCGACAACATCGCGGACTCCTGGCAAGGCGATAGGAACAACGACCCTCGACGCGCGAGGGACGTCGGGAACGCGAGAGCGCAGCGGCCCCCGCGCCAGGTTTCTGCGTTGATCCCGCCAAGCGAAGTCCGGAAATGTCGACGGCGGCTACGCCCCGGGCCGCATCACCGGTAGCGAGCGGCTCGCCCGCACGCGGACGGCGACGTTCTTGAAGTTCGGCGTCTTCGAGCGCGGATCGAGCTTCGCCGGCACGAGTGCGTTCGCCTCGGGGTAGTACATCGCGGCGTTGCCGCGGCGGATGTCGAACGGACGCACGAGGATGCCGTCCATCGCGCCGCACTCGCTCTCGACGCGCACGCGGTCGTTCTCGCGGAGGCCAAGCGCCTGCATGTCCTCGGCGTGCATCAGGATGATGTCGCGCCGGTCCTGGCCGCGATAGGAGTCGTGGTCCTCGTAAACGACGGTGTTGAACTGTCCTTCGCTCCGCATCGTCATGAGGTGGAACTCGCCCCTCGCGGCGTCGAGGGTCGACGCGGGCGGCACGGCTGCAACGTGGAAGTGTGCGCGACCGCTCGGCGTCGGGAACGTGGGCTCTCGATAGAGGCGCCCGGGCACCACGAACTCCTCTTTCGTGCGGTCGATCGTCGCGATTCCCTTGAGGTCAGGCACCGCATGCGCGATCGCCTCCCGCAACGTGGAGTGATTGGAGAGGCGGTCGAACTCCACGTTGCTGCGATCGCCGGCGATGCCCTTGGCGATCGCGACGATCGTCTCGACCTCGGAGCGCGGGCCGTCGAAGCGCGAGGGCCCGCCGTCCGAGAGGCGGACATAGCTGAACATCGACTCCTGCGTCGTGGGCTGCGGCTCCTCGTCGCGGGCCCGCACCGGCAGGATGATCGACTCTTGCCCACGGCCGTGCACGTGGCCGGTGTTGAGCGTCGTCGAGAGGAACACCGTGAGGCCGATCGATCGGAGCGCGTTGCCGGTGAACTCGGCGTCGGGCGCCGAGCCGTAGAGGTTGCCGCCGAGGTGCAGCGCGGCATTGATGCGTCCCTGGGCCGCGCGTTCGATGCATGCCATCGTGTCGAGCCCGGGCTCGCGCGGCAACGCGGTGCCGACGAACGACTCGAGCGCGTCGAGAAACGCCCGCGACGGCGCGGGGACGACGCCGATCGTCCCGATTCCCTGCACGTTGCTGTGCCCGCGGAGCGGCAGAAGTCCTGCGCCCGGACGTCCGAGCATGCCGCGCAGGAGCGCGACGTTCACGATCGCGTGGACGTTCTCGACGCCGTGCGCGTGGTGCGTGATCCCCATCGTCCACGAGAAGATCGTGCGCTTCGAGGCCGCGATTCGTCGGGCGATCTCGCGAATCGTCGCTTCGTCGACGCCAGATCGCTCGACAAGGTCGCTCCACGAGAGCGCCTCGATCGACGCGCTCCACGTTGCAAAGCCCTCCGTGTGCCGCTCGACGAACGCACGGTCCGCGTTGCCGCCTTCCACGAGCGCCTTCGCGACGCCGCTGAAGAGCGCGGCGTCGCCGCCGATGTGGGGCTGGACGTAGAAATCCGCGATGTCGGAGCCGAAGAGGAGCGAGCGCACATCGCTCGGGACCGCGAAGCGCATCAGCCCGACTTCGCGGATCGGATTGACGACGAGCACGGAGCCGCCGCGGCGCCGCACTTCCATCAGCGTGCGCATCAGGCGCGGGTGGTTCGACGCCGGGTTCGCGCCGACGAGCACCACGAGATCGGCCTTCGCGAGATCGTCGAGGTCGACCGTGCCCGCGCTCGAGCCGAGCGTTTCCTTGAGCGCCACGCCCGAGGCGTTATGGCAGAAGAACGAGCAGTTGTTGACGTTGTTGGTGCCGTAGACGCGCGCGACGAGCTGCCAGAGGAATCCCGCCTCGTTGCTCGAGCGACCGCTCGCGTAGAAGAACGTCTCGTCCGGACGCGCCGCGCGGAACGCACGACCGGTGCGCTCGATCGCCTCGTCCCACGAGATCGCGCGATAGCCGGCGTCGCCCGGTCCGGCGTAGAGCGGCGTCGTGATGCGCCCCGCGACTTCGAGTTCGCGCGGCGAGAACGCACCTAACTTCGCGAACGGGAACTCGGCGAAGAAGCCCTCGCGTATGGCGCCGCGCATGTCGGCGGCCATCGCCTGAATGGACTTCTTGCAGACCTCGGGGAAGTGGCCGGTCTCGTTGACCATGCCCCCGCGCTGCCCGCCCATGCCGAGCGCGCAGGTCTTGCACGCATTCTTCGACCGGAGGCCGCGCCACATGCGCAAAAGGCCGCCCGCGCCGCGAGATTGCGTCAGCGTGTACCAGATGGAGGGCCAACCGCCGCCGACACGTGGAAGTCGCATCGGCGGCGATTATCCCTGTTTTCGGCCGCGTCAGCGATTGTCGTTCTTGAGCTCGTCGCCGCAGATGCCCCAGCTCACGATGAGTTCGAGCAGGTCGTCCGCATTGACTTCGCCGTCGCCCGTGAGGTCGCCGGAGAGGCTGCTCGGACACGACGACTCGAAGCCCCACTGCGCGAAGAGCTCCCCGAGGTCGGAGCCGTCGACGGCGCCGTTGCCGTCGAGGTCGGCCGGGCAGAGCGCGGGCGTCACGCCGTTCTCATCCTTGAAGAGAAGGATGCCCCACGCGGTGGCCGTGTCGCCAGGCGTGAGGTGGAACGCGAGCTGCGTGCCGATCGACGACACGTTGCGCGGACCCGGGTGCGACGGACCGGGCAGGCCGAACGTCGCGGTCGACGACATCGAGCCGCTTCCGGTCGTCGCCAGCGTGAACGGGCACCAGAAGAGGGCGGAATCGAGCTCGCCATTCATCTTCACGCCGTACACGGCGGGCTCGTCGCCGCACGTCATGGCGCCCGGGCCATCCGTGACGAGCGTGAGCTTGCCGTTGCCTCCATTCACCGCGCCCTCGGTGATCGACGGGCAGATGTCGACATCGAAGTCGATGGTGAACTGAATTGGCTCGGCGCTGAGGTTCTTAGTGACGACCGTTCCGATGATCGACGTCGAAGGATTCGAGGTCCAGTCGACGGTGAGGCTCACGTTGACGGTCCACGATCCGTCCGGCGCGGCGAACGATGTCACGTAGAGCTGCGAGCCTCCGGCGACGGGCGTGCCGTCGACGGACTGCTTGACGGGCTCGGCCCCTGGAATGGAAACGCTCACGCTCGCAGGCGGCGGTGAGGCTTGGGCGCACGCAAGCGTCGTTACGACGAGCGGCGCGAAAACACTGGATAGAGCGATCACGCTCCCACGACGGCACTGGTCTCTCATTGAAGCTCCCCTTGGAAGGCGGCGACTGGCGGCAGCCGGACGCACGCACTGTGTACCTTTTTTCGGACCAAGGCCACCGAAACTAAGAGTTTTGGCGTTTCTGCCTGATGGTCGTTTGCCCGGTCCGCATTCTCGCTGTCGCGAACACCCGAGTGCTTCGTGGGGATAAACCGCCACTCACACAAGGAATAACCGAGTTGGTCCCTCCGTGCAAGGAGTTGTTTTCTCCTCGCGCGGTCGGACCAACTCGGTCTTTTCACTGACGAATTGTTTGCGCGTCGCGCCTACTCGCCGCACGAGCCCCACGACGAGAGGACCGACGCGAGATCCGTGGCATCGACGATGCCGTTCTGGTCGACGTCTCCCGAAAGGCTCTGCGGACACGACGACACGTCTTGCCACGTCGCCAAGAGAAGTGTTAGGTCCTGCCCGTTGACGATGCCATCGCGCGTCAGGTCCGGCGGGCACGGGTTCGGCGCCCACGCGTCGTTGTCCTTCGCGTTGAACGTGAAGGAGTACGTGACGAAGTCGGACTCGGAGATGTTGCAGTGGGAGTAGACACCGAGTTCGTCGAACTCGATCGCCGTCGGCGCGCTCGCGCCCGGCGTTCCGAACTGCGCCGTCGACGTCATCGTCCCCGAGCCGGTCGTCCCCAGCTGGTACGGGCACGTGAAGAGCGACTTCACCGTCTGCGTGCCGTTCGTGAAGTTGATGAGCCCGTCCTCGACGCACACGAGATACCCGGGGCCGTCCGTCGTGAGCGTCATCACGCTCAGGACGCCGAACGCGGGATCGGACGTGATGGCTGGGCAGATCGGAAGGTGCACGCCGAACTTCACCGAGCGCGGCCCGTTCGAGAGGTTCTCGATCTTGAGCTGTCCGTTGATGTTCGCCTGCGGATCGGCGGTGAAATCCGCATTCAGGATGAGCGTGAGCTTGCAGAGACCGCCGTCGGTGTTGAACGACGTCACGTACGTCGCTCCTCCGCTTTGGTTTGGCGTGCCGCTGAGCGGCTGCACCTGATCGAGGCCACCGTCCACCGACCAGAAGAGCGTCGCCTCAGGCGGATCCGCCATGGCGACGGAAGCGAGTGCGAGCGACGCAGAAACGCCCACGAGCGTTCGATGCAACATGCCGACCTCCCCGGAAATTCCCCACGCACGACGCCGTCGCGTGACGGAGTCGAGACGTCTTGAGTGATCGACAATCCGAGCATGGCGTGCGCGTTTCGGACTTGCGATAACTCTCCGCGTCTTCTCCTCAGAGATGTCCTAGAGACGATGGCCCACCACATCGACACAGTTGTGTCGGCGCGGCCCGCACAATCGACATGATCGATCGCCTCGTCGCAGTCCGCGCGGAGCGCGCGGCATCACTGGCCGAGCGCGCGCAGCACCACGGTCGCATACGCGCCGCGCGGTAGCGCGAATCGCGCGGTGCGGCGCAGCCGCTTCGGCGCGTACTCGTCGGTGCCGGGCACGGAGAGGTCGAATCGCTCCGCCTCGACCAGGAAGGGGCGCGGGGCGTCGCCGAAGAACGGTCGCCGCAGGCCGGGGATTCGCAGGTCGGCGAGCGCGATCCCCTCGTCGGCGAGCGTCGCCTCGACGGCCGCCGCGATCGAGGGCTCGATCGTCGAGCTCGGCGCGAGGAGGGGCAGCGTGAGGTTGCGCAGGTCGTCGGGGATCGCCGACGCATGCGGGAAGAGCATCTCCCCGAACTCGTCGTCGGCGCGGAGGATGGCCTCCGCGGGCACGCGATCGCGCACGAGGCGTCGCGCGATCGTGTTCCAGAGATGCGACTGGTATGCCTCGACGCACATGAGCTGCGTGAATGGCGGCAAGGTGGAGAACGCGTCGCGGAACGATGCCCCCGCGGCGAGCGCCGCGACCGCGCGGCCTTCGGGCACGCGCGGGATGTTCGCGAGCACGGTCCTCCAGTCGCCCCAGTGCTCCGCGCAGGCGCGGTTCAGGGCCCGGGTCGGCCCGCTGTCCTTCCGCGCCGGCGTGCCGATCAGGAGCTTCAGCGCTGTCTCGAAGTCGCCGCGCAGGAGCGCCTTCGCCGCGAATCCGCCGCCGTGTCGGGCCGATCCGAAGCGCTGCGCGCCGAAGTAGTTGACGACGACGACGCCCGCGCCGCGCATGAGCGGCTCGCGGCGCCGATCCATCTCCATGGCTGCAACGCGGTCAAGGTCGCGCACGACGATCGTGAATCGGTTCCCGCGGCTCCACGTCGAGTCGACCGGCCGATCGCTCCAGCCGACGAGCGTCGCATGCCAGCCCCGCGACTCCACGTTGCCGGCGACGCACGCGCCGCCGCGCATCCCGATCGAGACGAGCTGCACCGTCGACGCGTGCCGGTCCTTGAGCCCGGCGAAGCTCGCGTCGTTGGGTCGCGCCCGAAGCGCGGCGGCGAGATACGCGACGGCCTGCGGCGTCGTGATCGAGCGCTTGCGCAGCTCGTACACCGCGTGCCGATGGCTGGCGCTCGGCTCGGCGCGCAGCCCGGCGAGCGCGTCGTCGACGTGCTCCTCCTCGACCAAGAAGTCGTCCGGCGATCGTCGAATCGTCATCCGGTCACTTTGCGTCGCCCGGAGTCCAGAACTTCACGCGCTCGGCCACCTCGTCGCGCGTGGCCTGCGACACGCTGTCCCCGTGAAGCTCGATCTCGCGACCGGCGCCGGCCACGCCCTTCGAGCTCGCAAGCGACAGCCAGAAGAACGCCTCTGCACGATCCGTGTCGTTTGCGGCCGTCTCGTTGAGGAGCATGCCCAGGTGATACATCGAGCGGGCGTCGCCGCGCTCGGCGGCTTCCTTCCAGAACGCCTTCGCGGTGCCGACGTCCGACGGCGCGCCGCCGAGGCCGGACTTCGCGAGCCATCCGAGGTTGAAGAGCGCCCGCAGGCTGCCCAATTCGGCCGCCGCGGTCCACAGTCGACGCGCTTCCGCGACGCCGTCGTTGACGCCAAGCGCGTTCGTCGCTGCGGTGAGGGCCTCGGGTTCGTCGGCGATCCGCGCGAGCATCTCGCCGAGCTCCTCCATCGCCTTCACGTTGCCGGCCTTCGCCAGCTCCGAGAGGAGCGTCGCGGCATGGGCATCGTCGCGCGTGCCGTCGGTGCCGGCGGCCTCGAAGCGAGCGAGCAGGATCGTGAGATCCGGATCGTGGATCTCATGGCCGCGGAGGAACGCCTTCTTCGCGAGCGCCATGTTCACGGCGCCCGCGTTGCCGCGCTCGGCGATCGTCGCGAGCGACTTCAGCCACGCGGGATTGTCCGATGCGAGGACGATCGCGGAGATCGGCTCGAGCGTCGTCTTGCCGAGGTCGCGCTGTCCGCCCTTGATGGCGGTGAGCCACGTGTTGACGAGCGCCGTCGAGCGCTCCGCGCTCTCGGGGTCGCCTTGGATGAACTCGAAGAGACGCGCGGCCGCAGGACCGTTGCCGGCCTCGGTCGCAGACGCGAGCAGGGCCCGCGCCTTCGTGCGGTTCTCGTCGCCGCCTTGCGCGAGGAGAAGTTCCGCGAGCTCGAACTGCGCTTCCGCGTTGCCGCTCTCCGCCGCGGCCGGAAGGAGCGACAGCGCCTTCTGGCGATCGCCTGACGGATGCGTCGCGTGCAGGAGCGCGTGTTTCGTGATGCCGTCCTTCGAGCCCTTCGCGGCGGCTGCGGCGTACGCGGCGTCGGCGGCGGCGAAGTCGCCCGAGGCCTTCGCGATGTCGCCGAGCGCGACGTGCGCTTCCGCGTTGCCGGCGCTGGCCGCCGTCTGGATCGCCTGCACGTGCTCGGCGACGTTGATGCTGGCGCCGTTAGGCTCGAGCGTGAGCGTGACGAACTCGCCGATCTCGGCGGGCTCGGCGTTGCCCGCGAGGATCTTCGAGCGAAGGTCGCCGCTGCGCTTCTCGTGCGCCTCGACCTGCGCGGTGTCGTCGGAGAAGCTCGCGAAGGCCGCGATGATGCCGTCGCCGATGCCGAGGAGCGCCCAGCCCGCGATGAGGCCGGCGCAGACCGCTTCCTTCGAGTCGACCCAGAGGCGCCAGGCGAACGTGCCGACCTTCTTGTGGTAGCGGTGCTCGAAGAAGGAGAAGAACGCGGCGCCGAGCCACATCATGATCGTGGACTCGGGGGGCAACACCACGCCGAGGCCGATGCCGACCGCCGAGAGCGGGAACTTGCCCTTGCGCACGATGCGGAGGATCTCGAAGAGCGCGGCCATCACGGCGCCGAAGAGCATCGCCCATGCGGCTGAAACGGGGAGCACGCCCCACAGCTTCGCGATGCCGTCGACGCCCGTCGTCACGACGTGCGTGCCGTCGCTCGCGCCCATGCCTTCGATGACCTTCGAGATCGCCGCCCACTGGAGCGCGCCGGGCACGGCCCACGCGTCGGTGACGTGCTGCTCGATCGTGACTTCGGGCTTGCGATTCCAGAGGAAGAGCAGGAAGAAGAGCGGCGTCGACGCGAGCGCGCCCGCGACGATGCCGATGCAGTGGCCCCAGGCCTGCTGCCGCGGCTTCGCGCCGAGCATGTAGCCCGGCTTGATGTCCATGAGAAGGTTCGACGCGTTCGACGCGACTTCGGTCGTCACGCCCGCGGTCATCAGGTTCGTGCCGGGATTCGTCGGCTGGATCGCGCCGAACGTGAACTGCGTGATCTTCGAGAGGGAGCCCGTGGGCGTCGTCGACGTGAGCGCGGTCGCGTTCGCGGCGATGAGCGTGAGGACGATGATCAGGGGAATCGAGAGCGCGCCGAGCCACCACGACACGCCGAACCACTCATGGTTGATGTAGATGACGATCGCCGCGAGGATCGGCACGCCGATGAAGCTCCACTTCAGCGGGAGCTCGATGTCGCGAAGGCAGTCTTCCTGCTTCTCCTTGCGGCTGAACATGCCGGCGAAGGCGCCGAAGATCATCTTCGGCTTCGCGAAGAGGCCGATCATCGAGGCCGTCACCATCATCGCGACGCCCCACCAGAGGCACCACGAGTTCGTGAGGTGGGCGCGGCCGAAGATCGAGTCGGACATCACGTAGCTGCCGTCGGGCTGGGCGATGGCCGCGAAGTTGCGCGGCATGATCTCGCCGTTCGTGATCATGATCGGCGCGATGATCAGGAAGTTCAGGATCATGCCGAGCATCACGCTGTTCGCGATGCGCATGCCCATGAGGCCGCCGGCGCCGATCATCGAGAGGTCGAACGCAAAGGTCACGCCGAGCTGCTCGAGCGTGATTCCCTTGATCTTGTGCAGCGTGAGCGCCGGATGCTTGGCGGCGAGCTCGTAGTACCACTCGTCGAGGCGCTCCGGCACGCGCAGCAGCGTGTCCGTCGCCTTCGACGTGCCGAGCACCCAGATCTGGAGGATCGCCATGTAGCCGGCTGCAACGAGGAGCTGCAGGCCGGCGCCGAGCGCCGCCGCGAAGGCGAGCGCCTTCGCCTTGAAGAGCCCGGCATCGACGCCGCCCGCGGTCTTCGCCGCCGTCGACGCGACCGGCGTGTTGTCGACCATGTTCTTCGTGCCGCCCTTGGGGGCGTCGGGGTACAGCGAGTCGAGGACGACCGCGCACGCGCGACCTTCAGGGAACGGCTGCTGCTCGTCGTTGATGAAGCGCCGCTTCATGGGGAACGCGACGAGCACGCCGAGAAGGCTGGCGAGCACGTTCCACACGAGCATCTTGTGCCACTCCATGGTCGTGTTCGTCACGAACATGTAGGCCATGAGCGCCGAGATGAGCGGGCCGGTCATGTAGCCCGCGGCGGTGGCGATCGACTGCACCGCGTTGTTCTCGAGGATCGACATGTCGCGCGACACGCCGATCTTCGAGATCGTCCGGAAGATCACGAACGAGAGGATGACGCTCGTGACGCCGACGCCGAGCGTCCAGCCGGTCTTCGCGCCGATGTAGAGGTTCGTCGCGGAAAGGACGCCGCCGAGGAAGAAGCCGGTCACCGCCGAGCGCAGTGTTAGCTGCGGCATGTTGCCGCGGTAGACGTTCTCCAGCCACCAACGATCCTTCTGTGCAGGGGTCCAGGTACGGATCTCTTCGTCGGTGAGATGGGGAAGTGCCATGTCGGTCGATCTCTCGTTGCGAAAGGGAACCCGCGTCAGGGCCGCGGGGCCGAGAGAATACCGCACCACCCGCATCCGGGCCTGTCGGCGCCCTCAGCGCTCCGACGGGGCGCGCGCGAGGATCGCGATCAAGGCGAGGGCCGCGATGCCCGCGCCGAGCCAGAACGCGCTCGCCGCGCCGTATCGGTCCCAGAGGACCCCGGCCGCGAGGCTCGATCCGAGCGACGCGACGCCGACCGATGCATGCATGATTCCGAGGCCGCGCCCGCGTTCGGTCGCGGGGAGGTGGTCGACGACGAGCGCGCGGCGCACGCCGTCGGTGCAACCGGTCGAGAGGGCGTACAGCGCGAATGTCGCGAGGAACGCCGCCGTGGTCGATGCGAGCGCGAAGCCCGTGTAGCTCAACGCGTAGAGCGCGACCCCGGTCGCGATGATCGGCCAGCGTCCGATGCGGTCGCTGAGGCGTCCGAGCGGTGTCGAGACGACGCTCAGGATCGCGCTGAACCCCGCATAGGCGAGCGCGACTTGCCACGGCGCGAGCCCGAGCTCCGCGCCGCGCAGGAGGACGAACGCGTCGCTCGAGTTCGCAAGCGCGAAGAGGACGAGGATCGACAGACCGCGCCAATAGGCCTTGGGCAGGGGCACGCGAGCGGTCGCCGCATTCTCCGTTGCAGGTCGCGGCGCCTCACGCAGCGCGAACGTGAGCGCCACCGCCGCGAGACCGAGCACCGCGGACACGAGAAACGCCGAGCGCAGGGCGAACTCGCTGCGCGCCGCGAACCACCAGAGGATCGCGGCGGCGAGGAGGGCGCCGACGAACGATCCGCCGTTGTCCATCGCGCGGTGGAAGCCGAAGGCATGTCCGCGTTGCGAGGGATGCACGAGGTCGCCGAGGAGCGCGTCGCGCGGACTCGTGCGCATGCCCTTGCCGACGCGATCGACCGTGCGCGCGCCGAGCACCCAGAGCCAGCTCGGCGCGAACGCGATCGCCGCGCGGGCAAGCGTCGGAAAGGCGTAGCCGATGCGGATGAAGGGCACGCGGCGCGTGCGGTCGCTCGCGGTGCCGGCCCACCACGTCGACAGGCTGATGACGAGCTGCGCGGTGCCTTCGACGAGACCGAGCGCCGCTTTCGGCGCCTGCAACGGCCCGGTGAGAAGAAAGGGAAGGACGGGATACGCGAGCTCCGCACCGACGTCGGCGAGGAAGGAGATCCAGCCCATCACCACGACTTGCCGCGGCAAGCGCGACGAGGGCCGTTCCTCCGAGCGCTCGCTCATGCGGCGCCTTCCGCGGCGGCGAGGTCCTCGGGCCGATTCACGTTGCGGAGATGCGTGGGGTCGACGTCGACAAGCGCGAGCCGCGCCTCGGGAATCGCCCGCATGAGCGCGCCGCGCGGATCTTCGAGGCAAGCGTCCAGGAAGGGGAGGGCCGCGCGGCGATAGAGGCCGACGCACGGCTCCACGCGGTCGGTGCGGGCGAGGGCGGCCAGCGCATCGGGATGTTGGGCGGCAACGTCGAGCACCAGTTCGACGACCGCCTCCGTCACCGACGGCAGGTCACCGGCCAGGACGAACACGTCGGACCCTCGGCGCAGCGCCGCCGCGATGCCGGCTGCGGGCCCGCGCGCGGCGGGGCCCTCCTCGTCGAGCCAATCGTCGCCGCGGAGGCGGATCTCCGCGTTGCAGGCACCGACCAGGACTACGCGAGGTCCGAACGCGGCACGCAACGCCGCGATCGGCCGATCGACCAGCCACTCGTCGTGGCCAAGCGGCTCACGCAGCTTGTCGCGCCCGAAGCGCGAGCTCCGGCCGCCGACAAGGACGACGGGCAGGATCGCGTCGCGCGGCGTCATGAACGTGGCCTGTGGAGCGAGTCTGAACTCTCTGTTGCAGCCAGCACGGCAAGCGCGTGCGGCAGGACGTCGAGCAACGCCGAAAGCTGTTCCACCGCTCCCTTCGGCGAACCGGGAAGCGTGAGGACGAGGGTCGATCCCATCGTGCCTGCGATGCCGCGCGAGAGGTACGCGAGCGGCGTGATCGACGCGGTGCGCGACCGTGCAAGCTCCATGAGCCCCGGCGCTTCGCGGTCGAGAAGCGGTCGAATCGCCTCCGGCGTGCGGTCGCGCGGCGAGAGGCCGGTGCCTCCGGTCGTGACGACGAGCGCGACGTGCGCCCACGACCGGATGACGGTCGCGATCGCGCCGGGCTCGTCGGGGACACACGCCGTGGCGACGATCTCCGCCGCAATCCGATCTCGAAGAAGCGACGCGATCGCCGGCCCCGAGGCATCGGTCGCCTCGCCGCGAGCGCAGCGGTCACTGACGGTCAGGACGGCGGCGCGGATCGTCACGAGCGGGCTCCGCCGTCGACGCGGCGCCAGGTGCCGCTTCGGCCGCCCGACTTCTCGGTGACTTCGACGGAGTGGATCGTCATCGCCTTGTCGATCGCCTTGCCCATGTCGACGACGGTGAGCGCTGCGACGCTCGCCGCGACGAGCGCCTCCATCTCCACGCCGGTGCGCGACGTGCAACGCGCTTCCGACTCGATCGCGATTTCCGCGTTGCTGCCGTCGCCGGTCCCGTCGGACATGACGAGCGCGAGGCGCACGTCGACATGGTCGAGCGGCAGCGTGTGGCAGAGCGGGATGAGTTCGTCGGTGCGCTTCGCGGCCATGATTCCGGCGAGCCGTGCGACGGCGAAGAGATCGCCCTTCGCAAGCGTTTGCGACCGGATGGCCTGGGCTAATTCGGCGCTCACGCGCACGCGGGCCCGCGCCTTCGCGACCCGCGCGGTCTCGGGCTTCGCGCCGACGTCGACCATCCGGGCGTGGCCGTGGGCGTCGAGATGCGAGAAGGACGAGGACTCGGGTGCCATGGGCGAAAGGATCACGGATGCGCCGCGGCGGGGCAAGCGGCGGAGGACGGATTGGCGACGGAACCGGTCGTAGCACGGATCGGTCGCCGAATTCGGATGATGAAAATCGCGCGTGACGAGGTACTCTCCGTTGCATGGAATCCGAGAGTCAGCCGCGAATCAACGGGCGCACGGGGACGGCGGTGACGTGCCCGAAGTGCGGAGGCGCGATGGAAGACGGCCGCGCGTATGTCGCCGGGACCGGCGCGGGCTTTCTCGCCGTCGGTTTGTCGTGGCAACACCTTTGGTTCGAGTCGGCGTCGGGCAAGCGACCGATCGTTCGATCTTCGACCCTTTCCTCGCACATCGTGCCGGCGCACGCGTGCCCCTCCTGCGGCGCGGTGTTGCTCGAGGCGGGCGGCGCAGGAGGTCGGTGATGGATCGCGCATCGGTCGTCCAGAGGGCCCACCTGCAACGTTGAGAAGCCGCGCATGGCTGAGAACGACGCCAACCCATCCGGCTCGGCCAAACGCTACTGGTTCGCGGCCAAGCGCTACGGCTGGGGCTGGGGGTTGCCGTGCGCGTGGCAAGGCTGGGTCGTCCTTCTCGGCTACGTCGCACTCCTCGTTGCAGGCGTGCCGTTTGTCTCGACGGGCGTGGACGTGATTCTCTATCTCACCTATGTCCTCGTCCTGAGCGCGATCCTCGTCGCCATCTGTTGGAAGACGGGCGAGCCCGCACGATGGCGGTGGGGTGACGGCGAATGACCCTGATCGCCGCCAGCTGGACCGTTCGTGATGGAGCCTCGTCGCAGTCTCGTGCGAGGAGTTGGATCTTCTACCTATGGACTACTTCCAAGGCGTCGTGACCGAGTATCTCCGCGCGGATCGCGCCGTGTTCGTCAACTCGCAGTGTCTGCTGCAGCTCGACTCCGGAGGAAGGCTCGAAGCGGGGCGTCACTGGTACTGCGATCTCGTCGCGCTGAATCTTCGAGAGGAAACGGTGTACCTCTGCGAGATCACGTACGACGTGAAGGTGAACGCACTCGTGAGGCTTACGGGAATGGGACGCCCATTGGACGGAGCTCGTGGGCGCGATTCGGCGAGATTGCTTCGTCCCCGCCCATTGGCGAGTCCAGCCGTGGGCGTTCATCGCCGAGCGATGTCGTACGGCGTTCTTCAAGCGGATCCAATGGATCTCCGAGGCGCCGGGCCGCATGCCCGCACCGAGGGTCATCGACCTCGAATCAGTGTTGCCGTGGAGCTACCGACCTGGGTTTCGTCGCGATGACGCGACGCTGCCCGGCATGCAGCGAGACACGGAACGCCTCGGTCCGTCGTGCGAGGCGCCGCCCGGGTCCTACCAGCCGTAGTACGCCCACGGCCCCGCGCCGGCGGCGTTCGGGGGAATCTCCACGAAGCCGTCGCTCGCCGCGACCGACGCGACATCGCCGGACCCGCGCATCGGAACCAACTCCACGTTGCAGGCGTCGAGTCGGCGCACGGCGCGATGCCACCAGAGGGGGATCGTCTGTGCGTCAGCATTCGTGACGGTGACTCGCGGCACTGGCACCGTCCCGAGGCCGGCGCGAGCGCGAAGGGCCGCGACGGCGTAGCGCCGCGCCGTCACGAGAACGGACACCGGGTTGCCCGGCAATCCAAGCACGGGGCGGCCGTCCTCGGTCGTCGCGGCGTAGAGCGGTTTGCCGGGTCGCTGCGGAAGCCGATGGAAAACCGGTCGCGCGCCGAACGCCGCGAGCTCGTGCGGCACCGCGTCGCGCTCGCCCATTGAGACGCCGCCGGTGACGAGGATCGCGTCGGCGGTCCACGCGCGGCGAAGCGCGGCACGCAGCGAATCACCGTCGTCGCCGCAGCGATCGTGGAGAGCGAGCTCGAGGAAGGGCAGGCCGCCAATCAGCGCCGCGAGGGCAGGGCCGTTCGAGTCACGGATTGACCACAGGTCGCAGGCCGCGGAGACGTCGCGCAGTTCGTCGCCGGTCGCGACGATCGCCACGCGCACGCGGGCTCGCACGAGCGGCCTGGCCGCGCCGAACGTGGCGAGCGCGCCGATCGTCGCGGCCGTCAGTTCCGTTCCGGCTGCAACGACGAGCGCTCCGGCGCGCCGATTCTCGCCCTGCCGTCGCACGTTCGAACCCGCTTGGACCTTCACGTGCGGCGCGGCGCGGACCGTGTCGCCCTCGACGAGGGCGTCTTCATGCTTCAGGACGGCGTCGGCGCCGTCGGGGATCGCGCCCCCGGTGACGATGCGCATGGCCTCGCCCGGGCTGCAACGCGGAGGTGCGCGTCCGATCGTGACCGTGCCGGCCAGGCGCCATGGACCTGTTCCTGTCGCGAGCGTCACGGCGAATCCGTCCATGGCGCTCACATCGACGGGCGGACTGTCGCGATCGGCCACGAGGTCTTCCGCGAGCGCGCGGCCGGCGCACTCGGCGAGCGGCGTGCGCACGGCGCCCACCGGCCGCACGCGTTCGAGGAGCGCCGCGAGCGCCGTCTCGGGCGACGCGAACGCGAACTCCTCGTCCATGCCGCACCCAGTCATGCGCGCTCGCCCTTTCCCTCGCGCGACTTCTGCACCACGTCGGTGACCCACTGCCGCGAGCGCATCATCGACGGGAAGCCGATCGTCGGCCCGGCGAGCGTCGCGGCGTGCAGCAGCTCGTCCTTCGTCCAGCCCGCGGCGAGCGCCTTGCGGCAGTGCGAGTGCGCGGCGCCTTCGAGCCCCGCGCCGAGCGAGATCGCGAGCTTCACGAGCGCGACCGTCTTCGCGTCGAGCGGACCGGCCGCGGCGCACGCGGCGCCGAACGCCTCGTACGCCCGCATCAGATCAGGGTGCGAGGCGTGCATCGCGCGATACGGGCCGGGAATGGCGTCAGGTAGGTCGGGCATCGGGTGTCCTCGTCGAGACAGTCGGTAGCATCGCACGAGATGCAGGCGAACGTCCTTCTCTTCGGTCCCTATGCCGACGCGGTCGGTGCCCGCTCGGTCGCGGTCGCGGTGACGCCCCACGCGACCGTCGCGGACATTCTCGCGTCGCTCGAATCGGTGCCGGCGCTCGCCCCGCTGATGCGCGGGGCGCGCCTCGCGGTCAACGCCTCGTACGTGCCTCGCGAGGCGCGTGTGGCCGTGACCGACGAACTCGCACTCATCGGCCTCGTGGGGGGCGGATGAGCGACGTGCCGACGGTGTCCGTTCGCTTCACCACCGGTCCGCTCGGCGCGGCGCCTGCAACGCCGAGAGCGCCGGGCGCGGGCGCCCGCGTCGTCTTCGAGGGCGTCGTTCGGCCGACGGAGAACGGTCGCGCGATCCACGGACTCGAGTACGACGTCTATCGCCGCATGGCCGAGCGGGTCATGCACGACCTTGCCGTGACGACCCTCGCGCGCCATCGCCTGTCGTCGATCGACGTGGAGCACTCGGAGGGTTTCGTCGCCGCGGGCGCCGTGTCGTTTCGCCTCACGATTGACGCGCCGCACCGGAAGGAAGCGCTCGCTGGCGCCGACGAGTTCATCGACGTGATGAAGCGCGAGGTGCCGATTTGGAAGAGGGTCAAGTCCTCGCCATGAGTGGTCCATGCGCGCGAGAGGGGGACGCAGAACGAAATCCTCCCCCGCGCCTCGCGGGGGAGGTGGCATCGCGCAGCGATGACGGAGGGGGTGCCGAGTGAACCGAGACTGAAAGCCGAGGCAGATGCGAAGTGCCCCCACCACCATCGCTTCGCGATGGTCCCCCTCCCCCAGCGAGCTTGTTCGGACCGGGCACATCCTTGGCAGGCGTGCGGAGACATCCTTGGCACCCCGAACGCGGTTCGGGGATCGTTTCGCGCCTCATCCGAGGTGCGTCCAAATGCCATGGGAAGAACGCTCCGTGCTTGAACAACGTCGTG